>CAIZIT010000093.1 GCA_903933115.1 uncultured Burkholderiales bacterium
GGGCAAAAAAGACGCGTGGCCTTGGCCAAGCTCTTTGTCCATGAAGCGAAGTTGTGGATTTTGGACGAGCCCTTTGTTGCACTCGATCCCGAGGGACTTCAAGTTTTGATCCAAGCCATTGAGGCGCATTTGAGGGCTCAGGGCTTGTTGGTCTACACCAGCCACCAAAGGGTGGACATCGATGCGCCTGGCCAAGAAGTGAGTCTCGAGTCATGAGCGTTTTTTGGAGCCTCGTGCAAAGAGACCTGTTGCTCGCCTTGAGGCGACGCACAGAGGTCTTGACGGGCCTTTTCTTCATGATCATTGTGGCCAGTTTGTTTCCTCTGGCCATGGGGCCAGAGTTGAGCTTTTTGCGCAGAATGGCGCCCGGTATTTTATGGATAGGGGCCTTGTTGAGCACACTGCTCAGTTTGCCCAGGCTCTTCGAGAACGATTATGGAGATGGTTCTTTGGAACAATTGGTGCTGATGCCTTCGAGTTTGTGGGTGAAGGTGGGCGCGAAGATGCTGGCGCACTGGCTCTTGAGCGGTCTGCCCTTGGTCGTTTTGGCGCCTCTTTTGGGGGTGCAGTTCGATTTGAGCCCTGAGTTGCTCATGAGTTTGATGTTCACCTTGCTTTTGGGAACCCCCACCTTGACGGCAATCGGCGCCATTGGTGCAGCACTCACTTTGGGGGTGAGGGGGGGCAGTGTTTTGCTCTCTTTGTTGGTGTTACCCTTGATGGTGCCGGTGTTGGTTTTCGGTGCAGGGGCCTTGGAGGCCCAAATGGGGGGCTTGGGCATACAAGCCCATGTGTCTTTGTTGCTCGCCATGATGCTGGGCAGTTTATTATTGAGCCCCTTTGCTTGTGCGATGGCCATCCAATTGGCGGTGGAGTAAGGGCGCGATGAGGGTCCAATTTTTCTTTACGAAAACATAAAACGATGGCTTCAAGAATTCACTGGTTTTATTACGCGGCGCCCCAAAATTTCTTTGACCTGTGTGCAAAGTGTTGGCCATGGTGCGCGGTGTTGGCCGCAGCTCTAGCGCTGATGGGCCTGTGGCTTGGTCTGGGCGTGGCGCCCATCGATGCCCAGCAAGGCGAGGGCTACCGCATTATTTTTGTTCATGTGCCTGCCTCTTGGATGTCGATGGTGATTTATTTGGCCATGGGCTTTTGGAGTGTGATGGGCTTGACCTTCAAGACGCGTTTGTCGGGCATGATGACCCAAGCCTTGGCACCAACGGGCGCCATTTTTGCAGTCCTTTCTCTTTGGACGGGTGCTTTGTGGGGCAAGCCCATGTGGGGGACTTGGTGGGTCTGGGATGCAAGACTCACCTCCGAATTGATTTTGTTGTTTCTCTATGTGGGTTTTATGGCCCTCACGTCTGCCATTGACGATGTCAAGCGTGCAGACCGAGCAGGTGCAGTGATCGCAATCGTGGGGTGCATCAATGTCCCGGTTATTTATTTTTCTGTGAAGTGGTGGAACACCTTGCACCAAGGTGCTAGCGTGTCCATCACGCAATCGCCCTCGATGGCGAGATTGATGCTGCTGGCCATGATGCTGATGGCCATTGCCTTTTGGCTCTACACCTTTGCCATTGTTTTTTATCGCATGAGAACTTTGATTTTGCAAAGGGAGCGTGAGAGCCATTGGCTCAAGCTGTGGTTTGAGAAACATCAAACGCTTCAAAGAAGTGGGGTATAAGATGGATATGAGTTTTTTGACTTTGCATTGGGCCACTTGGGATGAATTTTTTGCCATGGGTGGCTATGCCTTGTTTGTTTGGGGGAGCTTTGGTGCATGCGTGCTGCTGCTATTGATGGAAAGCCTCCAAGCCCGGGGTGCTTGGGGCAAAGAGTTGGAAGATCTACGTCAAGCCTATGAGCTCGATGCCGACTTGGCGCAAAGAAGAGGAGGCAGAGCATGAGCAAACGCGGCCAGCGGTTTTTGGTGATCGCCATTGGCGTGGTGATTTTGGCCCTCATCGTGACTTTGGTGCTCAATGCATTCAAAAGCAATTTGGTGTTCTTCTTCACACCCACACAAGTCTCCTTAGGCGAGTCGCCCAAAGGACAAGCCTTTAGGGTTGGTGGCATGGTGAAAATGGGAAGTCTCAAGCAAGTGGATTTGAGCCATGAATTTGTGGTCACGGACAATGAGCGTGAAGTTCAGGTGATTTATAAAGGCCTCTTGCCCGATTTGTTCAAGGAAGGCAAAGGCGTTGTGGCCCAGGGCAGTATGGGCGAGGATGGTGTCTTTGTGGCTTCTCAGGTCTTGGCCAAGCATGATGAAAATTACATGCCGCCAGAGGCCAAGGCGGCCATGGATCAGGCAGCTATCAGAAAGGCTGCGCAAAGTGTGAAGTCTCCTTGATGCGTATGGACGCGCACAGGAGTGCTTTTTTAAGAGCGATGGTTTAAAAATAAGCTGTGCTTCAAGATTTCGCTTTGATGGATGGATCCAGAGATGAGCCGTCCATTCAATGCGATTGAATGCATGGTGTGTTGGCGGAATTGACCGCAAAAGGATGTGATATGTTGGTTGAATTGGGTCATTTTGCTTTGATCTTGGCATTTTTAGTGGCCATCGTTCAAGGCGTGTTGCCTTTGCTTGGTGCGGCCCAAGGGCGTGAGACGCTTCAAGCCTTGGCCAGACCCAGTGCCTATGTGCAATGGGCTTTGATTGGGTTGTCCTTCATGTGCTTGGAGTGGGCCTTTTTAAACAACGATTTTTCTGTGGCCTATGTGGCCGAGCACTCCAACCGTCTTTTGCCAAAGCCTTATCAGTTTGCTGCGCTTTGGGGGGGGCATGAGGGCTCCTTGTTGCTCTGGGTGTTTTTGCTTGGGTTTTGGGCCTGTGCGGTGTCTCTCTTCTCCAAATCCTTGCCTCTGGCCATGGTGGCCCGTGTCTTGGGGGTGATGGGCCTCATTTCCACTGGATTTTTGGCCTTCATTTTGTTCACCTCCAACCCCTTTTTGCGCATGTTGCCCGCTGCCGCAGAGGGGCGCGACTTGAACCCCTTGCTGCAAGACCCTGGTTTGGTCATTCACCCGCCCATGCTCTACATGGGCTATGTCGGGATGTCCGTGGCCTTCAGTTTTGCCATTGCCGCTTTACTGGCTGGGCGTTTGGATGCAGCCTGGGCAAGGTGGTCCAGGCCATGGACCGTGATTGCGTGGACATTTTTGAGCTTAGGCATTGGCCTGGGTTCTTGGTGGGCTTATTACGAGTTGGGTTGGGGGGGGTGGTGGTTTTGGGATCCTGTGGAGAACGCCTCCTTCATGCCTTGGTTGGTCGGGACCGCTTTGATTCACTCACTGATGGTGACTGAAAAAAGAGGGGTCTTCAAAGCATGGACCGTGTTGCTCGCGATTGCGGCCTTTTCTCTCTCGCTCTTGGGGACCTTTTTGGTACGCTCTGGCGTGTTGACGTCCGTGCATGCGTTTGCGTCGGATCCGACCCGAGGAGTTTTTGTATTGATATTTTTAGCCCTTGTGGTGGGTTCGTCTTTGACGCTTTTTGCTTGGCGTGCACAAGCCGTGACGGAGCAAGCCAGCATGGGCTTGCTCTCAAGAGAGACGTTTTTGCTGGTCAACAGCGTGCTCATGAGTGTTGCGACCTTAGCCGTTTTACTGGGAACCTTGTACCCCTTGATTGTGGACGCTTTGCAACTGGGCAAGCTCTCTGTAGGCCCACCCTATTTTGATGTGGTCTTTGCACCCTTGATGGTGCCTCTTGTCTTTATCATGGTGCCAGGCAGTTTGGTGCGTTGGAGGCAAGCGCAAATGCGCGACTTGTGGCCTCAACTGATCGCGCCCTTGGTGTTGGGCTGGGTGTTTGCCGTGGCCCTGTCTTGGTGGATGGGGCGTTTCTCACCCGGGGTGATGTTGGGTTTCTTTTTGGGCGGTTGGGTTGGATCTGCGGGATTCATTCAGATGTTCAAAAGACTTCATTTGCCAGGTCGAATCGGAGGCTCTTTTTGGGGGATGCAACTTGCACATTTGGGTTTGGCCATCATCGTTGTGGGGATCACGGGGGTGAAGTCCTTTGAAATCGAGAAAGATGTCCGCATGGGTGTTGGAGATGAGGTGACGCTCGATGCCTATGTCTTCAAGTTGATCGGGATGAGCGAGGTCAACGGACCCAACTACCGAGCGATTCGAGCGCAAGTTCAAGTCCTTAAAAATGGCGCTGAATTCAAGACCCTTTATCCTGAGAAAAGGCATTACCTCTCCTCAGCCATGCCCATGACAGAGGCTGCTATTGATTCCAGTGTGATGCAAGACTTGTATGTGTCCTTGGGGGATGCTTTGGCAGGTGCCACACCTCAATGGAGCATGCGAGTTTATTTCAAACCCTTTGTGCCTTGGCTGTGGGCGGGCGTCTTGGTGATGGTTTTGGGTGGCTTTTTGGCTGCACTGGATAAGCGATACCGAGCAATGTCCTCCCAGTGAAGTTGTCAATGGCGGGTGCGAAAAAAAAGTGTATGGAGTGAAGTCATGGGTCGTAAAAAATTTTTAATTCCATTGGTTCTCTTTTTGGGACTTGTTGTCTTTTTGGCCATCGGGTTGAGAAAGGACCCTCGAGAGATTCCATCGCCATTGATCGACAAGGCGGCCCCTTCATTTGAGTTGCCAACGCTCAAAGGGACTCAAAATTTTTCACCGAAAGATTTTGAGGGCAAGGTCTGGATGTTCAACGTCTGGGCGACTTGGTGTGTGGCATGTCGAGATGAGCATCCCGTGTTGGTGGCCTTTGCGCAAAGAACGGGTGTGCCGATCGTGGGACTGAGTTACAAAGAAATACAGCCCCAAGATGAAGAAAAAGGTGCTTTGTCTTTGGAGGACAAATTGAGTCTGGCCAGAAAGAGAAGCGAGGTGTGGCTCAAACGCCATGGCGACCCTTATCAACTGTCCGTGTTCGACTTGGATGGTCGGGTGGGCATTGACTATGGTGTTTATGGTGTGCCCGAGACCTATGTGATTGACGCAAAGGGCGTGATTCGTTACAAGCATGTCGGTGCGATGACGGCGGAGCTGTTGGCCAACCAAGTGATGCCTTTGATCCAGTCGTTGACGCCAGCGTCTTGAAGGTTTTGAAAGTCTGCAGTATGAATTGGATTCGTTCTTTGAGTTTTATGTTTTGCAAAAGTGCGCTTTGCGTGAGTTGGGTCTTGTCCTGTGCGTTGACCTGGGCGATGGAGGCGCAGCCTTTGGCCGAGGATCCTGTGGTGGAGGCCAGACTGGTGGAGATTGCACAAGAACTTCGCTGCTTGGTCTGTCAAAACGAGTCTTTGGCCTCCTCGCGTGCTGAACTTGCGGAGGACTTGCGCAAAGAGGTTCGTGTCCTCATCAAAAAGGGCAACAGCGATGAGGAAATCAAAGCGTTCTTGGTCTCTCGTTATGGCGATTTTGTTTTGTACCGACCCCAGGTCAAGCCTTTGACTTGGGGACTTTGGTTTGGGCCTGCGCTTGCACTTTTGTTGGCCCTTTGGTTTTTGATTGGACATATCAGGCAACGCCTGAACCAGGCGCCTGTTTCTAAGCGCTTGAGTGCAGAGGAGCAAGAGCGCTTGAACAAGATATTGAAGGATTGATGTGAGCTCAAATTTAATTTACTTTATGTTGACGGTTTTGGTCTTGGTCCTGTTGGTGATCTTGATTTTTTACTGGCGTGAGCGTCAATTCAGCAGAGATCAAAAACTCAAAGAGGACGCCCTCTCTGAGCAAAGGGACCCCAAGGACATGCCTGCTCCTAGTGCACCCAACAAAGAACTTGTTTTGGCCCAAGCCCAAGTCTTTAAAGCGCAACTGGCGGATCTGGAGTTGGAGCGCTCGAGGGGCTTGATCACGGAGGAAGAATTTGCGCAGGCGCACGATGAGCTCGCGAGACGTTTGCTCGAAGACACCGCGGGTGCTCAAATCGATGCCCCAGTCGAGCCCCACTCGCTCCAGAGCTCTGGTGCGGTGAGCGGCAAGCAAGCGCTCGCATCCCCTTCACGTCCTCAACGCTACAAGTGGCTCATGGTCTCCTTGTCGGTGTTTTTATTTGTGGCGTCTTTGGGCCTTTATTTGACGATTGGTCAACCTGCTGCGCTGGACCCTCAAGCTCTGGTGGACGGGGCCTCCGATGGGGCTGACTTCAATGCAGCAGAACACGCTCGCTCGCCTGAGATGCTTGAAAAGATGGCCAAAGAAATGCAAGAACGCGTGAGCCAAGAGCCCAACTCGGTGGAGGCTTGGACCATGCTCGCCCGGGTCGAGAGGGCGCGAGAGCATTTCACTGAGGCCAACGAGGCCTTCAAGAAGTCCTTGTCTTTGAGTCGCAACGACGATGTGGCGATTGAACGTGCTGAGGTGCTGGCCATGCTCAATCAAGGTCGCTTTGAAGGCGAGAGCATGCAAATCATTGAGTCTGTTCTAAAGGCGGATCCGGATCAAGCAAACGCGTTGCTGCTCGCTGGCAGTGCAGCCTTTTCTCAAGGCAAGTACCAATTGGCACTCGAACACTGGAGTCGTGTCAGAAAGCAACTTGACCCCAACTCCTCCGAGGCGAAGAGTGTTGATCAGGTGATTGCCTTGTCGCAAGAAAAGTTAGGGATCAAATCCACCCCGAAAGCCCCTGAAAAATCCAAGGGAGCGGTCTCTTCTGTGATCAAGGGACAGGTTGTCTTGTCAGAGGCTTTGGCCTCAAAAGTTGAAAAAACCGATAGTGTCTTGGTTTATGCCACTGACCCCCAAGGCTCTCGCATGCCCATTGCCATCTTGAAAACCAAGGCAACGGCTTTCCCCATGAGCTTTGAGTTGAACGACGATTTGGCCATGTCAGCGGATCGAAAATTATCACAATTTTCACAAGTGTTGATCCATGTTCGCATCTCCAAAACGGGTCAAGCCATACCGGATCCTCTGGACTTGGGACTCACCACTGGGCCCATCACACTGGGTGCTCAAAACTTGCAATTGAAGATTGAGGGCTTGTACAAAGCCAAGTGACCTGGCTTTTCTTCAGTTCCCTGATTTGAAGTCCATGTCCCCCATGACCCCCATGAGCTTGATGGTGCATGGGGTTCATGAGATGAGCGTCTTTGGGTTTCATCAGGCGCAAAAAAAAGCGAGGATGGGATGTCCTCGCTTTTGGGGTGAGCTTTGAAGTTGGGCTTGATGGACTCAAGCTTCAAAATCCCGTTCCAATAAGAGCGGGATCAGCTCATTAAAAAGCCATGCATTCTGGCAAAGTGCAAAGTTTGAGTCCTGCTTTTGACCCCTAGGCGCCTAAAGAGTCTCCAAAGATGCACCTTCACCGTGTGTTCGCTGATGTTGAGCTCGCTGGCGATGTCTCGGTTGGAGAGGCCTCTGTCAAGCATCAAGATCAATTGCTTTTGGCGCTTCGACAGTTTCGTGTCACTGCCCGCAGTGGCAGGCATGTCCTCGTCGTCGTCTTCGCTGGTTTTTTCCTCGGTGAACAGACCCGCGATCGCACTGGAGATGTCGCTGGCTGGCAAGGACTTCTCAATGAACAAGTCTGCGCCCGCTTCTAGACAAGTTTCCTCAGCCTCACCAGAGGGCATGGCCGAGATGACCACCAAGGGCGTCTCGGGATACATGGCCTTGATGTCGGTGATGGCACTCACGCCCTTGACCCCGGGGAGCAAGAGATCGAGCACGAACAATTCAGGAGCCCCGTTTTTAATGATGGCAGCTTGCAGTTCGCTCAACTTTTCAAGCTCCACCACTTTGGATGCGGGTTTGATTCTGCGTAAAAGCATGCCCAAGGCTTGTCTGAGCAAGGGGTGGTCGTCAATGACATAAAGACTCATGATTCAACTTCCTAATCAATAATTCAGGCCCATGGCCTGACGAACATCCTTCATGGTTTCTTGAGCAGTTTGACGGGCTCTTTGAGTTCCCGCGTCCACTATCTCTCTCACCAATTTGGGTTGGGTTAAGAACCGTTCTGCACGCTCTAACATGGGTGCTTGCTCGATCAAAACTTGTTCAATAATGGGTTGTTTGCATTCTAAACACCCAATACTTGCATTTTGACAACCTTTTTGTACCCAAGACTTGGTGTTTTCATCAGAATAAATTTGATGAAATTGCCAGACAGGACATTTTTCAGGGTTGCCAGGATCTGTCCTTTTGATTCGGGCGGGATCGGTTGGCATTTTTCGGATTTTTTGTTCAAGACTCGCTTTATCTTCTCGGATGGCTATGGAGTTGTTGTAACTCTTGCTCATTTTTGCGCCGTCGAGGCCCGGTAATTTGCTGGCCTGGGTCAGTAAAACCTGGGGTTCAGGCAATATCGCTGAGCCCGTTCCTTTGAAGTAGCCCTCAAGACGCTCTTTGTCTTTGGCATTGAGCAAAGGCTCGTTGTGAACAAAGCCTAGAGCGCCCTCTAAAGACTTCTGATCCCCGGTTTCTTGGAATTTCTTTCTCGACTTTTCAAAGCGTTTGACCGCTTCGGGATTGAGTTTATTGAAGGTTTCAAGCAACTTTTCCTCAAAGTTGATCTCTTTACCGTACAGGTGATTGAAACGCCTGGCCGCTTCACGCGTCAATTCCACATGCGAGGCCTGGTCCTCACCAACAGGTACATACTTGGCTTTGTAGATCAAGATGTCGGCGGCTTGTAAAAGAGGGTAGCCAAGAAAGCCATAGGTGGACAAATCTTTGTCCTTGAGTTTCTCTTGCTGGTCCTTGTAGGTGGGTACTCGCTCTAGCCATCCCAAGGGGGTTCCCATGGCCAATAAGGTGAAAAGTTCAGCGTGTTCGGGAATGCGACTTTGTAAAAAAATCGTACATTTTTCGGGGTCGAGTCCTGCAGCAAGCCAGTCGATGACCATCTCATAGACGTTTTTTTCTATGATTTCACGGCTTTCGTAGTGGGTGGTGAGCGCGTGCCAATCGGCAACAAAGTAAAAGCAATCCATTTCGGACTGAAGTCGCACCCAATTTTTTAAGGCACCATGGTAGTGGCCCAGATGCAGCGCGCCCGTGGGGCGCATGCCGGATAAAACACGTTCTTTCATATGACTACTTGAAACATCAAATCGAGTGGGCTAAGCAACCAAGCGACCATTTGGTAGGTCAAACCCATCAAAGGTTGCATCCAAATCTTGTTGATGGCCCCAATCATGACCAAAAACATGACCACAAAGAACCCATAAGGCTCAATGCGAGAGAATTCCATCGCTGCTTTCCAGGGCAGCAGACCAACCACAATCCGACCCCCGTCCAAAGGGGGAATGGGAAAGAGGTTGAAGACAAACATCACCACGTTGACCAACACACCGGCTTGACACATGGAGAGAAAGAAGCGCTCTTGAACCCCTAGGTTGCCCAAAACAAAGAGCAGCGCGCCCCATACAAGAGCTTGAAAAAAATTAATGGCTGGACCCGCCAATGCCACCCAGACCATGTCTCTCTTGGGATGCTTCAAGTGACCAAAGCGAACGGGCACGGGTTTGGCATATCCAAACAGCAAAGCCCCAGAGGTGGCAAAGTAAAGCATCAATGGCATCACAATGGTGCCAATCAAATCGATGTGGTTCATGGGGTTCAGGGTCACTCGACCTTGCATCCAAGCTGTATCGTCGCCAAAAAATTTGGCGGCGTAACCATGCGCTGCTTCATGCAATGTGATTGCAAATAAAACAGGCAATGCAAAGATCAGAACGGTTTGGATGAGCTCATTGTTTTCCACTCCGACATTGTGCCATCAGGTATGCGATTTGTAACCAAAAGTTACATCTAACGGTCAAAAAGAGCGTTAAATTAACCTTTTTTTAGTTATTTTTTACTTAATTTGCATGTAAAGAAATACCTAAAAGCGACAAATCTCCGCCGCCTTGGCGGATCAGTATGGGCTCACCCGAGTGGTTCATGGGGGTGAGATCCAGCACCGTCGTGGGCTCTTGGGACACCGCTCCCGCATCCATCAGCCCTTCAATTTGATGGCCCAACCTTGTTCGAATTTCATCAGGGTCGTTCAACGCAGCGTCCTCCCCCGGCAAAATCAAAGTCGTGCAAAGCAAGGCTTGTTCATGAAGACGCAACAAGCCTTGAACAACAGGGTGGTTCGGTACACGCAGGCCAATGGTTTTTCTTTGTGGGTGACTCACTCTTTTGGGAACTTCCTTGGTGGCGTCCAAGATGAAGGTGAATGCCCCTGGTGTGGCCGCCTTCAAGAGCCTGTATTGTCGATTGTCCACTTTGGCGTAACTCGCCAACTGCGTCAAGTCCCTACAAAGCAGCGTCAACAGGTGGCGTTCATCGATGCCTCGGATTTGTCGCATCCTTTGAACCGCCTTGGGGTCATCCAGTTGGCAAACCAAGGCATAACTGGAATCGGTGGGAATGGCGAAAACAGCACCCTTTGAAAGCATCAAGGCGCTTGCACTCAAAAGTCTTTCTTGGGGATGGGTCGGATGAATTTCGAAGTATTGCACGGCTTTAGGCGTCAGGGTGTTGATGGGATCGTTTCCGAGGTCCTCTATTATCATTGAAGCTCTTGAGTCTTGAATTGAGCTACATTAATCAGCCATGTCCACTGCGGAGTAATATTTTGAATTGTCAAATCAGAAGGTCTCACTTGAGGGCTGTCCTGCAGCAAGATGCTTGTCTATTTCCAGCCTCTGTTTTCGATCCCTTGTCTGCGCGCATGGCCGAGCATTTGGGCTTTGAGTTGGGCATGCTGGCGGGCTCAGTGGCCTCTTGGCATGTTCTTGGAGCGCCTGACCAAGTGGTGTTGACGCTCACTGAGTTGGCGGAAACCGCACATCGAATTGGTCGTGCCAGCTCCCTTTCTTTGCTTGTTGACGCCGACCACGGCTTTGGCAACGCTTTGAATGTGAGAAGAACCATTGCAGAGCTCGAGGACGCAGGTGTGAGTGGTTTGACCATTGAAGACACCGAGTTGCCGCAACCTTTTGCCAAGCCTGCCAAGGGTTTGATTGACGCTGCGGAGGCGATGGGAAAATTTCAGGCCGCTGTGGATGCCAGAACCGATCCTTTGTTGTGTGTGTTTGCCAGAACCACTGCATTGAGCAACTTGCCGATGCGTGAGGCTCTTGAGAGAATTGCGCTTTACAACACGGCAAAAGTCGATGGTCTTTTTTTGGTGGGCGTACAAAACTGGGAGCAACTGAAGGCCATCCGATCGGTCACAAGCTTACCGCTTTTGCTGGGCAGCACACCCAAGGAGTTGAAAGACGCCAGACAATTGGCGCAATTGAACGTAAAAGTTGCCTTAGAAGGTCATTCGCCGTTCAATGAAGCACTTCGCGCGACCTTTGAGGAGCTTCAAAGACTGCGTGCTCGCGTGTCACCCAACATGGGGCCGCCCATCGCAAAAGACCTTTTGTTGAAAACCTTGACCCAAGAGGCTGAGTACAAGCAATGGATCAAAACGTACCTCAACCCTCCCCAATGAGACAAAACATCATGATGAACCTTCGACTCTACGGTGCTGGGGCTTTACTTGTCCTTCAAAGCCTCATCCCCGCAGCGGCTCAAACATGGCCTTCCGCTCCCATTCATTTGATCGTTCCCTTTCAGGCTGGAGGTTCGACGGACTTCTTGGCCAGAACCCTCGCTCAGCGTTTGTCTGAGCGTGTTCAACAAGCTGTTATCGTGGAGAATAAACCCGGTGCCAATGGCACAGTGGGTGCGGCCTATGTGGGGAAATCTTTGGGAGATGGTTTGAATTTGTTGTTGGTTCAAGCTGGATTTGCATCCAATGCCAGTTTGTACAAGAGCAATACCTTCGATCCCGTGAAGGACTTGACCCCCACTTCCTTGTTGGCCTCAGGTCCTTTGGTGCTCACCGTGAATGTGAACTTGCCCGTTAAAAATGTCAAAGAGTTGATCGCCTTGGCCAAAGCCAAGCCAGGAGAGATCAATTTTGGTTCTGCGGGTACGGGCTCTTTACCGCACCTCGCTCCCGAATTGTTCAACTTGATGGCGGGAACCAAGATGACCCATATTCCCTACAAAGGATCGGGTCCAGCCCTAAACGATGTGATGGCCGGCCAAGTCCCTGTTTACTACATGAATTTGGTGTTGAGCATGCCTTACTTAAAAGCGGGGAAGTTAAAGGCCTTGGCCGTGACCAGCCCAACGCGCTCGAGCATCGCACCCGATATCCCAACGCTCTCTGAGTCGGGATTGGCAGGGTATGACATGTCAACATGGTACGGTATATTGGTGTCGTCCAAAACCCCCAAGATCCTGGTCAACAAGATCAGTCAAGAGGTGGCCCATGTTCTTCATGAGCCTGCGATGACAGAGAAGTTTTATTCTGACGGGGTGTCGGTGGTGGCCAGTACACCGGAGCAGTTTCACGATTTTTTGTCTCAAGAGACCGTCAAATTTGCCAAAATCATTCAGTCAGCCGGCATCAAAGCCAGTGACTAGAGTCCAGCGAATGGACGCATTTACGAAGCGCTCCGAAGCCGATCAGGATCGTCAAGCCTTCATGTGCTGGTCTTGGGCGAGCTGCCTAAATGCTGATTCAAGACTTTTCTCAGGTAGACCGTCAATTCGCTAGGCGTCATGCCAATGGGCCCCAGGCCTTCTTCAAGCATCATGTCTGCAGCACGGGCATGAAGCTCAACGCCTAGACAAGTGGCTTGCCAAAGATCAAGTCCGTGATGGAGGCCTTGGGCTGCAAGTGCTGCAATACAACCCGTCAAGACATCTCCCATGCCGCCAACGGCCATGCCTGCATTGCCAGACATGCATTCATGAATATCGAGACCTACAGACATGATCAAACTGCGGTGACCCTTCAGCACCACATGGCATTGAGTCAGCTGGGTCAATTTTGAAATCGCCTCTGCTCGATCGCATTGAACCGCCTCAGCGGTGCATGAGAGCAGTCGAGCGGCTTCACCTGGATGAGGCGTCAGTGTGGTGGGGTGTGAACGGGTTCGAAGGATGTTCAACAGTTCACCCTTGCTGGCCAAGATGTTCAAGCCATCGGCATCAATGATCAAAGGCCCTTGCCAATGAAGGGCGGCAAGAAGCCACTCTTGAGCCAATGGGCCCTGTCCCATCCCTGGGCCTATGGCCATGACATCGGGCTGAATGGCCTGGAGTGCTTCATGGGGTGACATGAGGTGAGCGTCATGAACCATCAACTCAGGCTGATCACTCACCAAGTGTGCGCTGGCGGCATCGAACATCATCAAGATCGTCCATCCCGCACCGCTGTAAAGCGATGCCTTTGCAGCCAGGACCAAAGCGCCCGCCATGCTCGCTGCTCCGCCGATCAACAAAACCTTCCCGTTGTCTCCTTTGTGTGCAGTCTCTGCACGCTTTAGCGAGTCAATGAGTTTTAGTGCATCAAGCGTTTGCATGGAGTAGGACGACTTGTTATTTTTCCAATTGGGCTTTGAAGTTCAGCACTTGCTCCAGGGTGTTTTCCCCTGTTTGATCGGGTGGGAAGACAGACCAAAGTTCTGAGTGGGGAAGGAGCTCTCTCAGAGCCCAAGAGGCTGAGCGTGTGTGGCGCGTGTCTGCTCCAGACATGATCAGTGAGGGGGTTTGAATGCCCATCAACTGCTCGCCCGTTGCGCCGCAGGGCATGGTGTCTGTGAAGATGTTGTCTCGGCTTTGCTCGCAAATGGAGATGTACTCATCGGTGTCCATCGCTAAAAGGGATTGGACAAGCTCAGGATCATGGACAGATGGCGATCCCCATGGACCGATTTCTGGGTCCATCCAAAAATTTTCTCCTTTGGGAGCTCGGTCTATCACCGCTTGCATGCCATGGGATTTCACAAAGTCGATGTGGCGCTGAAAAAACGTGGTCCCTTTTCTTTTCCACAAAAAACCACCAACAGGCCAATGGAGCAAAAGCCCTTTGCAAGCCTCTGGATGGCGAGTGGCGAATGCTGTGGCCAAAGATGCGCCCATGCAGCAGCCCAAAATATAGGCCTTCTCAAAGCCGGCCAAATCGAGCATCGCTTTGGCCTCTTTGACATACAAGTCCCAAGAGAGTGCCTCCACTCGACCACCTGATAAACCCGACTCTCGTCTATCGTACGCAATGGTGGTGAAATGTTGAGACAGGGTGGCCAAGCCGTCCATTTCCTTCCAAGCCTCTTTGCCACCAGCCGCGGTCCATCTGGACATGACCGATCTCCATCCTCCGGGCGCAAACATCAGCAGGGCAGGACCTTGTCCTTGGATTTGATAGTTGACTGAAATTCCATTGATGTTTGCAAAAGGCACTTGTAATCTCCAAAAAATAAGGAATTGAGAAAGTCATTTTAATCGTCTGCTTTGCGCCGTTGAGATCCATCCCCTTGACGCACTCATATCAGCCGCCAGGGTCACGGTCCATCATTTGCTGTGGTAATTGGACCAAGCGCACCCAATGCCGCAAAGAGCGATGAGTGCAATGCCAAGGCTTGCGATCAAATCGGGGATGTGTTGAAACACCGTCCAGCCCAAGAGGGTGGCAAAGGCGATTCCGCTGTAGAGGTAGGGGGTGATGCTTGAGGCCGGTGCACGGGCGTAGGCCAAGATCAAGAGATAGTGTCCCAAGGTGCCACAAAGACCCACCAGCACCATCAAGCTCCAATCGTAGGGGCTGATGTCGGTGGTCCAAGCGCCCAGGACCAAAAGGCTTGCAAAAGCAGTTCCAATCCAGCCCGTGAAAAAGTGCATGCTCAGTGGACTTTCGGTCCTGGCCATGTAACTCGTCAAAATTTGAAAAAACGCGTACAAAACGACCATGCATATGGGATAGATGGCTGCATGCATGGGTACAGACCCACCGGGTCGCACGATCAGCACCGCGCCTGTGAGACCGCCTAAAATCAAGATCCAGCGCATCAACGTCACTTGTTCATCCATGAAAAACTGAGCCAATACCGTCACAAGAAGTGGCGTCAGCATACCAATGGCGGTGAATTCAGCGACAGGCACATGCTCCAAACTTTTGAATCCGAAAAAACTGCATCCAAAAAGAAGGAGGCCTCGAATCAATTGAAGTGAAAATTTCTGGGTTTTGAACAACCCCCAGCCCTCTTTGGGCAACAAGAAGGCCGTGGTTGCCAAAGCCTGGAAAGCATATCTGAACCAAAGAACCATCAGCAAGGGGACGGTGGTCAAAACCACCTTGTTGGTGGTGTCTAGCCCTGCAATGCAGCCCATGGCCAAAATGGCAAAGATGATGCTCAAGGGGTTGCTTTTTTGCATGATGCAGATGGGGGATGGCGTTAGTTCAATTCGTGAACGAATTTCATTCGTTCATTGAATTCGGTCTTCAAGTTGCTCCCAGATCGGTTGGAGTTTGCCAGACAACCATGGCAAAGCCCCCAGGTCGATGCGACTCTCGGTAGGGCTGTGGAAATCACTGCCTCTAGAGGCAAAAAAATCAAACTCCATGGCCACGTCTGCGTATTTGACAAACTCGTCCGGTGTATGACTGCCCGTGACCACCTCAATGCCTTGGCCGCCATGGGCTTTGAATTCCGATAAAAATGCAAACTCTTCTGTGGGTGTAAAGGGGTACCTGCCCGGGTGCGCAATGACAGCCATGCCTTTGCAGTCTCTGATCCAAGTCACCGCATCTTTCAAGCTGGCCCATTTGTGTTCAACAAATCCTGGTTTGCCTTCGGTCAAAAAGCGTCTAAAAACTTCGTTGGTGTCTTGACAGACACCACTTTCAACCAAAAACCTTGCAAAGTGCGTTCTGGAGATGAGCTCTAGGTTGCCCGCATACTGAAGAGCTCCTTCAAAGGCACCCACAATGCCCACTTTCTCAAGCTGTGCTGACATCTCCCGAGCGCGCTCTTCTCGACCGCCTCGGGTGGCTTTCAAACCTTCTTGGATCAAAGGCTCAGACGCATCAAAACCCAGGCCCACAATGTGCACGGTTTTTTGAGCAAAAGTGACAGAGATTTCAACGCCTGTGAGGTAATTCATACCCAGGGATTGAGCGGCTTCGAGCGCACTGTCTTGGCCACCGATCTCATCGTGGTCGGTCAACGCCCACAATTCCACGCCATTGGATTTTGCCCTTTGAGCCAAAGCCGCTGGTGTGAGCGTGCCATCTGATACAACAGAGTGGCAATGAAGGTCTGCGTTGAGAATTGATTTCACTGGATCATTGTAAACGGCTTTGGTGAAAAAGGCACCCTGAACGGGCCCCTTTGGGGGCCCTTTTTGCGGTGTCATTGATAGGGTATGGAGGCGTCTAAGCCAGACAATGGATGAAGAGTTTGAGCTTTTCGGCACCTCGCCATGTGTCAACTTCGAGTTTGTAGGCCAAAGTGGATTTGGCACTCAGGCGCTCATTGCGACCAAACCAAATGCCGTCAACGAGGAGCTGGCCCAGCTTTAGCTTCAGTGACAAGTGCTGTTCACCAAGAACGCGTTGCTCGAGCACTTCAAACTCGTCGACAAAAAGGGGTGCTAAAAATCCTTGGCCCCAAACGGTCGATTTGATCCTCTTGGCTGTGTCCACATGACAGTGGGCTTGCCCAAGTGGACCATCGACCAAAACGACTTGGGTCAGATCTTCGGTGCTCAAGAGCTCGATCGCCGTTTCTTCAAAGGCAGACTCAAACAGTGCGAGTTGATCTTCTTCAATCGAGCAACCCGCTGCCATGGCGTGTCCCCCAAATTGAACAATCAAATCGGGGTAACGTTTGCTCATCAAATCCAAGGCGTCTCGCAAGTGAAAGCCCGCAATGGAGCGTCCTGAACCTTTCAGTAAATGTGACTTGTCTTTGGCTGTGGTGTTGGCAAAAACAAAGGTGGGTCGGTGATAAAGTTCCTTCACCCGAGAGGCCACAATGCCGATCACACCTTCATGGAAATCGGGATCAAAAATGCAAAGGGCGGCCGGCGCTGCTTCTTGCTCATCCATCAAAGACATGGCAATTTCAAGGGCTTGTTCTTTCATCTCGAGTTCGATGTTTTTTCTGTCTTTATTGATTTGATCCAGCGTTTGAGCGAGCAACTGTGCTTTCTTCATGTCTTTGGTGATCAGGCATTCAATCCCCAAAGTCATGTCGGACAGCCGGCCAGCAGCATTGATTCTGGGTCCTATGGAAAAACCCAAGTCTTGGGAGCAAAGGCTCGTAGGGTCTTTGGCGCAAACCTCAATCAGTGCTTTCAGTCCCATGGGCATGATGCCTTTTTTGATCCTCTCGAGGCCTTGATGGATGAGGCGTCGGTTGTTCACATCAAGACTCACCACATCGGCCACACTTCCAAGAGCGACCAAGGGCAAGAGCTGATCCAATTTGGGCTCTTGGAGTTGATGTTTGACAAAATATCCCCTGGTCCTCAACTCAGCTCTGAGGGCCAATAAAACATAGAACATCACTCCAACACCTGCCAAACTTTTGCTCTCAAAAGTGCAGCCCTTTTGGTTGGGGTTCACAATCACATCGGCATTGGGGGTTGAGGGGCCCGGTAAATGGTGATCGGTGATGATCACCTCTAAGCCCAAATCCTTGGCCACTTGCACGCCCTCGATGCTGGCAATGCCGTTGTCCACGGTGATCAAAATTTGAGCTTGGGTATCTTTGACTCGTTGTGAGATTTTGGGCGTCAAGCCATATCCATCATGAACCCGGTCGGGGACCAAGAAGTGAACATTTTTAGCGCCTAGCAATTCAAGCCCAGAAAGTGCAACAGCACACGCTGTGGCGCCGTCACAGTCGTAGTCCGCCACAATGCAAATTTGCTTTTGTGATTCGATCGCGTCGGCGAGCAGCTGACCGGCTTGCTCGTTGCCCTTCAAATGAGAGGGGGGGATCAAGTGCTTTAAGGATAAATCCAAGTCCATGGCATCGCTCACCCCTCTTGAGGCAAACAGTTGCGAGAGCAAGGGGTGCTCGCCAGCTTCAGTCAGGGCTTGGGCTGCGGCGGTGTGGGTGGGTCTGGGGACGAGTTTCATGAAAGAAGTTGGAGTGAGTTGCCCACGCCCAAAAATTGATGCTTCAGGGCGTTCAAGCTTTTTTGAATCCAGGAGGTTTTTTCAATGCTCCAGCGCTTAACTTGATGTCGGCCGCAAAGCACCACTTGCAGTGTGGGTGTTTGATGAAGGGGCTCAAAAATCAAGTGGTCCATCTCTTTGAGCATTTCAAGCCAAGAGGCGAAGTCCAGGCGCTCAAGGGCTTGGGTGAGTCCGTGAAGGCACAGCACTTGAGTGTTATTTTTGGTCAAGAGCGTGATGTCTTGAGACGCCAAGGGGCTCAGCAATTGAATGGCATCCCACGCCTTTGGCGCTGTTCCCGTTCCGGAAAACCAAATCGAATTCACGCTCCCAAACGTCGGGGCAGAGGCGTGCTGGTCGTAGAGAAACATTTGTATTTCGCTTTGTAATCGGCGAAGCGTTTGAATGCTGGGCTCTTTCAGTGCATCCGTGTTGCGCTCGTTTTGTTCGGGTACGCCAATGAGCCAAGGCAGAACGTCTTCGTTCATCACTTTGTTCAAGCTCGCACTGGGTAAGTCTAAAAAGTGCTTGGACCTGGCGATCCAAGTATCGTGTCTAAAGTCAAAGAGCTCGATGCCTTCGCTCTCAAACAGAGGCTCTAGCTTCATTCGAAGTGCCTTACTGCTCTGGGCATCGAGTCCTTGGGCTTTTTGCATCATCACATGCCCGCCGCCCACTCGCCAGTGGCATAAATGAATCAGTGCGTATCCCAACTCTTGGATTGGGGACGCGTTGACCTTGTGGTCTGGAGTGCTTTGCCGGAGATGGGTGATGTGATAGGCCAATTCCCCTTGGGCCGTCAAACCGTCTGTGTGTGGAGTGCTCAGCGCTTGGGCAAAGGCCGCATCAAATGGGGTGCTCAAAGCGCTTTCTTTGAACGTTTCAACGGACGCTCGGTTGGCCAAACGCACCATTTTCTTCAGTCCAGAAAGTTCGACACCTTGGAGCGCCTTGGCCAGATGGGCGTTTTGTAACATCTGAGGAGGAATGAGGGCGTCATCCACTAAAATGATCAGCCTGTCCTTGTTGATTTGAGGCATCACATTGGAAATTGAAGTTTTTAGCGCAATATTCATCTCGCTATTGTGAACGATGAGACAATGGACTTTATCAATATGTTCAAAATATCCTCCATTCCCTATGAATACCGTCTGGGTTGGCGTTACACGCGGGCCAGAAAGGGCTCGCGAAAGAACACGTTCATTTCCTTCATTTCAGGGGTTTCCATGTTTGGAATTGCCCTGGGTGTGGCGGCGTTGATCATTGTGCTGAGCGTGATGAATGGCTTTCAAAAGGAAGTCAGGGACCGAATGTTGGCTGTGGTCTCGCACATTGAAATCACCTCTACCTTGGACTCCTCTTTAGACAATTGGTCTGAACTTCAGTCCGTTTTGTCTCGAAACGAGTCGATTTCGGGGTCTGCACCCTATGTCAGTGAGCAGGCCTTGTTGGTCAAGGGCGAGATGATGCGAGGGGCGATGATCAGGGGTATCGATCCCGCACAAGAAGGGCGTGTGGCTGAATTTGCAACCCAGTTGCCCGAGGAGATGACGTCACAACTCCAGCCCGGTCGCTTTGGCGTCATTTTGGGAGAAGAGTTGGCGCATGCCATGAACATTCAAGTGGGCGAGTCGGTCGTCATTCTCTCGCCTGGCGGGCAGTTTTCACCTGCTGGCATGCTTCCTCGAATGAAACAATTGCGCGTGATGGGGTTGTTCAGATCTGGGCATTACGAGTTTGATGCCTCTTTGGTGCTTTTGCACATTGAAGACGCCAAAGTTTTATTTCGCCTCAGTGGCCCCAGTGGACTTCGCGTTAAATTGCACCAGCCACAAGAGGCCAAATACCTCTCGAACGTGCTGCAGTCGCAACTCGGGCGTGCTTACACCGTGAGCGACTGGACTCAGCAAAACAAGACTTGGTTTGCAGCTGTGCAAGTCGAGAAAAGAATGATGTTCATCATATTGACGCTCATTGTTGCTGTGGCCGCTTTCAATTTGGTCAGCACCTTGGTGATGACAGTGACCGATAAATTGGCCGACATCGCCATCTTGCGAACGTTGGGCGCGACCCCCCTGTCGATCATGTTGATCTTCATGTTGCAAGGCTCATTGGTGGGTGTCTTGGGGACCTTTTTAGGATTTGCTGGAGGCACTGTTGTTGCGCTCAACATCGATGTGATCGTGCCTTTCATCGAAAACATGTTGGGGGCCCACTTTTTACCCAAAGACATTTACTTCATCTCCAGCATGCCCAGCGATCCTCAGGTGGGTGATATCGCTCCAATCGTTTTGATCTCTCTTTGTTTGTCCTTTTTGGCAACGCTTTATCCAAGTTGGAGAGCCAGCCGTGTCAATCCTGCTGAGGCTCTAAGATATGAGTAACCGTATAAGTAACCGTATAGGTAACGGTATGCGTGGTGAAGCGGATCCGGTTCTCCAGGCCCATGCACTCTCCAAGCACTTTAGCGACGGGGTCTCGCAAGTTCGAGTCTTGGAACAAATCAACTTGAGCTTAAAAAGAGGAGAGAGTCTTGCCATTGTCGGCGCATCGGGTTCCGGCAAGAGCACCTTGCTCCATATCCTGGGGGGATTGGACCGTGCCAGCCAGGGTGAGGTGACCTTGATGGGGCAGTCCTTGTCTGCACTAGGTCCGGCTCAGCTCGGTCAGCTTAGAAATCAACACTTGGGTTTTGTGTATCAATTTCACCATTTGTTGCCAGAATTGAACGCTTGGGAAAATGTGGCCATGCCCTTATGGATCCGGCGCGACAGCAACAAAAGCAGCGAAGAAGAGGCGAAGACACTTTTGTCGAGGCTTGGACTGTCCAGTCGCTTGACGCATCGCCCCTCAGAGCTCTCCGGTGGTGAGCGTCAGCGCGTGGCCATTGCCAGGGCATTGATCACCAAGCCCGCCTGTGTGTTGGCCGACGAACCCACGGGAAACTTGGATCGGCAAACGGCCAAAGAGGTTTTTGAGCTGATGCTGTCGATGTCAAAATCCATTGAAACCTCTTTTATTGTGGTCACTCATGACCCTGAGTTGGCTGCACTGTGTGATCGAGTGATGCACTTAAAGCTGGGCTTCTTGAGCGACGACGACAGTCTCTCATGAGTTTTTCGCTCTGATCGAAGACCCATGAATTGGATTGATTCTCACTGCCACTTGGATGCTTTGGAGTTTGAGCGCGATCGACTTCAGGTGCGTGATGCGGCGAGACAAGCGGGTGTCGTTTCTTGTGTGATCCCTGCCGTGGAGGTGTCCAATTTTAAGGCGGTAAGGGATCTGGCTCATCAAACCCATGATTTTTATGCTTTGGGCATTCATCCCCTTTACACGGCCCAAGCCCATGAGAGCGATTTGGATGTTTTGGATGCGGAGTTGACACAGCGAATCGCACTGGGAGACACAAGACTGGTAGCGGTCGGTGAAATAGGACTCGACGGCTGGGTTGAACATTTGAATTGGGACACGCAAATGCAATACTACAAAGCCCAATTGAAAATAGCCAGGCGCTTGTCCTTGCCCGTTATTTTGCATGTTCGTCAATCGGCCGATGAGCTCCTAAAGGGGTTGCGACAAATACCGGTCAATGGGGGTATTGCTCACGCTTTCACAGGCAGTTTTCAGCAGGCTCAGCAATTCATGGACATGGGCTTTTGTTTGGGTTTTGGGGGCGCTGTGAGCTTTGACAGGGCTTTGCGCTTGAGGCGTTTACTCAAAGCTTTGCCCATGAGTGCAATCGTCTTGGAAACCGATTCGCCTGATATTGCGCCCAAATGGATTTATGTCCAAGCCCATGAGCGTGCCAGTGGACGCTTGCAAGCGCGCAACGACCCCTCTCAGCTCCTTCCGATCGCGCAAGTGGTGGCCGATATCAAGGGCGTGAGCTTGGAGGAGTTGTCCACTCACAGCACGGCCAATGTGAGGCGAGTTTTCCCCAAAATGTTGTTGAGTAAAAGCGCTTGAAGTGAAGTCTCATGGGCTCATTGTTGATCAGCAGAAATTAAAAAAATAAGGATCTGTTTTGAAGAAAAAATCCGTTTTGCCAGATGTCAACTTCTCCGAATATGGGGGCGTTCGATACCTTCATTTGGGCAGTGAGTGGGTTCAAGGCTCAATGCGCCTTGACAGCCCCTTTGATATTCATTTGGAGTATGTACAGCGAATGATGGCTTGGCTGCTGTTGATGGAGCCGTCCTCTCTCGCATCGCGTCACAGCATGCAGCTCGGCTTGGGTGCGGGTGCATTGACGAAATTTTGTTTTAAAAAAATGAAGTTGAAAACCACTGCGATTGAAATCAATCCCCAAGTGGTTGCTGCTTGCAAATTGTGGTTCAAAGTGCCCAACGACACCAAGCTTTTATCGGTGATTTTGGGTGACGCTCAAGAGGTGGTTGCTCATGAGTTGTGGAGAGGGCAAATTGATGCCCTGCAAGTCGATTTGTACGACCAAGAGGCCGCTGCGCCGGTCTTGGATACCTACGATTTTTATGCCAACTGTAGAAGTTTACTCACCGAGGACGGTGTCATGAGTGTCAACCTCTTTGGCAAGGACAGCCATTTTGACAAGAGCTTGTCCAAGATTCAAGAGGCCTTTTCGGGGGGTGGTGTTTGGTGCTTTAAACCCACCAAGGAGGGCAACACCGTGATCATGGCACAAAAGACTCGCATTCAACACAGCAAAGAAGAGTTGATCGAAAGAGCAGAATTCATTCGAGCTCAATGGGGTTTGCCTGCAAACAAGTGGTTGAAAGTTCTGAGTCAGTTGTGATGGGTGAGAACCCTAGGTTTGAATTTATAGTGGATAATATAGAGGTAAATAGTGCTTCATTAAGGGTAATCCATTAGTGAAGTTATTGAGCCTTGGCTCACAATTCGCCATCCGTAAGATTTGTCTAGGAGAATTTTTGTGAATATTAAGAGTCAGAAAGACTTTTTCTCAGGACTTATGTTCCTGGTTGTTGGTGGAGGGTTCGCGCTCGGTGCGACCTCTTATTCTGTCGGAACCGCCGCGAGGATGGGTCCTGGCTATTTTCCATTGCTCCTTGGTGTGATCTTGGCGATCCTTGGTGCATTTGTATTGTTTTTCTCGCTCGTCGTAGAAAGACCTGATCACGACCCAGTCGGATCTTTTGCGTGGAAGCCCATCATTTATGTTTTGGGTGCCAACATTTCATTTGGTGTGATGCTCGTGGGTTTGCCAAGCATTGGCTTGCCTTCATCAGGCATGATTGCTTCAATTTTCACTTTGACCATCATTGCCAGCAAAGCGGGTGAAAAATTCGTACTTCGCGAAGTATTGATTTTGAGCACAGTTTTGTCTGTCATTTGCTACTTGGCTTTCATCTTGTTGCTCAAGTTGCAAATGCCTGTGTGGCCTGTCTATATCACTGGTTGAGGAGTAGGAAAGAATGGATTTATTTTCAAACCTTGCACTAGGTTTTGGTGTTGCTGTAACTCCTCTTAATTTGGTTTACTGCTTTATTGGTTGTTTGTTGGGTACATTGATTGGCGTTTTGCCAGGCGTTGGACCCGTTGCGACCATTGCGATGTTGTTGCCTGCGACTTATGCGCTCCCACCTGTGGCTGCGTTGATCATGTTGGCTGGTATTTACTATGGCGCCCAGTACGGTGGTTCAACCACTGCGATTTTGGTGAACTTGCCCGGTGAAGCCTCTTCGGTGGTGACCACCATTGACGGCTACCAAATGGCCAGAAGAGGTCGTGCAGGTCCAGCGCTCGCTGCTGCTGGCTTGGGCTCCTTCTTTGCAGGTTGTGTCGGCACTTTGATTTTGGCGGCTTTTGCACCTCCTTTGACCGAATTGGCCTTCAAATTTGGTCCTGCTGAGTACTTCTCATTGATGGTCTTGGGTTTGATTGGTGCGGTGGTCTTGGCTTCAGGCTCTTTGATCAAAGCGATTGCCATGATCATCTTGGGTCTTTTGATGGGCTTGATCGGCACGGACGTGAACTCCGGTGTTGCACGCTTTAGCTTTGACATTCCTGAGTTGACCGACGGCGTTGGCTTTGTCGTGATTGCGATGGGTGTGTTTGGTTACGGCGAGATCATTGCAAACTTGTCCTTGCCTGAAGACGAACGCGAAGTGTTCACTTCTGGTGTGACGGGTTTATTCCCCACAGCAGAAGACTTCAGAAACATGTTGCCCGCAGTTTTGAGGGGTACGGCATTGGGTTCAATTCTTGGTGTGTTGCCTGGTGGTGGCGCCTTGTTGGCCGCTTTTGCAGCGTACACGGTTGAGAAGAAAACCAAATTGCGTCCTGGTGAAGTGCCCTTCGGTCAGGGTAACATCCGCGGTGTTGCAGCGCCTG
Organism: uncultured Burkholderiales bacterium; assembly: GCA_903933115.1. Taxonomy (GTDB): domain Bacteria; phylum Pseudomonadota; class Gammaproteobacteria; order Burkholderiales; family Burkholderiaceae_C; genus Limnohabitans. Next base: position 24,281 of record CAIZIT010000093.1, read on the forward strand.
AGTCTGCCAACAATGCTGGTGCTCAAACCTCTTTCATCCCCTTGTTGACTTTGGGTATTCCTCCCAATGCGGTGATGGCGTTGATGGTGGGTGCGATGACCATTCATAACGTTCAACCTGGTCCCCAGGTCATGACCAGCAATCCAGAATTGTTCTGGGGCTTGATTGCCTCCATGTGGGTGGGTAACTTGATGCTGATCATTTTGAACTTGCCTTTGATTGGCATGTGGATCAAGTTGCTAACGGTTCCCTATCGTTTCTTGTTCCCTGCGATCATTTTGTTCTGTGCGGTCGGTGTTTATTCCACCAACAACAACTCATTCGATATTTGGATGGTGGCTGTATTTGGTTTCATCGGTTACTTGTTCGTCAAACTCGGTTGCGAGCCACAGCCGCTCTTGCTCGGTTTCATCTTGGGCCCCATGATGGAAGAGAACCTTCGCCGTGCATTGCTGTTGTCTAGAGGTGACTGGTCTGTGTTCGTGACCCGTCCCTTGTCTGGTAGCTTGCTCTTTGTGGCATTGATCCTCTTGGTGATTGTTTTATTGCCATCGGTCAAGTCCAAGCGTGAAGAGGCCTTCGTAGAAGAGTAAAGACTTGAAGACCTTAGAATTGATGGTCATTCTTTACGGAAACCGCTCCATCAATTCGTTCATTTGAAAATGACCCACTCTTTCAAAAGAAGAGTGGGTTTTTTGTTGGTTCAATATTAAGTTAAGCGGTATTTAGATGATCCAAGTTATCAAATCCCTGTTGGTGACGTCTGCTTTTTTAACAGTTGCTGTGAGCAGTGCTGTCGCCCAAAGTGCTTATCCCAATAAGCCCATCAACTTCATCGTCCCCTATGGGGCGGGTGGAGGAGCAGATTCTCGTAGCCGACAAATCGCGCAAGGCATGAGCTTGATTTTGAAGCAACCCATTGTGGTCGAGAACAAAGCGGGTGCCGGTGGCAACATTGGAACCGAATTCATTGCACATGCGCCACCCGACGGATACGTCATTGGCATGGGCAATTTTGCTCCCTTGGCTGTCAATAAAACTTTATTTGGCAACTTGAGGTACGACCCCGAGACCGATCTCACCCCAGTGGTGTTGATTGAAAAGGGGCCTTTGGTTCTCTCCGTCAACCCCAGTTCGAGTTTTAAAACGGTGCAAGACATCATTTCAGCAGCCAAAGCAAAACCCGGTGTGTTGACCTTTGCATCGGGTGGCATCGGTGGATCGCATCAACTCTCTGCTGAGTTGTTCAAGCAAAGCACTGACATTGACATGATCCACGTGCCCTATAAAAGCGGATCTGCGGGGTTGATGGATTTGATGGCAGGCAATGTCAACATGATGTTTGATCAAATGTACTCTGCCATGCCCAGTATCAAGTCCGGCAAACTTCGTCCTATCGCGATCACCAGTGAGAAGCGTTCACCCTTGTTGCCTGATGTTCCCAGTTTTGCGGAGATTGGGCTGCCTAAGGTGAAGGTTTTGAATTGGCAAGGTTTGGTCGCACCCAAAGGCACGCCCAAAGCGATTGTTGAGAAGTTGAATGCCGCTGCGAATGAGGTCTTGAAAGACCCCAAGCTGAGGGCTCTGATGCTCGAGCAAGGCAATGAGATGGGTGGAGGAACACCAGAGGAGTTCGCCGCTTTGATCAAGTCCGAAGCCGCCAAGTGGAGTGTTGTGGTGAAAACGGCCAACATCAAACCAGAATAATTCCCACCCCAAAGGGCCTCTTGGCGCCTGGGGATAAAATGAGCCCTTGAGACCGACAGGTTTGAAGGGTTCTTTTTTTGGAGTGCTTGAAAAAAGAACTCGCTACCCCCCCCCAAAAAAAATAGCGAAGTAAAGCGTTCTCTGGTCCATCCATGATTCAACTCAACACCGGTTATGTTTATGCCGTGCTCGGGGCCATTGCCTTCAGTGGCAAAGGCATTTTGATCAAGCTCAGCTATTTGTACAAGGTCGACGCGATGACCTTGATCATGTACCGAATGCTTTTTGCCCTGCCGTTCTTTTTGGGCATGGCCTTTTATGCGGAGAGGCGAGCGAGGAAAAAAGGCCTCTTCTTGACGCGACGAGATGCTTTGGGGGTCATGGCCTTGGGCTTCATAGGCTACTATTTTTCAAGCTACTTGGACTTCTTGGGTCTGCAGTATGTCTCAGTGAGCCTTGAGCGGCTCATCCTTTACTTGAATCCCACCATGGTCTTGTTGCTGGGCTGGATTTTGTACAAGCGGCAAGTGACCATGAGGCGAATTTTGGCCATGACCGTCAGTTATTCTGGCGTGTTGTTGGTCTTTGGTTTTGAGATGAGCTCAGCGGGCCCCGATGTGTTGAAGGGTTCGGTTTTGGTCTTTTTAAGCGCCTTGACCTACGCGTGTTATTTGGTTTTCAGTGAGCACATGCTCAAAAAGATGGATTCCTTGCGATTGGTCGGCTGGGCCAGTACCGTGGCGTGTTTGTGCTGCATTGCTCAGTTTTTAATTTTGCGGCCCATTGAGATGATGCAAGTGGACCCTGCAGTGTTGAGTTATTCGGTGATGAACGCACTTCTTTGCACCGTGGCACCCATCTTGTTTGTGATGCGCGCGATTGAGCGTTTGGGGCCTTCCCTTGCCTCACAAATCGGTATGATTGGTCCCATGTCGACCATGTTGATGGGTTACTGGTTTTTGAATGAGCCCCTTCATGCAATGATAGGATTGGGCACCCTCTTGGTGATGGGGGGTGTATTTATGGTTTCAAAGTTAGGAGTTAAATGATGGATTTAGGTCTCAAAGGCAAGTGGGCGTTGGTGGGTGGCGCGTCTAAGGGTTTGGGTTACGGTTGCGCCAAAGCGTTGGTCTTGGAGGGCGTGAATGTGTGCATCGTGGCCAGAAACGCAGGTCCTTTGCAAGAGGCCATGGCCTCACTCAAGGCTTTGAACCCAGGGGTGAGCGTGCTGGGTGTTGCTGCAGACATCACCACCGAAGAGGGGCGAGAGGCGGTGTGGAGCGTCTCCTCAGGACCGGGCAAGGATTACGATATTGTGGTGACCAATGCAGGGGGGCCACCTCCAGGGGACTTCAGAAATTGGAGCCGAGAGGATTGGGTCAAGGCCTTGGATGCCAATATGTTGACGCCCATTGAATTGATCAAAGCCACGGTTGACAAAATGGCTGAACGAGGATTTGGTCGCATCATCAACATCACCTCAGGCTCGGTCAAAGCACCTATCGACAATTTGGGCCTCTCCAATGGAGCGAGAAGCGGTTTGACGGGCTTTGTGGCGGGTCTGGCCAGAACGGAGAAGATGGCGGGCAACAACGTCACCATCAACAATTTGTTGCCCGGTGCGTTCGATACCGATCGCATCCGAGAAACCATGAAAGGCATGGTCCAAAAAACAGGCAAATCGATGGAAGAGGTGGCTCAAATGCGTGTCAAAACCATACCGAGTGGTCGATTTGGCAATACAGATGAGTTTGGCTCCACGTGCGCCTTTTTATGCAGCCAACATGCCAGTTACATCACGGGTCAAAACATCTTGATCGATGGCGGTGCTTACAAGGGAACGCATTGAGGCCAAAGATGTGCATCAAAGGTGAGCATCCAAGAGAGGTGGGAGCAACGCAATGGTGGTGTGCCCTTGCCTTCAAACCTTGCTCACCTTGAGGTTGGATTAAGATTTCTCATTCAAATTTAGTACACAGGAGTGAAACTCATGAGCAGAACCGTCAAAGCCATTCGCATCCACCAGCACGGTGGACCTGAGCAGTTGAGGCTCGATGATGTGCCGATTGGAGAGCCAGGCCCAGGTGAGATTCGCATCAAGCACAAAGCGATTGGGCTCAACTACATTGATGTTTATCAGCGTGTGGGTTTGTATCCGATGCAAATGCCCCTCAGCATGGGCATGGAGGCCTCCGGCATCGTGCAAGCCGTGGGTGAGGGTGTCATGCACTTGAAGGTGGGTGACCGTGCGGCCTATGCCAGCCAACCACCCGGCAGCTACTGCGAGGAGCGCGTCATGCCCGCCAAGTGCGTTTGTAAACTGCCCGATGAGATTGATTTTGAGACGGGAGCTGCCATGATGCTCAAAGGCTTGACGGCGCAGTATTTGCTCAACCGAACCTTGCCTCAAGGGGGCTTGAACAAGGGCGACTTTATTTTGTTTCATGCCGCAGCAGGTGGGGTGGGTCTCATCGTGTGCCAATGGGCCAAGGCTTTGGGCTTACAGATGATCGGTACAGCAGGTACCGAGCAAAAATGTCAGTTGGCCAAGGAGCTCGGAGCGTCTTACATGATCAACTACGCCAAAGAGGACTTTGCCGCTCGCGTCAAAGAGATCACTCAGGGCAAAGGTGTCAAAGTGGTTTACGACTCGGTCGGCAAAGACACCTGGGAGAAATCCTTGGACTGTTTGGCGCCCTTTGGATTGATGGCCAGTTTTGGCAACTCTTCGGGGCCAGTGCCCGATTTTTCACCAGGCATTTTGGCCGGCAAGGGCTCGCTTTATGTCACGCGTCAAACCTTGTTCACCCACATCAGTTCTCGTGAGAGCACGCAGGCCATGGCCGATGATTTGTTTGACAAAGTGATCTCCGGCGCTGTGCACATCAGAATAGATCAGCGCTATCCCTTGGCTGAAATTCAAGCCGCCCACAAAGACTTGGAAGCCAGAAAGACCACGGGTTGTACCATCTTGACGCTTTGAGTCTCCAAAGCCTTTGAGTGCTGCTGATCTCTAAAACGGTTGCAGCACCTTGGGCGGCTTACAGCACACCTGGCGATCAACAGCCCTTTCTAGAGCAATGAGGAGCAATGAGGATCAATCGAGCAGAGCAAAGCAATGCATATCGATTTTGATCTTTAGAGATGGGCGCTTAAGGTGTCTCTTTGCTCGCCTTGGACAGCTCGCGACTTCTGAGCACCTCATAAACCACCAAAAGTGTGGCTCCCAAGGTGATCGCAGCATCGGCCAAGTTAAAGGCTGCAAAATGCCAGTTTTGCCAGTAAAAGTCTAGGAAGTCGACCACATACCCATGGAGCAAGCGGTCAAGCACGTTGCCCAATGCACCCCCAGAGATCAGCGCCAAAGCCCAGCAAAAAAGGGGCTGATCTTTGTTCAAGTAAATCAATCGGTACATCAAAAAACTGGCGCCAACCCCAAGCGTTGTGAAGAACCACCTTTGCCAACCCGCGTCTGAGGCCAGAAATGAAAAAGCCACTCCTGTGTTGTGCACGCGCACCAAGTTGAAAAACGGCAGGACCGGCTCGCTTTCGGCGTAGACGAAATGCGCCAAGATGGAGAACTTGCTCCATTGATCCAAAAGGATGACCAGCGAGCTCAGTCCCATGCATTTCCATGCATGGGGTGCGAGGAGGCTTTTGAGGTCGAAGCGCTCTGGAAAGGCGTTCATGCGAACTGTCTGCTTTCTCCACTGCCAAACAAATTGCTAAAGCACCTGGAGCACAGTCCGGGGTGTTCTGCATGGTTGCCGACATCGCTTTGATAGTGCCAGCAGCGCTCGCACTTTAATTTTTGGCTCGCTTTGGGTGAGACCTTCAGCTCGCTGCCCTCATGCAACTGAACGCTCGAGGTGATCATGACGAATTTGAGGTCCTCGCCCAAGGCGCTCAGCAGTTGGAAGTCGTCCTTGTTCAAACTCAAGTCCACCTCGGCTTGCAAGGAGGCTCCGACCTCACCGTTGGCTCTGAGGGTTTCAATTTCTTTGTTCACCGCATCTCTGATCTCACGAATTCGACCCCATTTGGCCAAGAGCGAGTCGCTGGCATCCATGGGAGAAAACGTTTGAATGAAGATGCTGTCTTGATGACCCAAGAGCCCCCAAGCTTCCTCTGCGGTGAAGCTCAAAAAAGGCGCCATCAATCGCAGCAAGGCTTGCGTGATGTGCCAAAGTGCGGTTTGAGCACTGCGTCTTGCGTGTGAATTTTGAGCGGTCGTGTAAAGCCTGTCTTTGAGGATGTCCAAGTAAAAGGCGCCCAACTCCTCAGAGCAGTACACCTGTAATTTGCTCACCACGGGGTGGAACTCGTATTCGCCAAAGAGACCGCCTTCAAAGACACCTTTGGTTTCATTGAAGGTGCCAGTGATCTCTCGCTGCAGTTGGGACAAACGCTCCAGGGCGTAGCGATCTATTTCCAGCAATTGGTCCTTCGGTACGCTTTGTGTTGGGGCGTCAAAGTCACTGATGTTGGCCATCAAAAATCTGAGGGTGTTTCGGATGCGACGGTAGGCGTCCACCACTCGGGCCAAAATTTTGTCATCGATGTTCAGGTCACCCGAGTAGTCGGTGGAGGCGACCCAAAGGCGAACAATTTCAGCGCCCAATTTGTCCGTCACCTCCTGGGGGATCACCACATTGCCAAGGGATTTGCTCATTTTGCGACCCTGTCCATCGGTGGCAAAACCATGGGTCAACAAGCCCTTGTAAGGTGCTCGGCCATAGAGCGCACAGCCAAGGAGCAAGGAGCTGTGGAACCAACCCCGGTGCTGATCGTGACCTTCCAGGTACAAGTCCGCCTCAGGACCCGAGTCGTGATAAGGGGCGCGGTCGTAGGCTTTGGCATGGGAGCCTCTGAGCACATGCTCGAAGGTGGAACCCGAGTCGAACCACACTTCCAAAATATCGGTGCTCTTGGTGTAGTGTTCACCTTCTGTCGCACCCAAGATATCGGTGTTGCTCAAACGACTCCAGGCCTCAATGCCACCGGCCTCAATCACATCGGCAGCTTGATCCAAAATATCGAGCGTTCGAGGATGCAACTCATTGGTTTCTTTATGTATCAAAAAGGGCAATGGCACCCCCCAACTGCGCTGCCTGGAGATGCACCAATCGGGGCGATTGGCAATCATGTCCCTCAGGCGTGTTTTGCCATTGGCGGGGTAAAAGGTGGTCTGCTCAATCGCTTGGAGGGCCAAAGCGCGAAGGGTGAGGGGGGATTTGTTTTTGGTGAAAATGCCCTCGCCCTCATCCATTCGGATGAACCATTGGGCCGCTGCACGGTAGATCACCGGTGTTTTGTGGCGCCAGCAATGGGGATAGCTGTGGGTGATGCCGTGGGTGGACATCAAGCGCCCCGCGTTCTTCAGTGTTTCAAGAATGCCAGGTATGGCTTTCCAAATGTGCTGGCCGCCAAAAAGAGGAAAATCGGATGCGTACACGCCGTTGGCTTGCACAGGGTTCAAGATGTCGTCATAGCTCATGCCATGGGCCTTGCAGCTGTTGAAGTCGTCCACGCCATAGGCCGGTGCCGAGTGCACAATGCCCGTGCCTTCGCTGGCCGTGGCATAGTCGGCCAAATAAACGGGTGAGCGTCTCTTGAAGCCTTCATGCACATGGGCCAAGGGGTGATCAAACTCAATGCCTGCCAAGGCCTCACCTTGCGTTCTCGCAAGCACTTGACCCTTCAAGGCCCAGCGCTCAAGGGATTTGTCCACCAAATCACTGGCCACCATCATCAGGCCTTTTTCGGTCTCGATCAAAGCGTATTCAAGCTCTGCATTCAAATTCAAGGCTTGGTTGGCTGGGATGGTCCAAGCCGTCGTGGTCCAAATCACTGCGAAGGCGGGTTGACTCAGCTCAGCAAGACCAAAGGCTTTGGCAAGCCGCTCGGGTTGAGCGCACAGGAAAGCCACATCCAAGGTGTCGCTTTTTTTGTCGGCGTACTCGATTTCGAATTCGGCGAGTGAGGAGGCGCAGTCAAAGCACCAATAAACGGGCTTGAGCCCTCGGTAAACAAAACCATTTTCGATCACCCGCTTGAAGGCCCTCAGCTGTCCCGCTTCGTTGGCGGGATCCATGGTTCTGTAGGGGCGCTTCCAGTCGCCAAGGACACCCAGGCGTTGAAAGTCCTCGCGCTGTTGATCGATTTGCTCATTGGCGTAGGCGCGGCTCTTGCTCTGCATGTCATCTCGACTGAGTTGACGCCCGTGAAGTTTTTCGATCGCATTCTCAATGGGTAAACCGTGGCAATCCCAGCCAGGAATGTACTGTGCATCAAAGCCCGCGAGTTGCTTGGATTTGACGATCATGTCTTTGAGCACCTTGTTCAAGGCGTGTCCAATGTGCAGTTTGCCATTGGCATAGGGGGGGCCGTCGTGTAAAACGAACAAGGGCGCACCGTGTCTGGCCACGCGCAGCTTTTGGTAAGTGCCCTCAGTGGCCCAATTTTTGACCCAAGCGGGCTCACGCTTTGGCAAGTCCCCTCTCATGGGAAAAGGGGTGTCGGGCAAATTGAGCGTTTTTCTGTAATCGGTGGTTGGAGTCATGAAAGAGGAATCAAAAGAAGGATAGAGGTCGAAAAGTCAATCGCCCTTGTGCACGCTGAGCGCCATCAAGGAGGGGTGCCATCAAACGGGTTAAAGGTTCGCGTGGCTTTGAAACCACTCGCGTGCACGATCGCAATCGGCTTGAATGCCCTTTTGCAAAGCATCCAAGCTGTCGTATTTCAATTCGTCGTGCAATTTATGGAGCAGTTCAATTTTGATGATTTTACCGTAGCCACCATCCAATGAGAGCCCCGAAGGCCAATCCAAGCAATGGGTTTCTAGCAAGATTTGGCCCCCATTGACATCATGGGGGTCCAAGGTGGGGCGAACGCCAAAGTTGGCCACGCCGTGCAGGGCTTTGGGGGAGAGGCCGTGGACCAAAACCACAAAAATACCGCCTGTGGCCGAACTTTGGGCCTTAAAGCGTATGTTCAGGGTTCGGGCGTTCAAACTTCTGCCCAGTTGACGTCCATACACCACGTGTCCAGAAATCGCGTAGGGCCTGCCCAGCAGTTGAGCGACTTCATCCATTTCACCTTTGCTCAGTGCTTGGCGCACGGCCGAGCTCGAGACCCTCAAGGGCTCTTGGGCGGGCGAGCTCGGGGATTGGGGGGCGTGGGCACGCCGGGGCAAAGAGATCTCGTAGCTGTTCATCTTGCCCACATCCAGACCCCACTGTTCACCCATTTGGGTGAGCATGTGGTGGTCTCCTGTTCTTTGCTTTCCGAATCTGAAGTCATCCCCTACCAAGATGTATTTGGCCCCGAGCCCATGGATCAAGACGTCTTCGACAAAGGATTGAGGAGATTGATTGGCCAAGCGGTCCTCAAACCGAAGCACGACACACTGATCCACCCCGCAGCGTCTCAACTCATCGAGTTTGTCCCTCAAATTCGCCACTCTGGGAGGGGCCAAGGAGGGGTTGCCCGAAAATTTTGCAAAAAACTCTCTGGGGTGAGGCTCAAAGGTCATCACGCAACTGGGTAAGCCTCGGTGCCGAGCTTCAGAGTTCAGCAAAGCCAGCATGGCTTGATGCCCACGGTGAACCCCATCAAAATTACCAATGGTCAAAGCACAATGCTTGGCCAAATCGGGGTGTTGAAATCCTCTGAAAATTCTCATGGTGGAGCTGGGTGGGTTCAAAGATATATGTTTGTCACGAAAAGAAGGTATATTGTCTATGCAAAGTAGAGTTTGAGCCCACTTTGGGGTGTTTCTTTTGATGAATTTTGCCACTGCCAGGGCCGTCAACGGTTCTCTGGGTAGAGCACTTGATCTTCGGGCTTAGGCGCAATGGGTAGTCGTTTGGGTTTTTCTCAAAGGGAGGCGATCATTGAAAGTTTTGAAGTTATCCGCACAAGGTCTTCCACAATCATGGATCACGCTCGAGCAAGCGGTGATTCATTACGCGGCCGATGATGTGCGTTGGGAGGCGGGTGCACAAATCGCGGTCTTTCGAGGCGGGCACAATGCGCGCACGGGGCTTCAATCGATCATCAAGGTCAACAGCATCATTGGCACGAGGGGCGTTCCCAATATCAGTCCCTTTTCCTTAAAGCCTGGATTGACCAACGCCAAGTTGTTCTCAAGAGACAGAAATCTGTGTGCCTATTGTGGGGGCTTGTTCAGTGGATTGGAGTTGACAAGAGAGCACATCATCCCCTTTGCCCAGCAAGGGGTGGACACGTGGATGAATGTGGTCACCGCTTGCCGTTCTTGCAACCACAGGAAAAGCAGTCGAACCCCAGAGCAAGCTCGCATGCCCCTTTTGTACGCGCCTTATGTGCCCTCATTGTGGGAAGATTTCATCTTGCGCAATCGAACCATTTTGGCCGATCAAATGGAGTTTTTGACGGCGCATTTGCCCAAAAACTCCAGGCTCATTGAGCACCTAGAGGTGCAGTAGTCCACTGGCGCTCATCAACCAATTCTCAATCACCCTGGGGTAGAGCAAGTGCTCTTGGGTGAGCACCCGAGAGGCCAAGTCGCTGGCTTGGTCGCCAGGCAATATGGGCACCACAGCTTGGTCAATGATGCGCCCCGCATCGAGCTCTTGACTGACCCAGTGAACGCTCGCACCGGCAAATTTCACGCCCGCATCAAGTGCTCTTTGGTGGGTGTGTAAGCCCGTAAATGCCGGTAGCAAAGAGGGGTGAATGTTCATCATCTTGCCCTCATAGTGGCCCACAAAGTGAGGGCTCAAGATGCGCATAAAACCGGCCAACACGAGCAAGTCGGGTTGGTGGGGTTCTAGGGCTTTGATCAACTCGCGCTCAAAGGACAATCTCGGTTCGGGTGCGTGTTGGTGCAGTTTGTGGTCCACAACCAGGGTCTTGAGGCCTTGCTGCTTAGCCCACTGAATGCCTGAAGCATGGGGGTCGTTCGACACGATCAAAGCGATTTGTGCGAGGTGCTTTTCTCGCCACTGGCCACGTCGAGCTCGCTCGACAATGCTCTTCATGTTGGAGCCTCCTCCAGAGATCAAGATGACGATGTTTTTCATGGGATGGAAGTTGAGAACGTTGAAAGTTTAAAGCTGGCCAAGCTGCTCACTTGACCCCGTGAGGGGGGTGAGGCAAGGCGTGGGCTTCACGTTGTTGTTTTTCTGAAAGAAATCAAAGGCTCGAAAGTGGACTCAAGGGGACTCAAGGGGACTCAAGGGCCTTGAACCTGGGGATGGATTGTCCGTTGACTTCAACGTTTTCCAAGAACATCTTTGCTGGCCGAACCCAATTGAGACCGGCTTGGTACAAGGCTTCGTAAATCACCATGGTCTCCAGCGTTTCGCTGTGAAGGGCCATGGCAATGACTTTGTAGAGTCCGCCCTTGTAGTGTTGATAGGTGCCGGGGGCGATAAAAATGCTGGGTTTTGGAATTGTGTCGCTCATGAGTGAGAGAATACACCCTTATGCACCCAAAATTACTTCTCCAAGCTTGTAGCGATCTCGTTCGTGCTGTTGTTCAATTCGATCATCCCGCAGACGCTGTCGTTTCTAAATTCTTTCGTGACCACCGCAAAACCTACGCCCTAGGCCAAAGGGAGCGTTCTTTGTTGGCCGAGACGGTCTACAACGTTTTGCGCTTCAAGTTGCGCTACGACCACTTCGCACCCTCGGGCTCCGGCCCCAAAGAGCGCCGCTTGGCCATTCTGGGCTTTGCGCAGTACCTTTTGGACCAGTCTCCTACTGGAGCGCCCAAAATGAGTCTGAGGCCTTCTGAGGTGCCCAGGAAAAATCCAAGCAAAGAGGCCCAACGCTACAAAGCACAAGAGGCGGCTCAAAAGACTCGGCATTCTCCAAAGGAGGAGGGGCCGATCGAGTTCTTGAAGGCGGCCTTGACGGAGCCTGAGATCCGATGGATCGAGGACTGTTTGAAGATTCAGACGTCTGACCTTTTGGATCGACATCGCCACAATTTGCCGGAGTGGCTGGTCGAGCCCTTGAAGGCCCAATTGGGGGGGGAGTTTTGGGATTTGGTGGATGCCATGAATGCATCGGCACCACTCGACTTGAGGGTCAATACCTATGTGGCCAAGCGTGAGGATGTACAAGCCCAGTTAAAGCTCGATGGCATCAAGGCCGTGCCCACACCCTTTAGCCCTTGGGGTTTGCGAATTGCAGGCAAGCCGTCCTTGACGGATTTGGCTAGTTTTAAAAATGGCTCCATCGAAGTGCAAGATGAGGGCTCTCAGTTGTTGGCCCTCTTGCTCGATGCCAAGAGGGGCGAGATGGTCGTTGATTTTTGTGCTGGGGCGGGAGGTAAAACCTTGGCCATTGGTGCGGGCATGCGCAACACGGGTCGCTTGTATGCCTTTGACACCTCTGCGCATCGACTTGATGCCTTAAAACCCAGGCTCGCCAGGAGTCAACTCTCCAACGTGCACCCCGCTGTGATCGCCCATGAAAGAGATGAGCGAGTGAAAAGGTTGAGTGGAAAAATTGACCGGGTGTTGGTCGATTCTCCATGTTCGGGTTTGGGGACTTTGAGGAGAAATCCGGACTTGAAATGGAGGCAGTCCCCTGAGGGGATTGAGCAACTCTTGGTCAAGCAAAAGGACATCCTCACGAGTGCGGCCAAATTGCTCAAGACGGGGGGGCGGTTGGTCTATGCCACTTGCAGTTTGCTCAGAGAGGAAAATGAAAGCATTGCGCAAGCTTTTTCCTTGGCCCATCCGGGCTTTAAGCCCTTGAGCGCCCTTGAGGTGCTTGAGCACCTCAAAATTGAAAATGCCAAAGACTTGTGTTCCGAGGAGGGTTTGTTTTTGCGCTTGTGGCCACACCGCCACCATTGTGATGGATTCTTTGCAGCCATTTGGGAGCGGGTGTCGTAAGGGGGTGCTGGCCCTACCAATGGGCAGGAAAGCCTTAGAAATCGATTGGAATCGCCATTCAACTGCCTGTGAGCGCTAAAATGGAGCGATCCAGATTTATTTGAGGGCGTTGACGGATTTATGACTTTCTTTGCAAACCCACTGGCCTATGCGCTGCTGACTTGGGCCGACCAAGGGCTTTTGAATTGGAGCGCTTGGGCGTTGGTGTGCGTGACTTTGGTGTTCACGCACATCACCATTGCAGCCGTCACCATATATTTGCATCGTCACCAAGCTCACCGGGCCTTGGATTTGCATCCTTCGGTGGCGCATTTTTTCAGGTTTTGGCTGTGGCTCACCACGGGCATGCAAACGAAGGCCTGGGCTGCGATTCACAGAAAACATCACGCCAAGTGTGAAACACCAGAAGACCCCCACAGTCCACAAACCCGTGGGCTCAAGACGGTGTTTTGGAGAGGTGCGGAGTTGTACCGTGCCGAGGCCAAGAACCTTGAAACGCTTGACAAATATGGGCACGCCACCCCCAACGATTGGATCGAGCATCATTTGTACAGCCGCTTTGCCTGGCAGGGCTTGGGTCTCATGCTCATCATTGATTTGGCGCTTTTTGGGGTGGTGGGTCTGAGCATTTGGGCCATTCAAATGCTTTGGATTCCAGTAACCGCTGCGGGCATCATCAATGGCGTGGGCCATGTGTGGGGTTACCGCAATTTTGAGGCGTCTGATGCCAGCACGAACATTGTGCCTTGGGGCATTTTGATTGGTGGAGAGGAGTTGCACAACAACCACCACACCTATCCCACCTCGGCCAAGCTCTCCATCAAGCCTTATGAGTTTGACATTGGCTTTGTCTACATCCGTTTGCTGTCCTTTTTGGGCTTGGCCAAGATCAAGAAAGTGCCGCCCAAACTCTTCAAAGGAGAGCTCAAGCCCGTGGCAGATGCCAAAACCTTAGAGGCTTTGATTGCAAACCGCTATGAGGTGATGGCCAAATACGCTCTGAAGATGAAAAGTGTCTATCAGCAAGAGATCAAGGCTTTGAGCCGTCAATTGGACAACTCGGTGCAAAGGACGGCCAAGCGGTGGGTGCACCGTGATTTGGAGAAAGTGCCCGAGTCGGCGCTCAAGGCCATACAAGCTGCCCGTGAGGTCATGCCAAGAATTGACACCATGATCCGCATGAGAGAGGAGTTGCGTGCCCTTTGGTTGAGCACCACCTTGTCCACGGAGCAGTTGACCCAAGAGCTCCAAGCTTGGTGCAACAAGGCTGAACAAAGTGGTATTTTGGCCTTGAGGGAATTCTCTGCCGTTTTGAGGTCGGCTCGCGCGTGAGGTGAGTCTTTTGATGCGTATCGACTTGATACAGCTTTTGTGTCATGGGTCAATTGATTTTTATGCTTAGGCTGGGATTGATCCCCTAAGCATTCGGTGATGAATGCTTGTGCACATAAAAAAAACTCTTGATCTCAGTTTGAGCTCAAGAGTTCATTCGAAGTGCTTCATCAACAAAGCACATAAAAAAACCCTGCATCGTGCAGGGTTCGAGATCACTTCAGTTTGGTCTCTTTGTATTCCACGTGTTTGCGTGCTTTGGGATCAAATTTCATGATCGCCATTTTCTCAGGCATGGTCTTTTTGTTTTTACTGGTGGTGTAAAAGTGACCGGTGCCTGCAGTTGATTCGAGTTTGATTTTCTCGCGTCCGCCTTTAGAAGCCATGATGTCGTCCTTTCAATGGGGGTTGATCAAGCTTGACCACGAGCGCGCAAATCTGCGAGCACGGTATCAATGCCTTTTTTGTCGATTAAGCGAAGTGCTGCGCTTGAAACGCGCAAACGAACCCAACGGTTCTCACTTTCAACCCAGAAACGACGGTACTGTAAATTGGGTAAAAATCTACGCTTGGTTTTGTTGTTGGCGTGGGATACGTTGTTCCCCACCATTGGGCCTTTGCCCGTTACTTCACATACACGTGCCATTTTGGTCACTCCTAAAACGGTTGTTGCCGACGCAAGAACCTCACCTCGCCAAGTAGGGGGGCGGTATCCCCATGAATTGGCTCACTCAGTTCAAAACATTGAAAAAAGTTGCCAAGCCCATGATTATAGCTTGAGAAAACCACAGCTGTAAAGTTGGGTGGAATTCCCAAGTTGGCTGAGCAAAACCGTTTTTTGATTAATTCAAAAGAATTAGTTTTGCTCTAAAAAGCGTTGCGCATCCAACGCAGCCATGCAGCCGGTGCCCGCACTGGTGATGGCTTGGCGGTAGACGTGGTCTTGAACGTCTCCAGCGGCAAACACCCCTTGAACGCTGGTCATGGTTGCAAAACCTTGAAGTCCGCCTTGGGTGATGATGTAGCCGTCTTTCATGTGGAGTTGTTCGGCAAAGATCTCGGTGTTGGGCTGGTGGCCAATCGCAATGAAGCAGCCTTGGACGGCCAAATCTTTGGTCGCCTCTGGGCTTTGTGCTGTGGATTTGATCCTTACACCTGTGACGCCAGAGGCGTCACCCAAAACTTCTTCAAGTTCGCGGTGCAGTTCCAAGACGATTTTGCCTGCCTGAACCTTTTCCATCAACTTGTCGATCATGATGGGTTCGGCGCGGAATTTGTCTCTTCGGTGGATCAAGTGCACTCGACTGGCGATGTTGGAGAGGTACAAGGCCTCCTCGACGGCCGTGTTGCCACCGCCCACCACGCAGACCGCTTGCTCTCTGTAAAAGAAGCCGTCACAGGTGGCGCATCCGGAGACGCCTTTGCCCATGAAGGACTGCTCGCTGGGCAAGCCCAAGTACTTGGCCGAGGCACCCGTTGCAATGATCAGCGCATCGCAAGTGTATTGTCCCGAGTCGCCTTGGAGCTTGAAGGGGCGGCTGCTCAAATCGACTTTGTTGATGTGATCGAAAACGATCTCGGTTTTGAATCTCTCTGCGTGTTCTTGGAAGCGTTGCATCAATTCAGGCCCTTGAACGCCGTGTACATCCGCTGGCCAGTTGTCCACCTCGGTGGTGGTCATGAGTTGACCGCCTTGGGCGATGCCGGTGACCAAGAGGGGTTGGAGGTTGGCGCGGGCTGCGTAAATGGCTGCGGTGTAGCCTGCTGGGCCGGAGCCCAGAATCAAAACCTTGGCGTGTTTGGTGGGTGTGGACATGGTGGGCTATTTGCTCGGGGTAAAAATTCAAAAAGGGGCTCAAAAAATGAGCGAGAAATAGATTTCAAAAAAACGATCAGAAATTCAGCCAGATCCATGGGCGTTGAAATCTGGCTCTCGTTTCATCGCCGCTTCAGTGACTTGACTGTATTGTAGGTTCTTGCTCAGCCCTTGGTTCAGCCAAGACGCAATTTCTTGGGGCAAAAAGAAGGATATTTAGGCTCTTTTACTCAATACAATGGGCACGCATTGAACTTGAAAAAAAGGATAGGACAAACCTTTTTGGGTTAAGCTATTCTCCTGCCTATGACCTACTCTTTAAATACCTTGCGAAACGAAGCGCCCGAGCCCGATCAAATGACGGGTTTTAGGCGTTTTACACAAGAAATCGCACTCACTGTCGGATTTGTGTTTTTGGTGTTTTGGTTGATCTCGATGGTCTCCCATCAGGCACAAGATCCGGCTTGGACCACGTCTGGTGCGGTGAACAAAACACTCAACTGGGGCGGCAAAATTGGCGCTTGGCTCAGTGACATGAGCTTCTTTCTTTTTGGCTACTCCATTGTTTGGGGTTATTTGGCCGGCGTCTCCACATGGGCTCAGGCGCTCATTGGTCGTATCCATGCAGAGCACTTGGGTGAGACGGGCGAAGGGGACGCAAGGCGGGAGGGCGCTACTGCCAGGGTTGCACATCGCTGGCTCGATACGCCTTGGTCCTTTTGGAGTGGTTTGGTCCTTTTGATGGTCTCCAGCACAGGTCTGGAGTGGACTCGGCTCTACCGGTTTGATACCCATTTGCCGGGTCATTATGCGGGCGGTGTTTTGGGTTTTGTGACGGGCTCTTTTGGCGTGAAATGGTTGGGCTTTAACGGCTCGGGCTTGATTTTTATCATTTTCATGATCGTGGGCTGCTCATGGGTCTTTAAGTTTTCTTGGGTCCAATTGGCTGAAGAATTGGGTTCACAAATTGATGAGTGGGTACACGCCATGAAGGAAAAGCGTGAAATCGCTCAAGACTTGGCCATGGGGCAGGCTGCTGCCAAGGAGCGTGAGGAGGTCTCGGTCGTGGAGCGCATTGAGGCCATTGAGCACCCCCACGTGACCAAACTGGTTTATGAGCCCGAGGTGCTCGAAGTGCCCAAGAGCACCCGCATCGCTAGAGAAAGACAAAAGCCCTTGTTCACCGATTTGCCCGATTCGAACTTGCCCCAGGTGGATTTGCTGGACAGCTCAGCGGTCAAGCAAGACACCGTTTCTCCTGAGACGCTTGAGATGACGAGTCGCCTCATTGAGAAGAAGTTGAAAGACTTTGGTGTAGAGGTGCGAGTGGTGGCTGCAGCCCCAGGACCCGTGATCACTCGCTACGAGATCGAGCCGGCCACTGGCGTCAAGGGCTCACAAATTGTCAACTTGGCCAAAGATTTGGCCAGGTCTTTGAGCTTGGTGTCCATCCGCGTGGTGGAGACCATACCGGGTAAAAATTTCATGGCTTTGGAGTTGCCCAATGCAAGAAGGCAGTCCATCAAGTTGAGTGAGATTTTAGGCTCCAACATCTACAACGAAGCCAAGTCGATGTTGACCATTGGCCTGGGCAAGGACATTGTGGGCAATCCGGTTGTGGCCGATTTGGGCAAAATGCCCCATGTGCTGGTTGCAGGAACCACGGGCTCGGGCAAGTCGGTGGGAATCAACGCCATGATCTTGTCGCTTTTGTACAAGGCAGAGGCCAGAGATGTGCGCTTATTGATGATCGACCCCAAAATGCTCGAGATGAGTGTTTATGAAGGCATCCCGCACTTGTTGGCGCCTGTGGTGACCGACATGCGTCAAGCCGCGCACGCTCTCAACTGGTGTGTCATTGAGATGGAGCGTCGCTACAAATTGATGAGCAAGTTGGGTGTGAGAAATTTGGCCGGTTACAACAGCAAAATCGATGATGCTTCCGCTGAGGGCAACTTCATCTACAACCCCTTCAGTCTGACACCCGATTCTCCTGAGCCCCTCACCCGACTGCCCCATGTGGTGGTGGTCATCGATGAGTTGGCCGATTTGATGATGGTGGTGGGCAAGAAAATTGAAGAGCTGATTGCACGTTTGGCTCAAAAGGCGAGAGCGGCTGGCATTCATTTGATTTTGGCCACCCAAAGACCGAGCGTGGACGTGATCACGGGCTTGATCAAAGCGAACATTCCCACGCGGATTGCTTTTCAAGTGAGCAGCAAAATTGACTCCAGAACCATCTTGGATCAAATGGGGGCTGAGGCCTTGCTGGGCATGGGCGATATGCTCTACATGCCCAGTGGAACGGGTTTTCCCGTTCGTGTGCATGGCGCCTTTGTAAGCGACGAGGAAGTGCACCGAGTGGTGAGCTACTTGAAGACACAGGGTGCGCCCGATTATGTGGAGGGTATTTTGGAGGGCGGTGTCGTTGATGCAGAGACCGGTGAGATGGATCTCTTTGGCGACAGTGGTGGAGAGAAAGACCCCTTGTACGATCAGGCCGTAGAGATCGTCTTGAAAAACAGAAAAGCCAGCATCTCTTTGGTGCAAAGGCATTTGAAGATTGGCTACAACCGGGCGGCCCGTTTGGTGGAAGACATGGAGCGTGCCGGGATGGTGAGCGCCATGAGCAGCAGCGGGCACAGGGAGATCTTGGTTCCTGCAGGAAAAGACGCGTGAGAGTCATCGCTCCTTCATTCCATGCCCCTATGCGTTTGGAGAGGGGCTTGTCAAAGACGAGGCCGCTCTTTAGGGGGGTGATGGGTTGCGGCACGATGCTTGGCGCATGGATTCTTGGTGGTTTTGCATTGACTTTTGGGGTGGTCTTTGGTGCTCACGCCGATGCATTGCAAACGCTCAATGTGTTTTTGAAAACCACTCAAAGCGCGCAAGCCGCTTTCACCCAAACGGTCACCTCCGCTCAGCGAGAAGGTCAACTCGCCAAACGCAAAGTCTCCAAAGGCAGTTTTGAGTTCATTCGACCCCATCAATTTCGATTTGACTACTCGAGCCCCTACGCACAAATGATTTTGGCCGATGGACAGACCCTTTGGGTCTACGACAAAGACATTGCCCAAGTCAGTGCCAAGCCACAAGCCCAAGCCATGGGCAACACCCCTGCAGCGCTCATTGCATTTGCAAGCGACATCTCGGTCATTCAAAAGGATTTTTTGCTCGAGAACCAAGCCCCCTCGGACGGCTTGGAGTGGGTCAAGGGCACGCCCAAAAAACCCGATGGACCTTTGATGTGGGTGCGTTTTGGGTTGAGGACGACCGAGCAAGGTGTCTCGCTCGAGCGCTTGGAGATGAGGGATGCTTTTAACCAAGAGTCCTCTTTGAGTTTTGTGGACTTTAAGATCAACCCCAAGACCCTTCAAGCGGAGCGTTTCAATTTCAAGCCCCCCGCGGGCGTCGAGGTGATACGTCAGTGACCGAGCAGCTCTTTGATGCACGCCCCATGATGCACGAACCCTTGGCTGAGCGCATGCGACCCCAAACCCTTGATGAAGTCACGGGACAAGAGCACTTGCTCTCCAAGGGCATGGCGCTCAGGCTGGCCTTTGAGTCCGGTGTGCCCCACAGTTGTATCTTTTGGGGTCCACCGGGTGTGGGCAAGACCACGCTTGCTCGTTTGATGGCCCACGCCTTTGATGCGCAATTCATCATGATCAGTGCGGTTTTGGGCGGCGTTAAAGAAATTCGCGAAGCGGTGGAGATGGCAAAAGCACATCAGCAAACGCACCCTGGTCACAGGACCCTGGTTTTTGTGGATGAAGTGCATCGCTTTAACAAGTCTCAGCAAGATGCATTTTTACCCCACGTCGAGTCTGGGCTTTTGACCTTCATTGGGGCCACGACCGAGAACCCTTCCTTTGAGGTCAATTCGGCCTTGCTCTCCAGGGCACAGGTCTATGTGCTGAAGCCTTTGGGCGAGGAGAGCCTTCGCCGCTTGATCGATAAAGCCCGCACAGTGCTCCATTTGCCGGTGCTCGACGAGGATGCAACCGAGCGCTTGCTCAGCTTTGCAGATGGGGACGCCAGGCGCTTGCTGAACACCTTGGAGATGCTCAGCTTGGTCGATCAGGCCACAACTCAAGACAGCGTTGTTGCAACCCCTGAACCCCAAGCCCAGAGCGGCAAAGAGGTTAGAGATGTTGCCTGGTTGGAGCGTGTCTTGGGTGAGCAGTTGAGAAGGCACGACAAAGGGGGGGAGCATTTTTACGACACCATCAGCGCCCTTCACAAGTCCGTGCGAGGCTCCGACCCCGATGCTGCACTCTACTGGATGGTTCGCATGCTCGACGGCGGGGTGGATCCGCAGTACATCGGCCGCAGGCTCATCCGAATGGCCAGTGAGGACATCGGCTTGGCGGACCCGCGAGCGCTCACTTTGGCGTTGGATGCGATGCAAACGATGGAGCGACTGGGTTCTCCAGAAGGAGAGTTGGCCTTGGCACAGTGCGTGGTCTACCTGAGCGTC
This sequence comes from uncultured Burkholderiales bacterium, assembly GCA_903933115.1. GTDB lineage: Bacteria > Pseudomonadota > Gammaproteobacteria > Burkholderiales > Burkholderiaceae_C > Limnohabitans. The sequence continues at coordinate 44,508 of CAIZIT010000093.1, forward strand.
GCACCCAAATCCAATGCGGTTTACAAGGCCTTCAAAGCCGCGCGACAATTCGTCAAAGCCGATCGCACTCGAGAAGTGCCCCTGAGACTCAGAAATGCGCCAACTGCGCTCATGAAAGATTTAGACTACGGCAAAGCTTATCGTTATGCTCATGATGAGCCAGATGCCTTTGCCGCAGGTGAGCACTATTTCCCAGATGACTTGGTGGCGCCCACATTTTATGAACCCTCTCCCAGGGGGCTTGAGATCAAAATTGCAGAAAAACTCAAACATCTCAAAAATTTGAATCAAAGTGCAAAACGCCCTCAAGAGCTCAAAGCGTCCCCCTCACCCAAGCCTTCAGTTGAATGAGCCTGTTGAGCATTTAAACAAGAAAAAGAACTTCACCCCTTATGGACGTCCTCATACAACAAATCATCAACGGATTGGTGCTCGGGAGCATGTATGCTTTGGTGGCATTGGGCTACACCATGGTGTACGGCATCATCAATTTGATCAATTTTGCACACGGTGAGGTGCTCATGGTCGGGGCTTTGACCAGTTGGAGTGTGATGACCTATGGGGCTGAGTTTTTCCCCTCGGTGCCACCAGGTCTGGTTTTCACGCTCTCCTTGGTCTTGGCGTGTTTGGCCTGTGCGGTGCTGAATTTTTTGATTGAAAAAATAGCTTATCGCCCTTTACGGAGTGCACCAAAATTGGCGCCCTTGATCACCGCCATTGGCTTGTCGATTTTGCTTCAGACTTTGGCCATGATCGTTTGGAAGCCCAATTACAAATCTTACGCCACCCCCTTTAGCAGCACGCCCATTGAGCTTTTCGGTGCAGTGATCACGCCCACGCAAGTGATGATCTTGTGTCTGACGGCATTTCTTTTGGTGGCTCTCATGGTGTTGGTCAACATGACCAAATTGGGACGCGCCATGCGAGCGACGTCGGAGAACGCCGCCATGGCCAGTCTGATGGGGGTCAAGCCCGATCAGGTGATCTCACTCACCTTTGTCATTGGTGCTGTGTTGGCGGGTGTGGCCGGTGTCATGTGGGCGGCCAACTTTGGCACTGTCCACCATGCGATGGGTTTTTTACCCGGTCTGAAGGCTTTCACTGCCGCAGTGCTTGGGGGCATTGGCAATTTGCCCGGAGCGGTGGTGGGGGGACTTTGCTTGGGGCTCATCGAGTCCATTGGTTCGGGCTATTTGGGCGAAGTCACTGGGGGCGTATTGGGCAGTCAATACGCCGATATTTTTGCCTTCATGGTGCTCATTTTGATGCTCACCTTGCGCCCCTCCGGGCTCTTGGGTGAGAAACTCGCTGAAAGAGCTTGAGGGGTGGGGATGCTGCACACGACATTTTTCTCCAAGGCCTTGAGATCTCAAAACACCGCCTTGAATCGATGGGTCTTGGGCTTTGCGCTGTTGATGTTGCCGCTCTTGCTCCAGCCCTTTGGCAATGCTTGGGTGAGAATCTTGGACATGGCCTTGATCTACACCATGCTCGCTTTGGGGCTCAACATTGTCGTGGGCTTTGCGGGACTTCTTGATTTGGGTTATGTGGCTTTTTTCGCATTGGGTGCTTACTTGTACGCGCTTTTGGCCTCCCCTCAGTTGCTGGAACTGTTGAGCGCATGGCCCAGCTTGGCCCCTTACTTGAGCACAGGCCTGCACACGCCTTGGTGGCTCGTGATGCCCTTGGCCGCCGTTTTGGCGGCCTTCATGGGGGTGCTGCTGGGTGCACCCACGTTGAAGCTCAGGGGGGATTATTTGGCCATTGTGACTTTGGGGTTTGGTGAGATCATTCGCGTCTTTTTGAACAACTTGGATCAGCCTTGGAACATCACCAACGGTCCGCGTGGCTTGGGCTCGATCGATCCGATTCAAATCGCTGGTCACCCTTTATCGAAGAAATTAAGTCTGGGTCCTTTGGAGTTGGCAGGGGTCACGCAGTACTACTACTTGATGCTGATTTTGGTGGCTTTCAGTGTTTTGTGGTGTTCTCGCCTGGAGCGCTCAAGAATCGGTCGTGCCTGGGTGGCTATCCGGGAGGATGAAATCGCTGCGCGTTCGATGGGACTCAACACGCGCAATTTGAAACTGTTGGCCTTTGCGCTGGGCGCGACTTTTGGCGGTGTCTCTGGGGTGCTGTTCGCAGCCTTTCAAACCTTCATCTCACCCGAGTCGTTCGGACTTGGGGAGTCGGTGATGATTGTGGCGATGGTGGTTTTGGGCGGATTGGGTCATTTGCCTGGGGTGGTGTTGGGGGCGATGCTGTTGGCCACCCTGCCAGAGCTTTTGCGCTACGTGGCAACACCCCTTCAAGATTTGACAGGGGGGCGCATTGATGCGGCGATATTGCGTCAATTGCTGATTGCGTTGACGATGGTGGTGGTGATGCTGCTCAGGCCCCAGGGATTGTGGCCAGCCCCCGATCAAAGCGCTGAAGGGGATGCGCCATGAGAGACTTGAAGGCCATTCTAGAGGTCCAAGGCGCCAGCAAGCGTTTTGGGGGCTTGCAAGCCCTACAAAATGTTCACCTGAGGGTTGCGCCAGGTGAGGTTTATGGATTGATTGGCCCCAACGGTGCGGGCAAGACCACTTTTTTCAACGTCATCACGGGTCTTTACAAAGCCGATCAAGGCGACTTTTTCATTGGTCAAAAGAGGTACGAGCCCAGTGCCGTTGATCAAGTGGCCAAGGCGGGTATTGCCAGAACGTTTCAAAACATTCGGCTCTTCAAAGAGATGACGGTGCTTGAGAACGTGATGGTCGCGCAGCACATCAAAACCCATGTGGGCGTTTGGGGAGCGCTTTTACAAAGCGCGGCTTTCAAAGCGGAGGAGCGAGCCATCAAGGAGAGAGCTTTGTCGCTTTTGAGCTATGTGGGCATTGAGCACTTTGCGCATCAAAGGGCGAGAACTTTGAGCTATGGCGACCAGCGACGACTTGAGATTGCTCGCGCATTGGCCACCGAACCTTTGGTCTTGGCCCTTGATGAGCCCGCTGCTGGGATGAATGCCACAGAGAAGTTGGGCCTTCGAGATTTGATCCAAAAGATTCGTTCAAGCGGAGTGAGTGTGTTGTTGATCGAGCACGATGTCAAGTTGGTCATGGGCTTGTGTGACCGTGTGAGCGTTCTTGATGAGGGACATTTGATTTGTGAAGGTGCACCGGAGGAGGTTCAAAGCAACCCCAAAGTGATCCAAGCGTATTTGGGACTGGGGGCAGCGTCTGATGCATAAAGCACCTCTTTTAACGGTCAAGGACCTATGTGTGAGTTACGCCGGTATTCATGCCGTCAAATCGATCTCGTTTGAGGTGAGAGAGGGCGAATGCGTGTGTTTGATTGGCTCCAATGGGGCTGGCAAGACCACCACGCTCAAAGCATTGACCCGTTTGTTATCGATTGAGCGCGGTGAGATGGCGTTCGATGGCGAGAGCTTGGTGAAATTGTCGCCCTGGCAATTGGTCACCAAGGGTGTGGTGATGGTGCCCGAGGGACGGGGGATTTTCACACGCATGAGTGTGCAAGAGAACTTGAAGATGGGGGCCTACCTGAGGCGCAACGCCGAGGAGGTGGCCAAGGATGAGGAGAGGATGTTTACAATCTTTCCCCGCTTGAAGGAGAGGAGACATCACCTGGGTGGTCATCTGTCTGGAGGAGAGCAGCAAATGCTCGCCATGGCTCGTGCCTTGATGGCTGCGCCCAGGCTGTTGATCTTGGATGAGCCCTCCATGGGCTTGTCGCCCATCATGGTGGAGAAGATATTTGAAGTGATTCGCCAACTGTCTCAAGAAGGCATGACCATTTTGCTGGTCGAGCAAAACGCGACACAGGCTCTGCGTTTGGCCAAGCGTGCTTATGTGATCGAGTCGGGTGAGGTGGCTTTGAGTGGTGAGGCGCAAGCCTTGTTGCATGACCCCATGGTGAGGCAGGCCTATTTGGGGGCTTGAGAGACCGAATCGGCCAAGGACACAAAAGCGTCTGCAAAAAACTCATCCGTTGGCAGTCCGCCCAACAGAGCAAAGTCTTTTTTGGCCGCTTCCACCATCAAGGGTGAGCCACAGGCGTAGACTTGATGAGCTGACAAATCGGGGTGGTCTTGCAGCACCGCTTGGTGTACCCAGCCGGTTCGACCCTGCCAAGCATCTTCTTTGGTGGGTTCAGACAAGACGGGAATGTACTTCAAAGCGGGCCATCGTTGGACGACTTCTTGGACCCAGTGGTGCATGTACAAGTCGCTCAAGGTGCGAGCGCCCCAGTAAAGAGACAGGGGCTGACTTTGTAGTGAGGGGTCCTCAGAGCTCATGATGTGTTCAATGAGTGCTTTGATGGGCGCAAAGCCTGTGCCTGAGGCCAAGAAGATCATGGGCTTGTTGTTTGCACGCAAGAAAAAACCACCCATGGGTCCTTCAATTCTGAAGATCTCTTTGTCTTTGAGGCTCTTGAAGACGTGGTCTGTGAAAAGGCCACCTGGCATATGACGCAGGTGCAGCTCGATGCACTGAACCGCAACGTCTGAGTTGGACTGCGATTGGAGCGTCAAGGGCACGGCGTTGGCAATCGAGTAGCTGCGCTTTTGACCGTCTTTGAGTAAGAAATCAATGAACTGACCCGCTTTGTATTCAAAGGTCTCGGTTTGAGGCAGTTGAAGTCTCAAGAGCATCACATCAGGCGCCAGTCTTTCTGAGGACATCAAACGCACGGGTAACTTTTTCACCACCGGCATGCCCACGTCAAGCACTTGTTTGGACTCCAAGACGATGTCGCTTTGCGCGGTTGCGCAGCACGTCAAGATGAAGCCATTGGCCACGTCTTCAGCGCTCAGGGCCCTCGCTTGGTGCTCGCCTTGGAGCACCTCGCCGCTTAGTTTTTTGCAACGACATGAGCCACATGCCCCATCTTTGCATCCATAGGGCAAGGCCACGCCCGCTTGAATGCCTGCGAGCAAAATGTTGCCGCCTTCGGGAACAGTGAATTGGCGAGCGCTGGGCTCAATGGTGACGGTAAAACTCATGGTGCTGGAGGTTGGGGTGTCGTGCAGGTCTTCAAGGGTGCAGGGGAGAGGACTTTATTTTAACCGCCACGAGCGCCAATAAGCTCAGCATCTCATTGAACTTCGGGCTTGAGGGGGGCGCTTATCTGCGTTGATCTGAAGAGGACAAGCACGCATGAGGTCGTCAATATGGAGGGATTCACTGGATTGGAGGCTTCAAGCAGGTATTTCAAGCAAAGTTAAATCAAAGTTAAAGCAAAGTTCAAGCAGACCTTTTAAGCAGGTGAGTCAGCGCTCCAACCCCACCGTTATCTCCATCGTCTAAGCCAACGTCCACTTCAACGATCACTTCAGCTCGTGTTTTTGAAAAATCAAAGTCCCACCCGTTGTGGTTCATCGGGGAGGGACATTAATGTGAGAGAATTTTGAAAAAGGTGTTTGACCGATTTGCATTTTTCGGGTCAAGCGCTTGGAAGTCGTTTTGACAACAAATGGGCCCATGTCCCCGGTCGGCAACAACTCATATTTGTCTTCAAGGCCTCAGCTTGATGTTTTCAGTTCAAGGGTTTCAGTCTTAACTTCTCAAGTCTCATCACTCACATTTCATTATTCACCCCCCATCTCTCACTCATGACCTCACCCCGAACCCCCATGGGCGCATTGCCCGTTCGCTTTAGACGCCCACGAGTCTTGGTGGTGGGCTGTGGAGATGTGGGCACAAGAGCCTTGCCCTCATTGGTCAAGCACTGCCAAGTGGTGGTGTTGACGAGCAACCCCGAAAAAAAGCTTCCCCTGAGGGAACATGGGGTGAGGCCCCTACTGGGCAATTTGGACGACCCGATCAGCCTTCGAAGGCTGGCGGGTCTTTCTGAGCGTGTTTTGCATCTCGCGCCTCCAGGTCCCAGAGGTCTTGAGGACCATCGAACCCGTGCTTTGTTGAGAGCGCTGTCCCTCAGGACCCGGCCTCAAAAGGTGCTTTACGGCTCGACAACGGGTGTGTACGGCAACTGCCACGGCGATTGGGTGAAGGAAACGCGAGTGCTCCAGCCCATGAGTGAGCGGGCCATTCGCCGCGTCGATGCGGAGATGCAGTTGAGGGACTGGGTCAAAGCGGCCGGGGTGCCTATCGGCTTGAACGTGCTCAGAATACCGGGCATTTATGCCTTGGACAGAGAGGGAGGCACCCCCATCGATCGCGTTAAAAAAGGCATGCCCGTGCTCCAAGAAGAAGAGGACGTGTACACGAATCACATTCATGCCGATGATTTGGCCCGTGCCTGTGTGATCGCTTTGTTCAAAGGCAACCCTTTGCAAGCCATTCATGTGAGCGATGATGCCCAAATGAAGATGGGAGACTACTACAGCCGTGTCGCAGATTGGTTCAATTTGCCCCCTCCAAAGAGAATGTCATTTGAAGAGTTGACGCGCCATTTGAGTCCCATGCAAATGAGCTTTTTATCGGAGTCGAGAAGGCTAGACAACAAGAGAATGAAAGAAAGTTTGGGGCTGGTGTTGAGGTACCCCAGCCCCAAAGAGGGCTTGGGTGTTGAGCGATCGTAGCGCTTCACGCCACGGATTTCTAACTGGTGCTTGACTCAGCGCTGAAGGTTCATGGCGCTTGTGAAGATGTGCTGTGCTTGTCTCGGTAAGCACCTCCAATATTGTTTGCTCGCACTCACCTGGGCGTTCAAGCTCGCCGCAGCCTGCCAAGTCCACCTCGGTTGATAGAGAAAGGCCCTGGCGAGCGCGACCAAATCGGCTTGACCCGAGGAGATGATCTCATTGGCTTGTTGGGCCTCGGTGATCAGTCCCACAGCGATCGTGGTGAGTGCCGATTGGGCTTTGACTTGCTGAGCAAAACCGACTTGGTAATTGGGCCCCACTTCAACTTTTTGCGCACTGCTCACGCCTCCAGAGGAGATGTGAACAAAGTCTGCACCCAAAGCTTTGAGCAGGGTGCTCAATTGAGCGGTCTCTTCGGGCGTCCATCCCCCTTCCACCCAGTCATGGGCCGAGATGCGCATGCCCAAAGCGCCCGAGAATTTGGCCCTGACGGCCGTGAACACCTCCAGAGGAAAGCGCACTCGGTTGTCAAAGCTGCCACCGTATTGATCCGTTCTTTGGTTGGCGATGGGGGAGAGAAATTGATGCAACAAATAGCCATGTGCGGCGTGCAACTCGATCGCGTCGATGCCGATGTGTTGTGCACGGATGGCCGATTGCACAAAGGCCTCTCTCACCTGTGCCATGCCTTGGGGGTCCAGAGCTTTGGGTTCTCGTTCGTGCGCTTGGTGGGCAATGGCTGAGGGCCCCACGGTGCTCCAGCCGCCTTTGTCGAGGTCAAGCAAGGCACCCCCATCCCAGGGTGCTGCGCTCGAGGCCTTTCGACCCGCATGGCTCAGTTGAATGGCAACAGGCATGTGAGGCGCGAGTCGCCTGGCACGCTGTAGTTTGTCCTCTAAAGCGCTGGCGCTCGCATCGTCCCACAGCCCCAAACAAAACGGGGTGATGCGCCCCTCTCGCTGCACCGCAGTGGCTTCGAGAATCATCATCGCAGAGCCCGAATTCAGTAAATTGGCCCAATGCATCAAGTGCCAATCGCTGGCGCATCCCTCTGTCGCAGAGTACTGACACATGGGGGCGATCACCACACGGTTGGCCAATTGCAAGGGGCCGCGGGGTGAGCTCAGTTCGTAGGGTTGGAATAAAGAGGTCATGAAAAAATTTTCTAAGATGAAGCAGTGTCAAAAAAACGAGAAACCCTAAGGTTTTGCCGTTCGCTTTAAGGGTGTTGGGGTGCGAGAAACGCTATGGGTGTCGCCGCACAGAGGTGAAAGTTTAAGGGCGACAAGCGCTTTTGGAAGCGAGACATGAGGACTTAGGCCTAGAGTCAGGGGGCCATTCTTTGCGAAATTCATGGCGATATTCACAGCGTCCTTCAAATCGCCATTTAGAGTGCCATTTAAAGCGCCATTTAAAGCGCCATTCAAGGCATTGCTCAAAATCATTTCGCTCACAAAAAAGCCACTCGGTTGTTGCACCCCTTTGTCTCGCTTGAAGATGACGTTTCTTTATTGAGCCTCAATTTTGGCTTCATGAATGGCTTTGGCCCACTTGGCCGTTTCCAGTTTGCTTCTCTGTGCAAGCGCCTCAGGCGTGCTCGGATCGGCCTCAAACCCAAGGTCCACAAAGCGCTCTTGGATGTCTTTGCTGGACGCAGCGTTGTTGGAGGCTTTGTTGAGTTTGGCGATGATGTCTTTGGGGGTGCCTGCGGGTGCAAAGCTTGCAAAGTAAGCGATCAACTCATAGCCCTTCAAGCCCAAAGCCTCGTTGACGGTGGGCAACTCAGGGATGGCTTTGGAGCGTTGCGTGGAGGTGACCGCCAAGCCGCGAATCTTACCGGCCTTGACTTGGGGGAGCATCACTGCAAAGTCGGCTGTGAACATCATCACTTGACCCCCAATCAAATCGGTCATGGCCGTGGGGCCACTTTTATACGGAATGTGATTGAGTTCAATGCCCGCCATGCCTGCAAGCATGGCGGTGGAGACCAATTGGGAGGTGGAGGCGCTCGCAAAAGTCACCATGCCTGGTTTTTGTTTGGCCATGTTCACCAAATCCTTGAGCGTTTTGACACTCACTTCGTTGTTCACCGCCACGATCAAGGGCACCGAGCCCATGAAGGCGACCGGTGCAAAGGCGGTGTCTTGATCGTAGGGGAGTTTTTTCATCAAACTCTTCAAAGCCGCATTGGTGCTGTTGGTCCCAAAGAGCAGTGTGTAACCATCTGCTGGCGCTTTGGCGACAAAGTCTGCGCCAATCATGCCATTGACCCCCACTTTGTTCTCCACGACCAAGGGTTGCTCCAACTCGTCGGACATTTTGGACGCAAAGGCGCGTCCAATTTGATCGGTGGCAGAGCCAGCGGCAAAGGGGATGATCACTTTGATGGGTTTGTTGGGATAATTTTGCGCCCAAGCTGAGGTGAGGCTCAGGCCAAGCGACAGGCATGCGCCAATCATGAGCGTGCTTAAAGAGGTGCTGCGAGTCCATGAATTGGAGGGTGAGGGTGAAGACAGCAAATGGGCCACGGGTTTACTCCTTGAAGATGGGGTGAGCAGCTTGATGCCAGGCAGGCGTGTGAGGCATGTGAGGCGTGCAGGGATGCACGGCGTGTGCCCAACCCCAGCGAAGGGGTCGCTGAATCCGAGCTACCCCACCGAGCTGCTTCTAAGAGATTGTAGGGGTGTGGATGTTTTCGGGCAACTTGGGGTTTCACCCTCAAGGACTGGGAGAAAGAGCCCAGGAAATTCAAGCCCTCCGTCGTGTCAGTACGTGACGCTCAGGAAGGATCAGTGAAGAGACCGCAAGGGTCATGGAAATGAGAAAGGGGTTGGAGAGTCAATGAAGATCGGTTGCGAGAAAGAAATCTCTTTCATCGTGATCCCCAGCATTGGACTCTTTATAATGCATTGCTTGCTCGAGAGAAAAACAATGCGCTGATGAATCCAATGGTGCCGAAGGCCGGAATCGAACCGGCACGGTGTTTTGCACCGGCAGATTTTGAATCTGCTGCGTCTACCTATTTCGCCACTTCGGCTAAAGCGTTGAAGACACGTATTATGACACATTCAAGAACAAAATTTCCAACTTTAGAAGATGCAATCGGTAATACGCCCTTGGTTAGGCTCCAAAGAGTCGAACAATCGTCGCTTTTACTCAACGGCAACGTGGTTTTAGGTAAATTGGAGGGCAACAATCCGGCGGGTTCTGTGAAAGATCGGCCCGCGGTCTCGATGATTGCTCGCGCCGAAGAGCGCGGCGAGATCCAAATGGGGGATGCCTTGATTGAAGCCACTTCTGGCAACACGGGCATCGCCTTGGCCATGGCCGCGGCCATCAAGGGCTACAAAATGATTTTGATCATGCCCGAGGACCTCTCGATCGAGCGTGTTCAGACCATGAAGGCCTTTGGCGCGGAGTTGATCCTGACCCCGAAGGCTGGGGGGATGGAGTATGCAAGAGATTTGGCCTTGAAGATGCAGTCTGAGGGCAAGGGTCGCGTGCTGGACCAATTTGGCAACCCCGACAACCCCAGAATTCACTATGAAACCACGGGACCTGAGATTTGGAGGGACACGCATGGCGAGATCACGCATTTTGTGAGCGCCATGGGCACAACGGGCACCATCACGGGTGTCTCCAAATATTTAAAGGAACAAAACCCCTCCATTCGCATTGTGGGCGCTCAACCCTCTGAGGGCTCCAGGATCCCTGGCATCAGAAAATGGCCCGAAGCGTATTTGCCCTCCATTTACGACCCCGCGGGCGTGGATGAATTGGTGCTGGTGAGTCAAGCCGATGCGGAGGACATGTGTCGTCGCTTGGCCAAGGAGGAGGGCTTGTTTGCGGGCATCTCTGCTGCCGGGGCTTGCTGGGTGGCGCTTGAAATTGCCAAAAAAGTCAAGAACGCCACCGTGGTGTTCATCGTTTGTGACCGAGGCGATCGGTACTTATCTACCGGTGTTTTTCCAGCATGAGCGAGTTCAAGTTTTGTCCCCTGTGCAGCGCGAGCTTGTCTTGGGTCAAAAGGCTTGAAGATGAGGCGCAGGTCACTCGCTTGAGGTGTTCGTCTTGTGCTTGGACGCATTGGAACAATCCAACGCCAGTCTTGGCGGCCATCGTGCAGTGGAAGGGAAAGATCCTATTGGCTCGAAATGCAGCTTGGAGCGAAAGGCGCTTTGCCTTGATTGCGGGCTTCATGGAAGCCAATGAGTCACCCCAAGAGGGCGTTGCGCGTGAGGTCTTTGAAGAGACCCAACTCGAGGTTCGGCAATGGAACTTGGTGGGGGTCTACGATTTCCAAAAGAAAAACCAGATCTTAATCGTCTATCATGTCGTGGCTGATGGAGAGGTGCGCTTGAGCAAAGAGTTGCTTGAGTACCAACTCTATGAGCCCCAAGACATCATTTGTTGGCCCACGGGAACTGGATATGCCGTTGCCGATTGGCAAAGAAGCCTAGGCATTGAGCCTGTGTTCAAAGCTTGGGAAGACAGGATCGGGTGAGCTCCATTCATGTGGCCGTCAAGACATGAATTGGCGCTCCTCCATTCATCATCAAACATCACACACAACATGAACATCGATCAAGAGTTGGACACCTGCGGGCTCAATTGCCCTTTGCCTATTTTGAAGACCAAAAAAGCCCTCTCCACCATGCAAAGTGGGCAAGTGCTCCGAGTGCGCTCAACCGATGCGGGCTCCAGTAGGGATTTCCAAGCCTTCTCCAAACAAACGGGTCATGTGCTCTTGGAACAATCCCAGCAAGATGCAGAGTTTGTTTTTTTGATCCAAAGAAAGTAATCCTTGGCGCTGGGTAAGGCCAAAGGGTGAGAGGGGCTTGAACTTTGATGGCTCTTGGAGCTTGGAGCCTGGCTTTAAAGGGCGGGTCTTGGTATGCCCTTTTGCACATCAAAGGCGATGATCAAATGCGATGATCAAAGGCGAGATCACCGGGGATCTGAGGGGAGCCTCAGCTGCGACAAATACGATTTGAACTCATGGGCCACCTCAGGGTGTTTCATCGCCAGCTCCACCGTGGCTTGTAAAAAGCCAAGCTTTGAGCCGCAGTCAAAGCGTTTGCCCTTGTAGTTGTAAGCGATCACGCCCTCGTGCTTTAAAAGCTCGGAGATGCCATCGGTCAATTGAATCTCTCCCAGCGCGCCTTTGCCCGCTCTTTTGATCATGTCAAAGACTTGGGGACTCAAAATGTAACGCCCAGCCACAGCCAAGCGAGAGTCGGTTTGTTCGGCCCTGGGTTTTTCCACGATGCGTTGGACTTGGGTTTGGTCGCTGTTCAAAAGCGCTCCAGAGACAATGCCGTAGCGGTGAACGTGTTCACTGGGCACTTCTTGAACTGCCAAGACCGATTGCTGTGTGTCGAGAAAGACTTGGGCCATTTGACTCAAAATACCGGGGCCGTTTTCGGGTCCAATCATCAAATCATCGGCCAATAAAACAGCAAAGGGTTCATGGCCGACCAGCTTTTCAGCACAAAGCACCGCATGCCCAAGCCCCAACGCGCGGGGTTGCCGAATGTAGGAGCAGAGCATGTCTGCGGGTTGCACCTCTCGAATCAAGGCGAGCAAAGAAGACTTGCCCGCCATCTCCAACTCGTTTTCCAATTCATAAGCCGTGTCAAAATGGTCCTCAATGGCGCGCTTGCTCCTGCCCGTCACAAAGATCATGTGCCTGATGCCCGCCTGGTAGGCCTCCTCCACCGCATACTGGATCAAGGGCTTGTCCACAATGGGCAGCATCTCCTTGGGTTGCGCCTTGGTGGCTGGCAAAAATCGCGTGCCAAGACCCGCAACGGGGAACACGGCTTTGGTCAATGGGGCAGGGCTAGGGTTCAAGTCATGGACTCCAAACGAGTAGGGTTCAATTCAAGAGGCCAAACGTTTCAACTGATCTTGAATTTTGCTCAAAGTTGAGGTGTATTCTTGGATGCGTTGCTGCTCTTGCTCGATCACCTTGGGTGGGGCCTTGGCAACGAAGGCTTCGTTGTTCAGCTTGGCCTGCGCTTTGCTGAGTTCGGCCTCTAAGCGAAGGACCTCTTTGCTCAGTCTTGCGGTTTCAGCCGCCTTGTCGATCTCGATGAACAAACACACCCGGGATTGACCCAAAACGGCCACAGGCGCGTTCTCTGCTGCCGCTTGCCACAACGACTCATCGCTGAAGGTCTTGATGTCTTGGAGCTTGGCCAGGCTTTTGAGCACAGGACCCATGCTGTTGATGAAGGCTTCTTCGCTCTCATTGCCCACCAAAATATAGAGAGGCACTTTGGTCGCGGGAGAGATGTTCATCTGTCCACGCAAGTTGCGACAACCCTCCACCCAAGTCTTCAATTGGTGGACCGCGTGCTCGGCCTTTTCGTCAATTTTTCCGGGTTGAGAGGTGGGGTAGTCGCACACGCTCACCGAGGCTTTTTCTACGCCCTTTGGCCAAAGGCCGGCCACGGGCGCGACCTTTTGCCACAACTCCTCCGTGATGAAGGGGATCAAGGGGTGGCTCAATCTCAAAATGGCCTCCAAGGTGCGGATCAAGGTGCGCCGGGTCGCACGCGCTTGGTTGGCGCTGCCTTGTTGTATTTGTACTTTTGCAATTTCCAAGTACCAATCACAAAACTCGTTCCAAACAAACTCATAAATGGCATTGGCCACCAGGTCCAGTCGGTAGTCCTTGAAGCCTTGTTCGACTTGCGCTTCAACGCGTTGGAGCATCGAGCTCATCCAGCGATCGGCTTGGCTGAATTGCATGTAGCCATGAAAGGGGCCGCCCGGTGCACACTGCTCTTTGGTGTGATTTTCCAGACCACAGTCTTGGCCTTCACAATTCATCAAAACAAAGCGGGTGGCGTTCCATAATTTGTTGCAAAAGTTGCGGTAACCCTCGCATCTCTTGGGATCAAAATTGATGCTCCGGCCGAGCGAGGCAAGTGCTGCAAAGGTGAACCTGAGGGCATCTGCACCGTAAGCGGGAATGCCGTTGGGGAACTCTTTTTCGGTGTTCTTTCTCACCTGAGGGGCGGTCTCGGGTCTTCTTAGTCCCGTCGTTCTCTTGGCCAGTAAGGGCTCGATGTCAATGCCATCAATCAAGTCCACAGGGTCCAAAACATTGCCCTCGGATTTGGACATTTTCTTGCCCTGAGCGTCGCGAACCAGACCGTGAATGTAGACGTCTTTAAAGGGCACTTTGCCCGTGAAGTGGGTGCTCATCATGATCATGCGAGCCACCCAAAAGAAGATGATGTCATAGCCCGTGACCAACACGGAGCTGGGCAAGTAGAGATGAAAGTCCTCATCCTCTTTGGGCCAACCCAAAGTCGAGAAGGGCACCAAGGCCGAGGAGAACCACGTGTCCAAGACATCTTTGTCGCGAGTGAGTGTTTTGCCAGGGCCGGCCAAGGCTTCAGCTTGTTCTTGGGTCTCGGCCACGTAGACCGCACCGTCTTGATCGTACCAAGCGGGGATTTGATGTCCCCACCAAAGTTGACGACTGATGCACCAGTCTTGAATGTTTTTCATCCACTGGTTGTAGGTGTTGACCCAGTTCTCAGGCACAAAACGCACTTCACCAGACTCCACGGCATGGATCGCTTTTTCTGCAATCGAGCGACCATTGGGGTCCAAATTGCTCTTTTGTGACATGGCCACAAACCATTGGTCCGTGAGCATGGGCTCGATGATTTGTCCTGTTCTCTCGCAGCGTGGGACCATGAGGGTGTGGGGTTTCACGTCCACCAAGAGGCCTGCTGCTTTCAAGTCGTCGACGATTTTTTCCCGGGCCTTGAACCGATCCATGCCTTGGTAGGCTTTTGGGGCTTGATCGTTCACACTCGCATCTAAGTTGAAAATGTTGATTTGTGGCAACTGATGTCTTTGGCCTACGGCGAAGTCGTTGGCATCGTGGGCAGGGGTGACTTTTACAACGCCTGTGCCGAATTCTTTGTCCACATACTCGTCAAAAATAATGGGAATGACTCTGTCGCACAAAGGCAAATGCACGCGCTTGCCCTTCAAGTGCTGGTAACGGGCATCTTCGGGGTTGACCATCACCGCCACGTCACCCAGCAGGGTCTCTGGGCGAGTGGTGGCCACCACCAAACGCTCCTCAGAGCCCTCCAAGGGGTAGGCGATGTGCCACATGAAGCCCTTTTCCTCTTGGCTCTCGACTTCCAAGTCCGATACAGCGGTTTTTAAAATGGGGTCCCAATGCACCAAGCGTTTGCCGCGGTAGATGAGTCCCTCGTTGAAGAGCTGAACAAAGGCTTTGGTCACCACCTCGCTTCGGGGCTCATCCATGGTGAAGTACTCGCGAGTCCAGTCCACACTGTCACCCATGCGACGCATTTGCTGGGTGATGGTTTTGCCACTTTTTTCCTTCCACTCCCAAACTTTAGAGATGAAGTTTTTTCTTGAAATGTCCTCGCTCGGACCCAAGGTGTGTCTGGACTGGCCTTGCTCTTGGAGTTGTCTCTCCACCACAATTTGAGTGGCAATGCCTGCATGATCAGTGCCTGGGATCCAAGCCGTGTTGGCGCCTGACATGCGGTGGTAGCGTGTCAGGCTGTCCATGATGGTTTGGTTAAAGGCGTGCCCCATGTGCAAGGTGCCGGTGACATTGGGAGGGGGGAGCTGGATGGCGAAGGAGGGCGCATCCTTTTTTGCCACTTGTGTGCCTTTGTAGCCCGCGACGGCATAACCCCTGGCCTCCCACTCTGGCCCCCAGTGGGCCTCAATTTGAGCGGGTTCAAAAGATTTGGGCAAGCTCTCCAAAGCGGGTTGAAGAGGGGGGGTAGAGGCTGCGCCAGAGGCGTCTTTGGTGACAGAGTTCATAAGGACCCAAGAAGGCGAAAAAACAAAGTGAAAGGGGGGACAAATTTTTCAATGGACAGGCCACAGGCATCAAGGGTGGGATGCTTTTGTCTGGCAATCGCTTTATTTTACTCGGCCTTGGGCACTTAGGCACTTAGGCACTTAGGCGCTGGAGCGTATGGGCATTGGGGTGGTTGGACGGATTCGACTGAAGCCTGAGCCCATTTGGCCACTGATGCCCGGTTTATGAACGAGAGAACTCAGGTCTGTCGTTTCTTTCGGGTTTGAGTTTGACGCTCTCTCCTGATGCCTTTTGCGCTCTCCAGGCCTCTTTTCTGAGGGTCCACTGCTGGAGTCTTTCATGAGCGGTCAAACTCTCTTTGTGCATGGTCTCTTTGCTGCCTGTTTGAACCGTCAATTCGAGCCGAATACCATTCGGGTCAAAGAAATAGATGCTTTTGAACACATGGTGATCGGTCACGCCCAAGACCTCAATGCCGTGGGCTTGCAAACGGATCTTGGCATTCTCAAGCTCCGCCTCGGTGTCTACTCGAAAGGCGATGTGGTTGACCCAAATCGGGGTGTTGGGGGAGGGAAGAGCGGCTTCATCATCCCCCAAATCGAAAAATGCAATGAAGGAGCCGTCCATGAGTCGGAAGAAAAAGTGCGTGTAGGGGCAATATTCTCCTGTGCTTGGCACGTGGTCACTTTGGATAATGTGGTAAAGCGGCAAGCCCAAAATGTCTTCGTAAAAATGACGCGTCTCTTCTGCATCCTTGGCGCGGTAAGCATAATGGTGCAGTTGCTGGATGGGGGCAGCTTGGGGCAGGGGGCTCAAGGTGGCCCTTTGAAGGGGTGTGGACATGGCGGTTTTCAATAAAATAATGACTTTGATGCTGAGTGTAAGCGCCAGTCCTTTGACTTGGAAGAAAAATGCCTCAAAATCCATCAAAACCGATTAAAACCTGGTGTTAATGCTTAGAAAACAGATTGCTTTTTGTTTCAACCTTCACGGAATGAGTTAATCTAGAAGGGGTCAACGGACGGCAAGAAGAGATGCGAAGAAGCACCAAGAAGAAGCACCAAGAAACAGCACTAAAAAAACGCGAAAGGTTGAAGCGGAAAGTTGAAGCGGAATGTTGAAGTGGCATGAAGAATCTGTCATCAGAGCCTGGCATCAAAGCCCGGGTATCAGCAACTCCAATGTCCTTGAGCTTTGAAGTGCCAAGGGCCTCAGGCCATGGTGCTGTTTCCAATCAACTACGCCCCTTCGCTTTTTTGGCTGTCTAGCGCTGTCGCCCATTTGCCTATGCCTCAACACTAAAAAGGATGCACCCACCATGTCCTCACTCAAGGGCTCCAAGACCGAGAACAATTTGAAGGAGGCCTTCTCTCAAGAGTCCCAGGCCAACCGTCGTTATTTGTACTTTGCCAACAAGGCTGATATCGAAGGCTACCAAGATGTGGCTGCTCTCTTTCGTTCAACCGCAGGTGGCGAGACGGGGCACGCCCACGGTCACTTGGAGTGGCTCGAGCAATGTGCAGATCCGGTGACCGGTTTGCCCATCGGCACCACACGTGAGAACTTGGCGGCAGCTGTGGCTGGTGAAACCCATGAATATGCTGACATGTACCCAGGGATGGCCAAAACAGCAAGGGACGAGGGCTTTCATGAGATTGCGGATTGGTTTGAAACCTTGGCCAAGGCAGAGCGCTCACATGCCAAGCGTTACACCAAAGCCTTGTCGGAGTTGGAAGATTGAGCACTGAGCCCTATCCGGAGATGTCCCTCTTGCCGGTGATGGGACACATCGAGGTGGACAACTTGATGACGCTAGAAGCTTACGCCAAATTCAGGCAACGCCATCACCGTCATTTGATCGCTGAGCGACAAAGGAGAGGCGTCAATTTGGGTCAAAACATGCGCTTACAGTTTGAGAGCGAGCAGACCCTTCGCTACCAAATCCAAGAAATGCTCAGGATAGAGCGACTCTTTGAAGAGGCCGACATTCGAGCAGAAATTGAGGCCTTCGCGCCCTTGATGCCCCAAGGGCGCAATTGGTCGGCGACCATGATGCTGCAGTTTGCTGAGCCCGAGGAAAGACGCTTGGCTTTAGAGCGTTTGGTGGGTGTAGAGGCTTGCGTTTACCTCCAAATTCCACACCATGATCGCGTTTATGCCTTGAGCCAAGATGAACGTCCCACTGAAAATGCACATCCATCAGATGCACAAAAAACATCGGCTGTACATTTTGTGACCTTTGAATTCACCCAGAAGATGATCCAGGCCCTCTTGTCAGGCGCTCTTGTCCAATTGGGGTGCGATCATGCGCATTACAGCCAGGCGTGTGAGTTGTCGGATGAGATTTTGAGCGTTTTGAAGCAAGATTTGAAGCAAGATTTGAAGCCCCAGGTCGGCGAGTCTTTCACCTAAGGTTCATTTGGGTTGAAGCCCTTTTTGAGCAATTCACATTAAAATGCTAGCTTTGATCCCAGTCACATCATGACCATCCATCTTGCCATGATGCAGGGTTGTTGTTGGTGGCGTGCGTGAACTCTTGACGATACTCCAATATGCTTTTTTTAATCTCGCCTGCCAAAACTCTGGATTTTGAGTCCCCCCTCTCCAAGCCTGCCCTGCGCTTTGAGCCTGAGGTGCCGGCTTTCATGAATGAGACGCGGTCTTTGGTGAAGCATTTGAAGAAGATGACGCCTGAAGAACTCTCGGCCTTGATGTCCATCAGCGAGCCCTTGGCGCAACTCAATGCCAAAAGATTCAAGGCCTTCAGCCCGGAGTTTCACGCGCAAAATGCAAGGCCAGCTTTGATGGCTTTCAATGGCGATGTGTACGAGGGGCTTGATGCACCGTCCCTGGATGTGAAGGGCTTGAGGTTTGCGCAGTCGCATGTGGTGATCTTGAGTGGTCTTTACGGCAGCTTAAAACCCATGGATTGGCTCCAAGCCTATCGCTTGGAGATGGGTACCGCTTTGGTTCAAGGGGGCTTTAAAAACCTCTATCAGTTTTGGGGCGATAAGATAGCTCGGCATTTGAACACTTTGCAGGCCGAGGACAAGTCCCCTACGGTCATCAACTTGGCCTCTCAGGAGTATTTCAAGGCCGTGGACCGCAAGACCTTGAGAGCCCAGGTGATTGAATGCGTTTTTGAAGATGAGAAAGATCAGCGGTTCAAAGTGATCAGCTTCTTTGCCAAACGGGCTCGAGGCAAAATGCTGCGCTTTGCGATCGATCGGCAAGTCAAGACCCCTGAGGGGCTTAAAGCCTTTGATTCTGAGGGGTATCAATTTGCCCCCGAAGCCTCGAGCGCCGATCGTTTCGTTTTCAGAAGGCAACAGGTTCGTTGAATGCTTGGGATGTGCTGGAGTGAGTGAATACGTTCACTCTTTAACCGCTCACCTTTTCACCTGTTGGTTTTGCATGCATGGGCCCATTGCCTGGTTCTTTTTAAGTTGGAATGAAATGCCAGTGGATCCCCTTTTTGTCAACCTCTTGAGTCCAACCTGAGTCCTAAAAAAATGAAAGTACATGCCCACGGCATCGAGATTGAATTTGCCGAATATGGCCACCCAGAGCATGAGCCCTTGCTCTTGATCATGGGCTTGGGGTTGCAGATGATTTCTTGGCCACCACTGTTCATCGAGTTGCTTTTGAAGGCGAATTACAGAGTCATTGTGATGGACAACCGAGACTGTGGACTGTCCAGTGAGTTAAAGGATGCCGAAACCCCCAATTTGCTTTGGATGGGTTTGAAAGACAAGTTGGGTTTGAGCACCCAAGTGCCCTATACCTTGACGGACATGGCCAAAGACAGCTTGGCTGTTTTGGATGCCTTGAAGATCAAAAGAGCCCATGTGTTGGGCCTGAGCATGGGCGGCATGATTGCGCAACGCTTGGCCATCCACTTCCCCGAACGCGTTCAAAGCTTGATCAGCATCATGAGCTCGAGTGGCGCCTCTGGTCTGCCCAAACCCGATGCCATGCTGCTGCAAAACTTGTACATGCCCAAGATGGGCGGGCAAGGTTTTGAGTCTTGGGTGAACATGGCCCTCGAGTCGTTGCAGTTGATCACGAGTCCCGCTTTTCAAGACGATGTCTCCGAAGTCCGCGCCAGAGTCGAATTGGCCATTCAAAGGAGCTATCGCCCCATGGGCATTTTGCGTCAAACAGCGGCGGTGATGGCCGACTCGAGCCGAGCGGACTTGCTGCACATGGTCAAAGCACCCACTTTGGTCGTGCATGGCACACAAGACCCTTTGGTGCCCATCGATTGTGGACGCGATACGCATCAAAGAATTTTGGGCTCCGTTTGGCTAGAAATTCCAGACATGGCTCATGACCTTTCCACAAAGTTGACCCCAGTTTTGATGCCCCATTTGCTGAGCTTTTTAAAGTCTCACCCCTTCCATCCCCAAGCGCTATAAAGCCATGAATTCACCAGAACAATCCTCTTTGGGCCGTCCCACCCCTTACACCGATCACTATGACCCCAGTTTGCTCTACCCCTTGCCCAGGCAAGCCAAAAGGGATGAGTTGGGACTGCTCCGCGCTCAAGACGGCTCGAGTGTGTTGCCCTTCATGGGTGCGGACATTTGGACCGTGTACGAGCTCAGTTGGCTCAATCTCAAGGGCAAGCCCCAAGTGGCCTTGGCCAAATTGGTGATTCCTTGTGAGACCCCTTGCATTGTGGAGAGCAAATCCATGAAGCTTTACTTCAACAGTTTCAGCCAGTCGAAGTTTGAAAGCGCCAAGGCGGTCCAAGAAAAAATCATCCATGACCTGTCCTCCTGTGTCTGGAAAACCCATTCGGGCTCGATGAGCGCGGTGCCCTTGGTGGGTGTGGAGATGGTGGATGTGAAAGATTTTCATCTTCAAACTTTTCACGAATTGGAAGGGGAGGATCTCGATCGACTCGATATCGAGTGCAACGTCTATCAGCCCGCACCTCAATTGCTCAGAGCCGAGTTGGATCGCGCCCCCGTCACAGAGGTCTTGTGCTCTCAACTCTTGAAGAGCAATTGTTTGGTTACGGGACAGCCCGATTGGGGCTCCATTCAGATCTCTTACACAGGACCCCAAATTGACCAAGCCTCATTGCTCGCTTATTTGGTCAGTTTCAGAGAGCACAACGAATTTCATGAGCAATGTGTGGAGCGTGTGTTCATGGATGTTTGGAGCCGTTGTCGACCCAGTAAATTGTCGGTGTATGCGCGCTACACCCGAAGAGGGGGCATTGACATCAATCCCTTTCGTACCAGTCACCCCCAGGCCTTGCCCAACACGAGTCGAACAGCCAGGCAGTAAGGGCAAGGCTTGCAAGTGTGCGCTTGCCCCTTCGCACGCAGTCAGTTCTCTGCGTCGTCCAAGAGCGAGGGCTGTATCTCCCTTTGCGTCAAGACCCTCTTGGGGTCTTCGCTGCTGACATCGTCCCCATGCGAGGACTGAGCTTGGGGGGTGCTCACCTGTCCTTTGGGCACCAAAGAAGACACCCTGACGCCCAGGAGTCGAAAGCGCCTGGAGAGGTCAATGCGTTTTAAGCATTGAGAGGCCGCGTGTCGAATATCGACGGCTTGATCCAAGGCCATGTCCAAGGTTTGATCGCGAGTGACGACTTTGAAGTTGTCAAACTTGATTTTGACGCCGATGGTTTTCCCCATCAGCTGTTTTTTCTGCAAGTCCAAGCTCAATTGGGTACAAAGGCGTGTGAAGATTTCACCCAATTCACTGCGGTCTTTGGCCGCCAAGAGGTTTCTCTCAAAGGTGGTTTCTCGGCTGATGGAGACCGGATCGCTTTGTGTCTCCAAAGGACGATCGTCTTGACCTTTGGACACGGCGTACAACCAAGCGCCATACTTTTGACCAAAGTGGCCCATCAACTCGTCCAAGGAGCGTTGGGCCAAGTCACCAATGGTCTCGATGCCCAGTGATTTCAATTTCGAATCCGCTTTGGGGCCAATGCCATTGACCTTTTTGCAGGGCAAGGGCCAAATGCGACTTTCCAAATCCGACTCCAATAGAATTGAAATTCCATTGGGTTTGTTGAATTCGCTGGCCATTTTGGCGAGCAATTTGTTCGGGGCCACGCCAATTGAGCACGTGAGTCCCGTGTCTTGAAAAATGCTTCGCTGAATGAGTTTGGCCATCGACAAACCGTTCTCCCTTTGTCCACCAGGGACATGGGTGAAATCCAAATACACCTCATCAACGCCAATGTTTTGCATGACAGGACAGATCTCCAAGATGATGTCCTTAAAGCGCTTGGAGTAATGCCTGTACTGATCAAAGTCAACCGGCAAGAGATAAGCCTGTGGGCACAGTTGTGCTGCCTTCATGAGCCCCATGGCCGAACCCACCCCAAAGTGCCTGGCGGCGTAAGTGGCTGTGGTGATGACCCCTCGCCCCGCGTAATCTTTGAGCTGAGGAAATTGATCGAGCGGTGTCTGGGCATCCCAATCCTTGGGGTCAACGCCGTTCAGCTGTTTGGCCAAGCTTTTTTTTCCGCCCCCAATCACCACGGGCAGGCCTTTGAGTTGGGGGTAGCGAAGCAATTCCACCGATGCGTAAAAAGCATCCATGTCCAAGTGCGCGATGCGCCTCATCGGCCCCTTTGTTGGCATCGGTGCGCCGACACCAGTCTGCGTGATAGCGGATTTCAGCGGCAGACCAAAGACCGCCTCAAAACTATCGGGCTCTGGAGTGGAGGAGCTCATGGGGGCGTGGCGTGGGTGTTGGTGATGAGGTTGGCCTTGGCCTAGGTGTTGGCGTGCAAAGGTCGAATACGAGAGCCAAGAGTCAAGAGTCAAGAGCCCAAAAAACCAAAAACCTCAAGTTCAAAAAATAAAAAACAATAACGACTTCAGCGCCCGAACCGCCCGCACTGACCTATACCCAAGGGGCAAAACTGCCGGGTAGCAAAATAGAGGCGTCCACATCTTGGACTTGTGTGCGACCGCAAAAGGCCATGCTCAGTGCCAATTCGTTGTGCAAGATCTCGAGCACCTTGTCAACGCCTTGCTCGCCCATGGCGCCCAGGCCATAAAGCATCGAGCGACCAATGTAAGTCCCCTTGGCACCCAAGGCCAAGGCCTTCAACACATCTTGTCCTGAGCGAATGCCCCCATCCATGTGCACCTCAATGTCCTTGCCCACCGCTTGAACAATCCCGGGCAGGGCTTTGATGCTGGATTGAGCCCCATCCAGTTGACGCCCCCCATGGTTGGAGACGATCAAAGCGTTGGCTCCGGAATTGACGGCCAGTCGGGCGTCCTCTTCGTCGATGATGCCTTTTAAGATGAGGGGCCCACCCCAGCGCTTTTTGATCCACTCCACGTCCGCCCAATTGAGCCGAGGGTCAAACTGTTGTGCGGTCCAAGAGGACAAAGAACCCATGTTTTCGACACCTTTGACGTGACCCACGATGTTGCCAAACTGTCTCCTAGAGGTGTTGAGCATCTCAAAGCACCAACTGGGCTTGGTCATCAAATTCATGATGCTGGAGAGGGTCAATTTGGGTGGGGCGCTCAAGCCGTTTTTGATGTCTTTGTGCCGCTGCCCAAGAATTTGGAGGTCGAGTGTCAAGACCAGTGCAGAACAGTTGGCCGCTTTGGCGCGGTCAATCAAGCGCTCGATAAAGTCTCGGTCTCGCATCACGTACAGCTGAAACCAAAAGGGGTGGCGATCGGTCGCTTCAGCCACATCTTCAATGGAGCAAATGCTCATGGTAGAGAGGGTAAAGGGGATGCCAAATTTTTTGGCACTCTTGGCCGCCAAGATTTCTCCATCTGCGTGCTGCATGCCCGTGAGGCCTGTAGGTGCAATGGCGACAGGCATGCTCACCTCTTGTCCAATCATCTGGGCCTGGGTCGAGCGGTTCTCCATGTTGACCGCCACGCGTTGACGGAACTTGATGCCTTTGAAGTCTTCCTCGTTGGCGCGGTATGTACTCTCAGTCCATGAGCCCGAATCCGCGTAGTCATAGAACATTCTCGGAACACGCCTTTTGGCGATTCTTCTTAAGTCCTCAACAGTGGTGATCACGGGCATGCTTATTCCTTTTGAAGGCGTTGGGTGTGGCGCTCAATTTGGGATTGAATCTGAAGAGGGGCCGTGCCGCCCAAGCTCGTTCTCGAGTTGAGGGAGCCCTCAAGGCTCAGCACTTCGAAGACGTCGGCGTTGATGCTTTTGTGAAAGCTTTGCAACTCCTCGAGTGTGAGCTCGCTCAGCTCTTTGCCGTCCTTGATGCTTTGCTTGACCGCCAAGGCCACTGTTTCATGGGCATCTCTGAACGGTAGGCCCTTTTTGACCAAATAGTCCGCCAAATCGGTGGCCGTTGCATAGCCTTTGAGTGCAGCGTTTTGCATGGCCTCTTTGTGGATGCGCAGCCCTCCACTGAATTGACCGGTTTGAGGGTCTTTTTCTCCAGCGATCATTTGAGCAAAGATGCGCAGGGTGTCTTTGACGGTGTCCACTGTATCAAATAGCGGTTCTTTGTCCTCTTGGTTGTCTTTGTTGTAGGCCAAGGGCTGAGCCTTCATGAGCATCAAAAGCCCCATCAAATGACCCACGACACGTCCCGTTTTACCCCGGGCGAGTTCGGGCACGTCAGGGTTTTTCTTTTGCGGCATGATGGAGCTGCCCGTGGTGAAGCGGTCAGCAATTTGGATGAATGCAAAATTTTGACTCATCCATAAAATCAACTCCTCGCTCATGCGGCTGATATGAACCATTAGGAGGGAAGAGGCGCTGGTGAATTCGATGGCGAAATCTCGGTCGCTCACTGCGTCCAAGCTGTTTTGACACACTTGGGGCTCTCCCTTCGCATTGACCATGCCCAGCAGCTCTGCCACACGTAGTCGATTGATGGGGTAGCTCGTTCCTGCAAGCGCTGCCGCGCCCAAGGGCAGTGTGTTGGTTCTCGATTGGATCTCACGCATGCGCTGCGCGTCCCTAGCAAACATCTCCATGTAGGCGAGCAAATGGTGGGCAAAGCTCACCGGCTGCGCCACTTGCAGGTGGGTAAAGCCCGGCAAGATGACATCGATATGGTCCTTGGCCAAACTCAGCAGTGAGCTCTGTAGATCTTTCAAGAGCACAAGAATCAAGTCAATTTCTGCGCTGAGCCACAAGCGCACATCGGTGGCCACTTGATCATTTCTGGATCTGGCTGTATGCAGCCTTTTGCCCGCATCGCCAATGATTTGGGTCAGTCGTGCTTCAATGTTGAGGTGAACATCTTCAAGGGCCAGTTTCCATTCGAACTGACCGCTTTCGATCTCACTTGTGATTTGAGCCATGCCGCTTTGAATGGCTTTGAAGTCCTCGGCGCTCAAGATGCCGCATTCTGAGAGCATTTGAGCGTGGGCCAAGGAGCCTTGGATATCGGCTCTCCACAAGCGTTGGTCAAAGAAGACGCTCGCTGTGTAGCGTTGAACCAATTCACTCATGGGTTCGTTAAAGAGACCAGACCAGGCCTGGGATTTTTGATCAAGGGGATTCGTAGACATGGGCCTATTTTATGCCCATCAGCCCCCAGGCGGAGCAAGAGGTGGGAGTTTCTTGGCTTGGTGGATCCCTTAAAATGCCCAGATACAAGGGTCAAAGCAGTCTATGATCTTCCATTTGATTGTTTGATTGACCGTTCATTGAGGAATTTAAACCATGAGTCAAGATGCCATTGTGGTCATTGGAGGAGGGCATGCTGGGGCCCAAATTTGCGCCAGTTTGAGTGAGCAAGGACAAGGCTCGAGGGTGCATTTGGTCTGCGAAGAGGCCTTTTTGCCCTATCAGCGCCCACCCCTGTCTAAAGCCTATTTCAAAAAAGACGATGAGCCCATTCAACTCATTCGCGCCAAGACTTGGTACGAGCAGCAAGGCATCACGCTTCACCAAGGCGATCGGGCGTTGAGCGTTGATGTTCAAAACCAAGTCGTTCATTTGGCCTCGAACAAAAGCTTGCCTTACGGTCAATTGGTTTTGGCCACCGGCACGAGGGCCAGAAGGCTTGCCGATTTGCCAGAAAATTTGGAGAATGTGCACATGCTCAGGACGGCTCAAGATGCCGAGCATTTGAGGAGCACTTTGGCGAGTACCGAGCGCTTTGCTTTCATTGGCGGAGGCTTCATTGGGCTGGAGTTGGCGGCCACCTTGAAAGCCTTGGGTAAAGAGGTCACGGTCTTGGAGGTCAGTCCAAGGCTGCTGGCACGCTCCATCTCGCTGGAGCTCTCAGACCATGTTCTCAAAACACACCAGCAGGCCGGTATCGATATTCGACTCCAAAGCGAGATCACGGGCTATCAAATTGAAGGCTCACGCGTGTCGCAAATTCACCTCAAAGACGGGTCTTTGAGCGTACAAAGGGTGCTCCTAGGCATTGGCGCGACTCCTGAGACTGCTCTTGCTCAATCGATGGGTCTGAGTTGTGAGGGCGGCATTGTGGTGGACGACCAAATGCGCTGCTCATTGCCCAACGTTTGGGCCATTGGCGACTGCACCTCGTTTCCCTATGGTGCAAAGGGTCAGGTGCTGCGCTTGGAGTCGATTCAAAACGCCAACGATCAAGCCAAAATTGCAGCGCAAAGCATCATGGGCCAAGCCGTGTCTTACAAGCCCACCCCCTGGTTTTGGTCGGAGCAAGGGGCCATGAGACTGCAAATGGTGGGTTTGATGCCAAAAGCGCCCGCCACGTTCAAGCGAGCAGGCGCCAATGCCCAAAGTTTTTCTTTGTTTCACTTTGATGCAGGCCAACTCGCCTGTGTGGAGAGTGTGAATGCGGTGATGGATCACATGGTGGCCAAGAAGTTCTTTGAGCAAGGGGTAAACCCGAGTCCCGAACAAGTGAGCAACCCAGAGGTCGCATTGAAGAGCTTGGTGGCTTGAGCCCGGGCTTTGATAAAAGGCCAAGTTCACATCGCCAAACGCAAGATTTTTATCCGTGGCGTGCTAGCATTGTCCATCTTTCACATCATTCAAAGGTCTGTTTACCGTGAGCTCTTTGTCCAACACTTCCCCTCATCGCCTCACCATTGCTACCCGTGAGAGTCGCTTGGCCATGTGGCAAGCCGAACATGTACAAGCCCTGTTGAGCGAGCGGGGTTTGGAGGTGCATTTGTTGGGCATGACCACTCAGGGCGATCAAATCTTGGACCGCAGCTTGAGTCAAGTGGGCGGTAAGGGCTTGTTTGTGAAAGAGTTGGAGGTGGCACTCGAGAGTGGTCAAGCTGATTTGGCGGTGCACTCTTTGAAAGATGTGCCCATGGATTTGCCCCCTGGTTTTGACTTGGGTTGCGTGATGGAGCGAGAGGATCCCCGAGATGCTTGGGTCTCCTCCCAGTACGCTTGCTTGGAGGACTTGCCCTTGGGAGCGACAGTGGGCACGTCCAGTTTGAGAAGAACAGTTTTGCTTCGCGCTTTGCGGCCCGACTTGAAGATTGAGCCACTCAGGGGCAATTTGGACACGCGTTTACGCAAGCTCGATGAGGGGCAATATGCCGGCATCGTGCTCGCCGCAGCGGGTTTGAAGAGGCTCGGGCTGCATGAGCGCATTCGCCATATTTTCGACATCTCACAAATGCTCCCCGCGGCCGGTCAGGGGGCCTTGGGCATTGAGATCAAATCCACACGTCAAGATGTGAAAGAGGTGCTCAAGGACTTGTCCCATCAAACCACTTGGTTGGCGGTTGCAGCTGAGCGCGCTGTCTCTCGAACCATGGGGGGGAGTTGCTCGATGCCATTGGCGGCTCACGCCACAGTGAGCGGTGAGTATTTGACCCTTCAAGCGGCATGGGGCGACCTTGAATTGGGAGGCGCCTTGATCAAAGCTCAATTGACGCAAGAGGTGGCTGACTTGAAGGCGGCAGAACAATTGGGCATTGAAGTGGCACAAAAACTCATCGCCGCTGGTGCAAAAGTGGTGCCCCACAACTAGTGCTAAGAGAGCGTCGCTTTTGTGAGTGCCAAGGGGTGCCAGGTTTCATGCGCATTCAAGTGTTCGATCACGCCATTAAGCCATTAAGCCATTAAGCCATTAAGCTCATACACATCACCAAAACGCACATGCAAAAACGCACATGCCCTCATGAACGACTTCATGCATGGGCATTTTCGCTTTTAAGCAAGACCTTGCTTCTTGCACTTCAAAGGTCTCTGCAATGAGTGCTCCGCACCCGAGAGGACCCCAAGCTTTGAGAACGGTGGTGATCACGCGACCCAAAGCCAAAGCCTCACCCCTTGCTTCGAGCTTGGCTTCCACCTCGTCTTCGTCACCGTTGTCAGTTGTAGCGCCATCCCCCCTCGAAACCCTCCTTCACCGTGAAGGCTACCCCACCAAGCACTTGCCTTTGATTGACATTGCGGGCCCCCCCGAGCCCCGCGCCATTGAGGATCTTCGAGATCGATGTCATCTTTTTCAGGCCATCATGTTTGTGAGCCCTCAAGCGGTGCGGCACTTTTTTCGACACTTGAAAGCCGACATGTCCGCTTGGACCACACCGTGTTGGGTCACGGGTGGAGGAAGCCAAGAGGCGCTTCTTGACTGCGGTGTGCCGGCTTCTCTCATCTACAAGCCCGAGGACGACTCGGGCTCTTGGGACAGTGAGCATTTATGGCTTCGTGTTCATGGGGAGGTGAGTGCGGGTCAACGCGTGCTCATAGTGCGAGGGCAAGAGGCGTCTCCAGCAATGGGGCGTGAGCGTGCCATCGACAAGGCATCCTCTTGGGTTCATGGCCACGCCACCGCCGAGATGAAGATGCAAGGTGTGGGGCGGGAGTACATGAGCCAAAAACTTGAGGAAAAAGGAGTCCTCGTGAGTTACTTGGTGGCTTATGAAAGAGGAGTGCCCCAGTGGAGCCCATCCCAAATCGCGCAGGTCCGTGAGCTTTTAGAGCCCTCTTGTGTCTGGCTCTTCACGAGCTCCCAAGCGGCCAAGAATTTGGCTGAACTCTTAAAGCCCGTTGATTTTTCTCGTGCCCTGGCACTGGCCACTCACGAAAGAATTGCCAAAGAGTTGGTGCAATTGGGTTTTGGTGTTGTTCTCTTGTCACTGCCTGGTGCTGAGGATGTCAAGCGATCACTAGAATCACTCCCATGACTCCCCACGACTCTCCCCCCCAAGAAGGATCCAACGCCTCACGCCCAAGTCCTGCCTCTCACACCAGCGACGCTCACAAGGGACATTTGAAGTCCTCTGAGTCGGCGCCAAGTTGGGGGCATGGCTCGTCCATGGGTCAGAGCAAACTTTTTCAAGGGCTGCTCTTGGGCTTGGGGTTGTGCGGCGTGGCGGGCGTGGTGCTTTCGTTTTTTCTGTGGGACAAACTCTCTCACGTCCAAGAGTTGGTGGCCAGGCAAAGCGCCGACACCTCACAAGTCTCCATGGAGAGCAAGGGGATGGCCAAGGAAGCGCTGGAGATGGGCCGCGATACGGCTGCCAAATTGGCCTTGACGCAAAACAAACTCAATGAGGTGGTGTTGCAAAGATCGCAAATGGACGCTTTGATGCAAAGCCTGAGTCGATCAAGAGATGAGACCTTGGTGGAGGATATTGAGGCATCCCTCAGATTGGCCCAGCAGCAAGCCCTCCTCACAGGCAGTTTACAGCCCTTGCTTGCAGCACTTAAAACAGCTGAGGACCGATTGGCCAAGGTCTCACAACCTCGGTTGAGCGGCTTGCAAAGGGCCATTGCCAAAGATACCGATCGTGTGAAAAGTTTTTCGCTTGCCGACACGCCCAATTTATTGATTCAATTCGATGAGATGATGCGACTGTTGGATGAGTTGGCGCTCGCCAACGATGTCTTCAAGCCCAAAGATAAAGACAAAGCCCAGTCCAACCCACTTGCTTTGGCGCCCGCTCAGAGCGTGGCGCCCAATGTGGGTGCTTCCTCCTCCTTTGGCAGCACCTCTCAAGGTGCATCCAAAACCACCTCTCACGATGGACAAGGTCCATGGGCTCAAAGCATCTCCCAAGGGTGGTGGCAAAAAGCACTGGAGCTGGTGTGGCAAGAATTCAAAGGCCTGGTGCGTGTCAGTCAAATCGATCAACCCCAAGGGGTACTGATCAGCCCCGAGCAGGCGTACTTTGTTCGTGAGAATTTGAAGTTGCGCTTGCTCAACGCAAGGATGGCTTTGCTGGCCAGGCAAATCGAATCGGCCAAGGCCGATACTGCGGTGGTGCAAAATGAAATCCAAAAATACTTCGATCTTCACCAAAAGAACACCACAGTGGCTTTGAGTTTGTTGCAAAACATACAGCTCAATTTGAAGCAGTTGCAACTCCCACCCCTCACCGAGAGTTTCTCGGCCATCGCACAAACTCAATCGCAAGTGGGGCGCTGAGATGAGAGCGGCCCTTTGGTTCTTGTTTTTATTCGCTGTGGCCGTTGCCATGTCCTTGTTTCTAGGGGTGAATCAAAGTGTGGTCACCCTCTATTGGTCACCATACAGAGTGGATTTGTCGCTCAACTTGGTCCTTCTTTTGTGGGCCTTGAGTTTTGCAGCTCTTTATGCCACCCTAAGAGGAACGTCCATCTTGGTGGATTTGCCACAAAAGGCCCAACGCTGGCGCTCGCTGCAAAGGGAGAGGGCGATTCATCAAGGGCTGCTTCAGGCCATGTTTCAACTCTCTTCGGGTCGATTCCTCAGAGCTCAAAAATCTGCACAAAAGGCGTTGCTTTTGATGAAAGACTTGAGCACTGCTAAAACCGACCATGTCTTGGCACAAAATTACTTGTTCGAGTTGAAGTGCATGCTTCACTTGATCCATGCGGAGGCGGCACATTGTCTTCGGGATCAAAGCACTCGGGATGTGCATTTTGATCAAGCCCTTGCCTTGTCTCGCTCTTTGCAAACGCTCGCGCGCTTGGAGCCCATGGAGACCAGTCAATTGTTGGCAACGCGCTGGCACCTCTCCGACAAGGACCCCGAAGCAGCCCTGTCGAGCTTGGCACAATTGTCAGGTGGTGCCTCCAGAAGAACAGTGGCCCTTCGCTTAAGGCTCAAGGCCGCTCGACTGAGTGAACACAATGAGTTTGCGCTGGAGACCGCCAAACTATTGGCCAAGCATGGCGCCTTCACCCCTGGTGTCGCACAAAGCTTACTAAAGAGTTTGATCGCCGCTTGTTTGAGTCAAGCCAAGGATGAGACACAGTTGCAAAAAATATGGGCTCGGCTAGAGCCTAAAGAGCGTCAAATTCAAGGCATAGGTCTCTTGGCTGCTGAGAGACTGATGGACTTGAAGGGACCCGCTTCATTGGCCAAGGAGTGGCTCAGTCATGACCGTGATCAATTGTTCAAGTCGCCTGAAATGCTGCCATTGGACATGAGAGCGCGTTTGGTTTTGTTCTCTGAACGTGTGATGCTTGGCATGGACCCTCAATCGCAAGATTTGACACGGCTCGATCTCGCTGTGAGAGCGCATCCCCAAATCCTTGAGTTGCAGTACCTCTACGCACAGACTTGTTTGCACCATGCGCTTTGGGGCAAAGCGCAGCAGCTTTTTGAAGCCTGTCTCTTAAGAAATGTGCCTCAAGCACTCAAGAAAAATGCATGCATTGCTTTGGCCAAATTGATGGAGCAAAAAGAGGATCACCCAAGGGCACTTGAACTTTGGAAACAGGCCGCCTTGCTCTGAACGTTCACTCAAAGCTTGGAGCTGAGTTGAACATTCTCCAATGTGTGATGGAGTCCATGCCCTTCGGTCCTGGCACTTCGTGGCTCTCAGTCAAATGGATGAGCCACTCGTTGAGTGCTTGATCGGTTGCGCTGATGAAAGAGCCATTACCCCTTTTTTTTTACCACTTCAAAGTCTCGTCCATTAAAAAAGCACTCCAAGCCTTTTGAGCTGGAGTGCTGTGCTTCGACAATAGACTTGGGAGAGTGTGGGCCTCATGGAAGAGTGCCAAAACCCAGATCCCAGATCCCAGATCCCCTAGGGGTCTGGGTCACACCGACTTAGCGCACCTCTTGTGTGAAAGGCAAGTTCAATTGGCTCAGAGATTTTTTGGTCTCCACGAGCACCAATGGACCTTCATCGATCACCACTGCTGGGGGTCTGACTCTGGGTTCACGCACGGGCACGGGTTCGTTGGCAATGCTCTCACGCACCTGAGCGACTCTTTGGGGGTCGGACTGCACCCACTGTAAGCTTGAGGATTGTGTCAATGAGACCAATTCCTCAATGGGCAAGGTGTACGAGGCAATGCTGGGCATGGTGGAGTTGCTCTGCACAGGGTTACTCGCGGAGGAGCTCACAGGGGAAGCCTTGCCTTCAGAGGTGTTCTCACTCTTTGGCGCACTCGCTTGAACTGAGGGGGCAGTTGGTGCAGCGGAGTCGTGTGGAGCCCTCTCAAGCCTCTCAGAGGCCTGGCTTGGAGTTGCAATGCTCGTGGACTCTTCGCTTGGGGCTAGACCCTTTGCGGGGACATCAAAATAGGAGCCTTGACGAATCTCGGGCGCTTGGGCTGAAGGGCTTTGCTCGGCCATGGAGGCCGCGTCGTTATAGCCTTGTTGAGCTTCTTGTCGCATGGAAGAGGCATCTCCCTCACGGGGCGCTCTCTCACGGCGCTCTCTGCCGTAGCGGTCGCGCCCCCTTCTCTCCTTGGTCTCTGAGGGCGCACCGGAGTTGTCATTGCCATTTGCATTGGGATTGGCGAACGATTGAGTTTCACCCGCTTGGGCGGGTACACCATCGTGCATCGGTGCATTGGCCAAAGCAGTCCCCAAAGCCTCTTGTCCATTGCTGGATGGAGTGCTCAAGTTCTCTTCGGTTTGGGGTGCACGATCGGTACCTCTTCGGTTACCTCTCTCGCGGCGAGAGTCGTTTCTCTCGCGGCGGGGTCCGCGAGTGCCCTCTGCATCACCTCGGCCCTCATCTTGAGCGTTTGGGGGCTCTTGACGTGCTGAGCCGTCTTGCAAACGGCCTTCGTTGTTTCTCTCGCCTTGTGGGGCGCGTTGGCCACCTCTGGCGTTGCGTCCTCGGGTGCCGCGAGACTCTTGGGTGTTCGCAGAACCTTCGGTTTGGCCATCGTTCAGGTGCTCTGAGCGAGGAGCGCGTTCGACTTTGTCGCCACGTTCACCACGTTCGGCACGCTCTGGGCGATCGGCACGCTCTGGGCGCTCAGAGCGATCGTTTCTTCTGCCCCCACGTCTAGAGTCTCTTGGGTTTCTAGACTCCTTGGGCTCGCGTTTGTCGTCCTTTTTGGGGCCTGTGGTGCCGGTGGCCGCCACAGTTTGCTCTTGACTGGATTTGCTGCTGAACAAGGACTTGATCCAACCCACCAGACCACCAGAGGTGGGTGCTTTGGGCGCTGTGGGGGCTTGGGGTGCAGACGCACTCACTGCTTTGGCTTTCGCGGCAGCAGGCTTTGTCTCTTGCTGAGGGGCGGGAGCATCTGGCAAAACCCCTTTGATCACAGGCGTTTGACGGTTGGTGGGTTCTTGAGAGCGACGGGTGACGGCGGTCACGTCCTCGATCTCATCGGCCATTTTGTAGCTCGCCTCCATATTGTCCAGTCGGGGGTCGTCGTGCTTTAAGCGATCGAGCTTGTAATTGGGGGTCTCTAGGGCCTTGTTGGGGACGAGTAAGACGCTGATGCGTTGCTTCAACTCAATTTTTGCAATTTCGGTGCGTTTTTCATTCAGTAAAAATGAGGCCACTTCCACAGGCACTTGCGCGTGAACGGCGGCTGTGTTGTCTTTCATCGACTCTTCTTGAATGATCCTCAAGATCTGCAGGGCTGAGCTCTCGGTGTCTCTGACATGGCCAGAGCCGCCGCACCTTGGGCAAGGAATGGAGGCGCCTTCGGACAATGCAGGGCGAAGACGTTGACGGCTCATCTCCATCAGACCAAATTTGCTGATCGTTCCGAATTGAACGCGAGCGCGATCTTGTCGCAACGACTCGCGAAGGCGATTCTCGACTTCACGGCGATTTCTGGACTCTTCCATGTCGATGAAGTCGATGACGATCAAGCCACCCAAGTCTCGCAATCGCATTTGGCGGGCAACCTCTTCGGCCGCTTCCAAGTTCGTGCGAGTGGCTGTTTCCTCAATGTCACCGCCTCTGATGGCGCGGGCCGAGTTCACGTCCACGGAGACCAAGGCCTCTGTGTGATCGATCACGATGGCGCCGCCACTGGGCAAGGTCACCGTTCTTGCATAAGCGGATTCAATTTGATGCTCGATTTGGAAACGGCTGAAAAGGGGAGCGTCGTCTCTGTAGCGCTTGACGCGAGCCGCATGCTCGGGCATCACATGGGACATGAATTGGTGAGCTTGATCGAAAATATCGTCGGTATCGATCAAAATGTCGCCAATGTCACTGTTGAAGTAGTCGCGAATGGCACGAATGACCAAACTGGACTCTTGATAGATCAAGAAGGCACCTTTGGCCCCTTTGGAGGCGCCGTCAATGGCCGACCAAAGCTTCAACAAGTAATTCAAATCCCATTGCAACTCAGGCGCAGAGCGACCAATCCCAGCCGTTCTCGCAATGATGGACATCCCGCCTGGGTACTCCAACTGGTCCATGGCCTCTTTGAGCTCAGCGCGGTCGTCTCCCTCAATGCGTCGGCTCACGCCACCACCTCTGGGGTTGTTGGGCATCAAAACCACATACCGTCCTGCCAAGGAGATGAACGTGGTGAGAGCCGCTCCTTTGTTGCCGCGTTCCTCTTTTTCGACCTGGATCAGCAGCTCTTGGCCTTCGCGGATCACGTCTTGGATGCGCGCTTGGCTGGGGGAGATGTTGGAGCTGAAGTATTGTTTGGAGATTTCCTTGAAGGGCAAAAAGCCGTGACGCTCCTCACCGTAGTCCACAAAGCAGGCCTCGAGGGAGGGCTCTACACGGGTCACCACCGCTTTGTAGATGTTGCCCTTTCTTTGTTCGCGTCCTTCAATTTCAATTTCATAGTCAAGTAATTTTTGACCATCTACGATCGCTAAGCGTCTTTCCTCGGCTTGCGTGGCATTGATAAGCATCCGTTTCATTGATGCGTTCCTTTACATAATAACTAAACATCACAGGCCCATGACGGACCAACGATGCCTGAAACGACGTCAAGAACGAGAGGAATTGCCGCTAAAATTCGCCTGAGGCGACCCTTTCAAGGTCGCTGGCAAATGTTGGGCACGAGGACAGGAGCGAGTCGCAAGGGAGTGAGCAACACTTTTGTAAAGTGGGCCATCCGAGTGTGCAAAGACAAAGGGGTGTTGCGTGCGAACCAAAGCACTGTCGTGGGGAAAAACCCAAACAGGACCAGGGGCAACAAGAAAAACACCATCAACATCTTAAATTTCTTTTCTCGCTAAGATCCGTTTGACTTGAAGCTCTAGAGATCTCAATGACCATTCAAGTTCAAGTCAAACTTTGTATATTCCGTATCAAAGTTCAATGAGCGTCGGCTCAACCGATTGGGGGCGCACCCCTCACACTTCATAGGAGGTGAGTCTGTGCAGCGGGGCCTTTCGGGGCATCGACCGCCAGCTTGGGGTATTTACGTGATCTAATTGACCAAATGACAAAACAAATCAAGTACTTGGAATCCAACGCTGGTGAATAACATTATACGACCCTTGAGGCCTGAGAGTCCAGTTCAGGTCAAACAAATCGAAGTGGATGAGGAGTCCAGCGGTCAAAGGCTGGATAATTTCCTCATGCGCCATCTCAAAGGGGTGCCTAAAACCCACATCTACCGCATCATTCGCTCAGGGGAGGTGCGCCTGAACAAAGGGAGAACTTCGGCCGACAGCCGGGTCCAGGGGGGCGACATCGTCAGAATTCCACCTCTCAGGACCTCAGAGCAAGCTCAAATCAAGGAAGATTTTGCCAATTCTGGCGCAATTCCCGCACGAGAGTTCCCCATTTTGATGGAGGATGAGCACTTGATGGCCATTGACAAGCCTGCTGGAGTCGCCGTTCACGGGGGCTCGGGGGTGAGTTTTGGGGTGATTGAGCAGTTGCGTCAAGCTCGTCCCTTGTTGAAGTCCTTGGAGTTGGTGCACCGAATCGATCGGGAAACGTCGGGGATTTTGCTGGTGGCTAAAAAGAGAAGTGCTCTGAAGCACTTGCAAGACCAGTTCCGGGAGCGCGAGACAGGTAAAACCTATTTGGCCATGGTCCATGGGCAGTGGCCTTCCAACCGCAAAGTGATCGATCTGCCTCTCAAGCGCTTTTTACTCAGCAACGGCACCCAAGAGGGCGAGCGGCGCGTGCGTGTTGCTCAAAAGGACGACCCCTCCGGACTTCGAGCCATCACCTTGGTCAAAGTGGCCCGTTTGGTGGGCGGCTACTCTTTGCTGGAAGTCACGATCAAAACAGGCCGAACCCATCAAATTCGAGTTCATTTGGCCAGTTTGGGCTACCCGATCTTGGGGGATGAGAAATATGGGGATTACGATCAAAACAAGGCGCTGCAAAAGAGTGGTCTCAAAAGGATGTTTTTGCATGCTTGGCAATTGAAGTTTTTCCACCCCAACATCTCAAAACCTGTGACGCTGGAGTGCCCACTTCCGCCCGAGTTGCAAGCGTTCATTGAGCTCCAGCAAGGCTTGAGCGCCAAAGGCTTGGAGCATGGGCAATGAGCGCCCATTTGACCAGGCCCTTTGATTTGATCGCCTTTGACTGGGATGGTACGCTTTTTGACTCGACTCAGTTGATCACGCGATGCATCCAAGCGGCTGTGGAGGATGTGGGTGGACAACGGCCCGATGCCACTCGAGCCTCTTATGTGATCGGCATGCCCTTGATGGCCGCTTTGGCCCATGCTGCACCCGATGTGCCTGAGCGTTTGTATCCCCAGTTGGGGGAGCGGTATCGCTTTCATTACAAAAAGAACGAGCACGAGTTGGCGCTCTTTCCAGGTGTTGTCCAACTGCTTGAGTGGCTCAAGTCAGAGCATTACTTGGTGGCCATCGCCACGGGCAAAAGTCGAGCCGGTCTGAATGCGGCACTTCATTTCGAGGCGTTGAAGGGGTTGATTGACGACTCCAGAACAGCGGACGAAACAGCTGGCAAACCCGACCCTTTGATGCTTCGAGAGTTGATGAGCACCAACGATGTGGCGCCTCATCGCACCCTCATGATTGGCGACACCTCACACGACTTGGAGATGGCCAAAAGAGCGGGCTGCCCAAGCGTTGCCGTGACCTATGGTGCGCATGAGGACCATGAGCTCCAAAAATACCAGCCCTTGGTGTTTGCTGACAGTGTGCAAGCGCTCTGGGATTGGTTCAAGGCCTTGCATCCAGCATCTTGAGCGCTGAGGCCAAAACCTGGAGATGACTTGAAAAATGATGCTGCGTGAGGGGGTGTTCAGTTCCACCACTTCGCTCCCGCCTCTTTCGTTTTTGATGTTGGAGTTGCTGATTCAAGGAGAATATGTTTTCATGCAAGATGCCACCCTCTACTATTTATGTCCCTCAGAGGCTTTGGAAAATGGCGGCCTGGCCCAGGTCTTTGATGTTCTTTATGGGGGGCAAACCTGCCGAGCCTTTGCCATTCGTTTTAAAGGGCAGGTTCATGCCTACTTGAACCGCTGTGCGCATGTGGCCATGGAGATGGATTATCAAGAGGGACGTTTCTTCGATGCCTCTCAAGAGTGGTTGATTTGTGCCACTCACGGTGCTTTGTACGAGCCCTCCACGGGACACTGCACAGGTGGGCCTTGCAAGGCCGGGTTGATCAAAATAGAGGTTTTGGAAAAGGAGGACGGTGTTTATTGGCTAAGTGCGTACAATCTGAAGAGGAAAGACAATATTTTTGATTGATGAATTCAAACTTTTCTTGATTGTAGAGGCTCTGTGTCTTTCCCATTCTTTCACCCTTGCTCTTATTACTCTGTTACAGATCCATCGTAAGCCATGAATTCCTCTCCCGATTCGAACCCTTCCCCAAAGTCGCCCGACGCCAGTGCACCCACCGCCTCAACGCAGGCACCTCTGGATGCTGGCTCAACGGTGTCGACGCTTCAAACCCCAGAGGTGCAGCCCAAGGCCTCCCAGACTGAAGGCCAACAAGCCCAACATGCCCAGCAAGCTCAAAAGGCAGCTCCAGCTCCCCAAACGCCTGCCCAAAGCGAGCTGACTTGGGAGCGAAAAACCCTGGAAGACCTCGCCTTTGCAAGCCTTCAAGAGCAAAAAAGACAGAACTGGTGGCGCAATCTTTTTCGTTTTGCCTGGCTTGGCTTGGCTTTGGTCTTTATCGGTTTGAGCCTCTATAAAGGGGGTGTCTCGAGCAGCAACAGCCAACCCCATACGGCAGTGGTGGAGATCAAGGGTGAGATTGCAGCAGACAGCGATGCGAGCGCCGATACGGTGGTGAGCGCGTTGAAAGACGCCTTTGAAGAAGACAGTGCTGAGGCGGTGGTTTTGTTGATCAACTCGCCAGGCGGAAGCCCCGTTCAAGCGGGCATGATCAATGATGAGGTCAAGCGCTTGAAGGAGCTTCACAAAAAGCCCGTCTACGCCGTGGTGGAGGAGATGAGTGCCTCAGCCGCTTACTACATCGCAGTGTCTGCCGATGAAATTTATGTCGACAAGGCGAGCATTGTTGGCAGCATTGGCGTGCTGATGGATGGGTTTGGTTTCACGGGCTTGATGGACAAGTTGGGCATTGAGAGAAGGCTTTTGACGGCGGGCGAGAACAAGGGGTTCATGGACCCCTTTAGCGCGCAGTCCAAGACCCAAAAGACGTATGCGTTGAACATGCTTGACCGCATTCATCAGCAGTTCATCAAAGTCGTGCGCGAGGGACGAGGCGAGCGCTTGAAGGAGACGCCAGAGATGTTCTCGGGACTCTTTTGGACCGGTGAGGAGGCCGTGGAGATGGGCTTGGCCGATCACTTGGGCAATTTGGACTACGTCGCCCGAGAAGTGGTGAAGGCCGAGACGATCATCGATTACACGAAAAAAGACAGTGTGGCCGAGCGCTTGGCCAAGCGGTTTGGTGCGGCTTTGGGTGAAGGGGCTTTCAAGTCCTTGTCTCGCCCAGCCGTTTTGCGCTAAAAGTAGCCTCGCCTCAAGCCCCGAGCAAGAACACACAGGGTTCTTGCAATGGAGGCAGCGTTTTGAAGGTCTTCCATTTCTCGATTTGATGCGACTCTACCCATTGCGTGGGTCCACACAAACCGCATGCCAATGCCAGTCTCGTTTGGGGGTGAAGCACTTCAAGCATGCTTTTCATGAGGCTCTCGTTGCGGTAGGGCGTTTCGATGAAGATTTGTGTTTGTCCTGACTTTTTGATCCATTGATCCAAATACTTAAGCCGCTCGATTTTGCTCTCTTGTGCTTGGGGCAAGTAGCCTACAAAGCTGAAATTTTGTCCATTCATGCCACTGCTGGCCAGTGCGAGCATGAGGGACACAGGCCCGACCAAGGGTGCCACCTTCACGCCCAATAGATGAGCAGCCCTCACCACCGAGGCGCCAGGATCTGCAATGGCGGGCATTCCCGCTTCACTCACCAAGCCCATGTCATGCCCTTCAAGTAAAGGCGCCAACAGCTCTTTGGCGTTGAACTCTCCTTTGTGGTCTCCCTTTTTGTGGACTTGGTGGGGCAGCTCTTTCATGATGTGCTCTTGAATGGGCAGTCGCAAGGGGTGGGCCTCATTCACGCGTTTCAAAAAGGCCCTGGTGGATTTGGCATTCTCGCAAATCCAGTACCCAAGGCCACTGGCCACTTCAATGGTGAAGGCGGGTAAAGCGTGCGTCAAAGGCGCTGTGTGCGCGGAGCCGAAGTCCAAGGGCGTTGGGACCAAGTAAAGAGTGCCGTGGGTCATGGGGAGGTCCTGGGTAGAGAGAGAAAAGTAGAGGAGATTTGATGCGGGCGCTGATGGGGCAGCGGAGTGCGTGAAAAAGAAGGACAAACGGGTACGCGAATGTTAACGCGAATGGTAACGCGAATGCCAACCAAGTCGGCCGCTCAGCGCCTTGCCAAGCTCAGCGCTTTGGTTTTGATGGAGGGGTTCCCAACACATCAATGCCTGCAAGGGCCAACAAGGATGTGGTTTTGATGAGAGGCAGGCCAATCAAGGCGCTTGGGTCATCGCTTTCGATGCGCTCCAAAAGTGCGACCCCCAAAGACTCGCTTTTGGCGGAGCCTGCGCAGTCATAGGGCTGGTCTTTGAGCAAATACGATTCAATCGTTTGGGGGCTGAGTGTTTTGAAGACCACCCTCACGCTTGATACAAACGACTGAGAAAAACCACTTTCCTCGCACCGAACGCAAACGCTTGTGTGAAACATCACGACTTGTCCACTCATTTGTGTCAATTGAGCAATGGCTCTCTCATGGGTCAAAGGCTTGCCAAGGGCTTGTCCATGAAGGTCGGCAACTTGGTCTGAGCCAATCACAACGGCCTTGGGGTGAAGGCGGCCGACGTGCTCGGCTTTTTCTTGGGCGAGTCGCAAGGACAAATCGATGGGGCGCTCCATCGTCCTGGGCGTTTCATCGATGTCGGGGCTCACGCATTCAAAGGGCCATTGAAGTCTTGAGAGCAACTCTTTGCGGTATTTGGAGCTCGAGCCCAAGATGAGGGGCCTGCTGGAGGGGGAGGGGGTGTCGTTGGCGTTCATATTAGGATGGAGGAGAGGGCTTGGCGCGATGTATGGGGTGAGGACAATGCTAAAAAAGGGAGGCTTGAATAAGCGGTCTGGATGCGTTGCGTGAACAAGTTGCGTGAATAAGTTGCGTGAATAAGTTGTTTGTGCGCTGGCTTTGGCCCTGTGTTTGCACTTATCATAAAGCCAATCAAGAGTCGTGCTCCATTTCTGAAGGGTATAACTTGGCCTTGCCTTTCTTGAGCTGCCAAAGGCTTCAAAATGATGCTGGCAATTCTTTTGTTCTATTTTCCCCTTTGACCATGTCCCACGATCTCGATCTCACCAAACTTCATGTGCTTAAATTTGCTCAATCCTTTGCAAGCGAGGAAGGTCAAGTGCCTTTGGCTCGCTTTTCTCGTTTGATGCTGGAGCAAAGCAGCGATTCGGGTGGAGAGCTCTTGGGGCTAGAGGAGTTGCCGTCTGACGTTCAAGCGCTCCTTGACAGTCAATCGGTGCATTGGCGCTTGGAGGGCTTTTTCGATGAGGATGAGCTCAGTGCGGCGTCCTCGGTCAATGCCCGGGCGGGATTTGTGTTGCATGCACATGCGGCGCTCAAAATGACGTGTCAGCGCTGTCTGGGTTTGTGCGCACAAGCGCTAGAAGTCCACAGAACGTTTCGCTTTGTGCGAGATGAGCAAATGGCACTGGAGATGGATGATGCGTCCGAGGATGAGTTTTTGGTGCTCTCCACAGCTTTTGATGTTTTGGAGTTGATGGAAGAGGAGCTGATCATGGCGCTTCCTTTGGTGCCTTTGCATGAGCACTGTCCTGTGCCATTGGCGCAACAATTGCCCAATAAGTTCTCATCGGACGATGAATTTGAAGAGAAAAGACCTAATCCTTTTGCCGTCTTATCGGCCTTGAAATCCAAAAAGCAGTAAAAACTGGACTTTAGGATATAATCTTTTGTTCTGCGTTGGGTTGGGCTTTCAGAGCTTGGCCTCTCGCTCGTTGATTCATCATTTACCCTTTACGTCTAGGAGCCGACCATGGCCGTCCAGCAAAATAAAAAATCACCTTCTAAGCGCGGTATGCACCGTTCACACAACGCCTTAAACGTTCCAGGCATCGCTGTCGAGCCCACAACTGGTGAGACGCACTTGAGACACCACATCAGCCCCACTGGTTTTTACCGTGGTCGCAAGGTGTTGAAGACCAAATCTGAAGCCTGATCATTGCTTAGGCAATTTGGCCCGTTGCTGATCCAGTTGGCGCGGGCCTTTGTTTTGATGCAGCGCCTACTCAGGATGCCTCTTCTTTCATCGGAAGCGTCTTGCTCATGACCACCCTATCTGTAGATTTGATGGGCGGGGATCTGTCTCCTCAAGTGCGACTTGAGGCGTGTGATAAATTTCTCAACAGCCACCCCCAAGCCCATGTCCTTTTGGTGGGTTTGAAGGGCTCTTGCGGGGATTGGTCTCATCCGCGTGCCACTTTGATCGAATGCACCGAAGTTGTTCTCATGGACGACGCGGTGGAAGTGGCCATGAGGCGCAAAAAAGACTCCTCAATGAGAGTTTGCATTGAGCAAGTCAAAAACGGTGCGGCACAAGCTGCCGTCTCCGCTGGTAACACTGGTGCATTGATGGCCATTGCACGTTACGTTTTAAAAACCATTGAAGGTATCGATCGACCGGCCATTGCTGGTCAAATGCCCAACGTGAGCGGTGGAGCCACCACCATGCTGGATTTGGGTGCTAATGTGGACTGCACGCCGGAGCATTTGCTCCAATTTGCAGTCATGGGATCGGCCTTGGTCTCTGTGCTCCAAAACAAGCCCCATCCCACGGTGGGATTGTTGAACATTGGGGAAGAGGCGATCAAGGGCAGTGAGATGATCAAAAAGACCTCCGAGCTCTTAAAGGCAGCGGGCGCTGCGGGCAATTTGAATTTCTACGGCAACGTGGAGGGCAACGACATCTTCAAAGGCACCACGGACATCATCATCTGTGATGGTTTCGTTGGCAATGTTGCTCTGAAGGCCAGTGAGGGTTTGGCTTGGATGGTCAGCACTTTGCTCAGAGAAGGTTTTGCCAAGAACATGTTCACCAAAATTGCAGCTGTTTTGAGCTACCCTGTGCTCTCAGGATTTAAAAAGCGAGTAGACCACCGCAGACACAATGGTGCAGCCTTATTGGGTTTGCAGGGATTGGTTTTTAAAAGCCATGGCTCTGCCGACGCTTTGGCTTTTGAGACCGCACTGAATCGGGCGTATGATGCGGTGCAGAATCATTTATTAGAGAAAGTGCAGTCTCAAATCTCTAGAGCTCGGACCTTGCTTGAGGCCCAAGCGAGAGTTGAAGGCTTGTAATCATCAATGCCATGAGCAAATTTTCAAGAATCATTTCAACGGGCAGTTTCTTGCCCCCTAGACGGGTCAGCAATGCACAACTGGTGAGTGACTTGGCCAAAGAGGGTGTCGAGAGTTCGGACGAGTGGATTGTCGAGAGAACGGGCATTGGTGCCAGACACTTTGCAGATGCTGGGGTGGGCAGCAGCGACTTGGCTTTTGAGGCCTGTGTGCGTGCCTTGGAGGCGGCTCACCTGGGTCCCCAAGACATTGATTTGATCATTGTTGCGACCTCTACGCCTGATATGGTGTTTCCCTCAACGGCTTGCATCTTGCAGCACAAGCTGTCACAAATCAATGAAGCAGCAGCAGGCATCTTGGGTGCCCCGGCTTTTGATGTGCAAGCGGTTTGTAGTGGATTTATTTACGCTTTGACCACCGCCGATGCCTTGATTCGTGCTGGCAACGCCAAGCGTGCTTTGGTGGTGGGTGCAGAGGTGTTTTCGAGAATTTTGGATTTCAAAGACCGAACCACATGTGTGCTGTTCGGAGATGGTGCAGGTGCGGTTGTTTTAGAGGCCTCAGATGAGCCCGGCATCTTGTCAACAGATATTCATGCCGACGGAAGGCATGTGGGTATTTTGTGTGTGCCAGGTCACGTGAATGGTGGGTCGGTGCTTGGAGACCCTTTGCTCAAAATGGATGGGCAGGCGGTTTTCAAGTTGGCTGTGGGTTTACTTGAAGGAGCGGCGAATTCGGTCATCGAAAAAGCGCACCTCACAGCTGCAGATGTTGATTGGTTGGTGCCGCACCAAGCCAACATCAGGATCATTCAGTCGACGGCCAAAAAATTAAAGTTGCCCATGGAGCGCGTCATCTTGACCGTTCAAGAGCATGGCAACACCTCTGCCGCATCCATTCCCTTGGCTTTGGACCAAGGGGTGCGCTCTGGAAAAATCCAACCCGCTCAAACCGTCTTGTTGGAAGGTGTTGGCGGAGGCTTTACTTGGGGTGCGGTTTTACTCAAACTCTAGGAGCTGGTTGAATCATGAGTCATCAATTTGCATTTGTCTTTCCAGGTCAGGGCTCTCAGAGCGTGGGCATGCTGGACTCTTGG
The DNA here is from genome assembly GCA_903933115.1 of uncultured Burkholderiales bacterium. GTDB lineage: Bacteria > Pseudomonadota > Gammaproteobacteria > Burkholderiales > Burkholderiaceae_C > Limnohabitans. The sequence goes on from CAIZIT010000093.1 coordinate 87,883, forward strand.
TCTGAGCATGCTCAGGTGAGATCCACCTTGGAAGAGGCGAGCCAAGCCTTGGGTGAGGATTTGATCAGTCTCATTGCTCAAGGCCCTAAGGAGACCTTGGCACTGACAACGAACACTCAGCCTGTGATGCTGGCCGCCAATGTGGCCATTTATAGAGCTTGGCTTGCTGAGGGTGGGCTCGTGCCTGCTGCCGTTGCAGGTCACTCATTGGGTGAGTATGCGGCCTTGGTCGCCAGTGGCGTGCTCAGCTTGTCCGAAGCAATTCCCTTGGTGCGATTCAGGGCGCAAGCCATGCAAGAGGCGGTTGCCGTTGGCGTGGGTGCGATGGCGGCCGTCTTGGGCATGGATGCACAAGAGGTGACCCGAATTTGCCAAGAGCTCACTCAGGATTCTCAAAACAAAGGGGTCCAAGAGGTGGTGGAAGCGGTCAATTTCAACGACCCTTCGCAAACGGTGATTGCGGGCAACAAAGCTTTGGTGGAGTTGGCCTGCGTGGTCTTGAAAGACAAGGGTGCAAAGCGCGCTTTGGGTTTACCGGTGTCTGCCCCCTTTCATTCGACGTTGATGAAACCCGCCGCTGAGAAATTGAGGGAGCGTCTCTTGGCGCTCGAGTTCCGTGAGCCCAGCATTCCTGTTGTCAACAACGTGGATGTCGCGGTCTACGCCCAGGCCGATAAAATCAAAGACGCTTTATACAGGCAAGCTTACATGCCTGTGCGTTGGGTGGAGTGCATTCATGCTTTAAAAGCCATGGGCATCAACTTGGTCGTGGAGTGCGGCCCTGGCCAAGTCTTGAGTGGTTTGACCAAACGCATTGATCCAAGCCTTGAGAGCGCGAGTTTGAAAGAGTTTTCAGGTATTGCGTCTTTAAAAGACCTCTTAAAAGGTGAATCCAAATGACAGACCTCAGCGTACCAGAGCAAGTGGCTTTGGTCACGGGTGCGACCCGTGGGATCGGTGCAGCCATTGCGCTTGAGTTGGCGCAAAAGGGCATGCGTGTGATCGGTACTGCGACCTCCGAGGAGGGTGCCGCGCGCATCACGAAGGCCTTGGCGCCTTTTGCGGGCTCTAAGGGCGTGGTGCTGGATGTGAACGACAAAGTGGCTTGTGAGGCCTTGGTTGATGGCATCGTCAAAGAGCACGGTGCCTTACAAGTTTTGGTCAACAACGCGGGGATCACCAAAGACATGCTGGCCATGCGACTCAAAGATGAGGACTGGGATGTGGTCATTCAAACGAACTTGAGTTCAGTCTTTAGGCTTTGCAGAGCTGCCATTCGTCCCATGATGAAGCAACGCTATGGTCGCATCATCAACATCACCAGCGTGGTGGGTGCAAGTGGTAACCCAGGACAATCCAATTACGCAGCAGCCAAGGCGGGCTTGGCCGGCATGAGCCGTGCTCTAGCGCGTGAGTTGGGCAGTCGACACATCACGGTCAACTGCGTGGCCCCGGGCTTTATCCAAACGGACATGACGGCATCTTTGAGTGAGGCCCAAACCCAGGCCTTGATGGCTCAAATTCCACTCGGACATTTGGGTCAAGCGCAGGATGTGGCTCATGCGGTGAGTTTTTTGGCAAGCCCCATGGCCGGTTACATCACAGGTCAAGAATTGCATGTCAATGGCGGCATGTTAATGCCTTAGGATTACTTGAGGGCTTGCCTGTCTGCCCCGATATTTATGGGCTGTTTTCGAGTAAAATTCTGAATTCCTTTACAACCCTCTGAGTAAAACATGAGTGATATTGAAGTCCGTGTCAAAAAAATTATTGCCGAGCAACTCGGTGTCGAAGAGTCACAAGTGACCAATGAAAAGGCTTTTGTGGCCGATTTGGGTGCTGATTCTTTGGATACAGTTGAATTGGTGATGGCGCTCGAAGACGAGTTCGCCATTGAAATTCCTGATGAAGATGCAGAAAAAATCACGACTGTACAAAACGCCATCGATTACGCTTTGGCACATCAGAAAAGCTGATTTTAAAGGTTGGTTTGCATGACCCGACGTCGCGTAGTTGTCACCGGACTTGGCTGTGTCAGTCCCGTGGGCAACACAGTTCAGGACTCTTGGAGTAACTTGCTGAGCGGACGCTCGGGGATTGACTTCATCAAAAAATTTGATGCCTCTGCCTTTGCTTGCCAGTTTGCTGGCGAGGTCAAGGGTTTGGACTTGGATGCCTACATCTCACCCAAGGACGCCAGAGGGATGGATGCTTTTATCCATTTTGGTATCGTGGCCTCCATTCAGGCTGTGCTCGACTCTGGTTTACCAACGGGTCAAGATCTGGATGAAGAGGCAGCTGCCAGAATCGGTTGCTTGATTGGATCGGGTATTGGTGGTTTGCCACTGATCGAATCCATGCATGCGGAGTTGACCAACCGTGGTCCAAGACGCATTTCCCCATTTTTCGTGCCCGCTTCGATCATCAACATGATTTCGGGTCATGTCTCCATTCGTTTTGGCTTTAAAGGCCCCAATTTGGCAATCGCCACGGCCTGTACCACTGGATTGCACAGCATTGGGCAAGCCGCTCGGATCATTGAGTTTGGCGATGCTGATGTGATGGTGGCTGGCGGTGCAGAGTCCACCATTTCACCTTTGGGTGTTGGCGGTTTTGCCGCCATGAGGGCGCTGTCGACTCGAAATGACAGCCCTCAAACCGCCTCACGCCCTTGGGACAAAGACCGTGATGGTTTTGTCTTGGGAGAAGGCGCTGGTGCCATGGTGTTGGAGGAGTACGAGTACGCCAAAGCCAGAGGTGCCAAGATCTATGCTGAGGTGGTGGGTTTTGGTATGAGTGGAGATGCGGGTCACATGACCGCTCCAGACATGCATGGGCCCAGACGAGCCATGGTCAATGCATTGAACAACGCCAACATCAATCCCGATCAAATCGATTTCCTCAACGCTCACGGTACTTCCACGCCTTTGGGTGATGTGAACGAGACCAAAGCCATTAAGGCGGCTTTGGGTGAGCATGCCAAGAAGATTGTGGTCAATTCGACCAAATCCATGACCGGGCATTTGTTGGGCGGAGCAGGTGGTATTGAGAGTGTATTTACCGTTTTGGCTTTGCACCATCAAATCAGTCCCCCCACGATCAATATTGAGAACCAAGATCCTGAATGCGACTTGGACTACTGTGCCAATGTGGCTCGAGAGATGCCCATTCAATACGCCATGAAAAACAATTTTGGTTTTGGCGGCACCAACGGCACGTTGATCTTCAAGCGCGCACCTTGAATGTGGGCCTGCCTTGGGGCGACTTAGGGCGCCTTAGTGAGGAGGTGTGGTGCGCTCCACTTATTTCTTTTTTACCTGGCAAGCTGAGTGTGAACAACGACTTGGTGAAGTGCCTTGGCTGCCATGAGTGTCATGCATGCAAAGAGCACCGTGCACGATCTCTGCGTGGGGTCTAGAGGTGTCAATGGTATTGCAGTATTGCAGTATTGCAGTATTACAGTGATATGCTTGACGGCTCACAGCCAAGTGTAAAGCGGCTCTTGCAATTGCAAATTCTGCCCTCATTTATCAATCTCTGTATTTTCAAAATTTCGTGTTGGACATTGGAGTGAATATGATGATTTCAGGTGCATCCTCAAAACGCATACGCTTTTTGCGACTTGTTCTCATGGCCTTGGGCATGGGGTATGTGTTGGCCTCTTTGGCTGCCACTGCACAGCCCAACCCTCCAGCACTCTCTCAGGCTCCTGTGATGCGCGCCTTGCCCGACTTCACCGACTTGGTGGAGCAAGTGGGGCCCTCCGTTGTGAACATCAGGACTTTGGAGAAGGTCCAAACACGTTCTGCTTTGGGAGGCAATCAAGGCGAGGCGGATGAAGAGATGCAAGAGCTTTTTAAGAAGTTCTTTGGCATGCCTTTTCCAGGTGCACCTGGTGCACCCAACGCACCTCGCCAACAGCGTCCCAACCGCAGCGCACCTCAAGAGGAGGAGCAGCCCAGAGGTGTAGGGTCTGGTTTTATTTTGACCTCCGATGGCTTGATCATGACCAACGCACACGTGGTTGATGGTGCCGATCAGGTGTTGGTCACATTGCCTGATAAAAGAGAGTTCAAAGCAAAGATCATCGGTGCAGACAAAAGAACAGATGTGGCTGTGGTGAAGATTGAGGCTCAAGGATTGCCCGCGGTTCGAATTGGAGATGTCAGTCGACTCAAAGTGGGTGAGTGGGTCATGGCGATTGGTTCACCCTTTGGTTTTGAGAACACCGTGACCGCAGGCATTGTGAGTGCCAAGCAAAGGGATACGGGGGAGTATGTGTCTTTTATTCAAACCGATGTGGCCATCAATCCTGGCAACTCCGGAGGACCTTTGATCAACATGCGCGGTGAGGTGATTGGCATCAACAGTCAAATCTACTCTCGCTCGGGTGGATTCATGGGCATTTCATTTGCGATTCCCATTGATGAGGCTGTGCGTGTGAGTGATCAGCTCAAAAGCAGCGGTCGTGTTCAAAGAGGTCGTTTGGGCATTCAAATCGGACCCGTCAGCAAAGAGTTGGCAGAGTCCATGGGTTGGTCAAAGGCCCAAGGGGCCTTGGTGCAAAATGTGGAAGCTGGTTCACCAGCAGAAAAAGCGGGTATTGAGGCGGGTGACATCATCACCAAGGTCGACGGCAAAGTGATCGAGAAATCCATCGACTTGCCGCGTTTTGTGGGTGGCATCAAGCCAGGTACGAAATCCGTGGTGAGTGTACAAAGAAGGGGCGTGCTCAAAGACATCACGGTCACGGTGGGTGAGTTTGAAATCGAGAAAAAAGTGGCTTCACCCGCGCCCAGTGAAAAGGCCCCTGCGCAGTCCAGTTTTGCGGCTCTCGGCTTGAGTTTGAGTGATTTGAGTGAGAGTCAAAAGCGTGAGCTCAAGGTGCGCATCGGTGTGCGAGTGGACCAATCCACGGATGCGGCGGCAAGAGCGGGTCTTCGAGAGGGGGATGTTGTGTTGCAGTTGGCCAATGTTGAGATTCAGTCGATCAAAGATTTTGAGTCGACATGGGCCAAACTGGACAAGAGCAAGCCCACAACCATCTTGTTCAAGCGTGGCGATTGGGCCCAATACGCCATTGTTCGTCCTACCAAGTCATCAAATTGAGCAAAGTCCTTGGGTTTTTGTTGGGCAGCTAAGTAGTTCTAAAGGATTCAAATATCCTCAAAATACCCTAAATCAAGGTCGGGTATAAGGGAATTGATGAGAAAATGAAACGTTCTGAACTTGTTTTTTTAGATTTTTTTCTTTTGTGAAATTGAAAATAAAAGAGTGTTTTTTCATTACAAATTTTCGTTAGAATGGAGACCTTATCGATGTACAGCATCCATCAGGTGACCCAAGTGACTTGTTATGCTGATACTCACACAGTCTCCACAATTACTCCACAGCTCACGCACAAGTTATTCTTTTTTTCAAAATTTACATTGTGTATAAGTTGTGAATAAAACCCATGTTGTTGACCAGCAACGAACCCATCAACTCCAATTCAAGGATGGCATTGAAAGCAATTTTGCCTACAATGAAGTCCCAACTATCGCAGTTGCCATAGATTGTTGGTTCCGGGCGCGTCAGCAGTTGACGCGCCCTTTTTTATGTCAATGATCGTTTGAATTCAACCACTTAGGCTTTTCCTTTGATGAAGCACATCAGAAATTTTTCAATCATTGCTCACATTGATCACGGTAAATCCACGCTGGCTGATCGCTTGATTCAGCGTTGTGGAGGACTAGAGGCTCGAGAGATGCAGGCTCAAGTCTTGGACTCCATGGACATTGAGAAGGAGCGTGGGATAACCATCAAGGCCCAAACCGCCTCTCTCATGTACAAGGCCAAAAACGGTGAGACCTACAACCTCAATTTGATCGATACCCCAGGTCACGTGGACTTCTCTTATGAAGTTTCTCGTTCCTTGTCTGCTTGTGAGGGCGCACTTTTGGTGGTCGATGCGTCACAAGGGGTTGAGGCACAAACGGTCGCCAATTGTTACACCGCACTCGACTTGGGTGTGGAGGTGATTCCTGTGCTCAACAAGATGGATTTGCCTCAAGCGGATCCTGAAAACGCCAAGACTGAGATTGAAGACGTGATCGGTATCGATGCGTCCGAGGCCATTCCTTGTTCGGCAAAAACGGGCATGGGCATTGAAGAAATCTTAGAGGCCATCGTGGCCCATGTGCCCGAGCCGAAGGGCAACCCTGAGGGCCCCCTTCGCGCCATGATTGTGGACAGCTGGTTTGATCCCTATGTGGGTGTGGTGATGTTGGTGAGGGTGGTGGATGGTGAGCTCAACTGTGGTGACCGCATCAAGATGATGGCCACAGGCACGAGCTACATCGCAGAAAAGTTGGGCGTCTTTACGCCAGCGAATTTGTCCAAGCAAAAATTAAGCGCCGGGCAAGTGGGTTACATCATTGCGGGCATCAAAGAGTTGCAGGCCGCAAAAGTGGGGGACACGATCACCCAAATCAAAGCGGGCACGGGAGGAGCGAGTGCGACCGCTACAGAGGCGCTGCCTGGCTTTAAGGAAATTCAGCCACAAGTCTTCGCCGGTTTGTACCCCACGGAGGCCAATCAGTACGACTCTTTGCGCGACAGTTTGGAAAAGCTCAAGCTCAACGACGCATCCTTACAGTATGAGCCAGAAGTCTCACAAGCCCTGGGCTTTGGATTTCGATGTGGATTTTTAGGTCTTTTGCACATGGAGATTGTGCAAGAGCGGCTCGAGCGCGAGTTTGATCAAGACTTGATCACGACCGCACCGAGTGTGGTTTATCAAGTGGTCAAAGGCGATGGGGAAGTGGTGATGGTGGAGAACCCCTCCAAAATGCCTGACCAAGGCAAGCTGCAAGAAATTCGTGAGCCCATTGTGACTGTTCACTTGTACATGCCCCAAGAGTATGTGGGTGCGGTCATGACTTTGGCCAACCAAAAAAGAGGCGTACAGCTCAACATGTCTTACCACGGTCGCCAAGTGATGCTGACCTATGAGTTGCCCTTGGGCGAGATTGTTTTGGATTTCTTTGACAAGTTGAAGTCCGTCTCGAGAGGTTATGCCTCCATGGATTACGACTTCAAAGAGTACCGTGCCTCTGATGTGGTGAAGGTCGATATTTTGCTCAATGGTGAAAAGGTGGATGCATTGTCCATCATCGTGCATCGATCCCAGTCTCAGTACAGGGGGCGTGCGGTGGTGGCCAAAATGCGAGAGATCATCTCGCGTCAAATGTTTGATGTCGCCATTCAAGCTGCAATTGGTGCTAATATCATCGCCAGAGAATCGATCAAAGCATTGAGAAAAAATGTGCTGGCCAAGTGCTACGGAGGAGATATTTCTAGAAAGAGAAAGCTCCTTGAGAAACAAAAAGCGGGCAAGAAAAGAATGAAACAAATTGGCTCGGTTGAGGTTCCACAAGAAGCCTTTTTAGCCATTTTGCAAGTGGAGGATTGATGTGGCTATATTGACGGCATTTGTGTTGGGGGCCTTTGGCCTGTACATTGGCTCTTGGTACCTCGGTTACCAAGAGGGCAACTTCGCGCTGTTGCTCTTCAGTGCCACTGTGGTGACGGGCATTTACTGGGTTTTGGAAAAGCTCATCTTCCTGCCCAAAAGGCTTGAAGAGGCTCAACGCCTGCATGAGGCTGAAGTCAAACGCGCAAGCGAACTCAAAAGCATGGGCATTGCACAAGAGCCCATCGACGTTCAAACCCAGCAACAAGACATCTTGCGTCAACCTTGGTGGCTCGATTGGACCGCGGGACTCTTTCCTGTGATTTTGGTTGTTTTTGTGTTGCGATCCTTTTTGTTCGAGCCCTTTAAAATTCCTTCTGGATCGATGATCCCAACGCTTTGGGTGGGCGATTTGATCTTGGTCAACAAGTTCCACTACGGTATTCGTTTGCCCGTGATCAATTTGAAGGTGACAGAGGGTGAGCCCGTCAAAAGAGGCGATGTGATGGTGTTTCGCTATCCACCCAATCCGAGCTTGGACTACATCAAGCGAGTGGTGGGTTTGCCTGGGGACGAGGTGGCGTACATCAACAAAAAACTCACCATCAACGGTGTGGCGGTCAAAGATCAGGCGGTGCCCGATTTCTTTGAAGAGGACTCGCTGCGTTACATCAAGCAGTTTGAAGAGTCCATGCCCACTGGTGACACCAAGGATCCTCAGGTGTCAGTTGTCAAGCACCGCTTGCTCAATGAAAATGAGAGGCCCGCCTTTGTTGAAGGCGCAAGCGAGTTCCCCTACAAAGATCACTGCCAGTACAGTTTAGAGGGCATTGTTTGTAAGGTGCCTGCGGGTCACTATTTCATGATGGGTGACAACAGGGACAACTCACTCGACTCGCGTTATTGGGGCTTTGTACCTGATCAAAACATCGTCGGCCGCGCATTTTATGTGTGGATGAATTTTGGCAATTTAAAACGAATAGGTGGCTTTGACTAAGTCCTCCATGCTTACGCCTTTGAGTCGCGCTCATCAAGAGTTGCTTGAGCGGCTGGGCTTGAGCTTTGCTCAGCCGGCCCTCTTGCACCAAGCCTTGACGCACCGCAGCTTCAGTGCCAATCACAACGAGAGGTTGGAGTTTTTGGGGGACTCGGTTTTGAATTTGGCCGTCTCCACCATGCTTTACTCTGCTTTGCCCGATTTGCCTGAGGGCGATTTGTCCAGGGTCAGGGCCAATTTGGTCAAACAAGACACCTTGCACCAATTGGCCATGGAGCTGAAGTTGCCCATGCTCATTCGCTTGGGCGAAGGCGAGATGAAGTCGGGGGGGCAAAAAAGACCCTCGATATTGGCCGATACGCTAGAGGCTCTCATTGGAGCGGTGTATTTGGATGCGGGCTACGACAAAGCTCAAGAGTTGGTCTTTCGACTCTTTGCGCCCATTCAAATCAACCCCACGATGCAAGCGGCCTCTAAAGACCCCAAGACGGAACTGCAAGAGTGGTTGCAAGCCAAGAGACTCAAGTTGCCGATTTACCGCGTTGTGGGCACCCTAGGGGCAGCGCACCAGCAAACCTTTGATGTCGAGTGCGAGGTGCCTGAGTTGTCTCTCATCGAGAGAGGCATTGGAGGCTCTAGGCGTGCTGCAGAACAGGTGGCAGCATTGGCCATGTTGGAGTCCATCAGGAGCAAGAAGCCATGACCACGCCTCAAGAGATCAAGCCAGGAGCCCAAGGGCCCTCTACACCTAACTCAACACAATCCATGCCCATCTCTACGTCGCCTTCAACGCCTGCCAAAGCCTCATCCAAAGCAAAGTCTCAAGCACCGCAGTCAGCGCAGTCAGCTCAGCCTGCTCAGTCGTCCTTGGAGCCAGCAAGGGCGCCTAAAACCCCAGCAAAAAGGCATGTCAAAGCGCCCGCCCATGTTGCCGAGTTGCCCGACTCCTTGGCCTCTTTGAGAGATTTGATCGCCAAGCCCAACGATGCCAGCAGCGAGCCCTCTTTGCCCGAGGTGGACTTGGGGCCTCGCCACTCAGGGTTGATTGCGATCGTGGGTCGCCCCAATGTGGGCAAATCAACCCTCATGAACGCCTTGGTGGGTCAAAAAATCAGCATCACCTCCAAGAAAGCTCAAACGACCAGGCACCGCATCACGGGCATACGCAATGAGGGGCAAAGCCAGCTCATATTTGTCGATACTCCTGGTTTTCAGACTCTGCACAACAACGCCTTGAACCGCTCACTCAATAAAACCGTCCTGGGTGCGGTTGGGGATGTGGATTTGGTGATTTTTGTGGTCGAGGCAGGACACTTCTCACTGGGAGACGCCAAAGTATTGGATTTGTTGAAGCCTGGCACCAAAGTGGTATTGCTGGCCAATAAAGTCGATCAGGTGCACAACAAAGAAGAGCTCATGCCTTGGTTAAAAGACATGCAAGCACGATTTGATTTTTATGCCATCTTCCCCATGTCTGCCAAAAGTCCAAAGGACATTGAGCGCTTGGTGCAGTTGTGCGTCAAAGACTTGCCCGAGCAGGAGTGGTGGTATTTGAACGATGAGTTGACCGACCGAAGCGAGAAGTTTTTGGCCAGTGAAATCATTCGTGAAAAGCTCTTTCGCCTGACTGGAGATGAGTTGCCCTACACCTCGACCGTGATCATCGATAAATTCACGGAGGAGCCTGGAAGAACGGCCGCCAGAATGGTCAAGATTGCGGCCACCATCGTCGTCGAGCGAGAAGGCCACAAGGCCATGGTGATTGGCGAAAAAGGCGAAAAGCTCAAAAGAATGGGCACCGATGCCAGGCAAGAGTTGGAGCGTTTGATGGATGCCAAGGTGTTTTTAGAAATTTGGGTCAAGGTGCGCTCAGGCTGGGCAGACGACGAGGCTCGGGTACGCAGCTTTGGCTACGAGTAAAAAAAGCTCGCTCGTACGCACCCTGGAGGAGCCCTCCTTTGTGCTGCACCGCTACCCTTGGAGCGAGTCGAGCTTGGTTTTGGATGTTTTTACCCGTCACTTGGGTCGTTTGGTGTTGGTGGCCAAAGGCGCCAAGAGGCCTCACTCCAATTTCAGACCCGTGTTGATGCCTTTGCAGCCCTTGAGTTTGTCCTTCACAGGGGATCAAGAGGTGCGCAATTTGTCGGCGGCTGAGTGGGTCGGGGGTCATGTGATGCCCCAAGGCGAGAGTTTGCTGAGTGGGTTTTATTTGAATGAGTTGCTCTTGAAGATGCTGGCCAGGGAGGATCCCCATCCCGATTTGTTTGACATGTACAAGGATGTGGTGCAAATTTTGTCCGGTGGTTTTGAGCAAACGCTGAGCCCTCTGCTCAGAGCATTTGAGCTCTTGATGTTGGCCTATTTGGGGCACTTGCCCAATTTGACGGTGCAGACCTCAACGCTTCAAGCCCTCAAAGACCATGAGCTCTATGAGTTGGTGCCTGAGATGGGCTTGTCCAAAGTGGTCTTCAAAGACATGATGGTGCTCACTGAGCTGGATGCTCAAGGCGATGCACCCGAGTCCCAGGGCGGTGGGGTCAATGCCTTTGCCCATCGAGCCAAAACACAAGCCCTCACGGGTGAGATGTGGTGCGCTTTGGCGAATGCCATGGAGACCCCTTCACCGTTGCTCAGTACGCTTCGCTTTTGCGCGGAGTTGGACGGCACATCTCGCCAAGCTTTACAGACGCAGTTGAGAAAGACCATTCATTTTCATTGCGGGATGGGGATCTTAAAGACCAGGCAGTTTATGATGGACATCCAGGCGCTTTAGCGAATTTGGCGCCATCTTGCTCTTGCTGTTTTTTGCACTCTTGCGTCACCTTTTTTTCTAGCCCAGTTCACCATGTCTGACTCATCTTTGTCCCCTCAAAAGACCCCTTCAGTCTCCACTGCTTTGTCGGTGAATTTGAACAAGGTGGCCTTGCTGCGCAATGCGCGTGAGCTGGATTTGCCCAGTGTTTTGAAGGCAGCGAGGAGCTGTCTCTTGGCTGGCGCACACGGCATCACCGTTCACCCTCGACCTGATGAGCGACACATCAAGACTCAGGATGTCAAAGCGTTGAGTGAGTTTTTAAAAGAGTGGCCTGCTTGTGAGTTCAACCTAGAGGGCAACCCCTTTCACAATCTCATGGCCCTGGTCGAGCGTTATCGACCCCACCAAGCCACTTTGGTGCCCGACAGCATGGAGCAATCCACCAGCGATCACGGCTGGCAACTGCCCAAAGACATGGAGGCCTTGCGCCCCATTGTGCAGACCTTGAAGGCTTGGGGCGTTAGAGTGAGTTTGTTCATGGATCCGGAGCCGCAGATGATGGCGCACTGCAAGGCCTTGGGTGCAGATCGAGTGGAGTTGTACACCGAGGGTTTTGCCCGCGCTTACGCCAAAGATTTGGAAGAGGGTGGGCAAGTGCACGCCTCCCAAGCGATCGAGGCTTACCAAGCGACTGCAGTCGCGGCCCAAGCGCTCGGTTTGGAGGTCAATGCAGGGCATGATTTGAATGCTTTGAATTTGAAGTATTTTTTAACCCATGTCCCCCATGTCAAAGAGGTTTCCATTGGACATGCTTTCATTGCTGACGCGTTGGAGATGGGGTATACCCAAGCGGTGGGCCTATACTTGAGTCAGATGAGCGACGGAGCCAACCCATCGTGACTGGCGCGCAAGTGATTTACGGCATTGGTACCGATATTTGCGACATTCGGCGCATTCGCACAAGCCATGAAAGGTATGCAGAGCGATTTTTGGCGCGCATCTTGACCCCCAAAGAGTTGGAGGTGTTTCACTTTCGCTCCAAGCGCTGGCCTGAGAGAGGGATCCGTTATTTGGCCACTCGATTTTCTGCCAAAGAGTCGTTCAGCAAAGCCATTGGTTTGGGGATGCGGTCTCCCATGACCTGGCGCTCGTGTGAGATTGTCAATGCCCCCAGTGGTGAGCCCAAGATCGTTCTCTACAATGAACTCAAAACATGGTGCGAGGCCAAGAACCTCACTGCGACAGTCAGTGTTTCAGATGAGAGCGATTACGCCATCAGTTTTGTGACCGTCATGCAAACCCTTGTGTGACCCAACCTTTGATTTTTAAGCCTTATGAAAAATATCTCTAAGCCCGTGGCCTTGAAGAAAAGATTCAAAGATGCATTTGTGCATTCTCCCGTGTTGTTGGACATCCATGGCTTGACCTTGAGTCGGGATGATCGACGTCGATTGCTGCATCCTTTGACGGGCGGGGTGATTTTGTTTGCGAGGAATTGGAAAGATAAAAAGCAATTGACTCTTCTGTGTGAAGAGATCAAGGCTTTGAGAGCCGAGTTGCTCATTTGCGTGGACCATGAGGGGGGACGAGTCCAAAGATTCAAAACCGATGGGTTCACGCACCTGCCGCCCATGCTCGAGCTCGGTGAGCAGTGGTCGCAGAGAAAAGGACTGGCCCATCAAGACGAAGGGCTGTCTGCACTGCAAGCGACCAATCGAGCGACAGCCATGGGTTTTGTGATGGCCAGCGAATTGAGAGCTTGTGGTGTGGATTTTAGTTTTGCGCCGGTCTTGGATTTGGATCACGGCAGGAGTGATGTGATTTTCGATCGTGCCTTTCACCGCGACCCGAGGGTGGTGACTTTGCTTGCAAAAAGCTTCATGCAAGGCATGCTTCAAGCGGGGATGGCCAATTGTGGGAAACATTTTCCCGGTCACGGCTTTGTGCAAGCCGACTCCCACACCGAGTTGCCCTTTGATCACCGCAAGCTCAGCGAGATCATGAAAGAAGATGTCTTGCCCTACATGGCCTTGGGCAGCTCGTTGATGAGCGTGATGCCCGCCCATGTGATCTACCCGGAGGTGGACTCAAGACAGACGGGTTTTTCAAAGAGGTGGTTGCAGCACATCTTGCGTGAGCAACTTGGGTTCACAGGTGCCATCATCAGTGATGACTTGTCCATGCAAGGGGCCAGGGAGCTCGAGGGGCAAGTGCTCTCATACGCCAAGGCAGCGGTTGAGGCTTTGAATGCGGGATGTGACTTGTTGCTCCTTTGTAACCAAAGTGTGATCAAAGCTGGGGAGAAAAGCAACGATCTGCTGGATGTCTTTTTGGATGAGTTGGCAGAGGCTTTGATCAAAGGCAAATGGCAACTCAGTGAGCGCAGCGAGTACAGAAGACGAGCCTTGTTGGCTCAAGGGCCAGCGATGACTTGGCAAGATTTGATGCGAGACCCCCGTTATCAGCAAGCGCTGCACATGAGCTTGAATGCGAGCCCCTGAGCACCAGACTTGGTGTGCGATGGGGCTTTGCAATTAAAGTTGTACTCTGGCAAATTTGAGGCCCAATAGCGGTTAGACTGTCAAAAAAAGAGTGGAAGCCCAGTCTCCCCACTGTCATGCCCAACTGCGGTTGGCAGCCCATGTTCTTCACCTCGCTAGGCAGGTGCTTGCATCTTGTCGCATTGGGCATGGAATTGTTTTTCAACGGGCCAGCATTGTCTAGCGCTTAGACGAGTGGTTCAACTTCATCTTGCAACTATGGCCACTCCCAATTACAACTACGAAAAACGCCAAAGAGAATTGGCCAAGAAAAAGAAAAAAGAAGACAAGCTTAAAGAGCGCGAGTCCCGCAAGACTGAAGGGGACGCGTCTCAAGGGTCTCAAGCGCCTCAAGAGCACGATGCGCCGTCTGAAGAGCCCCATCGGCCTCTTTGATTTATTGGGGGGTGTTGCTCTCAGTAGCCCGCAAAAACACAAGCAAGCACCGTATTGAGCAGCATGCAAAATCATTCAATCGAGGTCGCCTGAGGTGCTCAACAAAAGTTCACTCGGAGTGCGCTTTTAAGTATTCCTCAAAGTACTCCTCTAAGTACTCCAAGGGCCCCAGTGTTCTTGACGAACTGAGGGGTCGCAGCCTTGGAGGACCACGCTGGCATCTGGCGAACCTTCAAATCTGGCGCTCTCTCAATGTTCCCTTTTGAGTGCGGGGAACAAAATCACATCCCTGATGCTGGGGCTGTTGGTGAGCATCATCATCAAACGGTCAATCCCAATGCCACACCCCGCAGTCGGTGGCATGCCGTATTCAAGTGCGCGAACAAAATCATGGTCAAAGAACATGGCTTCATCGTCTCCGCTGTCCTTTTGTGCAACTTGAGCATTGAAGCGCTGGGCTTGGTCTTCGGCGTCGTTCAATTCGCTAAAGCCATTGCCAAACTCACGACCGGTGATGTAGAGTTCAAAACGCTCAGTCACACCGGGTTGGGTGTCGCTTTCGCGGGCCAGGGGAGAAATCTCCACAGGGTGTTCGCAAATGAAGGTGGGTTGCCAGAGTTGGCTCTCCACCGTCTCTTCAAAGTATTTCACCTGTAGGCTGGCCAAGCTGAGGGTGGACAAGCGGTCCTTCTCTTCATTGAGCCCCAACTTTTGAAGTGCCGCGCGAAGCCACGCAGCGTTATCGACCTCAACCCCAGTGGGGCCGTACTTGACGATGGCCTGAGGGATGGTGAGGCGCTCAAACTCTTGGCTCAAATCCACCGCTTTGTCGCCATAGTTCAAGTGCAAGGTGCCTACGGCGCTCAGTGCCACACTGCGAATGAGCTCTTGGGTAAAGCTCATCAAATCCAAGTAGTTCCAATACGCGGCGTAGAACTCCATCATCGTGAATTCGGGATTGTGCCGCACAGAGATGCCCTCATTCCTGAAATTTCGATTGATCTCAAAAACCTTCTCAAAACCACCCACAATGAGCCGCTTCAAGTAAAGCTCAGGGGCGATTCGAAGGAACATTTCTTGATCCAGCGCGTTGTGATGGGTGGCAAATGGTTTGGCGTTGGCGCCTCCAGGAATGGGGTGCAGCATGGGCGTCTCCACCTCAAGAAAGCCGTGCTTGACCATGAAGTCGCGCATGCTGGTGATGGCCATGGAGCGTGCTTTGAAGCGGTCTCTTGTGCTCTCATCGACCATCAGATCGATATAGCGTTGGCGGTATTTGACCTCTTGGTCCTTCATGCCATGGAATTTGTCGGGCATGGGCCTGAGGCTTTTGGTGAGCAAACGAATGGCTGTGGCGTGAATGGAGAGCTCTCCCGTTTTTGTGAAAAACAAGTGGCCCTCTGCTGCGACGATGTCGCCCAAGTCCCAGTGCTTGAAGCGTTCGTAGAGTTCGGGCTGGATGTGCTCTTGGGTGATGTAGACCTGAATCTTGCCGGTGCTGTCTTGCAAGGTTGCAAAGCTGGCCTTGCCCATGACCCGCTTGAGCATCATGCGACCAGCAACTTTCACGTGAATGTGAGCCTCCTTCAGCTCCTCCGGAGGGCGAAGATCAAATTCTTCGTGCAATGGCTTGGCGTGATGCGTGGGTTTGAAGTCGTTGGGAAAGGCGACACCATGTCCTGCTTTTTGCATCTCTTTCAAGACCTTTAACTTCTCTCGCCTCTCATGGATGAGTTGGTTCTCGTCTGCTGCAAGAGCCCCCTCTTGAAGGGGTGCTGGGTGTGCTTCGCTGGGGGCTGATGTGGAGTCGGTCATGGGGTCGGGCTTAGGAATGAAGGGGGGGTGTAAAAAAAATCGATGAGAACAGGGCTTTGAAAGGCTGATCAAAGGTCAATCAATGGCGTCGAGTTGCGAGAAGGGAAACTCCGCGGACCCCGAGCTTCAAGGCGTGTGCAGACGGTGTCACCCGTTCAGCTCACTCAGCTCAGCACGTCTTCGCAAAAGTCTACAAAGTCAGCTCAAAGCCTCCGCAGGTAGTCTGAGCAAAATCGCCAAGCTCGTTGCAATGGTTTTTCTCAAGTCTCGGCGATCACAAATCATGTCAATGGCCCCCTTGCTTTGCAAGAACTCGGAGCGTTGAAAACCTTCTGGCAAAGTCACACGGACCGTGCTCTCAATGACCCTTGGCCCGGCAAAGCCGATGAGCGCTTTGGGCTCTGCGATGACCAAGTCCCCGATGAAAGCGAAACCGGCCGACACACCGCCCATGGTGGGATCGGTGAGCACGCTGATGTAGGGAAGGCCTTTTTTGGCCAGTTGGGTCAGGGCGGCATTGGTTTTGGCCATTTGCATGAGCGACAACAATCCTTCTTGCATGCGCGCGCCACCTGTTGCCGTGAAGCACAGGAAGGGCACTTTTTGTTCAATGGCTGTTTTAACGCCTCTCACAAAGCGCTCACCCACGACAGAGCCCATGCTCCCGCCCATGAAGTCGAACTCAAAGCATGCCACCACCACATTGATTTGGTGCACGCTCCCGCCCATGACCACCAAGGCATCGGTCTCTCCAGTTTGCTCAATGGCCTGCTTCAAGCGCTCAGGGTACTTCCTAGAGTCTTTGAATTTCAAAGCGTCCACAGGAATCACCTCTTGACCAATCTCATAGCGTCCTTCTGCATCCAAAAAGGCATCGAGTCGCATGCGCGCACTGATTCTGTGGTGATGAGAGCAAGTGGGACAAACGTTTTGATTTTGCTCCAAGTCGTTGTTGTAGAGCACGCTCTCGCAACTGGGGCACTTCACCCACAAGCCCTCGGGCACGCTTCTGCGGTCCGCGGGGTCGGTGGGTTGAATTTTGGGGGGCAGAAGTTTTTCAAGCCAACTCATGGGGTGCTCCTAGGGGTGACAAACAGGGGGCAATCGATCCGGGTCATGATTTTAATGCTCATCCAATGCTTGGCGAATTTCAGTGATGAAGTTCGAGAGTTTGCCAAGACGCTCTTGATCGCTACCGTCTTGCAAGAGCTCGATGAGCTTGGTGCCAATGACCACCGCATCGGCGACTTTCGACAACGCTTTGGCCGATTGTTTGTCGCGAATGCCAAAGCCAACGCCCACAGGAATGTGCACGTGCTCTCTGATTTCGGGCAACTTGCGCTCAACCGACTGGGTGTCCAAGTGGCCCGCACCGGTGATGCCTTTCAAGGAGACGTAGTACACATAGCCGCTGGCCACTTGTGCGACCAATTGCATGCGCTCTTGGGTGCTGGTGGGCGCCAAGAGAAAGATCAAGTCCATGTCTTTTTCTCTCAAGCGCTTGGCAAATTCCGTGCACTCCTCTGGGGGGTAGTCCACAATCAAGACGCCATCCACGCCTGCGCGCTTGGCATGATCGATGAAGGACCAAGCGCCGTGCAAATGATCGTAGCTCTCAACAGGGTTGGCGTAACCCATCAAAACAACGGGTGTGGTGGCATCGGTTTTACGAAACTCCTCAACGCACTGCAGCACTTGGCCCATGTCCACACCAAAGCTCAAGGCACATTCCCCAGCCTTTTGAATGACGGGTCCATCGGCCATCGGATCGCTAAAGGGGATCCCGAGTTCGATGATGTTGGCGCCCGCTTTGACCAACGTGTGCATCAATTGCACCGTCAGTTGAGGCTTGGGAAAGCCACACATGATGTAAGGGATCAGGGCCGTTTGTTGACGGGCTTTCAGGGTGTTGAAGGTGTTTTGTATTCTGTTCATGGCATGATCTTGATGGCTTGGGTTGCGCCCTTGACCCCTTGGCCTTGGCAACTTGGACGGCAGTAAAAGTCAGCATGGCTCAAGTCGGCAACGGTTCCAATGTCTTTGTCGCCTCTGCCAGAGAGGTTGACCAAAATGGACTGGTCTGCTCCCATGGTCTTGGCCAATTTCATGGCGTAGGCGACGGCGTGGCTCGACTCGAGGGCTGGAATGATGCCCTCGGTTCGGCACAGGTAGTGAAAAGCCTCCAAGGCTTCGGTGTCGGTGATGCCCACGTATTCGGCCCGACCGATGTCCTTGAGGTAAGCGTGCTCGGGGCCCACGCCTGGGTAGTCCAGACCTGCAGAGATGCTGTGGGTTTCAGTGATTTGACCCTGTGCATTTTGCAAGATATAGGTTCTGTTGCCGTGCAAGACACCTGGCACACCGCGCTGCAAGGAGGCGGAATGCTTGCCGCTCTCGAGGCCCTCGCCAGCGGCCTCCACGCCGATCAAGCGCGTGTTGGGGAAATCAATGTAGGGGTAAAAAATCCCCATCGCGTTGCTGCCCCCGCCCACGCAGGCCACGACCGCATCGGGTTGTTGACCGTTGTGCATGTGGGGCATTTGCTCAATGCACTCCGTTCCAATCACACTTTGAAAGTCTCTCACCATCATGGGGTAGGGGTGAGGTCCTGCCACGGTGCCAATGATGTAGAAGGTGTTCTCCACATTGGTGACCCAGTCTCTTAAGGCCTCATTCAATGCGTCTTTGAGCGTCTTGCTCCCACTCTCAACGGGCACCACAGTGGCACCCAGCAGTTTCATGCGGTAGACGTTGGGACTTTGACGCTTGACGTCCTCGCTGCCCATGTAGACCACACACTCGAGCCCATAGCGAGCACAAATGGTGGCCGTCGCCACACCGTGTTGGCCTGCACCTGTTTCGGCAATCACGCGCGGTTTGCCCATGCGCTTGGCGAGCATGGCCTGCCCAATGGTGTTGTTGACCTTGTGTGCGCCCGTGTGGTTGAGGTCCTCGCGCTTGAGGTAAATTTGAGCGCCACCCATTTCTTTGCTCATTCGAGCAGCGTGGTAAATCGGTGAGGGGCGGCCCACAAAGTGTTTGAGCTCGCTTTGGAATTCGGCTAAAAATTGATCATCGTGCTGGTATTTGGCATAGGCGATTTTCAATTCCTCAATCGCATGTGTGAGCGTCTCACTCACAAAGCTGCCGCCATAGGGGCCAAAGTGACCGCTCAGATCGGGTTGGTGGTAGTTCGTAGTCATAGGGTTCTTTAGGAAATGGGGGGGACGCTTGGGTTAGAAAAAAGGGTCTTCAGTTTCAACGCAAAAAATCTAAGCTTGTCACACATGAGGTCCAGCAAGGCTTTGTCATGTCCAGGTGCCCAGGTTCCAGAGCTGCACGTCTTTGGCGGGGCCCTTGAGTGGGCCTAAAGGCCCTCGGGCTTGAACATGGGTACAGATCACCTCAGGGATTGATCGGCCAAGCGAACGGATTTTACAAATTGGTGAATGAGCGACGCATCTTTGATGCCTTTGCTTTGCTCCACACCAGAGCTCACATCAACGCTCAGGCTGCGACCTCGTGTCTTGAGGGTGCGCACAGCGTCGCCCACGTTTGCAGGTGTGAGTCCACCAGACAGCACGAGGTGAGCGTTGACGTTTTGAGGAATCAGTGACCAATTGAATGTTTTTCCACCCCCGCCATAACCAGGCACATACGCGTCCAATAAGAGGGCTTGGGCTGTGTTGTATTGATGGCTATATTCTACGAGTTCAGAGGGGGTTTGGGGGGTGTTTTTGTCCTCTTGGACTTCACTTTCTAAGGGAATTCTCAGGGCACGAATATAGCTTCTGCCCAAGTCTTTAGCGACTTCAGTGCAAAACGCTGGGCTCTCATCTCCATGAAACTGTAGCCAAGCGCTTGGAACGGCTTTTGCCGCTTCACGAATTTGTGCCACTGAAGCATTCACAAAGAGCAAGACAGGTGTGATGAAGGCGGGCAGGCGAAGCGCCAATTCATGGGCGCGGTCGGGGTTGACGTATCGGGGGCTTTTTTCGTAAAAAACAAATCCAATGGCATTGACCCCCTCCTTGGCACAAGCATCCACGTCCTCTTCTCGCGTGAGGCCGCAGACTTTGATGGGGGTGTGGTTGAAGGAGGTCAATGTGCGCAATGAGGGCATGGTTAAAGGATCCAATCGTAACTGGGCGTGCCCAAGGGCAGGCCCCAGTGTGCATCATAGCGAGGGCCAAGAAAGTAGAGCCCATCTGCAGAGAAGGTGGGGGCGGCTTGCCTTCTGTCTCGAGCGGCAATCACCTCCTCCATCCATTGGGGGGCGTGGTGCCCCAAGCCCACTTGGATCAAGCAGCCCATGATGTTTCTGATCATGTGGTGCAAGAAGGCATTGGCCTCGAAATCAAAACGGTAATAGGCATGCGAGGGGCTGCTGCTCTTGGTGGTGATGTGCAGATGCTTCAAGGTCTTGACAGGAGACAGGGCTTGACATTGAGAGGCTCTAAAGGAGGTGAAATCATGGGTGCCCAGCAGGCGAAGGGCAGCCTCTTGCATGCGATGGGCATCGAGTGGTTTGGCCACCCAGCCCACACGCTGGTGCTCAATACTTGGGCGCACGGCGCTTTGAAGCAGCAAATAGCTGTAGCGCCTTGAAGTGGCGCAAGCCCTGGCATGAAAGTCTTCTGGCACCGCTTTTGCCCATTGAAGGGCAATGTCTGAGGGCAAGTAACGGTTGGTGCCCCTCACCCATGAGCTCATGTCACGCTCGACTTCGGTGTCAAAGTGAACCACTTGAAGCAAGGCATGCACGCCAGAATCGGTGCGACCCGCACAAAGCGTGCGAATGGGCGTTTGTGCAAACGTGCTCAGCGCCTTCTCGAGCTGATCTTGAACGGTTTTGTTGGAGAGTTGGCTTTGCCAGCCCTCATACTGTTGACCACTGTAGGACAGCCCCAAGGCAATGCGTTGCAAGCTCATGGTCTGTCGTTGAGCCATGCAAGAGACTGCTCGAGCAGTGTCCCGCTGGCCTGATTGGCCACCTCTTGCACGATCGCACGAGCCGTATGATGCTGCCCAACTTGCCAGAGTTCTTGTGCCAAATCAAAGCGCACTTGGAGAGGGTTTTCCAAGTCGAAGGTGCTTTGTGGCGCAGGCGTGGGGGACTGATCCTGAGCAAACGATTCGCTGGCAGGGTGACTGGCTGTGTTGCTAAAGCCTCCATCGTTAGCGGTCGCGGAAAAAGGCTCCTCGGGGATCACGGTGGGTGCTTCTCCAAGAGGAGGGGTGATGGGGTTGGTGAGGGAGCTGCTAGGCTCTGCACCGTCGAGCTCAGGCAACTCCAAGTCGAAGTCAATGTTCACATGGTCTTTTAAGCTTTGGGAGGGGGTGAGGCCATGGGTGACAGCACCGGACTGAGGCATGGGCGCCAAGTCCTCTTCTGTGAGCTCATCCGGATCGTTGGGCTGATGGTTGGCGGCTGGGTGGCTGTTGAGCACTTGTGGACCCAAAGACCCTAGAGGCGCGGGGGTTGCGCGCAGGCTGTGGGGTATGGGCGTTTCGAGATCAAAAATGGAGCTTGGACGGTTCAAGGGGTCCATCGACTCGTGGGCGTTCTCATCATCTGAGCGGCTCTTGGTCTTCCAAAGGGTCAGCAAGACCAGGAAACCAAAGAGTAGGCCTGACAAGACAGGCATCAGGGGATGTTGTAGCCAAGTGGAAACGCGGGATTTAAGACTCATGCTCTGGGCTGCAATCACACCTTCTTGGCTGGCGTCTTGGTTGGACAGCGAGGCGCTTTGGTCAGCAAGTTGTCCCAATTCTTTTAAATTGTCTTGAACTTGTCGGGTGGCTTTGAGGGTGTCCTTGGCTTGGAGCTCTTTGGCCATTTGCTCGTTGGCTTTTGCAGCCTTGCTGGAGGGGTTGCTGAGTTTGAGCTGGTCTTGGTTGCCAGAGACGGGGGCTTGGACTTTGGGACTGATGAGGCCAGAAGCTGTTTGTGGGGTGCCGTTTTGAAGACTGGACTTTGAGCTGTTGATCTTTTGAGCTAAATTCTGACGGTACTGCTCAAAGTCTAGGTTTTGGGCTTTCAGCTCTTCTTTGGCTTGTTGCAAGGGGGTGGACAATGCTTGTGCCTGGCTGGGGATCCTCAAGGTGGCGTTGGCACGCAAGCGGTTGATGTTTTGATTGACGAAGGATTTGGGGTTGGCTCTTAAAAGCGCGATGAGCATTTGTTCATAGGTGATGGGTGATGAGGCAAATTGCTGCGCAATGGAGCTGGCCGTCTCACCCTCTTGGACCACGATGGCATGGTCTTGAGGCGTCGACGCCTTGGTGCCTGCGTCGAGCAACAGACCCCATTCCCGAGTCTCTGAGCCCGTGCTCCATTGGAGCTCCAGCAACACACTCAAAAAACTCTGGTTCACGGGTTTGTCTGAACTCAAACTGATGATCTCTAAGCCCTTGTTGTTTTGAGTCAATTTCGCTTTGACACCCATGGCGCTCAGGCTCAAGGCCTCATCCTCAAGGTGCCTGCTTTGGTAGGCACTGAGAGGCGCGATGTTCACTTGTAGGCCACGCAACTCATCGGCGGAGATGGATCCCAGCCCCATTTCAACCTTCAAGGGCTCACCTTGCTTAGAAAGCATCAACGGGCGCCCCAATTCAAGGGCCCAGGCATTGGAGGAGAGGATTGGCATGAAGCTCAGCCCTAAGCTCAAAATGCAACGCAAGCCCAAGCCCAAGCCTAAGTCCAAGCGAAAGCGCAAGACCCGTTTTGGCCCCCTCTTTTTCAAAGAAAGGTTGGACGCGTTGGCTGCTGCCTGGGCCAGTGTTTGATGGATAGAGGTCATGTTGAGCTTTTCAAGTTGAAGGCCGACTGAATGAATGGAGGTGAACTTTGGGAGGTGTTAAAAATGGATAAAAATGTCTTTCACGGGCCCGCATCTTGTCATCCCCAGTTCTCCCTATCACTTTGCGCCTTGCGGTGACCCTGAGGGTAAAGCAAAGAGTAAGCTGGAACGCAACTCAGACCTGGCCCGTAAATTGGCCCGTAAATTAGTCCTTAACTTGTCCCGTATCTGGTCCAGTATCTGGTCCAGTATCTTAGCGATAGCTTTGAACAGGTGCCAGATTCCCACTCCACGTCCTCCCTAGGCCTTGTCTTGTCGTCTTTTTTTACAAGACAAGATGCGCACAAGAAGTCATAACAAGTCAGCGAGTTGAACCCCTCTCAAAGCATTGTCCCACGGCTTTGAACCCTAGGGCAGCTTTTGGAGCGGGGACCCGTCAAGCTTCCAGCAAAATTCTCAGCATTCTTCTGAGCGGCTCAGCAGCGCCCCAAAGCAACTGGTCCCCTACGGTAAAGGCGCCCAAGAAGTCCTCGCCCATGGCCAATTTGTGCAAACGCCCGACAGGCACATCCAACTTGCCAGTCACAGCTGCTGGAGTGAGTAAGCGCTCACTAATCTCTCTCTCATTGGGGATGACTTTGACCCAGTCATTGGCATTGGCAAGCAAAGCCTCAATATCGGACATGGGCACATTCTTTTTCATCTTCACGGTCAGGCCCTGAGAGTGACAACGCATGGCACCAATTCGAACACATAGGCCATCAATGGCGATGCTGCCTGGAGTTCTGAAGGGGGGGAGGCCCAAAATTTTGTTGCACTCTGATCCGCCCTTCCATTCCTCTTTGCTTTGACCGTGATCAACCGGCACATCGATCCAAGGGATCAAGCTGCCCGCTAAAGCTGTGCCACGGAAGTTGGAGGTGGGGAAATGCTCGCTGCGAAGGGTTTCAGTGACTTTGCGATCGATGTCCAAAATGGCTGAGGCGGGGTTGGCCAAATCGTCTTTGACGCTCGCGTGCAAGGCACCCATTTGTGCGAGCAACTCACGCATGTTTTGTGCACCAGCACCGGAGGCGGCTTGGTAAGTCATGGCCGAGACCCACTCCACCAAGCCGGCCTTGAAGAGACCACCCATGGCCATCAACATCAAACTGACCGTGCAGTTTCCACCAATCCAGTCCCGAGTGCCATTGGCCAGTCCTTTGTCGATCATCTCGCGGTTCACAGGATCCAAGATGATGATGGACTCAGGGGTCATGCGAAGTGCGTTGGCGGCATCGATCCAGTGGCCGCTCCAGCCCGCCGCTCTCAATTGGGGGTGAACCTCTTTGGTGTAGTCACCGCCTTGAGCGGTGATGATGATGTCACACTTTTTGAGTGAATCGATGTGGTGGGCATCCAAGAGCTTGAGCTCATTTTTGGCCATGGACGGCGCCGCGCCACCGACGTTAGAGGTCGTGAAGAAGATGGGTTCAATCAAGGAGAAGTCGCCCTGGGCCTGCATTCTCTCCATGAGCACGGAGCCCACCATGCCTCTCCAGCCCACAATACCTACAACATTTGCTTTGTGATTTGTACTCAAGATGAAATCCCCATTCGGTCAAAAAATAATAAATAGATTCTCAGCGCCTCAAAAGTCATCAAATCAAAGATTTCAATGCTTTGGCAACAGCGTTACCCATCTCCTGGGTGTTGACTTTGGTGGTGCCCTCTGTATAAATGTCTGGCGTTCGCAGGCCTTCTTTGAGGACCATTTTGACAGCGGACTCGATCAAATCGGCCGCCTTTTCCTCTTGGAGGGAGAATCGCAGCATCATCGATGCACTCAAAATCGTGGCCAATGGATTGGCAATGCCTTGACCCGCGATGTCAGGAGCGCTGCCATGGCTGGGCTCATAAAGGCCTTGATTCTTTTTGTTCAAAGAGGCTGAGGGCAGCATGCCAATGGAGCCCGTGAGCATGGCGGCCGCATCAGACAAAATATCACCAAACATATTGCCAGTCACCACCACATCGAATTTCTTGGGCGCTTTGACCAGTTGCATGGCCGCATTGTCAACATACATGTGATCGAGTTGGATGTCAGGGTATTGCAGTCCCACTTCTGTCACGACATCTTTCCACAATTGGAAAGTCTCTAAAACATTGGCCTTGTCAACGCTCGTCACGCGCTTGGAGCGTTTTTGAGCGGCTTGGAAAGCCACGTGCGCAATTCTCTCAATTTCGGGGCGGGAGTAGCGCATGGTGTCAAAGGCCTCCTCAGCACCTGGAAAGTGCCCATCCACAGCGATTCTGCGTCCCCTGGGTTGACCAAAGTAGATGTCGCCTGTGAGTTCTCGAATGATCAAAATATCTAAATTGGACACAAACTCTGGCCTCAAGCTCGAAGAGGCCACCAACTCCTCATAGCATATGGCCGGGCGAAAGTTGGCAAACAGCTCCAAGTGCTTTCTGAGACCTAAGATCGCTTGCTCGGGACGAAGGCTTCTCTCCAGTTTGTCGTATTTCCAATCGCCCACCGCTCCAAAGAGAATGGCATCAGACGCTTTGGCCAAGTTCAGGGTGCTCTCAGGTAAGGGATGCCCCATGAGATCAAAGGCTGTGCCACCAACGGGCGCATGCTCCATCTCCAGGGGCAAGGACAAGACCTCCAAAACCTTCAAGGCCTCAGCCACAATTTCTTTACCGATTCCGTCTCCGGGGAGTACTGCGATTTTCTTCATGTCTATTCTCTAGCGTAAGGGGGCCCCATCCGAGAGGGATCGGGCAAGATGCTCAAATCGCTGTGTCGCTCAGCGCACTTCATGTTGTTTTCAGGCCTGTGGCACTGTGGTGTGGGCAAGCCAAGGCTTGGTGCTCAAGCGGTGGCTCTCAAAGTCACGGATCTTTTGTGCGTGGTGCAGCGTCAATCCAATGTCATCAAGACCGTTGATCAAACAATGCTTTCTGAAGGCCTCCACCTCAAAGGCAATCTCCTCGCCCTGGGGTTTGACGATCACTTGGCGCTCCAAATCGATGGTGAGTTGGTAGCCAATGAAACCTGTGACCTCGTTAAAGAGGTGATCAATCGTGCTCTCGGGCAAGACGATCGGCAGCAAGCCATTTTTAAAACAATTGTTAAAAAAGATGTCAGCAAAGCTGGGCGCCAAAATCGCTCTAAAACCAAATTGATCAATGGCCCAAGGCGCATGCTCACGAGAGGAGCCGCAACCAAAATTCTTGCGAGCAAGCAAAATGCTAGCACCTTGGTAGCGTGCTTGATTCAGCACGAAATCGGGATTGATTTTTCTGCTCTTGGGGTCTTGACCCGGAAAGCCTTCGTCCAAATAACGCCACTCATCAAAGAGGTTGGGGCCAAAGCCTGTTTTTTTGATGGACTTTAAAAACTGTTTAGGAATGATGGCATCGGTGTCCACATTCTCGCGGTCCATGGGGGCCACCAAGCCCTTTTGAGTTAAAAACTTTTGCATGATGGAGTTCAACTTTTAAGAAAATTTGCGAATGTCAACAAAGTGGCCATGAACAGCTGCAGCAGCGGCCATGGCGGGGGAGACCAAGTGGGTGCGCCCACCAGCGCCTTGACGCCCCTCAAAGTTGCGGTTGCTCGTTGAAGCGCATCGCTCTCCGGGCTCGAGTCGGTCAGCGTTCATGGCCAAACACATGGAGCAACCGGGCTCTCGCCACTCAAAGCCTGCAGCCTTGAAGATCACATCAAGACCCTCTCTCTCAGCTTGCTCTTTGACCAAGCCTGAACCAGGAACGACCAAAGCGAGACGAACATTTTTCGCCACTTTTTGTCCCAATTTCTTGACCACTTGTGCAGCCTCTCGCATGTCTTCAATTCGTGAATTGGTGCACGAGCCAATGAACACCTTATCAATGTGGATGTCATCAATGGATTTGCCGGGCTCGAGTCCCATGTACTGCAACGCTCTTTCGATGGCGCCGCGCTTGATGGGGTCCTTTTCTTTGTCGGGGTCGGGCACCTTGCTCGTGATGTCGAGCACCATCTCAGGGGATGTGCCCCACGTGACTTGAGGGTAAATGGTGCTGGCATCGAGGTCGACCACGGTGTCAAAATGCGCATCTGCATCGGAGTGCAAGGTCTTCCAGTAAGCGCTCGCCAAATCCCACTCAACGCCAGTGGGTGAGAGGAGCCGGCCCTTGACGTATTCAATGGTTTTTTCATCCACAGCCACCAAGCCAGCCCGAGCACCCGCTTCAATGGCCATGTTGCAAAGCGTCATGCGCCCCTCGATGGAGAGGGAACGAATGGCCGTTCCAGCAAACTCAATGGTGTAGCCCGTGCCCCCAGCGGTGCCGATGTGACCGATGATGGCCAAGACCACATCTTTGGCCGTGCAGCCTTTGTTCAATTGCCCATTCACGCGCACCAGCATGTTCTTCGCCTTTTTGGCCAATAAAGTCTGGGTGGCCAACACGTGCTCGACCTCACTCGTGCCAATGCCATGGGCCAAAGCGCCCAAGGCGCCGTGGGTGGAGGTGTGTGAGTCACCGCAAACAACGGTCATGCCCGGCAAAATGGCGCCATTTTCTGGGCCAATCACGTGAACAATGCCTTGACGCTTGCTCAAGAACGGAAAGTAAGCGGCAGAGCCGAACTCGGCCATGTTTTGATCCAAGGTCACCACTTGCTCTTTGCTGATGGGGTCTGTGATCCCGTCGTAGCCCAACTCCCAGCCGTTGGTGGGGGTGTTGTGGTCTGCCGTGGCCACCACGGAGCTGATACGCCAAACTTTGCGCGATGCTTGTCTCAGTCCTTCGTAAGCCTGGGGACTTGTGACTTCATGGACCAAGTGGCGGTCGATGTAGAGAATGGAGGTGCCGTCTTCTTCGGTGTGAACGACGTGTTCATCCCAAATTTTGTCGTATAGCGTACGTCCCATGGTATTGGCTCTTTCTTATTCTTAAGAGAAAAACCAATATTTTAGGCTCTAAGCGCTCTCTTTTACAGCACGAATCCATTTAAATGGGGGATTTGAGCAGGTCTTCACGTCCCGTGTTTGGCAAAAGGGAGAGTGCGGCAATTCTTTAAAAATTCTTGGCGCCGTGCATCAAAACCGGCCAAAGGCGCTTGTCCTCAAGGCCTCAAGCGTTTCATGCTGAGGGGTCTGGGTCAATCGTGTCTTTGACGATCAATTGAGGGTTCAGAAGTCTGGCACGGGGGTCGACATAGTAGCCCCCAAACTCCGTGTAGCGAAGCGCAAAATGCTCGCAAGCGGTGCATTCATAAACGGTGCATCGGTTGGTTGGAAAAAATCCAAGAGCGATCGGTGCATCTGCAGAGTCGTAATGTGTTCCGCACGGATGATGCTCTTCAAAGGTGGGCTCATAGACCTCAGGGTCTCGAAGCGTGGCCACCGCTTTGAAATGCGCGGGCCAATCTCCCTCCGACACGCTTGTCCAACCCATGGCTTTTTTGAGGGTGCATTGGCAAGAGGAGACGCCCTCAGGGGATCGTTTCGTACCCTTGGGCGCTTCTTTTGATGTCTGGGGTTGACACAGTTCAAGCAAATCCTTGGCGGTTTTGATCAAGGCAAGCGGGGGGAGGCTCATTGAGGTGGTGAATGTTCAAAAAAATAGGGGCAAAAATTGCCCCTGAAAAAAACCGTTTGCATGACGAGGAGAAGGCCCAAAAAGGGGGTATCTCACCCCTTTTGTCCTTCATTCATGTCGATGCTTAACGCTGATTGATGGCCTTCACATCTCTTCTTGGTGAGCCGGTGAAGAGCTGTCTTGGGCGACCAATTTTGTACTCGGGGTCGGCAATCATCTCGTTGAGTTGTGCAATCCAACCCACGGTTCTGGCCAAAGCGAAAATACCAGTGAACATGTTCACGGGAATGCCAATGGCGCGCTGCACAATACCAGAGTAAAAGTCCACGTTGGGGTAGAGTTTTCTTTGAACAAAGTAGTCGTCCTCGAGCGCGATTTTCTCAACCGCTTTGGCCAATTTGAACAAAGGATCGTTCTCAAGACCGAGTTCGCTCAACACTTCATTGCAAGTCTCTTGCATCAAAGTCGCTCTGGGGTCGTAGTTCTTGTAAACACGGTGACCAAAACCCATCAACTTCACGCTGGAGTTTTTGTCTTTAACTTGGTTCATGAACTCACCCACTTTGGCAACGCCGCCTTGTGCTTGGAGTTGCTCGAGCATGTTCAGGCAAGCCTCATTGGCGCCACCGTGAGCAGGGCCCCAAAGGCAAGCCACACCAGCAGCAATGGCGGCAAAGGGGTTGGTGCCCGATGAGCCGCACAAGCGCACGGTTGATGTGGATGCGTTTTGCTCATGGTCTGCGTGCAAAATGAAGATTCGGTCAAGGGCGCGCTCGAGCACGGGGTTGACCACATAGTCTTCACAAGGGTTACCAAACATCATGCGAAGGAAGTTGCCTGCGTAAGAGAGGTCGTTTCTGGGGTACATGAAAGGCTGGCCAATGCTGTACTTGTAAGCCATGGAGACCAATGTGGGCATCTTTGCAATCAAGCGAATGGCAGCAATCTCTCTGTGCTCAGGGTTGTTGATGTCTGTGCTGTCGTGGTAGAAAGCTGACAACGCACCCACCAAACCGGTCATCACGGCCATGGGGTGAGCATCTCTTCTAAAACCTCTTAGAAAGAAGTGCATTTGCTCATTGACCATGGTGTGGTTGGTCACGAGGTGTGTGAAGTCCTTTTTCTCCTGGGCGTTGGGCAATTCACCCTTGAGCAACAGGTGACAAGTTTCCATGAAATCGCAATTGGTGGCCAATTGCTCAATGGGGTAGCCACGGTAGAGCAACTCGCCTTTGTCGCCATCGATGTAGGTGATGGCGGACTCGCAAGAAGCGGTGGATAAGAATCCAGGGTCATAGGTGAACAAACCGGTTTGGCCATAGAGTTTTCTGATGTCAATGACATCAGGGCCAATGCTGCCGTTGTAGACGGGCATCTCAAAACTGGGCGCACCGTTTGAGAATGCAATGGTGGCTTTGTAGTCAGCGAGTTTCATGATCGGTTTTTTCCTTTAAATTGAACAGCGAAAGCAACGGTCTTATTTTCTTATCATGTCTAATACTTCTTGTCTTTCAGAAGTATAAAAATCTTTTGTCAGATCTTTTCTTTTTAAAAGCAAATCCAACAAATCATTGTCCGAGAGGTCCATCAAATCATACAAAGCTTTTGCAGTTTTGACGCTCAGGTCTTTCTCGAAACGGTTGAAAAATGATTCGATCATCAAATCATTTTCCAATAGGCCACGACGGCATCTCCAGCGCAACTTGCTCATTTCCCTCTCGCCCAGTTTCATCTGAGGATCTAGGCCTGAGAGGAAGGAGTCGGTGACGTTCATGGCGCTTGTCGGGGTTTAGACGGCTCTGCGAACCATCAGCTCTTTGATCTTGCCAATGGCCTGTGTGGGGTTGAGGCCCTTGGGGCAAACGTCAACACAGTTCATGATGGTGTGACATCTGAAGAGTCGGTAAGGATCTTCCAAATTGTCCAATCGCTCGCCAGTCGCTTGGTCTCGGCTGTCGGCGATGAAGCGATAAGCTTGCAAGAGGCCTGCTGGTCCTACGAATTTATCGGGGTTCCACCAAAAGGAGGGGCAACTCGTCGAGCAACTTGCACACAAAATACACTCATAAAGGCCATTCAACTCGTCTCTTTCTTCGGGCGACTGCAGGCGCTCCTTCTCGGGAGGCAAGGTCTCATTGACCAAATAGGGCTTGATGGAGTGGTACTGCTTGAAAAACTGTGTCATGTCCACAATCAAGTCTCTGATGACGGGCAGTCCAGGCAAGGGCTTGAGCACAATTTTCTCAGGCAAGCTGAGCATGTTGGTCAAGCAAGCCAGGCCATTTTTGCCATTGATGTTCATGGCATCTGAGCCACAAACGCCTTCACGGCAAGAGCGTCTGAAAGAGATGGTGGGATCCACTTCTTTGAGCTTCATCAAAACGTCCAAAAGCATGCGTTCGTGACCTGTGAGTTCAATCACGATGGTTTGCATGTAGGGCTTGGCATCTTTATCTGGATCGTAGCGATAAATCTGGAAGGTTCTTGTTTGCATAAATTTCTCCAAAAGGGGTGCTTAGAAGGTTCTGACTTTGAGCTCAATGCTGTCAACGGTCAAAGGCTTCATGGTGACGGGCTTGTAGCTCAGGCGATTGCCCTCACTGTACCAAAGGGTGTGCTTGAGCCACTCTTCGTCATTGCGGCCGTTGGGGTGCTCAGGGGTGTCGGCGTAATCGTCAACAGTGTGTGCACCACGGCTCTCGTGTCTTGCTGCGGCGCTCACCATGGTCGCTTGTGCGCACTCAATCAAGTTGTCAACTTCCAAGGCTTCGATGCGAGCGGTGTTGAACACTTTGGAGGTGTCCTTCAAGCCAATGGACTTGACGCGTTCACGCAATTCAGCAATCTTCACCACCCCCTCATCCATGCTGGCTTGTGTTCTGAACACGCCGGCATGCTGCTGCATGGCTTTTCTCAAATCATTGGCGACCACTTGCGCATACTCTCCGTCTTTGGCGCTCTCAAGGCGAGCCAGTCTGGAGAGGGTCAAATCAGCCGCATCCTTGGGTAGGGGCTTGTGGGTTTTGTTTTTGTTGTGAAAGTCCACAATGTGGTTGCCTGCAGCACGTCCAAAAACGAGCAAGTCGAGCAATGAGTTGGTGCCCAAGCGGTTGGCGCCGTGCACCGATACACAAGAGCACTCACCCACGGCGTAAAGACCGTTGACCGGATCAGAGTGGCTGTTTGCAGTTTGATCCACCACTTGACCATAAATGTTGGTGGGGATACCACCCATTTGATAGTGGATGGTGGGCACCACGGGAATGGCTTCTTTGGTGATGTCCACGTTGGCGAAGTTAAGACCAATTTCAAAGACCGAGGGCAGTCTTTTCATGATGGTCTCGGCGCCCAGGTGATCCAACTTCAAAAGCACATAGTCTTTGTTGGGGCCACAACCTCTGCCTTCTTTGATTTCTTGGTCCATGGAACGAGAAACAAAGTCTCTTGGTGCCAAGTCCTTCAAGGTTGGCGCGTAACGCTCCATGAAACGCTCACCGTTGGCGTTCAAGAGGATCGCGCCCTCACCGCGGCAACCCTCAGTCAATAGCACACCCGCACCAGCCACGCCGGTGGGATGGAATTGCCAGAACTCCATGTCTTCTAGAGCGATTTTTGCTCTGGCGGCCATTCCGAGTCCGTCGCCCGTGTTGATGAAGGCGTTGGTGGAGGCATCAAAGATACGGCCTGCGCCACCGGTGGCCAATAAGACGGTCTTGGCTTCAAGAATGTAGATCTCACCTGTTTCCATTTCAAGTGCGGTCACACCAACGACGTCGCCTTCATGGTCGCGAATCAAATCCAGTGCCATCCACTCCACAAA
Source organism: uncultured Burkholderiales bacterium (assembly GCA_903933115.1). Taxonomy (GTDB): domain Bacteria; phylum Pseudomonadota; class Gammaproteobacteria; order Burkholderiales; family Burkholderiaceae_C; genus Limnohabitans. Next base: position 120,039 of record CAIZIT010000093.1, read on the forward strand.
GAAGCTGGTTTTGGCTTGCACGTTTTGCTGGTAAAGCGTGTGCAGCATGGCGTGTCCCGTGCGGTCAGCCGCCGCGCAAGCGCGTTGAACGGGTTTTTCACCATAGTTGGCTGTGTGTCCACCAAAGGGGCGCTGATAGATCGTGCCATCGGGGTTGCGGTCAAAAGGCATGCCCATGTGCTCAAGGTCATAGACCACTTTGGGCGCTTCACGGCACATGAATTCAATCGCATCTTGGTCGCCAAGCCAATCAGAGCCTTTGACCGTGTCGTAGAAGTGATAGTGCCAATTGTCCTCAGACATGTTGCCAAGAGACGCACCGATACCGCCTTGGGCTGCAACGGTGTGTGAGCGGGTTGGAAAGACTTTGGACAAAACCGCCACGTTTAAACCCGCGCGTGACAATTGAAGCGAGGCGCGCATGCCTGAGCCGCCTGCGCCAACAATCACAACATCAAACTTGCGGCGAGGGATGGAATGGGAAGAAGTCATAAATTAAAGTCTCCAAATAACTTGAATTGCCCAGCCAGCGCATGCGACGAGCCAAACCAGGGTGAAAATTTGTAAAACCAAACGAATCGCAAGCGCTTGGACGTAATCCATCCAGATGTCTCTCATGCCCACCCAAGCGTGGTAGGCCAAGGAGATGATGACTGCAAAAGTCAAACTCTTCATCCATTGCGTGCTGAAAATACCTGACCAAGTGTCGTACCCAATGCTTCCAGAGGTGAGGACCACTTGGAGAATGACGAGGACGGTGAACAAAGCCATCAAAAGTGCGGTCACGCGTTGCGCCAACCAATCTCTAAGTCCGTAGTGAGCGCCTACAACAATGCGCTTTGATCCAAAATTAACTGACATGGTGTTCTCCTGTATGGGGTGCTATTGGATTAATAAATGCCAAAAAGTTTGGCGGCCAATAAAAGGGTCAAAGCCCAGCTGAGTCCCAATGTGACCCAAGCAGAGCTGCGTCCGAATTCTTTGTCTACCGCATGGTGGGTGTCCATGTAGAGGTGCCTGAGTCCTGCGATCAAGTGGTGCAAAAAAGACCAAATCAAAGCCAAAACAACCACTTTGATGAACCAAGCGGGTAAAAATCCAATGCCTACGACAAAAGCGGAGCTGAATTTTGAGAAGGAGATCTCAGAGGATACAGAAGTGTCAAAGAGCCAAATGATGAAGGGCAACAACAAAAACATGATGGCGCCACTGACCCTGTGCAAAATGGAGACCCAGCCAGCAGCCGGCAATCTGTAAGTGGTCAGATCCTTAAACGCATTGATGTTTCTAAACTGAGGGCGCTGTTTTTTTATTACTTCTGTCATAAGTTTTCTTTCATTTTCTCGCTGTCTGATGGATTGAAACAGATCTCAAAATTCTATTGCAATGCAATAGAAATATTTGAATGTCTTGCAGGATGTTTGAAATTAAGGTTGTTGCTGGTTATTTTTAATCATAAAGAGTTAGTTTAGATCATTTCGATAATGGTGGTGCTCTGTTCGGTACAAAGCACGTCTGATCTCCATGGGTTTGTCTTGGTAGGTCAACGCCACTCGCTCAACTTGCAGCAGGGGCGTATTGTCGTTGATGTTGAGAATTTGTGCATCTTGTGGTTTGGGATGCACGGCAGTGATTTTTTCTTGTGCCTTGACCATGCGAACACCATAAGTGGACTCAAAGAGGGCGTAGGTCGGGCCTTGGTGGTTTTGGAGCTCTTTGGCGCTCAAGCCCTTGAAGGCGTCCTCGGGCAAACACATGTCTTCCAAAATGGTGGGAACAGCGGAAAAGGAGAGCACTCGCCTGACTTGAAGAATGGAAGATCCCTTGGGAACTTGCAGTGCTTGGGCAATTTCTGCGTTCGCTTGGGCCTTTTTGCACCAAACAATGGTCCTTTGTGCGGGACCTGGGGGGGTCAATTGGCTTGAGTTGGGGACCAATTTCAAGAAGCGGTATTGAAATTTTTGCTCCAAATGCGTGGCTACAAAGGTGCCTTTGCCTTGTCTTCTGAGCAGTAAATTTTCTTGTGCCAACTCATCGATGGCTTTGCGAACAGTGCCTTGGCTGACGGAAAAGCGAGCGGCCAACTCAAATTCGCTGGGGATCATCTCGCCGGGTTTCCATTCGGCCGCTTTCAAACTTTGCAGCATCAGGCCCTTGATTTGTTGGTACAAGGGGCTGAAAGAGGGCACTTTGGGGCTCGCCGCATCCCGATCTGTCAGACCGTTGTCGGGGAGACTGGGGGCAATCAA
>CAIZIT010000094.1 GCA_903933115.1 uncultured Burkholderiales bacterium
GGCGCTTGAAAAAAGGCTTCAAACCCCAGCCAAGCCTCGTGCAAAAGCCAGCACCACCAAGCCCAAAACCTCAAAAAGCGCACCTCCTCGGGTCTGAGCCGCCAGAGGCCCCCAAGTCGCCCCCAAGTCGCCCCCAAGTCGCCTTTCAAAGGCTGAGCTCAAAAGGGGCAAACCCTAGTCCTCGGAGCATGTGGGTCAACGCACAATGCATGGGCGTGCTCCTTCATGACAAGGACAGGTGTCTTGCTCGAACCGCCTCCTTGCATTAGACTGCACCCGTGTCAGATTGTTGTGCAACCCTTTAAGCGCTGGCCTCTCAACCATGGTTAAAAAAGCTCCTCGAAGAACCGCACAAAGAATCCTAGAGACGACCCTGGGTCTATTCAATCGCTTTGGCGAGCCCAACGTCTCAACCACCCTCATCTCCTCCGAGCTCTCCATCAGCCCCGGAAACCTCTACTACCACTTCCCCGCCAAAGACGAACTGGTCAATGCCCTTTTTGAGGCCTATCAGCAAAAGCTCCACCCCCTCTTGGCCGCAGCACCCCACGTGAGCGATGTGGAAGAGGCCTGGTTTTTCATGCACTCCATGTTTGAGTTGATTTGGGAATACCGCTTTTTGTACAGAGATTTGGGCGACCTTTTGAGCCGCAACCGCCGGCTTGAACAAGAGACACAAGACATCCTCTTTCACAAAACCAGCGCCTTTCGCTCCCTTCTTCAAGGCCTCGCTCATGCGGGTCACTTGCACATCCAAACACAAAGTCGCGAGATGTGTGCGACACAAATGGTGGTGATGCTCACTTGGTGGCTAAGTTTTGAGTTCGCCAAGGATCCTAGGCATGCGCTCGAAGATCAAAACGCCCAAGAAGCGCTCCTGAGGGGCGCACAGCACGTCTTGGGCTTGATGGTGCCCTATTTGGAGCCCAGCTCTCAAGCCCACCTGCTGGGCTTGATGCAAGCCTACCAAAACACCCCTTGATGTGCCCTGGTCTTTCAAACACCAAGGGCTCAGCAATCGAAATATCCCGCTATTTTTAAAGGGGAAAGCACCCCTTTGGGGGACAGTTTCTTTAGAATGAACATTTCGTGCACATATAAATTTTTCTTATGAAATTAGTTGACTCCATCGTGTCCCAAACCGAGAGCTTGGTGTCCATCCGACGGGACTTGCATGCACACCCTGAGCTGTGCTTTAAGGAAGTAAGAACAGCACAAACAGTGGCCAATTTGCTCACCCAATGGGGCATTGAGATTCATCAAGGTCTGGGCACCACTGGGGTGGTGGGTGTGATCAAGTCGGGCACCAGCAAAAGGGCCATCGGACTCAGAGCAGACATGGACGCACTGCCCTTACAAGAGGGCAACACCTTTGCGCATGCGAGCCGTCACCCTGGGCACATGCACGCCTGTGGTCACGATGGGCACACCGCCATGCTTTTGGCCGCTGCACAGCATTTGGCCCAACACCGCAACTTTGACGGCACGGTTTACTTGCTGTTTCAACCTGCCGAGGAAGGTGGGGGCGGGGCTCGGGAAATGATCAAAGACGGTCTCTTTGAGCGCTTTCCCATGCAAGCGGTCTTTGGCATGCACAATTGGCCTGGACTTGAAGTGGGTCAATTTGCACTGAGCCCCGGAGCTGTGATGGCCTCCAGCAATGAGTTTCGCATCACCATCAAGGGCAAGGGCTCCCACGCGGCCTTGCCCCACAACGGGATCGACCCTGTGTTGATCGCGGCTCAGCTGGTGCAAGCCTTTCAAGGCATCATCACTCGAAATAAAAAGCCCGTTGATGCTGGCGTGATCTCTGTCACCATGATCCATGCCGGGCAAGCCACCAATGTGATCCCTGACAGTTGCGAGCTGAGGGGTACCGTGCGAACGTTCTCAACGGCTGTGCTCGACATGATCGAGGCCCGAATGAGAAAGCTCTCTGAGCACTTGTGTGCGGCCCATGAGGCTCAGTGTGAGTTTCACTTCAACAGAAACTACCCCCCAACCATCAACCACACGAGCGAAACCCACTTCGTACAAGAGGTGATCCGGGACATGTTTGGCGCCGATCGTTTGCAAGCCCAAGAGCCCACCATGGGCGCTGAGGACTTCTCCTTCATGCTCCAAGAAGTACCTGGGGCTTATTTCTTCATCGGCAATGGAGACGGTGTTCACCGTGAGATCGGACATGGCGCGGGTCCTTGCATGCTGCACAACCCCAGCTACGATTTCAATGACCAACTCTTGCCCCTGGGTGGGTCGCTTTGGGTCAATTTGGTCGAGCAATGGTTCGCATCAAAGTAGAAGTCAAACGCAATGACCCATGGGTACAAAAACCTCACAGCTGAGGAATAGCACCATATGAACCGCCCATGTACTTGGCGTACAAGTTGTCATCGGCACGAATACCTTTTACGTCATCCAGTCGCCATGCCTTGCTTTGGCAGTTTTCATCCTTCTCCACAAGCACAACTTGAGCCTTGTGCAACAAGCTCAGCACTTCGATGGAGTGGCATGTGAAGATGATCTGAGCATTGTGAGGATTGGTCACTTGAGAGTAGAACAAATCCAAAATTGGCACCAACATATGCGGATGTAGATCTGCTTCAAGTTCGTCGATTACAGCCACGCCACCAGACGTCAATACAGGCAATAGGCGAGAGAGTAAAAGATAAGCTGCCTGAGTGCCACTGGATTCTTGTTTGAGCATGATTGAGTGCTCAACATCATTAACTTTATGAAGACCAAAAGGAATAAAAATATCCTCTTTGTCACCGTTGGCATGGGTCACAGTTTGGCGTTCGATACGAATACCACTGAGACCCAAATCCCAACTTTTCAGCAATTTTGTCATAGCCAATCGCAAATGATCATCGGCTGAATAAAGGGCTGATGCGCCAAAAATTTGCCAATCATCAATCTGATGACGACCCATCACGTGCATGTTTGTGAACACTTGCATAGAGCAAATTTTCATAGCCAATGGGACTTGATACTGAGCCGCCGTAGATAGCAAAGAAGCGTTTTCACGGACTCGTTCGGCCTCCTTTTGCAAAAAACCAAACTGATTTTGCTTGATGTCGTAACTTAGGGATGTGGGATTCCAGTCCCTGACAAATACGTATGAAAATGCTCTTGTTAGCTTGCAATAAAGATGCTCAGAGTAGACGCGGGTTTCACTTGCAACAAGCCGATACCTCCAGTTTTTGCCATCCATCTCAAATTCAATTTCAAACTCAGAGGCCTCGTTAGCAGCTCCAAAGTGAGAGACCAACGGAATAGAAGCGTCAACCTTCGCTTGAAATGACTGGCGAATAAACCAATCCAAGAAAGCCAATGATTTGATCAATGTTGTCTTACCACTTGCATTGGGACCAATAACAGCAAGTACTTTGGTTAATTTTGTGCCAAGCGGCGTTTCAAACGCACGATTGTCATCAGGCGTGTGCTTGCTCAACTCCAAAGAAACTTGTACTTGCTCGTGGAAGGACTGAAAGTTGCGAACAGCAAACGACTTCAACATAAGGCCTCCAACTACAATATCTACATTATTTTGTTTAAATTTCACTTTAAACCAAATTATAGACCCTATTAAACTAACTTTTTAACAAAATTTTGTTGAATTTTCAAATGACCATTATTTGATCTGACCATTAACTTCGCCGGCGACCCAGAAGCCTAAGCTTTTTTCTTGCCCAACGAGTGCGCTGTCCGCATGTGATGCGTCAAGATTCAGTGCGCCCCCTACCCCGTCCGGAGCTGGACACTTCTAGCCATCGTTGATCAATCACTCATTACACCATTTATGACACAGCCCGTCTGCTCGACTTTAACGTCTTGAGTGATGTTGATACTTGGCGAGCCTGGATTCTCATGATCCTTGAATTTTTGCGTTTAAAAAACCCATGAACCATTTAAAACTTTGCTTCATTTTGCTACATTTGTAGCAAAATTTGATTTTGGAGAACTTATGGGACTACCCGCTCGTATGACAGTAAACTTTACGATCAAGCCAAATCTCTCGCTCATGCCGAACGCAGAACTATTTCTGGACAAATTGAGTTTTAGGCGATGATGGGCAAAGCGGCATTGGATAACCCAGACGCACCTATCGACTTTGTACACGATCTGATGATTGCTAAAGCTGAAGGTTCATCTTTAGCGCCCCCCTTCATTTCACCAAGCAAGCGCTGATGGCCACAAAGAAAATTCAGGTCACTCAGTCCTCAACTTTCACGCGAGGCTACAAAAGATTCAATCAAAGACAAAAGCTGGGCATCCATGCAGCAGCTGATGTGATTGCTGACATTCCACTTGCAGGTGAAGCAAATCAAGGTACCCTTCTTGGTGTTGATGTGTATTAATTTAAGAGCCTGAAACAACTCATTAACCTCTTTGCCCTCTTTCACATCTGACCCCTTGACCCTATGATTCTCCACGCCACACCCCACTGAAGCTTCATTCACACACTCCATTTCAACGCCCCACACAAACACCCTATGCAAGACGGCACCCCCCTCTACGAGCTCTCCGCTCTCGAACTCTCCAAAGGCATCCACGCGCAGGTGTTCACTTGCCAAGAGGTGATGACCTCCTTTTTGGCACACATTCAAAAACTCAACCCCCACTTCAATGCGATCGTGAGCTTGAGGGAGCCCAAGGACTTGATGGCTGAGGCCAAAGAGGCCGATGAGGCATTGCAAAAGGGCCATTCCAAGGGCTGGATGCACGGCCTGCCCATTGCCGTCAAAGATCTGGCCCAAACGGCAGGAGTAGCCACCACCATGGGCTCGTTGCTTTTGAAGAACAACGTGCCCAAAGAAGACTGTTTAATGGTCTCACGCATGCGCCAAAGTGGCGCCATCTTGATCGGTAAGACCAACACGCCTGAGTTTGGTTTAGGCTCACACACCTTCAATCAACTCTTTGGGACCACATCAAACGCTTACAACCCCCAACGCTCAGCGGGCGGGAGCAGTGGCGGTGCAGCGTGTGCTTTGGCCCTCAGAATGCTGCCCGTTGCGGACGGCTCGGACTTCATGGGCTCGCTCAGAAACCCTGCGGCTTGGCAAAACATCTTTGGACTTCGACCTTCCCAGGGGAGAATCCCCAATTTACCGAGCACCGAGCTTTTTTTGACCCAGCTCGGCGTTGAGGGACCGATGGCCAGAAACATGGCGGACTTGTGCATGCTCCTTGGCACACAGGCGGGCCATGACGATCGCTTTCCTTTGGGCCTGGATGAGTCCTCCAATGACTTTACTAAAACCATGCTCGAGCTCGCCCATGACGCCGTTCTCCCCCATTCGGGCCTCTCAGGCTTGAAAGTCGGATGGCTCTCAGACCTGGGCGGCCACTTGCCCTTCGAGCGAGGCATCCTCTCTCAATGTGAAAGGGCTCTAGAGCGTCTGAGCAGTGCTGGCGCGCATGTTGAAGACGTGAGTCCGAACTTTGACCCGGCCAAAGTCTGGTCTGCTTGGTTGACGCTCAGACACGCCTACGTGGCCCACCGTCTGTCACCCCTCATGGCTTTGCCCCAGGCCCAAGAGCACATGAAAGCTGAAGCCCTCTGGGAAGTTCAAGCAGGCCTTGATATCAAAGCCATCGATTTTTTAAATGCGAGCCAAACTCGAAGCCTTCTTTATCAAAAGCTCCTCGAGTTGCTCAAGCGCTATGACGTCCTTTGCTTACCGAGTGCACAAGTTTGGCCCTTTGCCAAAGAGACCCATTGGCCAGCCTCCATTGACACCCCAAAGGGCGTCGTCCACATGGACACTTACCACAGGTGGATGGAGGTGGTGATCTACGCCACGCTTGCTGGACTGCCCACCTTGAGTGTGCCCGCGGGCTTTAACGATGAGGGCTTGCCCATGGGCATCCAACTGATTGGGCAACCCAAGGCAGAGGCCAAGCTTCTCAGATTGGGACGCATCTATGAGGGCCACATCAAGGACTGGCTGAGCGTCAAGCCCCAGGCTTTGAGAGCCCTCTGAGATGAAACTTGGAGCTTGAAGGCTGGTCGAGCTTTCAGGCTTTGAAGCTTTAAGAGATTCTAGGGTTTAGTTTTGCTTCCAAGGCAAGCCTGAACGCTTCCAGCCGCCCTTTTGCGAGCGGTGTGCATGCTCATCGGGGTCTCCCTCAAAGCCCTCCAAAATGTTGAACGCCTCGATGCCGTAGTCCGTTGCGAAGACGGCTGCCGCCACCGATCGCACACCACTGCGGCAAAGGAGAGCGACGCGCTTGACGCCTACTTTTGCGCAGACCGCGAGCAACTCCTCTTCAAAGTGCTCGTTGGGCTTCATGCCGGGCCACTGCTTCCAAGCCACCGCATGAGCGCCGGGCACAAACCCCACCCACTCGCGCTCAGCATCGGTTCTCACATCCACCAAGGCACAGTGGCCGCTCTGCATCCAGGCATAGGCCGTCTGGGCCGTGATGTCCCCCGCATAGCCGTCCGCGGGATGGATCTCATGATGGTTGTCTTGATGGGGGCTGTGCTCGGGCGCTGAACTGGACATGAAGGACCTCAAAAAAAATGGAAACGTCTTGCCTCAGAGCTTAAACGATTTTGACACTCAAATTGGGCAAACCGTCGATGTGCATCTCAATGACATCTCCCCTCACCACAGGCCCCACGTTCTCTGGAGTGCCCGAGTAAATGATGTCGCCTGGAAAGAGCTCAAAGGCCTCCGACAACTTGCTGATTTGCTCTGCAACGGACCATATCATTTGGTTCAAATTGGCACTTTGCTTGGTGACACCATTGACCTTCAACCAAATGGCGCCTTCCTTGAAGTGACCTGTTTTGGCGACTTTGTGAATGGGTCCAATGGGGGCGCTGAAGTCAAAACTCTTGCCAATCTCCCAAGGCTTTTTCTCATCGCCCAAGGCGCGCTGCAAGTCACGCCTTGTCATGTCAAGCCCCAAGGTGTAGCCCCACACATGGTCCAAGGCCCGCTCGATGGAGATGTTTTTACCACCCACGCCCAAGGCCGCCACCAACTCCGCCTCATAGTGGTAGTTCTTGGTCAGGGTGGGATAGGGGTGATCCACGACAGTGCCAATGGGCACGTATTGAATGGCGTCGGTGGGCTTTTGAAAGAAAAATGGTGGCTCACGTGTGGGGTCTGATCCCATCTCTCGAGAGTGAGCGGCGTAGTTTCTACCGATGCAGTAAATGCGTCTGATGGGATAGAGCTCATCGCTACCGACCACGGGCAAGACCACTTGGGGCACGTTGAAAACAGGTTTTTTACCCGCCGCATCCACTCCAGCGGCTTGAGCGCTTTGCACCCCAGCACCCAGGGTGAGTGAGCTCACCGTGCCTGCGCCAAGGGCCCAGGAACTTTTGATGAACGATCGTCTTGCTGTTTCAGTCATGATGAATGCCTATGAGGGGAGGAGAAAGAAAAAAAGGGGGGTGAAATTCTAAAAAAAGATTTCTGCTCTGGTGCTCAAAGTATAGCGATTTCGAAGCCACGTGATCCAACGGACAAACCCCATGCACAGCGCGCCAATCAAGAACGGGCTTAGAAGGATCCGCTTGGGGTTGGGGGGGGGACATCGGATCGCTCATCGGGTTTTATCGGGTTTTATCTGCTTTCATTCACTTGCATCATGACCGCTGCAGACAAGTCCGGCAACAAGGATCCATGATAGGATTTGAAACCCTATTGCACCAACGACCCAAGAGCAAGCTCTCCACCTCAAAAGCCTTCAAGCACTCATTCATCAACATGCCCCACTTGACCCCAGAAACTTGGCTCGAACAAGCCACCTTGGTGCGTGAGATTCAGCACTTGAGGGCTGCAGCACGGATCCTTGCAATCGGCAGACCCGAACGTGCCCGTGCGAGTGAAGCGGCCTTGGATTTGGCCAAGGCACGAGAGGCTCAACTCTTGCCCGAAACCCAACTGATGCTTCTAAAATGGTCTGAGCAAGTGACAACCTTCCAAGCACCTTCCATCAGCGACCATGGAGACCGCTTGCTATGGATGCTCGAACGCCAAAAATAGACCGACGCAAGTGCATCGGGTGCAGTGCTTGAAAAGGGGATCGGGATAGACCTGGCACACCCTCAACCCATCTTGCGTCCCTTGCTGTGCAGCGCAAATTCAAGCGACGGTTTTTTTCAATGCCCCAAACTGCGCTTGGTCTTCGAGAGATCGACGCCGAGTTGCTTGAGTTTTCTGTAGAGATGGGTGCGCTCGAGTCCCGTCTTCTCGGCCACCCGGGTCATGGAGCCCCCCTCTTGCACCAAGTGAAACTCAAAGTACGCTTTCTCAAACGCATCGCGTGCTTCTCTGAGAGGCTGATCGAGTTCAAACACTTGTTGTGTGGCAGACAAATGCATGCCAGCCAAGTGCGCACCCGCATCGCCTGCATAGGCGCTCGCGTCATGGGCAAAACCTGCACCCGCTGCTTGACCATGCCCGCCTTGTCCACCTTGAACCATGTTCGACTGAGGTGCTCCAGCCATGCCCGCTCCACGTGCACTTGACGCTCCTGGTGCGGACGCTCTCAATGGATTTTGCCCCGGTGGGTACAAGGTCCCTGCACCCGATGCGCTCTGGGCATTGTTGCCAAGACCCGAGCTCGAAGTGGCCGATGTGCCGCTTTGAGCCGCACTGGCTTGGGGTTTCTTTTGAAGGGCTTGCTCAACCGCTTTGAGCAACTTTTGAAGGGTGATGGGTTTTTCTAAAAAGGCCAACGCGCCAATGCGTGTGGCCTCGACCGCTGTGTCAATGGTCGCATGCCCAGACATCATGATGACGGGCATGTTCAATAGACCGTGAGTGGCCCACTCTTTGAGAAGAGAGACGCCGTCCGTGTCGGGCATCCAAATGTCCAACAGCACCAAATCGGGACGAGCGAGCTGTCGGGCTTGTCGGGCTTGAGCGGCATTCTCAGCCAACTCCACCGTGTGCCCCTCATCGTTGAGGATTTCAAAGAGCAAGTCCCTGATCCCCAACTCATCATCTACAACCAATATATTTGCCATAGTTAGAATTAGACCACATTCTGTTGTGATTGCGCAACTGCAAATGACAAGGTCACTTGCGCCCCAATGATAGCGCCATCCGCCTCTAAATTGCTCAAGGAGATACGAGCGCCATGCTCGTCGGCGATTTTCTTGACCACCGCCAAGCCCAAACCGGTCCCCTTGGACTTGGTGGTGACGTAGGGCTCAAAGGCGCGCTTCAAAATAAAGTCCGGAAAGCCCCCACCGCTGTCCTCAACCCTCAAGCGCACACGGGAGGAGGCCGCGTTGAACTGGGTGTAAACACGCACAACACGCACCTTGGCATCGGAGAGACCCTCGGTGGCATCTTGTGCGTTTTGGATCAAGTTGTGCACCACTTGTCTCAACTGCAGGGGATCGGCCTGAATGGGCGGACACAGAGGGTCCAAATGGGCCTCGAGAGTGACCCCTCTGGCCACCGTGGAGTGGGTTGGCGCGAGCGTCTCTTGACTTGGCTTTTGACTGAGGGCTTGACTGAGCTCTTGGGGCTGATCTTGATTCATACCTTGATTCGTTTCTTGAGCACCCACTCGCCTCAAAGCCCCCAGCTCCTCCACATGGGCTCCATACAACTGCACCACCTCGCTCACCAAGGCGTTGAGGTCCGTGCTCTGCAACTGTGCTTGCGGCAAGCGTGCGTAGTCCCTGAACTCATTGACCAGTCGCTTCATGGCGTCGACTTGGTCCACGATCATTTTGACCGACTTGTTCAAGACGTTTTCCTCACTCGCTTGCAGCTTGCCCGTGAGCTTCATTTGGAGCCTCTCCGCGGAGAGCTGAATGGGCGTCAAGGGGTTCTTGATCTCATGGGCCAAGCGCCTGGCCACCTCGCCCCAGGCCTGAGCACGCTCAGCCGAGACGATCTCCGAGATGTCATCAAAGACCAGCAACCAAGAGTTGTTGGGCAGTGAAGCACCCCGAGCAATGATGTTGGTCAAGCCTTTCTTTTTGTAGTCCTCAAAGGCATGCTCTCCATGAGGGGGCGAGCCATCGCTTGGGGAGGAAGACGCTTGCAACGATTGAATCTCAAAGGACTGCTGCCAGTAGTCTTGTCCACCCTGGCCGCGCTCCAACTCAAAGCCTTCAAACTGCGCCAACACTTGCGAAGCAAACACCTCCAAGCCTTCAATGTCTTTGAGCGCTTTGCCCACAAACACCGCCATGGGGATCTTCAAAATTTGAGTCGCCCCTGGGTTGGTGGAGAGCACCACCCCTTGGCGGTCCAGCACCATGACGCCTGCGGTCAAATGGTCCAAAATGGTCTGCAAGTTGCTCCTGGCCAAATTGACCTGCTCCAAGCTTTGCTCCACCGTTTGCCTGGCCTCCAAGAGCTGGGTGGTCATTTGTGAAAACGATCTCGTTAATCCATCCAATTCATCCGCACCCGTGAGCACAGGCCTTGGGCTCAAGTCTCCTGCCGCCACATCCCTCACGCCTCGAACCAACCAAAGCAAAGGTCTGGCCAACTGATTGCCCAGCAGCACCGCCAAGAGCACGGCGCCAAAGACCGACAAAAACAAACTGAGGGTCAAGGTGCCAATGTACATTCGGGCCAAACCCTCGCGGGCCAAAGACCGCTCTTGGTACTCCAAATTGGCCGCTTGCAGCGCCAAAGCATTGGCCACCAGAGCCTGTGGCAGTCTTTGCGTGACTTGTAATACCTCGGGCTCCATCACCCCATTCAAACCCCAATGCAGTCCAGAAGGGGCCACCAAGGCCAAGGCTTTGATTTGGGGCTTCACCTCGGGATGCGCCGGCGCATCCTCCAAGCCCTCTATGACGGTCAACACCGATTGACTCTTCAATTGCCGCCACTGGCTGGGACTGGGGCGCTCGGGGCTCAATTGATAACGTTCTCCACCCGCCGTGGCCAAAGGCGTCATGTCGGAAGACCAGACGACCAACTCCTCCGCGCCGAGTTGCTCTCTGAGGCGCTCGAGCGCAGCCCCAGAGAACGTTCTTGCGGAGGAGGAGCGCGCTTGATCCTCGGGCGTCTGTTGCTCGGCTGGATATGGCTCGGCTGCATGCTGCTCGCTGCCCAGAGCATCCTTCAATGTACGCTTGGAGCCCAAGACCTGTGCCGTGTTGGTAGGCAGTCCCGTGGTCACTCCATGATTCAAACCCATGGGGTTGCCCGCATTGCCGCCGACCCCTTTGTGGGCGCGGGCATCTGGACCCTCCTTGGCCTGAGCTTGAGCTTGAGCCTCATGGTCCAACTCCTGGGCCTCCAACGCAGAGGACCTTTTGGTGCCCATGCCATCCAAGCCCAAACTGCCCCCCTTGGCCTCCAGCGCATAAGAGGTCTTGGGCTCGTCTTTGGAGGGTGCACCCGTCCTTGGCCATGCATCAGCACGCGCAACGTTCTTTGGGGTCCTGGACGCACCAGCAGAGCCCGAATAGGAGGACTCCGACAAATGCATAGCGGCCGTCTTTGTCTTGTTGCCCAAATCCGTGGCCAAAGCGTCCAGTGTGGCTCGCCCCAAATTCAACCCCGCATCCAAGGCCCCTTCCACCTTCACATCAAACCAAGCCTCTATCGAGCGAGAGACGAATTGGTAAGACACCCCATAGATCAA
>CAIZIT010000095.1 GCA_903933115.1 uncultured Burkholderiales bacterium
GGTCCAAAGTACTCGTGCTTGGCGTCGACGGCACCTCGGTAGTAGACCACTCTAGAGATCTCTTGTGCTGGGGGATGAGGCGTAGGAGCAGGCGTAGATGCAGGTGTAGGCGTCAGCGTGGGCATGATCTTGGCCTTGTCTGGCCCAAGAGGGTCTTGCAACGGGTCTTGCAACGGGTCTTTGGCCCCCTCACCGAGGAGCGTTTGGGCTCGCATTGGATCAGGGCCAAGATCCTCGACTTGGGATTTGCTTAGAGCCTTGAGGGATCCCTTTTTACCAACCCCTCCAGGGGGCTTGGTGATCTTCAAATAGGGATAACTTTTATCATCTCGAAACAAAATGTTGTATTTGGGCTTTAAAGTCTTGATCAAGTTGTTCTCAAGAATCAAAGCCTCCGCCTCAGAGCGCACGACGGTCGTCTCCATGCGGTGAATTTTCTTCACCATGTGACCAATGCGTGTGCCCCCATGGTTTTTTTGAAAATAACTCGATACCCGCTTCTTGAGGCTGTTGGCCTTGCCCACATACAGCACTTGATCGAGTTCATCAAAATAACGATAAACACCCGGTAAAGACGGGAGAGCATTGACCTCGGAGAGCAGTTGCTCAGCAAACACATGCTCCCTCTCCATCTCAACAGGTTCAGAGGCTGGTGATGGCGTTGGAGCTGAATGGGCGCGTTTTGCTCTTGAAGGGATGGATTTATCCGTCATACGTCGGTGGATGCTTCAGTTTTTTTGCGACTTGTATCGCCAATGGGTCCAGATGCTTTTTAGGGCAGGTTCGTGATCGTGCGATGGAGTGCTTTGACATGCTGCTGCATCAATGAACTTCGTCAGCCTGACCTGATTCAGGCGCAGTATACTTTTCACAGATCCTACACGAAAGAAGACGGCGTTCTATTTTCCCTATGCAATTTTCCCCCTTTCTCCTTGCTCAATTCTTGCCATGAGTTATCCAAGCTCTTTATGGGACATCTTTTGTCAAGTGGTGGACAACCACGGCGATTTGGGGGTGTGCTGGAGACTGAGTCAACATTTGCTGAATCTTGGGCAACGGGTGCGTCTCTTCATTGATCAACCCGAGGGCTTGACTTGGATGGCTCCCCATCGTCACGAACTTGAAGCCCAACATCAACTGACGGTGCTGCCCTGGCCCAATGACCTCCTTTGGAGCAATCCAAGCCCCAACGCCTGGGAGAAACCTCAATGCGTGATAGAAGCCTTTGGCTGTGAAATCCCACAAACTTACCTGGCACGGCTTTGCGAGCCTCCAAAAGCTCAAGACCCTTCCTTGGTTGGCGAGCGTTCAAAGCCGTCATGGACTTGGATCAATTTGGAATATTTGAGTGCCGAAGATTACCCCGAGAGAATGCACCAATTGCCCTCACCCGTCATGCAAGGAGCCGCCAAGGGCATGACCAAATGGTTTTTTTATCCCGGTTTCACGCCACAAACGGGAGGACTTTTAAAGAGGCTTGAGCCCACACGTGCAGACACGACGCACAACCAGAGCTTAAAGGGCAGTGATTCACCCGACCTCATCTGGAACCCTCAGGCGCAATTGAAGGTTTTTTTATTCAGCTACGAACCGCCTGCCCTCACAGGTCTTTTGAGACAATGGCTTCAACTGCAAACGCCAACACACCTCAAAGTGAGTTTTGGTCGCTCCCATGCACTGGTGCAAAGCACACTGGAGTCGACTGAATTCAAGCCTTGGGTTCGCCACGAGTCCAAGAGGTTCAAGCACATGAACCTCCTCACCATTGAATTCATCGACGCCTTGGATCACCCACAATTTGATGCCCTCTTGGCCAGCAGCGACTTGAACTTTGTCCGTGGAGAGGACTCTTGGATCAGAGCCATTTGGGCTCAAAAAGCATTCATCTGGCAAATCTACCCCCAAGACGATGGCGTTCATCTCATCAAAATGAATGCCTTTTTGAAGCGATTTGATGCCCCCGAATCCTTGCAAAAAGTCTTTAGGGTCTGGAACGGCTTTGAGACCACGCCACTCCCAGTTTTGAGCCCAGAGGAGATCTTGGTGTGGACACAGTGGACGCAAAAACTGGCCTCGCATTTAGATGCCATGCCTGATCTGTCTGAGCAGTTGTGTGATTTTTTGGCGCTTCAACAACGTGAATCAAGACCTTTATTGTCCTAAAACGAAACCTATAGCGCTCTTTTTTACTGGTGGACAATAGGTCGGTCTCAACGAAGCATGTTAAAATGTCAGGTGCATTCAGGATCGAAGGGTCATGCCCGTGGCGTGATGAATTTCATCCTGGTCCTTATTTTTATCTCCGTCTCAACGACCCATTAACCTATGAAAATTGCTCAAGAAATTCGCGCCGGTAACGTCATCATGCATGGCAAAGACCCCATGATTGTTTTACGTGCTGAGTATGCACGGGGTGGAAGAAATGCGGCAACCGTTCGCATGAAACTCAAAAGTTTGCTGAGCAATTTCGGCACCGAGGTCGTCTTCAAAGCCGATGACAAAATGGACCAAGTCATTTTGGATAAAAAGGACTGCACTTATTCCTATTTTGCAGACCCCATGTATGTCTGGATGGATGCCGAGTACAACCAGTACGAGGTGGAGAGTGAGAACATGGGTGACGCCTTGAACTATTTGGAAGATGGTATGGGCGCTGAAGTGGTGTTCTATGACGGCAAGGCCATCTCTGTAGAGCTGCCAACATCTGTAGAAAGAGAAGTCACATGGACCGAGCCCGCTGTCAAAGGTGACACATCGGGCAAGGTGCTCAAGCCTGCCAAAATTGCAACAGGCTTTGAAATTCCTGTGCCCATTTTTGTGGCCCAAGGCGACCGCATCGAAATCGACACGAGGACAGCCGAGTACCGCCGCAGAGTCTGATGCCCTTTTAGCGCGCATGGAGCTCTGTTCAAGGGTTGAACACAGCTCCATGAACTCTTCGAGTGCTCTTACCGTTGCAAGCCGCCCCCAACAACACCTTTGAATGCTGTTTTGGGGGCTTTTTTTATGGGGCAAATGCCCCCTTCAAGTCAACCACCCCACCTAAAGGTCAGCCATGGAAGCCCAACCATCACTTGTCGATGCCCACAGCAATCAGTTGCTCAAAGACTGGGAGCACTTTGTTCAAGCGCGCAATTTAGACGACTTGCCCCAAGACTCCAATCGACTCGCCTTTGCCGATCCGCAGTTTCTCACCCGGCGTGAGACCCGTGGCATTCGCTTTCAACTGGAGTTGCTCAAACCCGATTTGATCCAACAAGAAATGGGGATCAACCACACAGCGGTGATTTTCGGAAGTGCTCGGTTTTGTGACAAAGCGACCGCTCTGATTCAATTGCAAAAAGCCGAGGAATTGGGCAACGAGAGAGATGTGCAAAAGGCCAAAGCCATTGTCCGAAATTCAGTTTACTACGACCAAGCGAGAGCCCTGGGTCACTTGATCACCCAAGAGTGCAAAGACATGCCTGAGGAGGACAAGCTCTTTGTTTGCACGGGAGGTGGCCCTGGCATCATGGAAGCAGCCAACCGGGGCGCGCACGATGCGGGTGGCCTCAGTGTGGGCTTGAACATCGCCTTGCCCTTTGAGCAAGAGCCCAATCCCTACATCACCAAAGAGTTGAGCTTCAGATTTCACTACTTTGCGCTTCGCAAAATGCACTTCATGATGCGAGCCAAAGCATTGGTTGCGTTCCCAGGAGGATTTGGTACTTTGGATGAGCTCTTTGAGACCCTGACCTTGATTCAGTGCAAAAAGTCCTCTCCTGTGCCCATCATTCTTTTTGGTAAAAGCTATTGGAACCGGGTCTTTCACCCCGAAGTGTTGGTGGAAGAAGGCGCCGTCTCGGAGGAGGATTTGCGCTTCTTCAACTATGTCGATGATGTGGAGTCGGCATGGAAAATCATCAAAGATTTTTATCAGACCGAAGCCCCCAAGCCAGCCTAGAACCACTGGTCACTGCAGCACTCACACACCAAAATAGGCCTTTCACGCCAATCAACGTGCCCGCCATGCCAAAGAGCATGGGCATGAAAACACTGGAGGCGTTGACCATCATGAGCCTCACCCCCAGCGCCTCACCTTGGCGATGCTCTGGGGTGATTTGATGCATGGTGCTCATGAGCATGGGTTGCACCGCCCCCAAGAATAACCCCAAAACCCCGGAGCAAATGGCCATCATCCATGAGGCCGTGAGAAAGGGATAAACGCCCATCATCACACCGGTCATGAACATGGAGGTGGTCATGATTTGCCACTCCGTTAAGCGCTCTGCAATCACGGGTAAGATGAATCGAATGAGCGCAGCACAAAGCGCAAAAACACCCATGATCGTTCCAATGGCCGAAGCACTGATGCCACGCTCGTGACCCAAAAGTGGGACCACAAAGGTATGAACATCCCAGCACGAGGACATGAACCAATTCACATAAAGCAGTCTTCTCAGCATGGCAATTTGAAGCAGGTCCCAAACCGACTCGCTCTTGTCTCGAGGTCTGCTCTCCACCCCCTCTTTGGTGACCTCATGCCTCACGCCAAACCAAGCCATCAAGGGCAAGATGGCCAAAAAAATAAAGGCCGCTTGAAAGGACACATAGTCAATCAAGATGCCCGCACAAAAGGGGCCGATGAAATTGGAGATCGCAGGCCCAATCGCCAACCAACTGAAGGCCAACTTCAACTCAGCATGGTCCTTGGAGATGCGGCCCACGTGACGCTGCAAAGAAATCATGGTCGCTCCCGTCGCACCACCAGCAAAGAGACACGCCACACAAAGCGCTGGGAAGGTTTGAAAGACCGCAGCCGTGGTGGCTCCAATGCTGGCCACACACATGCCGATGAGCATGGGCAACTTGAGCCCACGCCGATCGGCAAAGCGTCCCGCAGGCAAGGCCAAAAAGATCTGTGTGATCGAGAACAAAGCCAGCATGATGCCCACTTCGAGCGCACTCGAGCCCTCTCGCAACGCCAACAAGGGGCCTGCCAAACGCACACCCGTCATGCATGCGTGCACACAAATTTGAGCCCCGATCAGGCGAATCAACTGTCCCTTCATGCCTCATCCTCATGGGGGGGCAACAAGACAGAGGCCTCCTCGTCAGGCAAAGACTCCACCCCCTTCAAGACCCGCCTCATCTGCCTTCCCCTCGTATCTGCTTTGTCCAAGGTGTCTGCGGCCTTTTGGACTTGCTCGCGCACTTTAGAGACCCATTCCCCATAGCGCTCGAACTCCGTTTTAACCGCACCGAGCACGCGCCACACTTGTGAGGCCTGCTCCTCAAGTGCCAGGGTGCGAAAGCCCATTTGTAAACTGTTGAGCATGGCCAAAAGCGTTGTGGGCCCGGCCAAGGTCACCCGGTACTCACGCTGCAAGGTGTCCATGAGACCGGGCCTGCGAAGCACCTCGGCATAAAGCCCCTCAACAGGCAAAAACAAGATGGCAAAGTCGGTCGTGAAGGGAGGGGCCAAGTAGTTCTCTGCAATGCTCTTGGCCTCCGCTTTGATGCGAGTCTCCAGCGCCTTGCTGGCCAACTCTGCTGCAGGCGCATCGGCTAGATCTCTGGCATCCAAGAGCCTCTCGTAGTCCTCCCTGGGAAACTTGGCATCAATGGGCAACCAAACTGTTTCATGGGCCTCGCCTCGACCGGGAAACTTGATCGCAAAGTCCACGCGCTGATTGCTTCTGGGGCGGGTTTCAACTTGCTTGGCATATTGCTCTTGGGTGAGGACTTGTTCGAGCAAGGCCTCGAGTTGTGCTTCTCCAAAGATGCCCCTTGACTTCACATTGGTCAAAACCCTTTGCAAGTCTCCAACACCCTGGGCCAAGGTTTGCATGTGCCCCAAGCCTTGATGCACTTGATCGAGTCGATCGGCCACTTGCTTAAAGCTCTCGGAGAGCCTCAACTCAAGGGTTGACTGGAGCTTTTCGTCCACCGTCTTTCTCATCTCGTCGAGTTTGGCGGCGTTGTTGACTTGCAGCTGCTGGAGTTGGTGATCCAGGGTCGAGCGAACCTCCAGCATGCGCTGGGAATTGCTCTCGCTCAGAGCATGAATTTGGGAGTACAAGGCGTCGTTCAAGCCCTTTTGTAAAACGCTCAATTGCTCGGTTTGGCCGCTTTGAAAAAGATTAAAGTTCTGCGTCAACTCTTGCCTGGAGAGCCTTGAGGACTCGTTCACCTCAAAACGCACATCGCGCTCGAGTTTGTCGATCTTGTCTTGAAGCACTTTGAGCTGCTGAGTCAACTCCTCGTTTTGAGCCGATGGAGCGGGACGAAAGATGAGAAACAAAAGCATCAGCAAGGATGCCAAGGACAATAGACTGCTCAGAACTTCCGTCATGGGGCGTTCACTTTCATTTCTCAAGCACCTCAGGATTCAAAGGCGTGAGGGCTTGGCGACGGCTGAAGAATTCGATCAGATTGTCGGCGGCCAAATTGGACATTTTCAAACGCGTTTGTATGGTGGAGCTGGCGATGTGAGGGGTCAACACCACTCGTTTTTGAGTCAAAAGCCTGGGATTGATCTGCGGTTCACCCTCAAAAACATCCAAAGCAAAACCACCCAAATGCCCTCTTTCCAAGGCATCGACCAAGGCCTCTTCATCGATCAATCCACCTCTAGCAATGTTGATCAAATGCGCACCTGGCTTCATCAAAGACAATTGGCGCGCTCCAATCATGTGATGGCATTCAGGACTGTAGGGCAAGACCAGCATCACGTGATCAGACTGAGCGAGGAGCGCATCGAGCTCCACCCAGCTCGCTCCACAAGCCTTTTCAACATCGGCAGGCAAAACACTTCGGTTGTGATAAATGACCTTCATGTCAAAACCCATGGACGCACGCTTGGCCACCGCTTGTCCAATTCGACCCATGCCAATGATGCCAAGCGTTGAGCCATGAACATCTTGACCGGCCATCAAATCATAGCGCCACTGCTTCCACTGCTGGTCACGTAAAAAGTGCTCGCTCTCGACCAATCTTCTGGCACAAGCCATCAACAATGCAAAGCCAAAATCGGCCGTGGTTTGGGTCAAGACATCTGGGGTATTGGTGGCCAAAACGCCAGCCCGGGTCATGCTGAGCAAGTCAAAATTATTGTATCCAACAGCCATGTTGGCACAAATTTTCAGTTGTGGACACGCTTTGAGGAGCGATTCATTGATGACATCCGAACCCGTGGTCAACAGCCCATCTGCTTGAGAGGCCAAAAGTCGAAACTGCTCCGCAGTGAGCGCTTGATCGGCTTGGTTGTGGACCACTTCAAAGTGTGACTCCAAACGGCCAATGACCTCAGGAAAATTGGGTCGAGGGATGTAGATCTTGGGCTTTGCGTTCACGGGTGTCATTTTGCGGAGCTATGAGAGGGATGTTTTAGGAGGTATGAAACCCCAAAGAGTGCTTGAGATTGAGTCGACAAGGCCAAGAAAAATGGATGAAGGCCCATCAAGGCTTTTGGGGAAGATCAAGTGTCAATGAAGGCCACCTCGGGGTTGGTTTGAAGATCTTGTGTTTTTTATGTCTCACTTGGATGTCTTGAAAAAGTGCATTTGGATGATGAACTCCCCAGCCAACTTTCTAGCCAAGGAGCCAAAAAACCAAAGCACCGGCAAGATAGCCTCCCAAAGCCTTCAGAGTGAAATGTTTCAAATACCAGGTGAATTTTAAACCCTCCTGCCCCATTGCAACAATGCCCGCGGCTGAACCCAAAATGAGCAATGAGCCACCAGTGCCCGCACAGTAAGCCAAAAGAAGCCATAAAGCATGGTCTCTTTCATAAAGGCTCGAGTCAAACAGGCCCAAACTGGCACTGACCAAGGGGATGTTGTCCAAAAAAGCACTGAGAAGCCCCAGCGTGAAGACCTGATTGAAGACCTCTCCCAAATACGCATGCATCCATTTGGACAAATGGGTCAAGATTCCTGCTTCCTCAAGGACCCCCATGCACATCAAAATGCCAAAAATAAAAGCAACCGAGAACCAATCGAGCTTGAAAAACGCGTGGTGCATGCCCCCATGCGATTGAGGCAAGCTAGGAGGCCTGACCCTTGGCCCCATGCGGCTCAAAAAGGGACCCAAAAAGGGATCCAAAAAGACAGCCACCATCAGCACCGACAAAAAGGCCAAGAGCGATGGAGAGCACTCTAAAAAATGGGCACCTATCGGAATGAGGAGCATCAAACCCAAGCCCATTGACAAGATCAGGCCTTTTCTTGAAACCTTTAAGCCCTTCGCATCTTGGGGTGAGTGGGCGCTTTCCACACGAGAAAGCGCCCCTTTGCAGAGCTCATCCCCAGGAGAAGCGTTTCCCTTAGAGAGCCCAGGTGCCATGAAGGTCTTGGTGCAAAGCAGCAAAGGGACCAGGCAGTTCAGGATCGCAGCCACAAGCCCTCCCTTGATCAGACCCCAAGCAGAGACCTTGCCTGCGATCCAAAGCATGGTCGTCGTCACGTCACCAATGGGAGACCAAGCGCCGCCTGCGTTGGCCGCCAACACCACCAAACTCACCAAGGTCCACTGCCGGTCACGCTCCAAGTACCGACCTTTGACAATGGCTAGCATGATCAAAGTCGCCGTCATGTTGTCAATGATGGCACTGAGTAAAAAGGTCAACCAAGTGAGTCTCCACACCTCTTGGAGTGCGTTGTCATGGATCAACCATTTTTGAAGCACATCGAATCCACCATTTTGTTGAATCCACTCCACCACCATCATGACGGACAACAAAAAGAGAACAATGGGGGAGGTCTTCAAAGCCGAGCGCTCCAGGGCTTGAAAAACCTCTCCCTTGGGATGCTCACCCAAGGCCCATAAGCCCCAAAGCAAGAGGGCTCCCCCCACGGCCAAAAGAGCCCGGTTCCATTGAAGCCAATCTTCCAAGACGATGGCCACATAGAGGAGAACAAAGACCATTCCCGTGAACCATAAAGGAACGTTGGTCATCATGGCATGGCGTCCTAGATCCAAGAGGTGCGCATGGGACTGCTCACCTCCTTGGGTACTTGAAGCTCAAAGCGCCATAGCAAACCCAGCGGTCTTGAGAATTTCATGGGATTGGAGATTCGATTTCAAAAACTTGCCGCAAGTAAGCCAAATACTTCTCATCGTTGCACATGTTTTTGGAAGGGGTGTCTGAGAGCTTGGCAACAGGCTGCCCATTGCAATGGACCATTTTGATCACAATTTGAAGAGGCTCATAGCCCAAATCGTTGGTCAAATTGGTACCGATACCAAAAGCCAATTGACATCGCCCTTTGAATTGATGGTAGAGCTCAATGGTTTTGGGAACCGTCAATCCATCGCTGAATATCAAAATCTTGGTTTTAGGGTCAACACGGTTCTTTTTGTAATGTGCAATCATGCGCTCACCCCACGCAAAGGGGTCACCACTGTCGTGTCTTGCGCCATCGAATAACTTGCAAAAATAAAGATCAAAGTCTCTCAAAAAGGGCTCAATGCCATACACATCCGACAGGGCAATGCCCAAGTCACCTCGGTACTCACGAGCCCAAGATTCGAATCCAAAGACTTGACTGTCTCTGAGTCTTGGCCCCAAGGCTTGGCAAGCTTGGAGGTACTCATGTGCCATGGTGCCAAGCGGGGTCAAACCGAGTTGCTTGGCGAAAAATACATTGGACGTTCCTGCCAGTTGCCCCTTAGAGCCCGTGCCCAAGTCTTGACTCAAGGTCTTCAAGACTTCGAGTTGCCAGTCCTTTGAAAACCGCCTTCTTGTGCCGTAGTCTGCAATCTTCAGATCGGACAAGTGGGGTCCTTTGAGCAATTGAATTTTTTCATTCAACAACCGCCTGCCCTGATCCCAATGAGGCTCAGGGTACAAATTCTTGAACGCCACCTCATTGACAATGGCCAGCACAGGAATTTCAAACAATATGGTGTGAAGCCAAGGCCCATTGATGACGATATCCAACTCACCGTTGTCTAGGGCGTTCACGGTGATGTATTTTTCATTCAGCCGAAAGAGGCCTAAAAAATCCACAAAATCACTCTTGATGAAACGCAAGCCCCTGAGCCACTTCAACTCATCTTCTGAAAAAGTCAGGGTACATAAATGTTGGATTTCTTGACGAATCTCTTGGGCCAAGTGCGCCAATTTCACGCCCGTATTTCTGCACTTGAACCGATACTCAACGGTTGCACCAGGAAACTGATGCAGCACAGCCTGCATCATGGTGAATTTGTACAAATCGGTGTCTAAGAGGCTGTTGATGATCATTGAATTTTTTTATAAGGCAGCGGTTAAATAGCTTGGGCTTCAATTGAATTGAATGGGCTTGCATTCACTCACTCGTCAAAGACCACCTGCAAGGGCTCACTCCTCGAGCCAGCGCGTGAACTCCTTTGCTGCGACCCGAGGTGTGTCAAAAGCGTTGACCACTTGCGCCGGATCTGCCCACCCAAGGCTCATGCCACAGATGAATTTCTCATCCTCACTGGCTCCAATTTCTGACATGATAACCTCAGAAAATGTGTTCCACGCCGCCTGAGCGCAAGTATCGAGTCCTCGAGATTTGGCAGCCAACATGAGGCTTTGCAAAAACATCCCATAATCCAACATCGAACCCACCTCCAAGGAGCGATGGACTGTGAAAAACAATCCAACTGGGGCTCCAAAAAATTGGAAATTTTTACGGTGCTGTTGGTGCATCTTCTCCTTTTGTCCCTTCTCAATGCCCAGTAAAGAGTAAAGCCCCCAGCCGTTTTCTCGTCTTCTCTCGATAAAGGGAGACACCCAAGTGCGGGGGTAATAGGTCCATTCGGTCTTGAAATCCTCTATTTTCTGAGGGTTGATGTAGAGCTCATCATGGAGGGCGCAGACCTTTTGCTCAATTCGCAATTTCGCGGGTCCTTGAAGCACGTAGACGCGCCAAGGCTGAATATTGGATCCAGAAGGGGCTCTGGCCGACATCTCCAAGAGTTCGGTGATCAACGCTTCAGGGACAGCTTGAGGTAAAAAGGCCCTTGCAGAGTGCCTTTGGCGAAGGATATCGTCAAATGACGCATTGATGTCTTTCATCGGAGTGCTTCTAAATGGTGTTGAAAGGACTTGCTCAAAGCTTTAGGCTGATGGGTGAGCGGGTCAACATAGACATGCACAAAACGCCCTTGGGCACTGGCTTGCTGTTGACCGGAGACGAAAATCCCCACATCATAGTGAACGCTGGTGTTTCCAATACGAGCCAGCTTGAGCCCCACATCCACCGTCTGAGGGTAAGAGACTGGGCCCAAGTAGTCGCAAGAAGAGTGAACGACCCAACCGATGCTGGGATTTTTTTCACTCTTGAGCAAATCTTGCTCCATCAACCACTGGTTCACCACCGTATCGATCCATGAATAGTAAATCACATTGTTGACGTGTGCATACACATCATTGTCCATCCAGCGAGTGGTGATGCGGGTGAAGTAAGGATAAGCACTTCGGGGAAAGGGGGCGGCTTTTGTTCTCGAAGGCACGACTGGCAGGTCTTTAGAATAAGAGGCAGATGGATTCATGATGCATTCATAATTAAATTTTGATGTTCATCGGTTGGCGGTTTTTTTTGTCGTTGATCTCCCTCAGAGCGCAGGCTGAACGTTTTCAGCGTAAAAGCTCTCAGTCATCTCAAATTCTGCTGCTCGCACTGCTCATGATTCTCCAATTGGACTCTTCCCTTGGTGGGGAACTTTGGACGGTCCTTTGGTGAGGGTGCCGAATCACCTGAAGCGGCTTTCTTGAACCCTGCTCTGGCGCTCAGCTCGGCTTTGCCAGAGTGACCAAGAAGCATACCCCTCTTGGAATGTGTTCATCTGGATCTGTGCCGTCTCGTTCATCTCCCGACCATACCCCCCAGCCATCACAAAAGCCAGAGGCAGTTCACGCTCACGCGCCCATCTGAAGACCTCAAAGTCTCTGGATCTTAAACCATCCATCGACAAGGACAAGCGACCCAGGCGATCTCCCTCATAGGGATCGGCACCCGCCAAGTAAAAGACAAAATTGGGCTTGAATCGATGCTCCAAAACATCCAAAGCCTGGGCCAAATGGGACAAATAAACAGCATCTTCAGTGCCATCAGGCAACTCCACATCGAGGTCACCCAGCTCTTTTTCAAAGGGGAAATTCTTAGCCCCATGCAAAGACAGGGTAAAAACACTCGGATCATTTTGAAATATGCTTGCGCTGCCATTGCCTTGGTGAACATCCAGATCGATGATCGCCACGTGAAAGGGTTCTGTGTGGCGTCGGTGATGCTCGGCTTGCAAGAGTCTAGCGGCCACAGCAACATCATTGAAGACGCAAAATCCGCCCCCCTTGTCAGCGTAAGCATGGTGGGTACCTCCAGCTAAATTGGCACTCACTCCGGTGAGCAAGGCCTCTCTGGCAGCTTGGATGGTTGCACCCGTCGAGCACTTCGCTCGCTCGACCATGCCGATCGACCAAGGAAAGCCGATGGCTTTTTGCATCGCTTCGGGCAAGGTGCCGCTGACCACTTGTTCGATGTACCTTGGGTGATGCACCAAAGCCAGTTCACCCTCTGTTGCCGCTTGGGACTCCTCAAGATGAATGTACCCCATCTCCTTGATCAGTCTGGCCTTCAAGAGTTCATATTTGCTCATGGGAAATCGGTGTCCCAAGGGCAAGGGTTGAAGTTGAGTGCCGGCGAAATAAATTTTCAAAACTTACCCAATCCATTCATAGACTTACGAAAAAAGCATGCCTCCATTGGACAGCAGGGGAGCCTTTTCTTGGATCTGATTTTGTCATAGCCCTGCCCTCGGGCTGCCTCCCCTTGCTTTTCCCTTTTTATTAGAGGGTCACCTCTAATATGGTGCGTTGCAACAATAAAAGCTTGAATTCAATCTTCTCAGCCCTATACTTGAATCATGTTGCAACGCATCATTGATTGATAACAAGCGTTGATGCAGTTTTTACTTTTTTACACCCTTTAAGGAGCACATCATGCTAAGCGTCGAACAAATCACATCAGCTCAAAAAAATAACATCAACGTTCTCTTCGGACTCACAGAGACCGCTTTCTCTGGCGTTGAAAAATTGGTCGAACTCAATTTGGCTGCCGCCAAAGCCGCCTTCAGCGAAAACGCTCACCACGTTCAATCTTTGATTGCCATCAAAGATCCCGCTGAAGTCGTAGCCCTTCAGTCTTCTTACTATCAGCCCATCGCAGAAAAAGGCGTGGCTTACAGTCGTCACATTTACGACATCGCAACAAGCACCGGTTCTGAATTGTCCAAATCAATCGAGAGCCAAGCTCAGGAAGCACAACACGCTTTCATGACATTGATCGACAGCGCTTCTAAAAATGCCCCCCAAGGCTCAGAGGCTGCAGTGGCCATGTTTAAAAATGCAATGTCTGCCAGCCAAAACGCCATGGAAACAGCTCAAAAAGCGATCAAGCAAGTGACCCAAACGGCTGAGGCCAACTTGCAATCTGCTGTGAGCTCTGCTTCTGCAGCGGCCAAAACGACAAAAAGACGCACAGCGGCTTGAGTCAACAAGACCCCCTGTGGCCCGTGTCCATTGCGTCTTGCGCCTAGGAAGCGATAAGACTCATAGACATCTTGAAAAAGACTGCTTAGGCAGTCTTTTTCATTTAGGGCAATTGTTTTTGCAGAAGAATTTTGAGTTGCGGCAATGCCTGTGTCATCGCAGCGCGGCCCGCCTCAATCGATCTCTTTCTCTCGCTGAAGGCGGCTGAACCAATGCCGCTCAATGCCGGCTTGACCACCAAGTCGGCCTCTTTGAGCTCAAAGTCACTGATGCTTTTTCCCATGATGCTGAAGGTCTGCAACAAAATTTGAAGCATGCCGTCGGCTTTGTTGGCCTCCAGTGGCGTTGAAATATCAACGGCCAATACAATGTCTGCCCCCATTTGTCTGGCAAAACGCACAGGCACTGGAGCCACCAAGCCGCCATCCACATACTCCTTACCCCCGATTTGAACGGGCTGAAAAACGGCGGGCACAGCACTGGAGGCACGAACGGCAGTAGCGGCATCCCCCCTTTGGAACAAAACAGACTCCCCAGAATGCAAATCAGTGGCCACCACCCCCAAAGGGATCTTCATGTCCTCTATTTTTTTGATGTCTAAATTTTGATTCATGTATTTGGCCAGTGCATCTCCCCTCATCATGCCTCTTGAGAGCAAGGGGACGGTCCAATCGGTGAGCGTGGACTCATCCATCGTGTCGGACAATTTGAGGAGCTGCGAGGCGCCTTTGCCACTGGCGAAAAAGGCAGCCACGACACTCCCCGCAGAAGTGCCCACCACCAGTTGAGGCTTGATGCCCGCTTCTTCCAAGACTTGTAAAACACCAACATGCGCAAATCCCCTGGCTGCTCCCCCCCCCAACGCCAAACCCAGCTTCAAGCTGCGCTTAGGCGCCAAAAGATCACTGCGGTCTTTTTGCGCCGAGGATGCATCGCCACCGCCCGTTTGGATGGAGTTGGCATCAAAAGGTTTTTGGTTGCTTGCACATGAGACCAAGGCCAAAGTCAATGCCCAAATGGCTATTCGCAAAAAGAATGCTCTGAAGAACACGACCGATGGAGAAAACATGAAAAACCTTAAAAATAACGCGAAAAGAGATAAAAAAATTACACCATTGAGACAGCAATTGAGATCAAGTTGGTGTTTAATAGACGAGATGAATGAATACGAAAGAATTCACAAAATATTTTAGTGGCTTTCTCACGCTTTGACTTCGGGTTGTGAAAATAAGCGGTTTTTTGACCCCTAAAATACGCGCTCCCCTCTTTGATTGTCATGTCCATACCGCAAACCTTTATTCAAGACCTATTGGCCCGAGTCGACATCGTTGATGTGGTGGGCAAGTACGTGCAATTGAAAAAAGGGGGGGCTAATTTTGTAGGCCTATGCCCCTTTCACAATGAGAAGTCGCCCTCCTTCTCTGTCAGCCCAACCAAGCAATTCTTCCACTGCTTCGGGTGTGGAAAAACTGGAAATGCCGTTGGTTTTTTGATGGAACACACGGGCATGCACTTTGTGGAGGCGGTGAAGGATTTGGCACAAAGTTATGGCTTGGTGGTGCCAGAGTCTGATTTCTCTCCTGAGGATCGTCAAAAGGCGCTCGAGAACCAGAAAAAACAGCACTCCATCGTAGATGTCTTAGAGAAGGCTTGTACGAGTTTTAAAAAAAATCTGAAAGAGTCGCCCAAAGCCATTCATTACCTCAAACAAAGGGGCCTATCTGGAGAGGTGGCCAAACAATTTGGTCTTGGGTACGCCCTTGATGAGTGGACCGCTTTGGCGAAAATTTTCAACACTTACACAGACCCCATGCTCGTGGACTCGGGGCTGGTGATTGAAAACAAGGAAGATCCAGCTCAAGAAAAACGCTACGATCGATTCAGAGACCGGATCATGTTTCCCATTAGAAACATCAAAGGCGAGTGCATTGGCTTTGGTGGACGAGTGATGGGGGACGCCATGCCCAAATACCTGAACTCGCCGGAGACACCCGTTTTCTCCAAAGGCAAAGAGCTCTATGGGCTTTTTGAAGCTCGCCAACATCTTAAAGAACGTGGGCACGCGATTGTGACGGAGGGCTATATGGACGTGGTTGCTTTGGCCCAGTTGGGTGTGCCCAATGCCGTGGCGACCCTTGGCACAGCTTGCACGCCAGATCACATCTCCAAATTGTTTCGCTTCACAGATACGATTGTTTTCAGCTTTGATGGTGATCAAGCAGGAAGAAGGGCTGCTAAAAAAGCACTTGAGGTGAGCTTGCCATTTGCCAAGGACACTCGAAGCTTAAAGTTCCTCTTCTTGCCGCAAGAGCACGACCCTGACAGTTACATTCGCGCCATGGGCGTTGAAGCTTTCTCCAGACTGGTCTCGAGCGCGACCCCGTTGAGTCAATTTTTATTGGACATCTCCAGAAGTGGTTGTGACTTGTCCACCGCAGAGGGTCGCTCCATGTTGGCGGCTCAGGCAAAGCCGCTTTGGAGTGCTTTACCTCAAGGCGTCTTGCAAACCCAACTTTTGAATGAAATTGCAGATTTGGTGCACATTGGGCATTTTGAGCTCAAACAACTTTGGAGCGACGTCCCTGCCAAACCCTACGCCGCCAACACCAGCAATACGGGCAACTCCAACAAAGCCAAAAACCCTTTTAGCGACAAAGGTAACAAATCGAGCACCTGGAGCACCAAGTCTCGCCAAGAGATGAGCTCGAGGCGCCCATCTGTTCGACAAGCCCCCATGAGTCGACAAGACAGGGCCGTTCAAATTTTGTTTCAACACATGATCCAATGGGGTGCCATAAGCACCGAGCAGCAAAACCTTTTGTGCCAACTCCCCTCCCCGCATGGTTTGGCCTTTTCTTGGCTCGATCAACAATTCAATGAACTGGGGTCTCTCGCTTGGCCTGAACTCAAAAACATGGCCATCCCCCAAGAGTGGTCAGTTTGGCTGATCTCTTTGGTCGACAACACGCCGCTCGAAGCAGAGGAAGGCAACGGGGAGCTCAAAAGAATACTGCTCGCTCTGGAGAAGGAAGACAT
The DNA here is from genome assembly GCA_903933115.1 of uncultured Burkholderiales bacterium. Classification (GTDB taxonomy): domain Bacteria; phylum Pseudomonadota; class Gammaproteobacteria; order Burkholderiales; family Burkholderiaceae_C; genus Limnohabitans. The sequence continues at coordinate 16,538 of CAIZIT010000095.1, forward strand.
TTCCGAAAAATTAACCCAAATGGCTCCATTGGTGGACTCTGACCCCCAAATTTACAAACAATTCAAAAGCTTGAGCGCCCGATTTGCTTTACTCAAATCAGGCTCCTTGGTATAATCCAAACACGCAAGTGCGACAGCAACACCTCCGAGCCGGCATTATTTGACTCAACGACGTCATACCCCGCCAAACCATCGCAAGGATTGCACTCCAAATGTTCGCCCAAACAACTTGCCTTTGAGCCTCCCCAAACTGCATAACTTTCCAAAGTCACTCCTCTCTTGATTGATGAGGCGTCCACTTCTTTCTGTCAAGGATTGAACATGTCGACCAAAAAGCCCGCACCCAAAGCTGCTCCCAAAAAAACGACCGCTGCCAAGCCCAGCGCCAAAAAAATTGTCGCCAAAGCCCCTGTTAAGGCTTTGGTCAAAAAACCCTTGAAAGCTGTCCCTAAAGCAGCTTCAAAAGCAGCGTCAAAACCTGTTCCCCAAAAAGTACCTCCGAAAGCATCAGTGTCCTCATCTCCAGTCAAACCCAAAGAGGTGGCCAAAGCCGCTTCAAAATCAACCGTCAAAGTCGCTGCAAAGCCTGCAGCAAAACCCGCTGCGAAAGTGGCAGCTCAACCCTTAGCGAAGACTGTCGCCAAAGAAACGAGTAAACCCTCCGCCAAACCCACAGCAAAAGTTGCAGAAAAGCCTGCCGTCAAAGTAGCTGCAAAACCTGCAGCAAAAGTTGCTTCAGCAAAGCCTGCGGTTGAGACCAAAAAGGCAAGTCCTGTAGTTGCCGCCAAGACCCCAGCGAAAACCGCTCACGCCCCAGAGAAAGCCTCCAAAGCATCAACGGCCAAATCTTCAAGCAAAGCCAAAACCAAAGCCAAGGTTGAATTGGTTGAAGAAGAGGAAGAGTTGATCGACATGGAGGCTGAGTTTGCTGAGGAGACCACCAGTGCATCAACTGAAAAGGTCAAACCTCTCAGAATGAAAATCAGCAAAGCCAAAGAACGTGCTTTGATGAAAGAGTTTGGTCTTGATGAGACTGTTTTGTCTGAAGAAGACATAGCAAAGCGTCGCCAGCGCTTGAAGACCCTGATCAAACTGGGTAAAACCAGGGGTTACCTCACCCACGGTGAAATCTCTGACCATTTGCCCGACAAGTTGGTCGACGCCGAGACCATGGAGGTCGTGATCACCATGCTCAATGACATGGCCATCGCTGTCTACGAGCAAACTCCAGATGCTGAAACCCTGTTGATCAACAACACGGGTGTCGCACCAGCAACAGAGGAAGAGGCGGAAGAAGAAGCCGAAGCCGCCTTGTCAACCGTTGACAGCGAATTTGGCCGTACCACGGATCCAGTCAGAATGTACATGAGGGAGATGGGCACGGTTGAGTTGCTGACGCGTGAAGGCGAGATTGAAATCGCCAAGCGAATTGAAGGCGGCTTGATGGCGATGATGGAGGCGATCTCCGCATCACCGGCCACGATTGCTGAGATTCTTCGCATGGCTGAAGAAATCCGAGAAGGCAAAGTCGTGATCTCTAGTGTTGTAGATGGATTCAGCAACACCGATGAGGCAGATGACTACGTGGCTGAAGAGGACTTCGATGAGTTTGACGAAGCCGATGATGATGACGGCAAAGGAGGCTCTAAAGCACTCACGAAAAAACTCGAAGAGCTCAAGAAAGAGGCACTGGGACGCTTTGACTTGATTGCCAACTTGTTCAATACCATCCATCAAATTTACGACAAAGAAGGTTATGGCACCGCAGCCTATCAAAAGGCACAAAAGGCCTTGAGCCATGAGCTCATGACCATTCGCTTTACGGCCAAAACCATTGAAAAATTGTGCGAAATGGTGCGCGCACAGGTTGAAGACGTTCGCAAAAAAGAGCGTCAACTCAGAAGAATCATTGTGGACAAATGCGGCATGCCACAAGAAGTCTTCATCAAAGACTTCCCCCCTAATTTATTGAACCTATCTTGGGTTGAAAAGCAAGCAGCGTCTGGAAAAAATTGGTCTGCGACCATGAGCAGGAACATTCCTCCCATTCAAGAGTTGCAACAAAATTTGATTGACCTTCAAGCCAAGGTTGTTGTACCTTTGGCCGAGCTGAAAGATATCAACAAGCGCATGAATGAGGGAGAGGCCGCTTCCAGAAACGCCAAAAAGGAGATGATTGAGGCCAACTTACGGCTGGTGATCTCTATTGCCAAGAAGTACACCAACCGTGGACTTCAATTCTTGGATTTGATCCAAGAAGGAAATATCGGTCTGATGAAAGCGGTTGATAAGTTCGAGTACCGTCGAGGCTATAAGTTCTCTACTTATGCGACATGGTGGATCCGACAAGCCATTACCCGCTCCATTGCCGATCAAGCCCGAACCATTCGTATCCCTGTTCATATGATTGAGACCATCAACAAAATGAACAGGATCAGTCGCCAACACTTACAAGAGTTTGGCTTCGAACCTGATGCAAGCATATTGGCTGAGAAGATGGAAATTCCTGAAGACAAGATCAGGAAAATCATGAAGATCGCCAAGGAGCCCATCTCCATGGAAACGCCCATCGGAGACGATGACGACTCCCATTTAGGTGACTTCATTGAAGACTCGGCCAACACGGCGCCTATTGAAGCGGCGATGCAAGCGGGCTTAAGAGATGTGGTCAAAGACATCTTAGATGGCCTCACGCCTCGCGAAGCGAAAGTCTTGAGAATGAGATTCGGCATTGAAATGAGCACCGATCACACTTTGGAGGAAGTGGGCAAACAGTTTGATGTGACTCGGGAACGTATCCGTCAAATAGAAGCCAAGGCGCTCAGAAAGCTCAAGCATCCCAGCAGGAGCGATAAGCTGAGAAGTTTTATCGATACTCTGTAAGAGCAAAGATAAAAACCAGCGATCCCATCGCTGGTTTACCTATAGATTGGGCAGGAACGATTTCCGTTCCTGCCCTTTTTTAATTTGCCATCGATGAAGAATCATCTATCAGCTAAAAATACCAATCAATCAAAGCATCTCAGATCGGCATCAAGCGAATTCATTCATTTTGACTGACGATACAACTAAGATCTGACCAAGGCCAACAATGTTCCTGCATATTCCAATGCCATGTCAGGAGATGCGTGAGTGGCTTTTTCTTGATATTTTTTAATCGTCTCTAGTACCAACCTAGGTTTACCAGATAGTTTTTCAATGAAAACAGCCACATCATTGTCAAAAGTTTCCTGAGGATAAACTTTACTCGCAATACCCAATTGTCGCGCCTCCATTGCGTCTACTGCTTCAGCAGAGTAGATCAGGTAAGACAACGCTTTAGCTGGAATTTTGCCTAAAGCCGCACACATTGCCATGGTTGGAGGAATATCATGTTCAATTTCTGGAAAAGAGAATTTCACATGGGAAGAAGCGAGTGTCAGATCACAAGCAACTGCCATTGCGCTTCCAAAACCCACAGCATCGGCATGAACCCTAGCAATAACAGGCACAGGCACATCGGTGATGGCTTTATATACATCCAACACTGCGCCCATCATTTGAACTCTGATTTCATAAGGCGTCATACCAGAGCGCGACTCACCTTTTCCATCACGCCCCTTACAAAAGAAATCACCCGAACCCTCAATGACCAACAAGTTAATTGATGGATTTTGACCCGTTGTCCGCAAAACATTGGCCAATTGAAACATCATGGCACGAGTTAAAGCGTTTCCTTCGTTGGGACGACTGAGGTCAATATAGGCAACAGAGCCTTTGAGGGTCACATTAAATTTGAATTCAGACATTTTATTTACCGTTAAAAATATGATGGCTCAAGCAATTATGACCCACTATTACCACCTTTAATTTTCCCCAAGCCATGGACGCAGTGATAAACCCTTAATCTGTACATCCATGATTAAAGCAACCCAAGTTTAAAAAGCAAACATCAGGGTTTTTCCGAGCAGACAAATTCAGCCATCAGCCTTCAAATGAAGAAAGTGCATAAAAAACTTCTTGTTTTTTGGGGGGATGTATGATGAAAACCAACCTATCTGAAGCAGATCGCGTTTTGAGAATTCTCACCGCAAGTTTATTGATCTCCATGTCCGTTACAGGGATCACGGGAGCTTGGGCTTTTTATATCGGTCTGGCTGCCTTGGTCTCTTCGGCCTTCAGTTTTTGCTTGATCTATTGGATATTGGGCATCGACCAATGTGAAAGCTCTAACCTGATGGCACGAAATTCAAACCTTGAGTCCCAACAGACCCATTGATGCGTCAATCACATTGACACATCCGCAAGACTTAATAGCGTATTTTTAGCTGACGAAATCTTCTGTATCGACTTCTACAGAATTTTGAGCGTTATAGCGGCTTCCAGATACAGTCTTTTGATTGATCAACTCATCCAAAGCCAGCATCACTTGATCGCTCAAACGTAAGTCCACAGCGCCCCAATTGTCACTCAAATGCTCAACATTTTGCGTTCCTGGTATGGCGATCAGCTTAGGCTCCTTGGTTAAAAGCCATGACAATGCCAACTGTGCAGGAGAGCAACCCACCTCTTGAGCAATCTTTAAATAACCGGGCAGCAATGCCTGATTTTTCTTAAAGTTCTCCAATTCAAACCTTGGCATCGCTCGGCGAATATCTTTGGGATCCAATTGGGTCACATCCAAACCAATTGCACACAAAAAACCTCTCGCAACGGGACTGAAAGCCACGAACGCGATGTTCAATTCTTCACAGGTCTTTAGAACGGCAATTTCAGGATTCCTACTCCAAAGAGAGTATTCCGTTTGAACAGCTGAAATGGGGTGTACTTGATGAGCTTTTTTAATGGTGGCCGAGGAGACCTCACTCAAACCAATGGCTCTCACTTTACCTTCCTTGATCAAATCGGAAAGCGCCCCAACACTGTCCTCAATGGGCACTTTTTTATCCCAACGATGCAGGTAGTAGAGATCGATCACATCCGTCTTCAATCGAGTCAAACTGTCTTCACAGTTTTTCTTGATCGCTTCAGGTCTGCCATCAATGACACGCTTTAGTCCATCGGGAAACTGCACGCCAGCCATTCCGCCTTTAGAGCACAAAGTGATTTCTGAGCGGTGAGACTTCAAAAGTGGTCCCAACAAAGTCTCATTGGAACCAAATCCATAAAGTGCAGCTGTATCAAAAAGATTCACCCCAAGGTCAAGTGCTCGGTGGACCACTTTAGCGGCGTCCTCAGGCGTAGGAGGTTGACCGTAAGCATGACTCAGGTTCATGCACCCCAATCCAATGGGATGAACTTCAAAGGGACCGATTGAGCGTTTAGACATTTGGGGCTTACTCTTTAATAATCAATCAATTGTGCATTTGTTGCTCTAAGTCGTGTAAGACTTGGTAGCAGGCCAATACATTTTCAACGCTGGAGTTGGGCTGACGACCTTCTCTGATGGCAGCAAAGAATTCACGGTCTTGAATCTCAATACCGTTCATGCTCACATCCACTTTAGAGACATCAATTTGCTCTTCCTTGCCGTTGTACAAGTCGTCGTACTTCGCAAGATAAGTTCCTGTGTCTCCAATGTATCTGAACCAGGTGCCCAAAGGACCATCATTGTTGAAGGACAAAGACAAGGTACAAATGGCACCATTGGCCGCCTTCAGCTGAACACTCATGTCCATTGAAATCCCAAGAGCAGAGTGAATAGGACCTTGAATCGCATTGGCTTTAACAATGGGGCTTCCACATTGGTAAGCAAACAAATCAACGGTATGAGCAGCATGATGCCACAACAAGTGATCCGTCCAGCTTCTTGGTTGACCCAAAGCATTCATGTTGGTTCGTCTAAAGAAATAGGTTTGAACATCCATTTGTTGAATGTTGAACTCACCTGCTTTGATTTTCTTATTGATCCACTGATGGCTGGGGTTGTAGCGTCTGGTGTGACCGGCCATAGCAACCAATCCCGTAGATTTTTGCAGAGCAACAATGGCCTTGGCATCGTCTAAACGGTCTGCCATGGGGATCTCGACTTCCACGTGCTTACCGGCTTGAAGGCATTGAATCGTTTGCTGTGCATGCATTTGAGTGGGCGTACACAAAATCACAGCATCGACATCTGCAATGGCCAAGCTTTCTGCCAAATCTGTGGTGACGTGAGGGATTCCGTATTGGTTGGCAATCTCTTGGGTTTTGTCCAAAGTACGGCCAACCAACGAGATGACCTCAACGCCATCAATTTTTTTAATGCCATCCAAGTGCTTGTTGCCAAATGCACCGGCACCGGCGAGTGCGACTTTAATCGTTTTCATAGAAAGTTCCTCTTTAAGAGATTTTGAAAAAATAGGGGCTCAATTGTTCTTAAGAATTGCATGACCGACAGCCGTGTTGGAGGCTGGCACATGGTAGAAACGGTGGACCAAATCGGGTGCAGGTCCTCCGACAACATCAGACATGGCTCCTCTTGCGATCAACCACATCACGAGCTCAATGCCTTCGCTGCCCGCCTCGCGAACGTATTCCATGTGATCAATGGCGGCAGCACTGCTGGGATCGTTGATCAAGAGATCCAGGAATCTGTTGTCAAATTCTTTATTGATCAAACCTGCCCTGGGTCCTTGGAGCTGATGACTCATGCCACCTGTACCCCAAATTTGAACGTTCAAGGGCTGCTCGAAACTTTTCACGGCACGGCCAATGGCTTTTCCCAACTCAAAGCAACGCTTACCACTTGGAACTGGATATTGCACCACATTGACCGCAAAGGGGATAACAGGACAAGGCCATGCATCCACTTCCCCGCACATCAAAGACATAGGCACCGTCAAGCCATGATCAACATCCATTTTATTGACGATGGTCAGGTCAAAATCTTGCTGAATGACGGAGTGAGCAATGTGCGCTGCCAACTCTGGATGACCTTTGACCATGGGAACAGGCCTTGGACCCCAGCCCTCATCTGCTGGCTTGAACTCGGCTGCACACCCAATGGCAAAGGTGGGAATCATCTCCAAACTGAATGCCGTTGCATGGTCGTTGTAGACCAAGAAAATGACATCGGGCTTGTTCTCCTTCATCCATTGTTTGGAGAACTCATAACCTTTGAAAAGGGGTTGCCAATAAGGCTCATCCGACTTACCCAAGTCGAGGGCTGCACCAATGGCTGGTACATGTGAGGTGTATACACTTGCAGAAATTTTGGCCATCTCAAACGCTCCCTTTTTGGTGATGTTGACCTTGGGGTTGGCGATGAGCTTGGGCGTCACCATCCTCTCCCACATAACGGTTGCCATTCGCTGAGCGTCCACCAGCAATCATCATGTTGCGGTATTCCTCTTCGGTCATACCGGTCATGCTGCCGGCCATTTGCTGAAAACTCTTTCCATCGGTCGCACCAATTTTGGCCAAAAAGTAAATGTTTCCACCCAATGAAATACAGCGATTCAAGTCTCGGTCTAAAACAGCCTGTTTTTGCTCCTCGGTCATGGCCCATTCATTCAAATAGGCTCGCTCATCGGCCTTGAACCGCTCTCTGTTCTCGGACTTCATGAGGGTCATGCAAAACTGATTGAGCCAGTAGCCTTTTCTGGACTGTTCGGCATCAAAAATAGTTGTCCCAGGGACATCGAGATAGGGTTTTTCAAGTGCCATTTCAGGCCTCCTCGGACCAGTAAAGTTTTCTAGGATTATCAACCAATAATGCTTGCTGAAGTGCTGGCGTAGTGGCAATCAAGGGAATAAAGTCAACGAGCAAACCGTCATCGGGCATGTGGTCTTTCAAGTTGGGATGTGGCCAATCGGTTCCCCAAATCACGCGATCAGGGAAGGTGTCGACCAATTTCTTGGCAAAGGGCACCACATCTTTGTAAGCACTGGTCTCGCCATTCAAGGCCGCAGGCCCTGTCACCGTCAAACGCTCGGGGCAAGTGACCTTGCTCCAGACATTTTTATGCTCACGCATGAACTTGAGAAACAACTCAAACTCTGGTCCATCAACGGGCTTGGTGACATCTGGACGACCCATGTGGTCGACCACCACCGTAGTAGGCAACGCTGTGAAGAAGTCCCACAATTCAGGCAAATCAACGGCTTCAAAATAAATCACCACATGCCAGCCCCATTTTGCGATACGACCCGCAATCTCCATCAATTCGTCCTTTGGTGTGAAGTCCACCAACCGCTTGACGAAGTTAAATCTCACGCCTCTAACACCTGCATCGTGCAGTCTTTGAATCTCCTCATCGCTCACATCTCTCTTGACCGTGGCCACGCCACGGGCTTTTCCATTGGAGTGCGTCAACGCATCCACCAATGCTCTATTGTCCGCACCGTGACATGTGGCTTGAACGATGATGTTTTTATCAAATCCCAAATGATCTCTGAGCGCGAACAATTGCTCCTTGCTGGCGTCGCAAGGCGTGTATTTTCTCTCGGGTGAATAAGGAAAAACATCAGAAGGCCCAAACACGTGGCAATGTGCATCAATGGCACCCGCGGGAAGTTTGAATTTGGGCTTGGATGGGCCTTGGAACCAGTCTAACCAGCCAGGTGTTTTCGTAAAGTCAGTCATTTTGATTTCCCTTTTTTCAGTCAGTTGTTTAATTAATCAGGTTTAATGTGTGCTTGCCGAATGAGCTTGTCGTAGCGTACGCGCTCTGAATGAAGCAACTCTGCGAATTGTTCTCTTGAAGCGGGACTCACCTCGCCCCCCACAGAGCCCATTTTTTCTCTCACCTCTGCGCTTGCCAATGCTTTTTGAACTTCCAAATGCAAGTGCGTCAATATCGTTTTGGGTGTAGCACTCGGAGCAACAAGCCCATACCAAACAGAGGCTTCAAAGCCTGGAAAGCCCTGTTCAGAAAGTGTCAATGCATCAGCAAACATGGGAGATCTTTTGGCACTCAAAACAGCCAAAACCCTGAGTTTGCCGCTGTTGGTGTGCGGCAAGACTTCCAGTGCATTCATCGCCAAGAGCGGCACTTGACCACCCAAGACGTCGGTCACAGCCTGAGCCCCGCCCTTGTAGGGGATATGTGTCAATTCAATCGAAGCCGCTCGAGCAAAAATCTCCATCGCCAAGTGCGGAGTTGAACCATTGCCAGGACTCGCATAAGACAAGAGACCAGGATCGGCTTTGGCTTTTCCCAGCAAATTGGAAATATTTTTCAAGTTGGAATTCGATTGAACTGCAATCACAACAGGAATTTGACCCACCAAGGCAACCACTGCCAAATCTTTTTCGGCATCAAACGGTGCAGGCTGATACAAAGACATATTGGCAGCCAATGCATTCGCTGCAAGCATCAAAGTGTGTCCGTCGGGCTCGGCTGAAATGACGGACTTCACTGCAATGTTGGTCCCTGCTCCGGGCTTGTTCTCGACAATGAATGTCATCCCTGTTTGAGCAGCCAAGCTTTTGGAAAGAGCTCGAGCGACGATATCGACGGCTCCCCCAGCAGAGTAACCCACCACGATCTTGATGGGTTTACCGCTGATCAGTCCCCCTTCATGAACAGAAGGCGAGGACTGCGCAAATGCATAGAAAGGACCCGATAGGACCAAACAACAAAACGCGATCCACGCCAAAAAGTGCTTGGATCCACCCGATAGGGCTTGAACAAAGCAGTTCCTTGTTGGGTAAGGTGATTTTGAATTGATCATTGATCTTTGAGGAAGGTCAGCCCGCGATGAGTACATATTGGAAATGCTGCTGAGCAAGGCTCAGCAGCGTATTCAATCGATGTACTTCAAGCCCGCTTTTTCCAAAGGCTCTCGCATTTTGTACATATCGAGACCCAAAACTCCAGCGGCCAATTTTTCTCTCTTAGCGCCTTCGTTGTCTTCACGTGCCTGGGCTGCATCTGCGGCCTCCTTGGCGATGTTCGCTGGCACCACCACCACGCCATCGTCATCGGCCAAAACCACATCACCTGGATTGACCAAAGCACCAGCACAAATCACTGGAAAGTTCACCGAACCCAATGTGGCCTTGATGGTGCCCTTGGCACTGATGCCTTTACTCCAAACTGGGAAGCCCATTTCGGTGAGTTCTTTAACGTCTCTTACGCCCGCATCGATGATCAAGCCCTTGGCGCCTCTGGCTTTAAAGGACGTGGCCAGTAAATCACCAAAGAAACCATCACAGTTATCGGCACTCAATGCGACGACAACCATATCGCCTGGCTGAATTTGCTCGGCTGCAACGTGCAGCATCCAGTTGTCCCCAGGATGAACCAAGACAGTTACCGCTGTTCCAGCCACTCGGGCTCCAGAATAAATGGGTCGCATGTAGGGTTGCATCAACCCCACTCGACCCATGGCTTCGTGAACTGTGGCAACGCCAAAACGCTCCAAACGCGCAACCTGTGCAGCGTCTGCTCGGGTGATGCTGCGTTTGACGCAGCCCAAAGTGTTCATAGACATGATCTGTTCCTTTAAAATTTTTATTCAGTGAAGCTTTGAATCAAAGATTTTTGGCCTTAAGGGCAGCGTCCATTTTGGGGAACACTTTTCTTGCGTTGCCCTCATAGACCATGTAGCGCTCTTCGCTATTGAGGTGAGGGGTGGACTCGATGTAGCGCTTGGTGTCATCAAAATAGTGACCTGTCTCTGGGTCGATACCGCGAACTGCACCAATCATTTCACTGGCGAACAAAATGTTCTTGACAGGAATGACCTTGGTCAAAAGATCGATGCCTGGTTGATGATAAACACAGGTGTCAAAATAAATGTTGTTCATCAAATGTTCTGACAAAAGTGGTTTTTTCAACTCTTGTGCCAATCCTCTGAAACGCCCCCAATGGTAGGGCACAGCTCCACCACCATGAGGAATCAAAAAGCGAAGTGTTGGGAAGTCTTTGAACAAATCAGAAGTCAAGCACTGCATGAAAGCAGTCGTATCAGCGTTCAAGTAATGAGCGCCTGTTGTATGGAAACATGAGTTGCAGCTTGTTGAGACGTGAACCATGGCAGGAATATCGTGCTCCACCATTTTTTCATAAATGGGATACCAGTGCTTGTCAGACAAAGGGGGTGAAGTCCAGTGTCCACCTGAAGGATCGGGGTTCAAGTTAATGCCAACAAAGCCATACTCTTTCACGCATTTATCGATTTCAGCAATGGATGTTTTGGGATCGACTCCAGGAGACTGAGGCAACATGGCTGCACCCATGAAATGATCCGGAAACAATTGCGAAACCCGGTAGCACAACTCATTACAAATAGCAGCCCAAGTCGATGAAACCTGAAAGTCACCGATGTGATGAGCCATGAAGCTAGCGCGGGGGCTGAAAATGGTGATGTCACTGCCACGTGCTTTCATGAGCTTCAATTGGTTCGTCTCAATCGTCTCACGCAACTCATCGTCACTGATCTTCAGATCTGATACTTTGGGCATCATGGCCGGATCTTTGATACCAGCGATTTGTTTATTTCTCCACTCCTCCAGTGCTTTGGGCGCTGTGGTGTAGTGTCCATGAACGTCAATGATCAAGGGCTTGGTCATACTCATTGTCTAAATCCTTCAAGAAAAAAATGTAATCCATTGCCACAAGAATCCCATGGGACCTTGCAGTTAAAAAAACTTTTACACAAACAACCGCTTCACAATGTGCAAACGCACATCACAATCCCAAGAAACGGTCAAAATTTTGATGACCATGCGCTGAGGTCAACTCATGACTTGAAGCAGTCGTCAAAACCTGTATCTAGGTACTCCACACTAACCCTAGGATTTTAGAGATAAAGCAGCATTAAAACGAGATTGTGCGCCATCAAAAAACAGCAATCAGACCACTATCTGATATATCAATAATGCATAACAGGGATTAGAATATATCAATTGTGACTAGAGCATTTTGGGAGAAATCCCTACACGCAAGTGAGTAAACATGGACTTGAAACAAATCGAGGCCTTTGTGAGAGTGGCCGAGTTGGGAAGTTTTACCAAGGCCGCCACAGCCATGGGGGTCGCGCAACCCATGTTGAGCCGACAAATCAGGCAATTGGAGGTTGAACTTCATCAAAGCCTTTTGATCAGAAATGGACGCGGCGTCACACCCACGGAGTCGGGCTTATTGATGCTCGAGCATGCAAGGGGCATCTTGCACCAAGTGGCCTTGGCCAAAGAGGAATTGAGTGGCACCGCTGGCGCATTGGCTGGCCCCATCTCCATTGGCCTGCCCCCCAGCTTATCCAAACTCATCACTGTACCTTTGACCCTGGCTTTTAAAAATGCACTTCCCCAAGCCAAGCTCTCTCTCACAGAGGGTTTTTCAGCGCTCATGTATGAAAGCCTCAGAGCCGGACGCATCGACATGGCGGTTTTGTACAACCCCGCACCTTCGCAAGATTTAGAGATGACGCTATTGCATGAGGATGCATTGATCTTGATTGCCAGCAAGAAAAGGATCAACAAAAAGTTTCAAACGCTTTTAAAACCCAGCATTGCCTTGAAAGACTTGAGCGAACTGCCATTGATTTTGCCCAGCAGACCCAACGCCTTTCGTTTACTGATTGAGATCGAAATGCAAAAGCTCAATGTTCGCCCCCAAATCACCTTGGAGATCGATGGGATCAATGCCATTTTGGAGTTGGTCAAAGAAGGGCTTGGGTTTGCGGTGTTACCGACCTACACCTTGAATGAATTTCCTGACCCTCATGTGTTCACAACCCATGCCATTCAACGCTCTCAACTGCTTTCTCAGTTGAGACTGGTTTGGTCCTCCAAAAGGCCCAGCACAGGAACACAAAGGGTTGCACTTGACATTACACAAAAAGTCATCACCCAGGCTTTGCTCCACGGGACTCAAGCAGGCAGCATGAAGCCATGAACGGCTCAATTGGGTCGTCACTCGGGTCTTGTGAACGCGAGTCACCTGGGAAGCTTAAGCTTTTGTGCCTTAAGATGCTTTTTGATCTAAATGAGCAATCAAAGCATCCGCATATTCTTGCCAAGGCGACTGTGCATGGGTGTTTGTGAACACACCTTGCGAAGCCAACTGTGCAACCCAATCTTGTTTTTCTGCAATGGCTTTGGCCATAAAGGGCGTCGCTCCGGTCTCAGCAACAGTGACAGCTGATTCGCGCATCTCCTCTGCCCGCCTTTTGCCGTGTTGGACCACACGGCTAAAAAGGTAAGCCCCTTGCTCAACCCAATCGATACCAGGCATGGTCTCTTTTAAGGTCGCAAGCATGGCCTCCTCTACCCCGTAATGCCTTGCCGTCGTGTAGCTCTCGATCACCAAGGATTCAAGCCCCTTGATCATGATGCTTCGGCACATCTTGATCGCACTGGCGACGCCTAATTTCTCAGAAACGGCTTTCGCATCACCACCATAAGATTGAATGACACCTGCTAAAAATTGCGCTTTGGCACCCCCCAACAGCATCGGCACCTTGATGCCATAAGGAGGCACAGAAGTCATCACACCCGCCTCGACGTAATGCGCACCTTTTGCATCGATCAACGCAGCACAGGCTTGCTTGGTACCAGGGGATGCGGAATTCAAATCAATGAAAAACTGACCTGGCTGAATGGTCTCACTCACCTCTTTGGCCACAGCCAAGGTGTTGGAGGCCGTCACACATGAAACAATCAAATTCACACCATGAACCAATTGAGCGCAATTTGCGGCATGAATCACCCCCATCTCTTTGGCGCTCAAGAGCGCAGCTTGATGCGTTTTTGGATCCTCAAAGTCAGCTGACAATTTCAAATCCCAAACTTTCATGCCATGATCTGAGTTGACCTGATCTTTCCATCCGCGAGCGAAAGTCTTACCCACCTCTCCAAAACCAATCACGCCAATGCGCCACTTTGAAAAGTCTTCCATTTTGAATCTGTCCCTTTTGTTTGAGTTTTTATTTGAATTATTGTTTTGCAATCGCCGCTTTTTCTATAACCCTGCCCCAAATTTTAATCTCTGACAAGTACCATTCCTGAGCTTGTGCCGGGGTCGAGAGTTTCGGGGTGATGTTGAGTTCTTGGAATTTCTTCTCAGTCTGTGGATCACGCAATGCGGCGTTGATCTCTTTGTTGAGTCTTTCCACGACGGCTTTTGGCGTTTTGGCAGGAGCGGCCAGACCGTTCCAAGAAGATGCGATTAAATTTTTATAGCCCAATTCTTTGGCCGTGGGCACCTCAGGCAAACTCGAGTTGCGTTGCTCACCAGTGAGCGCCAAGACTTTGAAGTTTTTGGCCTTGATCTGAGGAATCACGGGACCAAGGATTTCCACGGCCACATCGACTTGATTGCCCTTGAGAGCGGTCATCAAAGCGGGGGTTCCGTTAAAAGGTACCACTTGCGCATCCATGGAGGTGCTTGACTTGAAAAGCTCGGCTGTCAAATTTTGCGTGCTCCCAATGTTGATGCTTCCAATGTTCAATGCACCGGGTTTGTTTTTTGAGTACTGGATCACATCGGACAAGGTATTGAACTTGGAGTCAGTTGCACTCAAAATAGCGATATCAAAGGTTGCCAAAAGACCCACGTTGACAAAGTCATTGACAGGATCAAAAGGCAAAGACCTCATCAGCGTAGCGCTCACAGCGGTGCCGTTAGAAATCAAAAAGAGGGTGTGTCCATCGGGCTCTGATTTGGCCACCACATCCGCCGCCACCACTCCACCGGCACCTGGACGGTTGTCAACCACGACGGGCTGACCCAAACCTTCAGACATTTTTTGAGCGATGATGCGAGCGGTCAAATCCGCAACGCCTCCAGCGCCAAAGGGGACCACAATTTTGATGGGCTTGGTCGGGAAATTAGCACCTGAAGCATTCGGCTGGGTTTGAGCCTGAGATGACACCATCACACCAGTCACCAAGAATGCAAGAACTTGGAGGCCTTTTAAGAATTTGACTTTGAACTCGCTGCTCATGATGGACTTTCAAACGACATTAAGGGGTTGAGATCATGCCCTCACAAGAGGGCTGATTTATTGTACGCCGAGCAACTGTTCCAGTCGCTCAGGGTGATCCAAGAGAACTTGAGCAGCTTCTTGAAGAACCACTTGCCCTCTCTCGAGGACCAAAGCTTGGTCGGAGATGGCAAGTATCATCTGTGGATGCTGCTCAACAATGATTGCTGAGATGCCTTCACTTCGAGTGAGGGTCTTCAAGGCCAAGAGCAACTCCTCAACAATAATGGGCGCCAAACCCTCTAGGGGCTCATCCAGGAGGAGTACTCTGGGATTGACCATCAAAGCCCTGGCAACAGCCAACATTTGCTGCTCGCCGCCTGAGAGTTGATTGCCTAAATTGCCTTTGCGCTCGGCCAATCGTGGAAAGAGTTGATACACGCGATTTGTAGTCCAAGCGTGTTGGCCCTCAACAGAGCGCTCAACAGCCGTTAAATTCTCATGCACCGTCAAGGACTTGAAGATATTACGCTCTTGGGGCACCCAGCCTATGCCGCCTTGAGGTACATTTCTTACTCTTTCATAGGGCGTCCACTGCTCAATGCTTTGTCCACTTAACTTGATCTGTCCCGAGTGCCTTTGGGTGACACCAATCAAGGTGTTGATGAGCGTTGTTTTACCCACGCCATTGCGACCCAAGAGTGCCAAGGTCTGTCCTTCTTTGATCACGAAATTGACATCAGAGATGATGACCGCCTCTGCATAACCGGCCGTCAGACCAGTGACCTCTAAAAGTTCACTCATGTGGGACTCCACGCACGGCACCATGGCCTAAATACACTTCTTTCACACGCTCATCTTTGGCAATCAGATGGGGCTCACCCGTGCACAACACACCGCCATTGACCAGCACGGTCATTTGTTTTGCAAAACTAAAGACCAAATCCATATCGTGCTCGATGAGCAAGATGGAGACATCTGAGGGCAATTGATCCACCGTTGCCAGCAACTCATCTCTTTCTCCAGCGGGCACGCCAGCCACAGGCTCATCCAAGAGCAGCACTTTGGGCTCGCAAGCCAAGGCGATGGCGATTTCGAGCAACCGCTGCTTGCCGTAACTCAAATGCCTTGAAGCTTGATGGGACACATCAGCCAGATGAAATTGCTCCAAGAGCTGCTGCACGCGCTCGAGAACTGCTTTATTTTGGCCCAACCGGGACCACCACTGTGAGCTGAGACCTTGGCGGTTGGTCACGACAAAGGTCAAGGTCTCAAAGGGGGTCATGCTCAAGAAAAGTTGATTGATTTGGAAGGTCCTGACCAAACCTCGTTGAACGCGCAAATGCGGCGCCAAATTGGAGATGTCTTGACCCAACAACTCAATTTTTCCGGAGCTTGGGGTGAGCACACCCGTCAAGAGGTTGATCAAGGTGGTCTTGCCAGCACCATTGGGGCCGATCAAAGCATGACGATCTCCGGAGAAAATATCCAGATCCACACTCTGAGTGGCCATGATGCCGCCAAAGTTTTTACAAAGTGCCCTGGCACTCAAAACAGCTTGAGAGCTGGCCCTGTCGTTGATGTGTTCACTCATGATTGAAGCCCCTTGAATGGACTCAGCAGTCTATCTCGACCCACCAAGACCAAGACCACCAACAGCAGTCCGATCCAAAACATCCAGTACTGCGGTGTCAAAGAGGAGAGTTGATCTTGGATCAACTTGAAGACGATGGCACCTATGACGCCACCATAAAGCCAACCCACACCGCCAATCACCAACATCAGCATCACATCGGCTGACCTCTCGAAGGAGAAAACATCCAATGAGGCAAAGCCTGTTGTTTGGGCCAACAACGCACCCGCCAATCCAGCCACGGCCGCTGAAATGCAGTAGACCACGATCAAACGCTTGGAGACGGAAAGCCCAATGGCCATGGCTCGTAGTCGATTGTCTCTAATGGCCATCAAAGATGCACCGAATGGCGAGTGCACCAAACGCCTGAGAAAGACCATCACCAACAGCACCACGAATACAGAGTAAATACTGGCCACTTGTCCACTCAAATCAAACTCATAGGTACCGAGAAGGGGCCCCATCAACACACCTTGGAGTCCATCGGCACCGCCCGTCAAATCACTCAAGCGGTTGGCCAACTCAAAACCAATCAATGAGACACCAAGCGTCACCATCAAGCGGGTCAAATCACTCCCTCTCAAAACGGTAAAGCTGCACAGCAAGCCCAGTAAGCCAGAAGACACCACCGAAAAAAGCAACCCCACCAAGGGATCGTTGTTGATGTGTTTGGCAAAAAGTCCTGCACTGTACGCACCCCAACCAAAAAAGGCGGCATGACCCAAGGAGACGATGCCTGAAAAACCCAAAATCAAATCGAGTGCGACGGCAAAGAGTGCGGTGATGGCAATCTCATTGACCATCATGGCATGCGAGGAGAACAACCAAGGGCACGACAATGCCAGCAAAACTCCAGCATACTCCCACCACTTCATCTTGTGATGAGACAAAACATCAGATACGGTCCAAGCGCTGCTCATGACTTGCCTCCTCTAGAGAACAAGCCCTGGGGTCGCCAAAGCAAGATCACAATCATCAACACATAGACCACGAAACCCCCAAGCTTGGGGATGTAGTATTTACCCATGACGTCGGCTACACCTAAAAAAACCGCGGCCAAGAGTGGCCCCGTGATGGAAGACGTGCCCCCAACGGCGACAACGATCAAAAAGTAAATCATATATTTCAAGGGAAACAATGGCTCAATTGAGAGAATCTCAGCACCCAAAGCGCCTCCAAGCCCAGCCAGACCCGAGCCCACGGCAAAGGTCAAAAGAAACACCTTGTTCACAGCAATGCCCAAGCCAGCTGCAACAGTCGGGTCATCCACTGAGGCGCGAAGTTGTGAGCCAAAACGGGTTTTAGAAAGAATCAATTGCAGCACAACGGTCAAGCACGCACACACGACGACAATGAAGAGACGGTAGTAACCAAAACCAAGATTCCAGACCCCCTCACCGATCTCTCCCCGGCCTTGCAACCACTCAGGCAAGACCAAGTTTTGTTGTGATGAACCCATCAAGTAATCCATCGCCGCAACGGACATGAAAGCCAACCCAATGGAGAACAAGACCTGGTCGAGATGGTTGCGTTGATACAACTGCCTATACAACACCCTCTCAAGCAGCGCTCCCACTGCAGCCACAGCGACAAAAACGAGCGGTAAAGAAAGGAGAAAAGGAATCTCAAAATGCTTGAACAAGATGACCATCGCATAGCCACCAAGCATGGCAAATGCGCCATGAGCCAAGTTGATAAAGTTCATCAACCCGAGGGTGATGGACAGTCCAACCGCCAGTACAAATAAAAGCATGCCGTAAGCAATGCCATCAAACAAAAGGGTCAACATGATGCGTAAAAGCGCTCCAAAGAAAGGTGAAGAGTCCTCTACTTCAATGGCAAGGATGCCATGTCCATGAGCCCGAGGGATTGCTCAGCGCTCAACAGACATGGGGATATGTGTAATTTTATCTCAGTTGTTTTTACCAGGATCTTTAACGTCCTTGATGGCATCGAACTCCATGTTGTAGAGCTGGCCGTTGACCTTTTCAACTTTTCTGATGTAGATGTTATGAACCACATCACGAGTTTGTGCGTCAATGAACATTGGTCCACGAGGGCTCTCAAAAATTTGCCCCTTCATGGCGGCAAGCAACTGGTCTCCATTGGAGTTGCCCTTGGTGGCCTTGAGCGCTTCATAAATGACTCGCATGCCATCGTAACCACCAACGGCCATAAAGTTGGGTCTTAAATTGTTGTTGGCTTTTTCAAACGCAGCAACAAATTTTTGATTCAAAGCGGATTTGTGCGAAGCGGAATAGTGGTGTGTGGTGACGGCACCCAAGGCCACATCCCCAATGGAGTTGAGCAAATCGTCATCCGTCACATCTCCCGTCCCGATCAGTTTGATACCCGCTTTGTCGAGACCTCTTTCAGTGAACTGCTTCATCAACGCGGTGCCAGCACCTGAGGGCACAAACACATACAAAGCGTCGGGCTTGAGATCTCTCACCTTTTGTAAAAAGGGTGCAAAGTCAGGGTTTCTCATGGGCACGCGGATGGTCTCTAGAACTTGACCTCCATTGAAAAGCATGCGATCTTTGAAGTATTTTTCTGCATCAATGCCGGGTGCAAAGTCACTCACCAAAGTGACCACCTTTTTGATGCCATTTTTAGCAGCCCAGTCCCCCATCGCCACAGCAGCCTGAGGCAGGGTGAAGCTGGTTCTCACGATATAAGGTGAAGCTTGGGTGATGCTAGAAGTTGCTGCCGCCATGACAATTTCAGGCGTTTTGGCCTGTGTGGCAATCGGCGCTGCAGCCAAAGCCAAAGGGGTCAAACCAAATCCAGCCAAAACACTGACTTTTTCATTGACCACCAACTCCTGAGCCAATCTTTTGGTCACATCGGGTGCGGAGGTATCGTCTTTGACGATCAGTTCGATTTTTCGACCCGCTACCGTGTCGCCGTTTTGAGCCATGTACAACTTTGCAGCTGCCACAATTTGAATACCTGTGGAGGCAAAAGGTCCCGTCATGGGGAGAATCATCCCAATTTTAAAAGGCTCAGCCGCGTGTGATAGGCCACCCATCGCCAAGAGCGTGCTGAGCGTTAAACCATTGAGAAGTGTTCTTTTTTGCATGGATAGTCCTTGATGATTAGTTCGCAAAAATTTGATCGCCTCGATAGGCACTGTCTAGAATAATTGTCCCACAAACTCTAGACACACAGACGCAAATCTTTCGATTATCGGTTTTTTCGTGTTCGGTCAAAAATACATCTCGGTGATCGATCTCACCCTCCACACTTAAAACGTCCATGGCGCAAAGTCCACACTCACCCCGCTGACAATCGTAGAGTGTTTGCACCCCATTTCTCTCCAAGACCTCCAAGAGGCTCTCGTCGTGCTTGACTTCAATCTCCAAATCATGTCTTGGCACCTTCAGCTTAAAAGCCTCGTTGGCTTTTGCGCCACTGGTACCAAACGTCTCAAAGTGCAAGTTCTCTAAGGGTCTGTTGCAAGCTTGCCAGGCCTCTTTAACAGCGCTCAACATGGCTTGTGGGCCGCAGACATAGGCCAAAGTGGACGTGGGCAGTTGAGATATTTGAGCCTTGAAGTCAAACCTCTCGCCATGGGTGTCTAGACTCACCACAAGCTCCTCTTGTTTCAACTGCTGGAGCAAAATGTCATGGTAAGCAAGCTCTTGAGCCTCTTTGGCACCGAAGAGCATTTTGATCTTTGGTGCACTGGCCTTGTTCAAACGACTCTGGGCCTTCAGGGCTTGAAGCATGGAGACAAAGGGAGTGATGCCAATACCGCCTGCTATTAACAAATAAGAATCTGCGGTGGTGTTGATGGGAAAATGATTTTTAGGTGATCCCACTTGTAAGGTATCCCCCACCTCCAGCGCCCAAAGCGCCAAGGATCCTCCACGACCTTGCTCGAGTTTTTTCACCGCAAATTGGTACTGCTTGGGATGGCTCTCACCCGTCAAAGAATAATGTCTCCAAGTGGAAAAGCCCTTGACATTGAGAGCCACAGGCAAATGACTACCTGGGGTCCAAAATTGCGCATGCTCCACCTCAATCGTGAACTCACGAACAGTTGGCGTCAAATCTTTCAGCCCTACGATTTTGGCTTGTACAGTCAATGATTGATTCTGGGGAGTATTCATACGAGTTGTTTGATTAAGAGGTAGAAAATGGATAAAAAAAGAATGAAAAAAGCGAATTCAAATGCTCATCAAAGCCATCAACCCCAGGGGGGGATGGAGTTGATGCATGCCTTCAAGTTCAATATATTTGACGAGGTTTTGAACTGTGCAAGACCTCTTTAAAATACACTTGTTGAATCACACTCGCTTTTTAAGCAATTTGGCAACGGGCATTTGTTCATGATTGGTGTTGTTGGCCACCAAGCGCAAGTTGCGCTGAGCAATTCTTGAGTGCTCCCTCATGATCATCTCTGCTCGAGTGCCCTCTTTGGCCTCGATCGCTTGGAGGACTTGGCGGTGATGATCTTGAGCAACCACCAACAAATCTCTTGAAAAAGCAGAATCGGATTGAACACCTACGAAGCCAGAGGGAGAGGCAAAGGGCAATTTATAAATACGGTCGAGCTCTTTTTTTAAAAATGGACTGTCGGCCATGTCCACCAACACATCATGAAATCGCGCGTTGAAGTCGATGTATTTGGAGAAAGCTTCCTCGTCCAAAACATTGGAGGTCAAAATATCATCAATTTGGGCAAGAAGTCGCTTGGCCTCTCTCATGAGGGAAGGCGCATAGCCCCTCTCACTGGCCAAGCGCACCATCAAGCCTTCGAGCATGCCTCTCAACTCAATGGACTCACTGGCCTCCAGCTCCGAGAAGGTTCTGACGGCATATCCACCAAGAGGCAACTCATCGAGCAAACCCTCTTGCTCGAGTTTCATGAGCGCTTGGCGAACGGGCGTTCTTGAAACCCCCAAGAGCTCAACCAAGCTCATTTCTGCAATTCTTGTCCCGCCCAAGATCTCTCCCGCCAAGATCATCTCTCTGAGCTGGATGGTGGCTCGCATGGCTTGAGACATTGAATTGAGCTGGGGCTGCACTTCAGGCGCATGGCTTGAACTGTTCACCATGGATTGAACTTTGACCATTTGAGACTTTCTGCTTGAAAGCTGGCGTCAGGACAAACTAAAAGCTGCCCCCAACGCCAATGAAATTATGCAACTTGCTTCAACACAAAGCTTTTTGGAGAACCGGCCAAGGGCTTATCGCGCTCTGCCTCGGTCATTTTGTCGATCAAACGTCTGGCCCACATGGCACCGGCATCAATATTGAGGTTGTAAAAGGGGTGTCCAGGATTGGCATTGATCGCTTGCTGCTGAGCTTCGAGGATCAACTCATCTTCGCGGAAAATACCCGCCACACCCTCGCGCATTTGGTGCGTCAATCTTTGCTCGTTCAAACTGTAATTTCTTGCAATGGCCCAAAAATAGTGACAAGTCTGATCGGTCTCAGGGGTCATGGTGTTCAAGACATACCCATTGACTCCTTGGCTACGGTCTGACTCGCCGGCCGCATTGGGCACTGCTCCACTGCCAGCGGGTGCGACGCCGACGTCGATGGTGACGGTCGATGGGGCCTCAAAGCGAATGATTTGCCAACGATCAACAGGGCCTTTGTAGCCTCTTGCTTGGAAGAGTTGATTGGCCCAAAAAGGCGGCGCCTCGATGTTTTCCATCCAACGTGTAATGGTTGCCGTCTTGTCGCCGTGGGTGGCCACAAAGGGGGCTTCCGCAACGGCTGCGTTGCCAATGGAGGAGCCGTGAACATAGGTCTCGTGGGTGAGATCCATCAAGTTATCAATCACCAAGCGGTAATCGCATTTGACGTGAATCAATTTTCCATC
The DNA here is from genome assembly GCA_903933115.1 of uncultured Burkholderiales bacterium. Taxonomy (GTDB): domain Bacteria; phylum Pseudomonadota; class Gammaproteobacteria; order Burkholderiales; family Burkholderiaceae_C; genus Limnohabitans. The sequence continues at coordinate 38,842 of CAIZIT010000095.1, forward strand.
TGCAGCCCAATCGGGGTGCTGATTCCAGTGCAAATCGGCAATCAAACTCGGATCGGCCAAGGCGGGATCGCCTGTCCAAACCCAAATCAGGCGGTGGCGTTCAACCACGGGGTAAGACTTGACGCAAGCTGAGGGGTTCACGCCCTCTTGGCTGGGCATGCTGGTGCAGCGCCCCTTGGCGTTGTAATGAAGCCCATGGTAGCCACAAACGAGTTCATCGCCCTCCAATCGGCCCATCGACAGCGGCAACAAGCGGTGCCAACAAGCATCGGCCAAAGCGCAAACCTGACCGTCAAGGGTTCGGTACAAGACCATTTTTTGATTACAGATGGTGCGAGCCAAGATTTCGCGCCCCACTTCAACGTCGTAGGCACAGGCGTACCAAGCGTTCAGAGGAAAAGTGGGCGTGGAGGAGGTGAAGTTGGATGTAGAAGGTTGCATGGATACTGATTGTATACAAAAAATTGATTTTCATTCAAATAACCACCAAAAAACCCATTTTTTCGAGTCTTCTGTATACATTAATATTTCAAATATGGGGGTGCTGAAATGGTTTAAGATCCAAGCACTTTTTTTTGGAGTTGACATGACCCTTGCCTTAGATCAAATCTTGCCCGCCCGCTATGACCACGTGGGCAGTTTTTTACGTCCCGCATACCTCCTGGAAGCCCGCGCTCAAAAAGCCAAGGGCGAGATCACGCCAGAGGCTTTGAGAGAGGTGGAGGACAAGGCGATCAAGGAAATCATTGATTTCCAGCAAAGCGTTGGCTTGAAAAGCATCACGGACGGCGAGTTCAGAAGAACTTACTTCCACATCGACTTCCTTGAGCAACTCGGTGGCGTCAAAACCGATATCCCCGTGACCATCAAGAAAGCAGATGGCACTGAAGAATTGGCTCCCCCAGTGATCAAAGTCATCGATAAAGTCACCCATCAGAAAAACATTCAATTGGACGACTTTAACTTTCTCAAGCAACACGTTGCTAAGGGCATGACCCCCAAAGTCACCATCCCCTCACCCACCATGCTTCACTTTAGAGGCGGCCGAGCTGCCATCAGCAAGCAAGCTTACCCCGAGCTCGATCCCCAGTTTTACGACGACGTGGCCAAAGCTTATGGCGATGAGTTGCATGCATTGGCCAAAGCCGGTTGCACCTATGTGCAAATGGATGACACCAATTTGGCTTACCTTTGTGATGAAAAGATGCGTGAAGCGGCCAAATTGCGAGGTGACGATCCCAACGAGTTGCCCCACCGCTATGCTGCCTTTGTGAACAAAGTGGTTGCTTTAAAACCTGAAGGCATGACCTTGGCCATGCACTTGTGCCGTGGCAACTTCAAGAGCACCCATGCTGCTGCAGGCAACTACGAACCCGTTGCTGAGGCGCTGCTCTCCGAGATGAATTTGGATGCCTACTTCCTCGAATACGATGACGACCGAAGTGGTGACTTCAAACCCCTTCGCTTCTTACCTAAAGGCAAGATCGTTGTTTTGGGACTGGTGACCACGAAATTTGGCGAGATGGAGACCAAAGACAGCATCAAGCGTCGCATTGAAGAGGCTGCAAAATACGCGCCCCTCGAACAGCTGGCCTTGTCACCCCAGTGCGGCTTCTCGAGCACCGTTCACGGCAACAACATTGCTGTTGAAGCCCAGCGAAACAAACTTCGTTTGGTCATTGAAACTGCTCAAGAGGTTTGGGGCAACCACTGATCTTTTAGAGAGTAGACTGAGCAAGAACCGACCGAGAGGTCGGTTTTTTTGCTGTAAAACATGCTTTTTATCCGTTTTTTTAGCTTTTTTTAACAAAAAGTGCTCTCCTCTCACTTGAAAAATGCTTTTTGATCACTATTTATAAAGCATTGTGTTTTCTACGTATTTTTTGATTCCTGTCTCTCAAGACCTCACACTTTCAATATTCCATGACACCCCAAGACCCCAATGCACAGATGCACGCTCATGATGCGTCACCTCAAGACCCCCAACACAACTCTAGCGAGCCTTTGAGCGAGGCCCAGGCTTTGGCGCAAGCACTGGCCGAAGTGGCAAGCCTTCAGGCCAAAGTCTCGGAACTGCAAGACCAGTTTTTAAGAGGCCAAGCAGAGGTCATGAACGCCAGAAAAAGAGCCGACGAGGAGGTCAGCAAGGCCAGAAAATTCGCGATTGAGTCTTTCGCCGAAGGTTTACTGCCTGTGCTTGACAGCTTAGAAGCGGGCTTGCTCATCAAGGAAGCCACGCCTGAGCAAATCAAAGAGGGGGCTGAGGCAACACTCAGGCAACTCAAGACGGCCCTCGAGAGAAACAAGGTCATTGCCATTGACCCACAAGCCGGCACTAAATTTGACCCCCATCACCACCAAGCCATCAGCGTGGTGCCTGCCGAGCAAGAACCCAACACCGTGGTCATGGTCCTCCAAAAAGGATATTTGATTTCTGAGCGCATCTTGCGCCCTGCATTGGTGACCGTGACGGCATCTTGATCAATTCACAAATAAATGCGTAAACGCCTTGATATTTGGCGTTTCATCCGCATATCTTCTTCAACACTTTTTCAAATCAATCGTTGAGTCTACAAAATCAACGGCAAACGGAGTATAAAAAAATGGGCAAAATCATTGGCATCGACTTAGGAACCACCAATTCATGTGTGGCGATCATGGAGGGCAATACCACCAAAGTGATCGAGAACTCTGAGGGCGCAAGAACAACGCCCTCGATCATCGCTTATCAAGAAGATGGCGAGATTTTGGTTGGCGCATCGGCCAAGCGCCAAGCGGTGACCAACCCACGCAACACCCTCTACGCGGTCAAGCGTTTGATTGGACGAAAGTTTGAAGAAAAGGAAGTTCAAAAAGACATCAACTTGATGCCCTACACCATCGCCAAAGCCGACAACGGCGATGCCTGGGTCGAAGTGCGTGGCAGCAAGCTCGCCCCTCCCCAAGTGAGTGCAGAGGTGCTTCGCAAAATGAAAAAAACCGCTGAGGACTATCTTGGCGAAGCGGTGACAGAGGCAGTGATCACGGTTCCTGCTTACTTCAACGACGCTCAACGCCAAGCGACCAAAGATGCGGGAAGGATTGCGGGTCTTGAGGTCAAGCGCATCATCAACGAGCCCACAGCGGCTGCGCTGGCCTTTGGTCTGGATAAAACAGAAAAAGGCGATCGCAAAATTGCTGTCTATGACTTGGGTGGCGGCACCTTTGACGTCTCCATCATTGAGATTGCAGACGTGGACGGTGAAAAACAATTTGAAGTGCTCTCCACCAATGGAGACACTTTCCTCGGTGGAGAGGACTTTGATCAACGCATCATTGACTTCATCATCGCTGAATTCAAAAAAGAACAAGGCGTTGATTTGGGCAAAGACGTTTTGGCCCTCCAGCGCTTGAAGGAAGCGGCTGAAAAAGCAAAGATCGAATTGTCCTCATCAGCCTCTACGGACGTGAACTTGCCCTACATCACCGCCGACGCCACTGGCCCCAAACACTTGAACATCAAGTTGAACCGTGCAAAGTTGGAGTCTTTGGTGGACGAGTTGATCGAGCGCACCATTGCCCCTTGCCGCATGGCCATCAAAGATGCTGGCGTGAGCGTTGATCAAATCGATGACGTGATTTTGGTGGGCGGCATGACCCGTATGCCCAAGGTACAAGATAAAGTCAAAGAGTTCTTTGGCAAAGAGCCCCGTAAGGACGTCAATCCCGATGAGGCCGTTGCTGTGGGTGCTGCCATTCAAGGTCAAGTGCTCTCTGGTGACAGAACCGACGTGCTCCTCTTGGATGTCACGCCTTTGTCATTGGGCATTGAAACCTTGGGCGGTGTGATGACCAAGATGATCACCAAAAATACGACCATCCCCACCAAATTCGCACAAACCTTCTCGACCGCTGAGGACAATCAGCCTGCAGTGACCATCAAGGTCTATCAAGGCGAGCGTGAGATTGCCAATGTGAACAAAATGCTTGGTGAATTCAATTTGGAGGGTATTCCCCCTTCTGCAAGAGGAACCCCACAAATTGAGGTTTCATTTGACATCGACGCCAATGGCATCTTGCACGTGGGTGCAAAAGACAAAGGCACAGGCAAAGAAAACAAGATCACCATCAAGGCCAACTCTGGATTGTCGGAAGACGAGATCCAAAAGATGGTCAAAGATGCCGAGTTGAACGCAAGCGAGGACAAAAAGAA
>CAIZIT010000096.1 GCA_903933115.1 uncultured Burkholderiales bacterium
CTCAAGCTCCAAGGCGAGAGGGCTCTTAAGAAAACACAGCACTGGCAACTCATTGCCATAGGCGCATGTGAACAATCGGGAAGAAATCGCATTCCACAAATTGATGAGCCCATTGCGCTGAACCATTTACTCAACAACTGGCCTCTTGCAACTCGTCAATGGGTGCTGTCCACACGAGCAAGTCCTCATATGCAGGAAAACATTTTGAGCCCTGTCAAGCTCGACAAGATCGACGATCAAATCGCCCAAGTGCTCAGTGGTCCTGAAGGGGGTCTCGAGCCAAAAGAAGAAGATGCTTTGATGCAAAAAGGCTTTCTGCCCTGGTCCCTTGGTCCGCGAATACTCAGAGCAGAAACTGCCGCTTTGTATGCCTTGATGTCTCTGAGCAAGGCCCCTTAACGCTCAGCTGAAGTCCGCCTCCTCTTTACGCCTGCCAGTTAACTGCAGACTTTAACCAAGTCAATCCACGCGAAGTGCCTCCAAGCACCGAACCCTCACGAGGACGGTACTCCAAGCCCACAAATCCAGGCCATTGCGTCGAGGCGGACACCTCATCCAATACCCTGAATACCTCTTGATAATTCAACTCCCCCATGTGGAGCTCTTGCCGCATGGGAACGCCTGCGACCTGAAGATGACCGACCCGTCCAGTTGGCAAATAATGCTTTATTTTTTCAATCAAATCGCCCTCAACAATTTGACAATGATAAAGATCCATTTGAACTTGGATGTTGGGCAGGCCTACGGTTTGAACGATGTCGTGGGCTTGAGATTGTCGGTTTAGAAAATAATGAGGAATATCCCTTGTATTGATCGGCTCTATCAATACACGGATGCCCTCTCCAGCAGCCAAAGTGCCCGCCTTGTACAAATTCGCCAAATAAGTATCCAACAAAGGACCCGGTGTTTGAGCCAGGTCTGAGCTGGTCGAGTTTTTGATCGTTTGGTCCTCATGCTGACGGTATTCATTGGGTACACAACCTGCCATCACATGTATTTGTCCACAGCCCAGAGCTTTCGCATACCTCAGGGCCAACATAAAGCCTTGTTCAAACTCTTGCTCTCGGCCAGGCATACAAGCAACACCTCTCATGCCCAAATCCCACATTTTGCCCACCTGTGAACCCTCAACACCACCGGGTGGTGTGTTGATCAAGACTTGTCCAAGAGCGTTTTTGCGCAATTGTTGAACGATCAAATCACTCTCATGCTCATAAGGAAATAAGCACTCGACATGTTTAAAACCATCTTGGCGAGCAGCTTCAAAACGCTCCAAAAAGGGCAGGTCGTTATACATGAGCGATAGGTTGGCGGCAAAACGAGGCATCTTCTAGATCTGAGCTTTGTGGCAGAGTTGGCTTGGGTTGGGCTTTAATGAACGAGTTTTTCTGGACTCTCTGAGGTCATCACTTCATGAACCCAAGATTTGAGTTTACTGATATCTGTTCTTAGAATTTCTTGCTTGACGGTCAAGATCTGTGTGGGGTGCATCGAAAAGCTTCTCAGGCCCAATCCAAGCAACAATTTGGTCATGCTGGGGTCTCCGGCCATCTCTCCACAAACACTCACGCCACGACCCATGTCTTGAGCTGCCTTGATCGTGTTGGCAATCAAACCTAAGACAGCAGGATGCAAAGGATCATACAAATGAGCGACCGTTTCATCTGCACGATCAATCGCCAATGTGTATTGGATCAAATCGTTCGTGCCAATGGACAAGAAGTCAAAATGTTTCAAAAACAATGGCAAGCTCAAGGCTGCGGCCGGAATTTCAATCATGGCACCCAATTTGACCGGGCCATAGGCCAAAGCTTTATGATCCAATTCACGACGGGCTTGTTCAATCAACTGAAGCGTTTGCTTGATCTCCTTCGCGTGTGCAAGCATCGGAATCAACAAATGGACCTGTCCATGTGCAGCAGCACGCAAAATTGCTCTGAGTTGAGTTAAAAACATCTCCGGATCGGCAAGACTCCATCGGATGGCCCTTAATCCCAAAGCAGGATTGAGATAATTGTCTTCCTTGGCACCGCGCTCGGTGACTTTATCCAAGGGTTTGTCTGCACCAATGTCCACCGTTCTTATCGTGACGGGCAAGCCCTTCATGCCTTGAACCGCTTTTAAATAAGCATCAAATTGTTGCTCTTCATCCGGAAGTTGGCCATCTCTGCCCATGAATAAAAATTCACTGCGAAATAAACCCACTCCAACCGCCCCGACTGCAATCGCCGAGGAAGCATCCTCTGGCAACTCAATGTTGGCCAACAATTCCACACGCTGGCCATCCAAACTGATCGCAGGCGTATGTCTCAAACGCGAGAGTCGTTCTCTCTCAAGGGAGGCTTGTCTTTGCTTAAAACCGTATTCGGCCAAAATGAAAGCCGATGGGTCAACGATCATGACACCTTGATCCCCGTCGATGATCACCCAATCATCTTGCTTGACCCAGTGGCTCGCTCCCCTCGCACCCACCACAGCGGGTATATCCAAACTTCTGGCAACAATGGCTGTATGAGAGGTTTTACCACCCACATCGGTCACAAAACCTGCAAAAACACTCTGCTTGAATTGAAGCATGTCTGCTGGCGATAAGTCATGCGCCACCAACACCAATGGAACGTCAACATTGTCCTCTAGCAACAAATCTTGTTGCCTTGTACTGCCTGGCCTTGGAGAGCGCTCAATGGGCAAAGTATTGGGCAAACCTTTCATGTGCCGCAAAATTCGCTCCACCACCTGCTCTAGATCTGCTTTACGCTCTCGAAGATAGGGGTCTTCCATTTCATCAAATTGGCGCGCAACGACTTCCAACTGGGATGTCAATGCCCATTCGGCGTTGTAAAGCCTCTCGCCAATCCAGTGCTTTATTCCATCTGAGAGCAACTCATCTTGCAGCAGCATCAAATGGACATCGAGCATCGCGGCCAATTCGGCTGGTGCATCTTTAGGCATATTGAGCTGTATGCCTTGGACCTCTTTCACCACTGCATCCCGAGCCATGGCAAGACGCTTGATTTCAGAATTGACTTGATCGGGTTGAATGAAATAGTGAGCAACATCCACACGACTTGAGGCGACCAGCACGACTCGCCCAATAGCGATACCGCGAGCAACTGCAAGTCCGTGAATAGAGAACGTCATCTTATTCGCCCTCTCCAAATTTATCCGCTATCAATGCCAACAAGGCTGACATGGCCTGTTCTTCATGCTCTCCATCACACTCAATGCTGACCTCACTGCCAATGCCCGCTGCGAGCATCATCACACCCATAATGCTTTTGGCGTTGACCCGTCTTTCTCCTTTGCTCATCCAGACTTCACAAGGAAAACTGCCGGCCAATTTCGTTAATTTCGCAGAGGCTCGAGCATGAAGCCCGAGCTTATTGCTGATGGTTGTAAGATTTTGAATCATTTGTTTGTTTTGTTTGTTCTGTTTGGTACTGTGGCGCTGAACTGGTGAGTTGCATCACACCCTTAACGCCACCTGTTAATGCACGGTTGACTAAACTCTCTAAACCCTCATCCAAATAACAGACTGTGCGTATCAACATCGGTAAATTGACGCCCACAACCAACTTACTTGTTGTGCCTGTGACCAATTTTTGAGCAACATTCGAAGGTGTCGCGCCATAAACATCCGTCATGACCAACAAACCATCTGCTTCACATGCAAAGGCCAACTCTTGGGCTCTTTTCAATGTGGTTTCTGGCGCCTCATGAGGAGGCACATCGATGGAAATGATCTTTTTTGCGCAATCCGGATAGACATGCAAGGCACACTCTTTCAAAGCCGAAGCCAATGGAGCGTGGGCAATGATCAGCAATTGGTTATTCATGAGCTTGGCCTTTTGTTTGCTCATTATTATGCCCGCTTCGCCACACGAAGTAGAGATATGCTGTGATGCAGCAACAACAATATTCTGCCATCGATACTTGATAAGATTGTGTCACGCTCAGTCCCAGTTGAGTCCAAAAGTCTATCGAGACCCCAAAACTCCACTGAAAGACAAATACGCCTGTAAAAATCACCAAGTTGAATGCCGACAAAGCTCGGCCCGCAATTTCTGCAGGAAAGGCCACTCCCACAGCGGCTTGAGACAGTGCTACGCATGAACAGCTCAATGTGAATAAGACCCATGTCCATGAACCCGTCGATTGGGGCAAGCATATGAATATCAGCTGCACCATCAAACTCCAGGGATAAACGAACTTGATGATGCGCCGTGATGGCCAGCCCATTTGATTGAACCTTGGATTGAAATATCCCCATGCCCAAAAGGCAATCAACATGCCTAAATTGATCAAGAACAAACCCTGTGCAGCTTCAGAGGAAGAGTATGCATTGACTTTTCGCATCCACGGCCCAGCCCACAAAGTTTGCATAGCCAACATGCCACCATATGCAATGAATCCCAAAGGAGCAATGGATAAGAATTGTGGATGCAGAAAAAGAGCTTGATAACTCTTCATGCCCTTTGAGTTGACAATTTTGTCCATATCGGCAGGGAATATTTTCTCTGGGACCTGAGCGAGAGAGTTGTTGGTATTTTTCCATTGGGGCACAAACACCGCTATCGCAAGCATGGCCAAGAGCAAACACAGAGCAAGGGCAACAAATATAGCCCTCCAACCCAAACTTGGCAGCATCCAAGCAATCGGCAATGTTGAGCTGAGCATGCCCAAGGATCCTGTCATCAACATCCATGAGTTGGCCTGTATCTGAAGTGAGACATCAAGCCATCTTCGATACCCCGTCAAAGGCGCCATTAAGCATGCGCTCAATCCCACCCCCGTGAGCACCCTGGCCGCCCAAAGCTCGCCAAAAGTACTTGCTCCCGCAAATGCACAACAGCCCAAAACTGCCAAACCTAAAAACCCCAACTCGACCTTTTTAGGACCATATTGATCCAACCAAAAACCCATGGGCAATTGCGTGATGGCAAAACCTAAAAAATAACTTCCCGCCAACAAGCCCAGATCCGCTGAATTCAATTGAAACTCACTGCTCAAAACGGGTGACAAGGTTGCGGTAATGGCCCTTAGCAATGTGGAGAGAAAATAGCAACTCGCGAAGGTGATGAACACCATTCTCATTTTTTGCGAATTCAAATAATGTGCGCTCATCTTTCGGCTCTTTTATTCAATGGCGTTGAAAAACATATCGATTGTTTCTTGGCTCAATGACCCTTTGTATTTGTCCTTTGAAAAATAGATACCCAATTGATAGGTCCATGACCCTTGCTCAAACCATCTCCAATGAACCTTCATGTTTTTTTCAAAAGTCAATTCTTGGGCTGCAATTGACTTATTGTTGATTTTTATTTCTATTTTTTGAGCTACCGGTGTCTCTTGTGATTGTGGTCCACTCACGGCGTACCAACTTGCTTTTTGCCAAAGTTCAAACATCGCTTCTTGGGTGACATTTTTCGGGCGTTTTAATCGACTGATGGTGAAGTTCAAGTCTCCTACATTGCACGCAGCCATCGTCATGTTCTGTTTTTCTTCGCCAATTTGAACTTCTTTGCTCGCTTCATCTGGCTTACAAGGCAACATGAACGTCAATTCATCCTCTGAAAATTTAAAAGCTCTCCAATTGAAGTAGGCAGAGCATGAAATGAGGAGCACCAGCATCGCGAGCAGTAAAGATGCGAATTTGACAGGGTGATTATGATTCATCAATCTTTCTACTTTCTACAAAAAGAAGCGGGACACAATGTTCAATTGTGCCCCGCTTTCATTTCTTCGTGAGTTTGATATTTTGGCTTTGCCAAAAAATCATGTGCCCGGTTGATTTATTTTTCTTTGAAATTATCGTGGCAATTCTTACAAGCACCACCCACAGCAGCAGTGGCTGTTTTTAAATCATCGAGTTTTCCACTCTTTGCCGCAGCATTTAATTTGATCGACTCTGCCAAAAGCTTGTCTTGTGCCTCTTTGAATTTTGCTGCATCTTTCCATATCTCAGCTTTCGCTTTGGTCTCTCCCTTGTCAGAGCCTTCGGGAAAAGCTGGCCAAGCCAATTTGGTGGTCATCTCAAATACAGCTTCATTGTCCACGACTTGTTTGGCATCAAAAGGGGCTTTGCCTTGTGCCATGGCGCCTAACCTTGAAAAATGTGTTCCCATGACCGTCATCACGGCTTTTCTGTACTTAATGGCATCCTCTGGCTTGGCAAATTGCGCCGAGGCTGAAAATGTCATCATTAAAGTCATGAGGCTCAATAGATAAATGACATATTTAGATTTCATAAGTTCCCTTTCAATAAACGATAAACAGCCTTTTTAAACAAGCCACTACGACCTTGTTCTTCAAATAACCAATATTTGCTATAGTAGCTCAAATCTGCTTTTTTGGTACAACACTTTTCATTCGCCCATTTAAAATGGTTCCTTTTTAACCACGCCAAACCATTCATGTCTAAATCCACAAAAATTTGGGATTTACCCACCCGTATTTTTCATATCGCGTTGGCTCTTTTGGTCATGGGTGCGTTCATCACCGTTAACTTAGGGGATGACTGGATGAAGCTTCATGGACAGATCGGTCTGAGCATTCTTGCTCTCTTGTCGTTTCGTCTGGTTTGGGGTGTTTTTGGGGGTTACTGGTCTAGATTCAGCAGCTTTCCTTTGCATCCCAAGAAAGTGATGAATCATTTACGCGACAAATCACGCCACTCCATAAACTACCCAGGACACAATCCTCTTGGCAGCTTATCGACTTTGGTCATGTTGCTGGCCTTTACACTCCAAGCATTAACGGGACTGTGCAGTGATGATGAGGTGCTTTTCTCCGGCCCGTTGACAACTTATCTTACTTCCAGCCAAGTTGAATTCGCTACTTACTACCACTCAGAAATCGGTCAACCTCTGATTCTCATCCTCATCGGTCTTCATGTTCTTGCCATACTGTTGTATAAATTTGTTTTTAAACAAAATCTCGTCACACCCATGATCACAGGCTTTAAAGAGGATCTTCAAGACTGTGAAGCCAGCCAAGACAACTTTGGGTCACGACTTCTCGGACTTTTTATCTTTTTAATGATTCTCTCGCTTTTGTTTTATTTTTTACCCATCTGAACAGAGGCATCTATGGGTACTTTAGAGATAGAGCTTTATTCAGATCGGAATATCGTTCAGCGCGAGATCATCTCCTCCCTCTTGATTGATTTCGCCCGCCATCACGCAAAAAGTCAAGTCAGCTTTGATGCCGTTGCGGCACCACCTATTGCTGCTAATTGGTCATTGAGTGCTTTTGAGCAACCGGATCACTTTATTTTGTTGTCAAAAATAGATGGCGCCATCATGGGATGCGTGGGCCTGCGTCCCTATGAAAATACCATTTACGAAAACACTTGTGAGATGGTTTTTCTTTTCGTCAAACCTGCATTCCGAGGTTTTGGTTTTGGACATCAGCTTCTTGAGTCTTTCCTTCACTTGGCTCGCGAGAAGAATTACAGCCACGTGCTTTTTGATCCGATACAAAGTCACGAAGCCATCCGACAACTCTACCTTGGGTTTGGATTTGAGGAAATACCACCCATTGGCCACTCGCAGACAGAAGCCAAAACTTGGCTTCTGCACACTCTATGATGGTCTGAACCAAGACCGCCCTTGAACCAAGAGGATCTTGGCTCAAAGGGGGATGATGTATTTAGTGCGTTTTGGCCTGCTCAAGCATCGTTTTTGCATCACTGACGGCAAACTCTCCGGGTCCCTCAACGTTCAATGTCAAGACGACTCCATCCTTGACCAACATGGAGTATCTGTTACTTCTTAGACCCAGTCCTCTCGCATTCAAATCCAAAGTCAAACCGACAGCCTTCGCAAAATCTGCGCTTCCATCAGCAATAAAGCGCACTTTTCCAGTTGCTTTTTGATCCTTGCACCATGCACCCATTACAAATGGATCATTGACACTCAAACACCAAATCTCATCCACACCTGCTGATTTCAACTGCTCATAATGCTCAAGATAGCCAGGAACATGCTTGGCAGAACATGTGGGAGTGAAAGCACCAGGAACAGCAAAAATGGCTATTTTTTTGCCAGCTACAGCCTTTTCTACATTGACAGGATTGGGGCCTAGAGTGCAACCCTCTGTCTCCACTTCGATGAATTCAGCCAAGTTCAAACCGGGCAATTTGTCACCAACTTTAATCATTTGTTTTTCCTCATGTTAAAAAAACTTTCACAGTATTCACTCATCATAATAACAAACGGCCCACAAAGGGGCCGTCTGTTAAAGCATTGCTTGAAAAACTGAAGGGTTTTTATACCGATTCAGCCTTTTCGACCAAACGGGTAGCAACCCAATTTTTGGTTTTAGAGATCGGTCTGCTCTCAGTAATTTCAATGGTATCCCCAATGTGATACTCACCTTTTTCATCATGTGCATGATATTTACTGGATTTTCCAACAATTTTGCCGTACAAGGCGTGCTTAACACGTCTTTCAATCAATACGGTTACTGTTTTTTCTCTTTTGTCGCTCACTACTTTGCCAATTAACGTGCGCTTGAGAGATTTTTTAGCTTCTGTCATGATGCCATCTCCTTATTGTTTTGCTTGCTTTTCAGCAAGAATCGTTTTTGCACGTGCAATACTTCTTCTTGTTTGACGAAGTTGCGAAGTGTTGCTCAAATTTTGAGTCGCTTTTTGCATGCGCATTCCAAAATGGGCTTTTTGCAAATCCTTGACTTCTGCTTCAAGAGCAGTAACGTCTTTTTCACGAAGTTCAGCTGTTTTCATCTAGCTCTCCTATTTATTGACCCAACATACGGGTCACAAAGGTTGTGCGCAAAGGCAACTTGGCGGCTGCCAGACGAAAGGCTTCCCTTGCCAACTCTTCAGGTACTCCAACGATTTCGTAGAGAACCTTACCAGGTTGAATTTCAGCAACGTAGTATTCTGGATTACCTTTACCATTTCCCATACGCACCTCTGCAGGCTTTTGAGAAATGGGCTTATCTGGAAATACGCGAATCCAAATTCTTCCGCCACGTTTAACGTGACGAGAAATGGCACGACGTGCAGATTCAATTTGACGAGCCGTTAATCGTCCACGATCGGTAGATTTCAGGCCGAAATCACCAAATGCAACAGAGTTACCTCTGGTTGCAATTCCAGTGTTGCGACCCTTTTGTTCTTTACGATACTTACGGCGTGCTGGTTGCAGCATGCTTATTCTCCTTTGCCGTCCGCAGCCGTGCCAGTGGATGCGGGCGCGCTCACCTTACGGACGCGCTTGACGGTGGTTTTAGGGGCATCAGTGGCTTCTGCGGGTTTATCGCTTCCGTCAACTGGTGCGGCATTGGTTCCTGTAGGACGACGTGTTCCTGTCCTTGCTGGACGATCCCCATTGGGTTTCGCATCACGACGTGGACCACGTGGACGTCTTTCTTCTTCAGCTTTGGGCTCAACTGCTGCTGGAGCATCATTGCGTCCAAGATGGTCGCCCTTATAAACCCAAACCTTCACACCAATCACACCATAAGTGGTTTTGGCTTCAGATGTTCCATAATCAATGTCCGCTCTGAGAGTATGAAGGGGTACACGACCTTCACGATACCATTCCGTACGTGCAATCTCAATTCCGTTCAAACGACCAGAAGACATGATCTTGATACCTTGAGCACCAAGGCGCATTGCATTTTGCATCGCACGCTTCATGGCTCTTCTGAACATGATCCGCTTTTCAAGCTGTTGAGTGATGCTGTCAGCGATGAGCTGAGCGTCAATCTCTGGCTTTCTAACTTCTTCAATGTTCACTGCAACGGGTACACCTAAACGTGCAGCCAATTCTTTCTTTAAGCTCTCGATATCTTCACCTTTTTTACCAATCACGACACCAGGACGTGCTGAGAAAATAGTGATTCTTGCGTTCTTTGCAGGACGCTCGATCAAGACTCTTGAAACGGCTGCATTCTTAAGCTTGGCCTTTAAGTACTCGCGTACCTTGATATCTTCAGCAAGCATGCCCGCGAAATCACGGTTGCTTGCGTACCAACGACTTGCCCAATTACGACTTACCGACAAGCGGAAACCGGTTGGATGGATTTTTTGTCCCATTTCTTAGGCCTTTCAGTTGCCAACCGTCACGTACACATGGCACGTGGGTTTACTAATACGATTTCCACGACCCTTGGCTCTTGCGGTGAAACGCTTGAGCGTTGCGCCTTGCTCAACATATATGGTTTTGACTTTGAGTTCATCAATGTCTGCCCCATCGTTGTGCTCAGCGTTGGCGATAGCAGACTCAAGTACCTTTTTAACGATACCGGCTGCTTTCTTTTGTGTGAAGGTCAAAATGTTGAGGGCTTGATCCACTTTTTTTCCACGGATCAAGTCAGCAACCAAACGTCCTTTGTCTACTGATAATCTAACGCCGCGGAGGACTGCACGTGTTTCCATAGGTCTCTCCTTATTTCTTTTGGACTTTCTTGTCCGCTGGGTGACCTTTGAATGTTCGAGTCAAAGCAAACTCGCCGAGTTTATGACCGACCATCTGGTCTGTGATGTAAACGGGAACATGTTGCTTGCCGTTGTGAACAGCAATTGTCAATCCAATGAACTCTGGAAGAATCATTGAACGACGTGACCATGTTTTGATTGGTTTTTTGTCTTTAATTGCGACTGCCTTGTCAACTTTAGCCATCAAATGGTGGTCGACGAAGGGGCCTTTTTTAAGTGAGCGTGTCATGTGTTAACCCTTACTTTTTACGACGTGACACAATCATCACTTGTGTACGTTTGTTATTACGGGTGCGGTAGCCTTTGGTCATATTGCCCCATGGATCCACTGGAACACGTCCCTCGCCCGTACGGCCTTCTCCACCACCGTGTGGGTGATCGATAGGATTCATCGCAACGCCGCGAACTGTAGGTCTGATACCCATCCAACGCTTTACACCAGCCTTGCCCAATTGACGCAAACTGTGCTCTTCGTTGGCAACTTCACCAATGGTGGCTCTGCATTCAATATGAATTTTCCTGACCTCACCAGATCGCAAACGCACTTGAGCGTAAGTACCCTCTCTAGCCAGCAATGTTGCAGAAGTACCCGCTGATCGAGCCATTTGCGCACCCTTGCCGATTTGCAATTCGATACAGTGAATGGTTGAACCGACAGGAATGTTTCGAATAGGCAATGTATTACCCGCACGGATAGGAGCCTCAGATCCACTCATCAATGTTGCACCAACTTCCAATCCTCTTGGCGCAATGATGTATCTTCTCTCTCCATCTGCATAGCAAAGCAATGCAATATGTGCTGTACGGTTGGGGTCGTATTCAATGCGCTCGACTTTTGCAGGGATCGCATCCTTGTTACGACGGAAATCAACTACACGGTAGTGATGCTTATGACCGCCACCTTTGTGTCGAGTTGTGATGTGTCCGTTGTTGTTACGACCAGCTTTTTGAAACTGTGGCTCTAACAATGGAGCATATCCGTCACCCTTGTACAGGTGATCTCTTGTCACCTTCACCACGGCACGCTGGCCGGGTGAAGTTGGTTTCATTTTAATTACGGCCATGATTAAGCAGCCTCCCCAGATAGATTGAGTTCTTGACCGGGCATGAGCGTGACGTAAGCTTTTCTCACGTTGTCTCTACGACCAATCGAGCGACCAAATCGCTTTGTTTTGCCTTTTGTATTGACAACAGAAATACCTTTGACAGTTACTTTGAACATCAGCTCAACAGCAGCTTTGATTTCTGGTTTTGTCGCATCTTGCAGCACTTTAAAAGTGACTGCATTATTTTTCTCGGCAACCATTGTTGCCTTTTCAGAAATAATAGGAGCGACCAATACTTGCATCAATCGACCTTCTTCAAATTTTTGTGCGCTCATGCGAACATCTCCTTGAGTTGATCTATTGCTGCTTTAGTCACCAAAACTTTCTTGTAATGAACCAAAGAAAGTGGATCCGCATAACGAGGCTCAACCACCAAAACATTGGGCAAATTACGTGAAGCGAGGTACAAGTTGTCATCAACCTGATCAGAAATCACCAAGACTGAGTTCAAGTTCATAGCCTTGAATTTCGCAGCCAATAATTTTGTTTTTGGAGCTTCAACAGTCAACGTGTCGACGACTGCCAAACGACCTTCTCTTGCCAATTGTGACAAGATGGAAGCCATTCCAGCACGATACATTTTTTTGTTGATTTTCTGAGTGAAATTTTCCTCAGGACTATTTGGAAATGCACGTCCGCCTCCACGCCAAATTGGCGAAGAAGTCATACCAGCTCTAGCACGACCAGTGCCTTTTTGCTTGAATGGCTTTTTGGTAGAGTGCTTAACTTGCTCTCTGTCTTTTTGTGCGCGCGTACCTTGTCTTGCATTGGCTTGATACGCCACAACGATTTGGTGCACCAAATCTTCGTTGTATGCTCTGCCAAAAACAGTCTCAGGTGCATCATACTTAGATGACGCTTGGCCTTGATCATTTAGGAGTTCGAGCTGCATCAGTTCGCTCCTTTATTGATTGTTTTGATTGCTGGTCTAACAGTCACAAAACCACCGGCTGAACCTGGGATCGCTCCCTTGATCAACAACAGTTGACGGGCTTCATCGATTCGAAACACGTCCAAGTTTTGAGTAGTAACTGTCTCATCGCCCATGTGACCGGACATGCGTTTTCCTGGAAAAACACGACCTGGATCTTGAGCCATAGAAATCGAACCGGGCACATTGTGTGAGCGGCTATTACCATGGGATGCTCTTTGTGAGCTGAAATTGTGACGCTTGATAGTTCCCGCGAAGCCTTTACCGATTGATGTGCCCTGCACATCAACTTTTTGGCCTACAGCAAAAACATCAGTCACAGGCACATTGGATCCAGCTGCATATTTTGCGGCCAAATCAGCTGTAACTCTGAATTCTTGAATGATTTCACCGGCTTGAACGCCAGCTTTTGCCAGATGTCCGGCTATGGGCTTGGTAACGCGAGAAGCTTTTCTCTCACCAAAAGTAACCTGCAAGGCTACATAACCATCATTATCCTGGGTTTTTACCTGTGACACACGGTTGTTTGACACATCTACCACTGTGACTGGCACTGCATCGCCGTCATCAGTGAATAGGCGCATCATGCCTACCTTGCGCCCAAG
This sequence comes from uncultured Burkholderiales bacterium, assembly GCA_903933115.1. Lineage (GTDB taxonomy): Bacteria > Pseudomonadota > Gammaproteobacteria > Burkholderiales > Burkholderiaceae_C > Limnohabitans. The sequence continues at coordinate 13,111 of CAIZIT010000096.1, forward strand.
CAATCCCAAACGGGTACTTTGACTCATTTTTTTCTCCAAAACCCCCACCACAATCACTTCAATTGGCAATTGTGTTTTTTATGTGAGAGACGGTTGATAAACTTCTAGTTTTTACTAGAGCCTGCTATTCTAATCAATAATTCCATAAATTGCAATCCAACCCATGGCCCGAACTTTAATTCGGGCCATGTGTTTTATTATTGCAACTTAATTTCTACATCAACACCAGCTGGCAAATCCAACTTCATCAATGCATCTACCGTTTTATCCGTTGGATCAACAATATCCATCAATCTCTGATGGGTTCTGATCTCCAATTGATCACGGCTAGATTTGTTCACGTGGGGTGAGCGCAAAATATCAAAGCGCTTCATTCTTGTTGGCAAAGGAACTGGCCCCTTGACAATAGCGCCTGTTCTTTTTGCTGTGTCCACGATTTCCGCAGCTGATTGATCAATCAATTTGTAATCAAAAGCTTTCAAGCGAATTCTAATTTTTTGTTTTGCTGACATGGTTTACTCCAAGACTTTGGCAACAACACCCGCGCCGACGGTCTTGCCGCCTTCACGAATCGCAAAGCGCAATCCCTCTTCCATCGCAATGGGGTGGATCAACTTCACTGTAATCGCCACGTCGTCACCAGGCATCACCATCTCTTTGCCTTCTGGCAATTCGATCGATCCGGTCACGTCCGTCGTACGGAAATAAAACTGGGGACGGTAGTTGTTGAAGAAGGGCGTGTGACGGCCTCCCTCGTCCTTGCTCAACACGTACACTTGCGCTGTGAAGTGGGTGTGGGGCTTGATCGAACCAGGCTTACACAGCACTTGGCCGCGCTCCACCTCTTCACGCTTCGTGCCGCGCAACAAAATACCCACGTTGTCACCCGCTTGGCCTTGGTCCAGCAACTTTCTGAACATCTCAACGCCTGTACATGTGGTCTTCAAGGTGTCCTTGATACCCACAATCTCAATCTCCTCACCCACCTTCACAATGCCACGCTCGATACGACCCGTGACCACTGTGCCGCGACCAGAAATAGAGAACACGTCCTCCACTGGCATCAAAAACGCGCCGTCAATGGCACGCTCAGGCGTAGGAATGTAAGAATCCAAAGCTTCAGCCAATTTGAAAATCGCGCCTTCGCCGAGTTCGCCCTTGTCGCCTTCCATGGCCAACTTGGCTGAACCCTTGATGATCGGTGTGTCGTCACCAGGGAAATCGTACTTGGAGAGCAACTCACGCACTTCCATCTCAACCAACTCGAGCAACTCAGCATCGTCAACCATGTCGCACTTGTTCAAAAACACGATGATGTAAGGCACACCCACCTGACGAGCCAACAAAATGTGCTCGCGAG
>CAIZIT010000097.1 GCA_903933115.1 uncultured Burkholderiales bacterium
GCCCACATCAAGAGCAATCCCTAAAGAAGGGGACGCATCATGAACCTCTGAGCGAATCCAGAGCCTCAACCTCCAAGCGAGGAGGTCCTTGTGAGCGTTAGGGTGTCAGTCGTGTCAATACGCAACGCCACCCTAAGCGACTCTGGCCTCATCAAACTCAGTGCTTGAATTTGATGAGCCCTATTTTGCACGGTTTTTTTGTGAACGACTTAAAAAGTTGTTTTATTTTCCAACATGGCCAAGCGATCCAACTCTGCACAAACATCCTTCATGGTGCCAGAGATGATCATTCGACCGCTAGAGACTCGTTCGCTCGGATGATCCATGATTCTTGACACGCGCAAGGGCTTTTTGCGTGCAAGTGTGGCGGGAATCACAATTGGATTGCTGGTTTGTCGAATGAGTTCACTCGCTCGAGTTGGCTCAGCACACAAAAACTCAGGATCTCTCACACGGGTGATTTGCGTGTCTACGGTGGTCGAGGTGAACAAGCGAAAGAGGCTCAAAAGGGCAATGGACATGGCGTACTCCTTACATTAACATGGTGTTTCGAATCAAACCCACTGCCAGTCCTTCGATCTCAAAGGGTTCACCGGGTTCAACAATGATGGTTTGAAAGTCGGGGTTCTCTGGATGAAGCTCGATAAAACCATCGACTTTTTTGAATCTCTTGACGGTGACTTCTTCGCCTATGCGCGCAACCACGATCTGACCGTTTTTGGCCTCTTTCGTGGTTTTGACAGCCAACAAGTCTCCATCCATGATGCCCACGTCTCTCATGGACATGCCGCGCACTTTGAGCAAGTAGTCGGGCTTTTTGTTGAACAAGCTTTGCTCTACATAGTAAGTTTGGTCCACGTGCTCTTGGGCCAAAATGGGAGAGCCTGCAGCGACTCGGCCAATGAGGGGTAAACACAGTTGCGCCAAGCTCTCAAGGGGCAGCAAGGGCTGCTCAAAGCGAGATGACTGAAGGTTTTGCAGGGTCGAGGATTTGAGGCGAATGCCCCTGGAGGTGCCACTGAGCAACTCGATCACCCCTTTTTTTGCCAATGCCTTCAGATGGTCTTCGGCAGCATTGGCCGATTTGAAGCCCAGTTGCTCAGCAATCTCTGCGCGCGTTGGAGGAGAGCCGGTGTTTGCAATTTTGTTCTTAATCAGATCTAAAATCTCTTGCTGACGATCTGTTAATTTGATGGTGTTGTCCATGCAATCCTCCAAGAAGATGTGAATTAAAAAGCACTTAAAATCTGTTTTTTTGTACAGTAACTGTATTTTTAATCAGTTTATTTAAAAAATCAAGCCATGTCTTCATCTTTTTCTAAAAATGTTGTTGTTTTGGGCACCGGTGGGACCATCGCGGGCTTGAATGTGGGTGAAAACCCGTCTTTGGGTTATGACGCGGCCCAGGTCGCAGTGGGTGAGATTGCTCAGCAAGCACAAGTCGGTGAACTCTTAAAGAGCCTCCATTGGGGTCTCAAATCGGAACAAGTGGCCCAAATAGACAGCAAAGACATGGACCGTGATGTTTGGTCCGCTTTGTGTAAGCGCTGCCTCTTTCATCTCAATGATCCGCAGGTTGGCGCTTTGGTGATCACCCACGGCACGGATACCCTGGCTGAGACGGCTTATCTTTTGAGCCGACTCTTTGCGAAGGCCACCAAGCCCGTGGTGATCACGGGGGCCATGAGAGCGCACAACGATCCGTTGGCCGATGGACCCCATAATTTTCGAGACGCCGTTGATTTGGCCATTCGAGCGGCCAGCGCACAAACTTCAGGGGTCTGGGTGGTGTTTGATGGCGTGGTGCACGATCCCTTGAGGATTCAAAAGTTCAGTGCGCAATCCTTGAACGCCTTTCACTCGTTCGAGGGCGACGTCTTCAAGGCGCAGATTGCACCCGCGAGAATTGTTAAAAGTGGACTTCCGGCACCTCGTTTTGAACCCTTTCACGACCCGATGGCCTGGGCTTCTTGGACTTTTGATGCTTCCATCGGGGTTCATACATGGCCACAAGTGGAGCTGTTGACGTGTCACGCTGACATGACCAATGGGTATTTTTTGGACCATCTGATTGATGTAAAAACCAATAAAAATCAATTAGATAGTGATAAAAGTTTGAGTGGTTTAATCATATCTGGCTTGGGCAGTGGGACATGGCCCAAGGTTTTGGAGCCAGGTCTTTGGCGTCTCATGGCGTTGGGGGTGAGGGTGGTGCTGTGCTCCCAGGTCCCTTGGGGTCAGGAGCGTGCTGCCAAAGGGTCAATGCTGGCGCATGAGCATTTCCACTTCAGCACCTTGGAGCCTCGTAAGGCCCGAATTGCATTGATGCTTGAGCTGCTTGCCAACGCTTGAGCCTAAAGCGTCAAAAAAGAAAGCCTTCTTGCAGTCAAGCGTTTTGCATCATGCGGGTTGAGCCCACGTGATGCAAAAAGGATCAAGCGCCCAGGGCTTGGAGAGCGCGTTGCTTGATTTCTTCGACAGAGCCCAGGCCGCTGATGGCTCGGTATTTAGGAGCTTGATCGGGGGTGCTGTTGGCCCATTTGGAGTAGTACTCCACCAAGGGTTTGGTTTGTGCGGAGTAGACGTCCAGGCGGTTTTTAACGGTTTCTTCCTTGTCATCGACCCTTTGGATCAGGGGCTCGCCCGTGATGTCATCACAGTTGGCCACTTTGGGAGGGTTAAAGCTCAGGTGGTACGTGCGTCCGCTGGCCACGTGCACACGCCTGCCAGACATGCGCTCAATGATGGCATCAAAGGGCACATCAATTTCAAGCACATAGTCCAAGTGGACCTGTGCAGCCTTCATCGCATCGGCTTGGGGCAAAGTTCTGGGAAATCCATCGAACAAAAAGCCATTGGCACAATCGTCTTGTTTGATTCTTTCTTTGACCAACCCGATGATGATCTCATCGCTCACCAGTGCGCCAGAGTCCATGACGGCTTTGGCTTGGAGCCCCAAGGGCGTGCCTGCTTTAACAGCGGCTCTGAGCATGTCGCCCGTTGAGATTTGGGGGATGCCAAATTTCTCACAAATAAAGGTTGCTTGCGTGCCTTTACCAGCTCCAGGTGGGCCAAGAAGTATGAGTCTCATTCATGTCTTTCATTTATTTTTGGAGAATGTCGGGACTTTGAGGGTCCACGAACCGGTCTCTGTCGATGCTCAAGCGCTTGGGATTTTTATTCTTTGTGGCTCTTCAAATGGAGAGCACCAAACACCGACAAAATTCATTTTAATAGATTTGTAAGAAAAAACTGGCGAATTCTTTCTAAATCTTCGGGGGTGTCGACACCCGCGTGACAAGCCAAGGAGGTCACGTGGACCGCAATGTCTCGCCCGTGCCAGAGCACCCTCAGTTGCTCCAAGGCCTCAATGCCCTCCAGGGGGCTCACAGAAAGTTGGGGAAAGGACTTTAAGAATTGCGCTTGATAGGCATAGATGCCAATGTGCCTCAGTGCGGAAATGCTTTTCAGAAATGCTTGGGGCTCAGGGGTTTGGGCCCCATTGAAGCTGTCCCTGGAAAAGGGAATGGGCGAACGTGAGAAGTAAAGGGCCCACTGGTTGCGGTCCAAAACCACTTTGACCACATTGGGGTTTAAAAAATCCTCCATTTTCTCAATCGGATGGGCCACGGTGGCCATGGGGCATTGGGGGTGCTGCACCAGCAAGGAGGCCACTTGATCGATCAAAGACGGTTCAATCAGGGGCTCATCGCCTTGGACATTCACCACAATCTCAGAGCCTTCTAGCCCGAGCAACTCGCAGCACTGCGCCAAGCGGTCGCTGCCGGAGGGGTGGTGTTTGTCCGTCATCAAGACCTCAACCGAATGGGCTTGGCAGACTTTGTAGATGCGCTCGTCATCGGTGGCCACAACGACACGAGAAGCGCTCGAGAGTTGAGCCCTTTGGGCCACCCTCACGATCATGGGCAGGCCGGCGATGTCGGCCAACGGTTTTTCAGGCAAGCGGCTCGAGGACAGGCGCGCAGGAATGAGGACGGTGTAATCCTGTGCAACTTGCGACATGGGTTTTGCCGAACTCAACGCTCGCACTCTTCGGGGCTGAGGGTTCGGGCCTGGACTTCGAGCATGATGGGTATGCCGTCCTTGATGGGGTAGGCCAATTTGGCTGACTTGGAGATCAATTCTTCTTTGTTGCTGGAGAGCTCGAGAGGGCCTTTGGTGACGGGGCAGACCAAGAGTTCGAGGAGTTTGGGATCAAGGGTTTGAGCATTCATCTGAGGATGATATCCTCATTCTGCGCATTTGAAAATCCCAAGTGTGTGCCCATAAGCGCCTTCAACGCGTCCTCGAGCGCTCTTAGAAAAGCCTCTGGCAGCTCAAGCTCCAAGCCCACAGCGTAGGCTTGAGGCATCAGGGTCCACAACTTCACGGCGTCCTTTTCGGTGCAAAGCACCAGCCGATCTATACCCTCTGGGTTCATGGGCTTGTCCTTTGTGTCATCACGGACCACCAGGGCGTCAAAAGCCAGGGCTTGCAAGTAGTCCTCCATGCCTGCGTGGTCTGGAAGGGCAATGGTTTTTTGGATGGGCAATCCCGCTTCTTGCAGCATTTTGAAAAACATATCGGGTCTGGCCACACCCGCCAAAGCCCAGATGCTTTGGGGGCTTGGGGCTTGAAGTGACTGGAGCGTCACACGCTCACCCAGAGCGTTACAGAGCACAGGTGCCAAACGTCTTTGAGCATTGAAGCCCTGTATTTTGGGATTTGCGCCGGTGTTCATGACCCATTGATAAGGAGCCAACTGACTGGGATGCAGGCCTTTGACTCGGGGCCAGGGTTCTCTTAGAGGACCCGCCGGCAAGGTCATCCCATTGCCAAGACCTCGGTCATCAAAGACACATAAGGTCATATCGGGGGACAAATGGCTGCTTTGCAGTCCATCATCGCTGATGATCAACTGCAGTTCGGGCCTTTGTTCGAGCAAATGCTGGGCGGCCAAAAACCGGTTGGTCGCAATGCACACGGGAGCCCGGGTTCGTTTGAAGATGAGCATGGGCTCGTCTCCCACCTCAAAGGCTTTATCTTGGTCATCGATCAACTTGGGCCTGATGGCCTGGGCAGAGGGGACTTCTTTGGGGTCATGGGGGGTGTAGCCCCTGGAGATCACCCCCACTGCAAGGCCCAAATGCTGCAAGTGCTCAACCAGAGCAATCACCAAGGGCGTTTTTCCAACGCCCCCCACATACACATTCCCAACCACCAAGAGGGGGACGGCCAATTTCTTTGGCAGAGTGCGCTTTTGTGATGCTCGGCTCAATCGCCAGGTGAACCAAACGAGTTTGGAGATGGGCCACAAAAGGGGAGCCAATACCCATGTCCACACCGAGCCTTGGAGCCAGGAGCGCTCAAGGATGGGGGCGATGGTGCGCGAGAAGAAGCGCTTGATCATCTGCTGGAGCATGATCTTGAGCATCAATGCTTGGGCGAGCCCATCTGGGGGGGGGCGTCTGTTGCAAAGGCAATGTTGTTGAGTTGATTTTTTTGTGCTGCCGACAGGGCTTGGATCACGAATTGGTGGGGTGTTTGAGCATCTGCGGAGATGATGACCAGGGGTTGCTCCACCCCGGCAGCCGCTTGCAGCAATGCAGCCTCGAGCTCCTGGGCGTTCAGGCCATTGAGCCCGTTGGTTACGTTCGTTCCGTTGGGTCCGTTGGGTCCATTGGGTCCATTGACCGCTTGTTCTGAGGTGCGCGTGTCACGCACGCCAGACGGGTTGGCCTCATCGCGAGCTTGCACAAAGAACCTGCCCGAGGCATTGATTTGAATGGAGATTTGCTGGCCCTTACCGGGCGAGCTCTGGGACTGCGCTTTGGGCAAGTTGATGTTGAGCTGCGCGTTTTTGCTAAAGCTGGTGGTGAGCATGAGAAAAATCAAAATCACCAAAAGCACATCAATGAAGGGGATCAGGTTGATCTCGGGCTCTGGTGTTTTATGGGTTTGGAACTTCATCTCAGGCGCTTAGGGCTGTTGGACAAATGGCAGGGATCATGGATGGTTTTTGGCGCTGGTGGTCTTGGCGTGACAAAGAGCGGCTTTGCGAGGGTTCACTTGAAGTTCTTCTCAGCTTGGCCAACGCCTTGGCGTGGATTAGGGTTGGGGGTGGGGTCTAGGTGTGCCGCTTCGAGTTGGAGCCTGGCCAACAAGAGCCGCTCACTGGCCACCTCCAGTTGCACCACAAAGCCATCAACCTTGGCGCGAAAACTCCTCCAAGCAATGAGTGAGGGAATGGCCACAGCTAGCCCCACGGCCGTGTTGTAGAGCGCCATGGAGATGCCAAGCCCGAGGTCTCCGGGCTGACCTGGCGCGCTCGATTGGGAGGCAAAAATATCGATCATTCCAATGACCGTGCCCAAAAGACCCAATAGAGGGGCCGCTGAGGCGAGGGTGGCCAATGTGGAGAGGTGTTTTTCCAAGTGGGCAGCAATGACTTTGCCTTTGCTCTCGAGCTGAAAGGCCAAAGTGCGCTCAAAGTGCAGCTCATGGGGACCATTTTGAAGGGCCAGGCCTTCAACGATCAATTGCCCCAAAAAGGACTGGCTTTTCAAATTCTCAATCTCATTGACGCTCAAAGAGCGGGTTTGAATTTGCTCGAGCACGTCGTCGAGCAAATCCGAAGGCACGATCTTATTGCCCTGCAAATTCACGGCTCTCTCAATGATGATGGCCAGGGACAAGACGGAGCAAAGGAGCAAGGGCCAAATGGGCCAACCGGCCGCTTGAATGATGGACAGCAAAGAGAAGATCCCCCGAAAAAGTGTAAGCTTGCGCAGTTGGAGCGTTTCATATCACGTTCAACACGCCCAATTCGCTCGGGTATTATCCATCATGCACGGATCTTCACAAATACCGTGGACAACTTTGTGGATAACTTATGGATTTATCGAAAATGAATAGAAAATATAAGCCTTTCTACAAAATGTTCATAAATTAAGCATAATTAAATGCTTAAAAATCAAAGACTTATCACGAAAGATGGTGATTTTTGAGCATTTTTGCTCTGGGTGACATTTCGATACTTTAAGTTCTGTCAAAGTTAATAAGATACTGGGTCAACACCGCATGAATACTCGTGATCAGTTGGAAGAGTCAAGAAACACGCCAAGAATTTGGCCGGTTGGTGAGTTATGCATATTGATTGCCGACGTTCTTGAGGCCAAATTCAATCCCGTTCAGGTCCAGGGCGAGGTTTCAAGCTTTGCAAGAGCCAGCAGTGGGCACTGTTACTTCAATTTGAAGGATGCGGGTGGGCAGTTGCGCTGCGCGATGTTCAAGCGAGCGGCCTCTTTGTTGGCTCGACCCTTGAAGGATGGGGACTTGATCACCGCCAAGGGCAATTTGGGGGTTTACGCGGGCCGAGGGGATTTGCAGCTGATTGTGGAGTCGGTGCAGACCGCTGGGCAAGGCAATTTGTTTGAGGAATTTTTAAAGATCAAGGCTCGACTCTTGGCCGAGGGCTTGTTCGATGCTGAGAAAAAAAGACCCATCCCCATTCGCCCAAAGGGCATTGGGGTGGTGACGTCCCTTGGCGCAGCGGCCTGTCACGACGTGATGACGGCGCTTCAAAGGCGTGTGCCTCATGTGCCCATTGTGATTGCCCCGGCTTTGGTTCAAGGTCTGGAGGCACCAAGAAGCATTGCGGTGGCCCTGAGGTCTTTGTATGCCAGGCAAGATATTGATGTCATCTTGGTGGTCCGGGGAGGGGGCTCCATGGAGGACTTGTGGTGTTTCAACGATGAGCGTTTGGCCAGGGTGGTGGCTCAAAGTCCTTATCCGTTGATCAGTGGTGTTGGGCACGAGACCGACTTCACCATGGTGGACTTTTGTGCCGATTTAAGGGCCGCCACACCCACGGCCGCCGCAGAGTTGTGTGCCACCCCGACGAGTCAACTGTTGGGTGAAGTTCAAGCCTTGGAGGAGCGTTGTGCGAGGAGCGTTGGTAAGCGTCTAGATCTTGAGGAGCAGCGCCTTGACAACCTCCAGTTGAGGCTTGGCCGGCCCTCTTTGTACATGTCCAAGGAGCGCTCGAAACTTCAAATGCTCGAGCAAAAACTCTTGCCGAGTTTGAGGCGTGCCCATGACCGCTCTGAGGCCAAAATCGCCTTGCTGGCTCAAAGGTGGGCGCCCAGCTTGGGGCTGGCCAAGGAGCGTGCATCTCGAGAGCTCCAGCAACTCGAGCAGCGGCTCCAAGCGCAACAAACCTCCCAACTTCATGCGAGCAGCGAGAGGCTCCAAAGGGCCCAATTGCGCTTGAACTTGTTGGACCCCTCTTTGGTGCTGCAAAGGGGGTTTGCTTGGTTGAGCGATGAGCGGGGCAAGCCCGTGACCCGCAAAGCGGGGCTGGAGATTGGTCAAGAGCTGCATGCCCGATTGAGCGATGGGCAAGTGAGCGTGAAGGTCTTGGAGAAGTAGGGTTTTTTAAAGGGGAGAACTGTTTTTCGTTTAAACTCGTCTTTTTTCAATCTCTCCACCCATTTACAACACGATCAGAAGGATACACATGGAACACCAGTTGCCCGCATTGCCCTACGCCATTGACTCTTTGGCACCTCACTACTCCAAGGAGACTTTGGAGTTTCACCATGGCAAGCACCACAACGCTTATGTGGTCAATTTGAACAACTTGCAAAAAGGCACCGAGTTCGAGAGCTTGCCCCTTGAAGAGATCATCAAAAAATCAAGCGGCGGCATCTACAACAATGCAGCTCAAATTTGGAACCACACCTTCTTTTGGAATTGCATGAAGCCCAATGGCGGCGGAGAGCCTACAGGAGCGCTTTTGGCTGCCATCAATGCCAAATGGGGTACCTTTGCCGCTTTCAAGGAAGCTTTTGTGAAGTCTGCCGTTGGCAATTTCGGTTCTGGCTGGACTTGGTTGGTGAAAAAAGCCGACGGTTCTTTGGACATTGTCAACATGGGCGCAGCCGGTACACCTTTGACCACAGCCGACAAAGCTTTGTTGACTGTTGATGTCTGGGAACATGCTTACTACATCGATTACCGCAATTTGCGTCCCAAGTTTGTGGAGACTTACCTTGACCAATTGGTCAACTGGGACTTTGTACAAGCCAATTTTGCCTAAAAAGCCATTGGAGAGGCTTTTGCCCCCGGCCTGATCGGCCTGGGGTTTTGAGCATCCAAGCCCAGTGCTTTTTATCGATAAAAGCTGCCATTCACTTCATGTGAACGGCGGCTTTTTTATTGGGGTTTAAAAAGCACGCTGCCCAATTTAAAGCCAGCTTGGATGTTCTTCTTGGCAAACCATCCTTGGTGCATCTCAAGCACAAACCGCACAGGCTTGGCCGAGCAGTGGCCATCAAGGGTTTGAGGCTTCATGTCGACGATGTTGAC
>CAIZIT010000098.1 GCA_903933115.1 uncultured Burkholderiales bacterium
TGCAGCAAGCGCCACGCTCACGCTCACAGGCGTATTGAGAGCCGCCTGAGAATAGTAATTTGAAGCTGAAACACTGTTTACTGCCATCGTCATGAGGTATCGGCTCTAAAGCGAGCTTCTTGAAGGCAAACCCCTCAAGAAATAGGAAGAAGCTTCGATAAGACGAAAAAAAAGTATCCAGTTGGTAAAAGCGGCAAAGTATTGCCGCTCTAAAGCGTTTTACAGGCCTTTTGGGGTCAAAAAAAACCCACTTCCAGGCCTCCATCGGTTCAACCCTAAGTGGTTGCACTTTGATGCGTGCCTGCGTTTTTGTTCATTTCGATGGAACTATCCGAGGCTCAACCCTTGTGCTGGGTTTTTTCATCCCCAGGTTTCATGCCCTTTAACCAATACACCCATGACAAAATCACAGCTACCGCTGTGAACATGTCTTGAGGAATTTCCTCCCCGACATCCAGCTTGCTCAAAAGGGCCAAAAGCTGGGGATCCTCTGCTACATAAACCCCTTGTTTTTTGGCCTCCTCAATGATTCGTCTGGCCAATTCGTTTTGACCTTTGGCAGTGACCTTGGGCGTTTTGAGCTTGCCATACTCCAGGGCCAAAGCTTCTAAGGGTTTTGTCATGTGCTTCGATCCACTTATGCTTTTGCATCCACCACGGCACCCAACTTGGGCAAAGTCTCCAACAGCACCTCTTGAGGTCTGGGCACATTGAAGATCTGAAAGCTGCTCAGTTGTAAACCCGAATCCGCCAATTCAAACCCTAGCTCTTTGGCATTCAATTGAGCAAGATCAGCCACCTCGGGTCTCACCGCCCACATGACCAAATCCACTTGCCGGCCTTGGGTGATGGTGGTATTGAGCCACACCTCGCCCAGCAAACGACTTTTGGAATGAATGTCCACGCTGAGGGGCGTATCGCTCTCTCCAGGTTGTCGCGCAGGTTTTTTGAAATGCAAATCTACAGGGTCCGCATCCGCGAACGGAATGACCACCTTCAAAGACAAGGCACCTCGTGTCCAGTCCTGAGCAGACTGCACTTGAGCCGCCTCCAATTCTTGAAGGACCTCTTTGGCCTGCGATTTGACACCCAAGTGCTCCTCAGTGCTTGAGGACTCCAAGGATTGAAGCAATTTGTGCAACAGGGATCTCGGTGAATCCTCCACTTCCTCTGAGTTCGCCATCAAGTGCTCAGCGCTCACGGCTTGAGAGAGCACCATTTTTTTCAAACTCTGAGGCGACACGTGTGACATGTTCAATGACATTTTCTTAAATGCCATCAACCATTTAGATAGGGCTGGATTATTGGCCATCAATGCCAACTGATCGGGTCTGAAAAGCAGTGCACTTTGCGAAAAATCAACTTGCTGCTGCAAAAGCATGGCCAACTTGGAACCCAAATTTTGCTCAAATGGCGACGCATTGGGTATGCCCATCAAGTTCAATTGCGCGTTGAACTTTTGCGGTGTCACCAGTGATGCAGAAGCCAAAGCTCCAGACTTGTTCATGGAAGCCTCTGCAGGGCTTTGAGGGGGTTTGCCCGTCAGTTGTATGTTCCAGCCTTGTGCGGTTTGTGTGGCGCGAACAAAGGGCATGTCTCCAGGCTTCAAACCCCAAGTGTTTGGGATTTCAAATGAGAAATTTTTTAACCACAGTCGAACACTGCCTGCATTCAAAGACACTGTGGCTTGAACGATTTGATGATCAGATAGCCCCAATTGCTGAGCTATTCGGTTCTCAACCCAAACAGGCTTGCCTTCCATTTGCACCAGAGGTACCCTTGGAACACCGAGGACGAGATCAGGGCCTTGCAACAAGTGGAGCAACCTATTTAGATTTAAACGGTGATTTGAACAATGAGCTAGCCCTAAGTGGGTTCAGTGACTCCGTTTTTTAACGAACCTTCATCCCAAAGCACGTTTTCATTTTAGGCTGAACCGTTGATTTTGAAATGGCCTGGCAGCTAAAAAACTGAAGTCTCCTGCGTCAAAAGTCCTCAGTCCCAGATTTCTGAATCAGGGGTATTGCACCCAATGGCGACGCTTTTCGCTGTTTTCTGCGTTGACATAGACGGGTGGGTAACTGGTGTAGCCAGACAGCGTCAAGCTGGCTTTTTCACCCGACCAAGTGGTTCCCATATTGCCAGCTGACTTGCCCAGCAACTGCTCTGCGACGGGCAACTTCAGAGTTACACCGGTTAAAAGCACTTTGGGATTTCCCTTGGAGAAGGCTCCAGGATTGAGCGCCATCAATTCTTTTTTCAAAACTTCCGACTTCACAATGCTGTCAGCAAAATTCAACGCAATCACTTTATCTAAAGTGTCTCCAGCTTTGACCACATAGGTGGTCCGTGATGCGCTCGTGGACACAAGCGATGCGCTGTTTTTTTCAGCAGCGACGGGTGCAGATGCTTTTTTGGCGATGCCAGGCACTTTGGCATTGGCGCTTTTTGGAGTTTCCTCCTTGACACTTTTTTCCTCAGGCGGCAACAAGCCCCCCTTGTCGTTCAAAGTCACCAACTCCAAGGGCTGGGCGAGGGCGACAGCGTGATGAACCACCAGACTCAAAGCCATTGCATTCAAAGCCAAAACGATACTTGCTTTCATAATTCTCTCCAAATATACGACTGTTTCAGTTCAATTGAGGGGCCGATGCGCCACGGCCACCCAATGCTCGGGGTCCTTGATGGCAGGACCTGCGATTTGTTTCAATTGTGCTGAATAGGGGGTCACCGACTTGATTTCCGCCAAGACCAACTTGTTCATGGATCCTTTGTCCAAAATGCGGGTCGGAATCACCTCAGGGTCTCCTACCAACATTTGATCACCAAGGCGCAATCCATTGATCAACCCTGCAGCAATGCTCATGTCTTGACCGCTCCATTTGGTCACCTCAAATTGAGGCGGTATGCAAACCAGTTGATCTTCCATCGCTTGATGAATCAAATGGGCCAAGGCTTGCACTTGAGCATTCATCACATTGGACAACACGGACGTGAGCGTATTGCGGTTTTTGGTCTCAAACCAAAGGTATTGTTGATCTTCAAAAGAAAAGTGTCGATCCAATTTATTGATGAGCTTGGCAGACACCTTCATCCCCGCCACGCCTGAAATTTCATCCTGAGCAGGTTCGAGCTTGATGGAAATGGCCCAGGTCACTCTTTGGTCCCCACGCCCAAGAAGGGCTTGTTGGTAATAATTCATGCCGGATGAGAACGTCTGATTGGCTTGAAGCGAGGAGGCAGGGGTTGAACCTGGCTGCGACAGACCATAGGCCGACTGGGCACTGACAGGCATCGTTCTTAAATTGAGTCTGTAGATGTTGGAGCGATCTGACTGCTTCAACATGCTCTCTTGCAAGGCTCGAGAGATCATTCGGGCTTGATACAAGTCGTTGTTTTTAATGGTCTGATCTATGGCGACATCCAAAACCGCCAAATGCTGAATGTTGGATGTCAATGCTTTTTCTCGACCGCTTTGAGGCGTACAAACACTTTGTGCCTCTTTGGCTTGGTGCTCTGCACTGATCTTGGCTTTGGGCTCTCCACTGTCTTGACCGTAGGCCAAGACTCGAACCCCTCTCACCACCATGTCGTGCGTGAATGAGGCGCTGTCCCTTAGAGTTCCGCTTTCATCGATGAAAGTGGTGCTGCTGACTTGTGTGGGCCCCTGAAGAGCCAACTCAACCAAGGATTCGCGAACGGCTTGCAAGCGCTGATCGGCACTCAAACCTTCCGAAGACGCAAGCCGAAACGCGCCTTGGCTCTCCGTACCTTGGGCCCATGAGGTGGAAATGGACAATTTCACCACCATGGCCAACATGGTCAACACGATCAAAAGACCCAAAAAGCTCAAAGCATCCACCCAAAAAACAAAGCCACCGAAGTTCTTCAACTTGCCACCGAACAGCTTGCTCAATGACTTGCTGGAGAACTTGCTCAAAAGCGGGCTTTGACGAAAGGGTTGAACACTGAACATGATGAATGCTTTCCTGGGCTGTTGTTTTGCAATTCGCATTTGGAGCAGCCCAGTTGTTTCAATCTGAAATCAACGTGTGCGCATGGCCAATTGTTGCAAATACAAATTACGCAAATCTTGTACCACCGCACGGTCCAATGAAAGGGTTGTTTCGTAGGTGTCGTCGCTCACCGGTGTGATGCTGACCAATTGAGCACCGTAAATGACGCCCTCCACCTTGGTTCTGAAGGTGTCATTGACCACCGTCATGTCGGACACGGTCGTGTTGGCGTCCAAATGCTGACCATACACTTGTTCGGTCAAGGCACGATAGGCATCTAATTTGGAAGCACGAATGGCCAATAGGCGCTGCTGAGCAGGGTTTTTGTGATTTTGAATGCTGATGACCGCATAGCCCGTCGCCACAAAACTCTCACGCTTTTCCACCATGGGGGCCAGCATCGTGGCACTGGGATTGGGCGCAGGTGCATGCACCTCGGCAGATTTGAAGAGTTGCGTGTTCGAGCATGCGCTCATGAGTGTCATGGCTGCTGCTGCAAAGGCGATAGATAAACGTTTCATGGCAATGTCCTTCAATTTCAAAAATTACAAAAGAAGTGGCCAATTGTTGCCAGCCACCTTCAAGACCTCAAGCTATAAAAACAAAGCGATTGAACTTTATTTCCTATAGCTCGTGAATCGACCGTAACAGCGTAATCTTTATAGTTCTTTGTAGAAAAGTCGAGCTTGAATGCACTTGTGAGCGGATTGAACTGTTGTTAATTGCCAAATTGATCAAATTTGCAAGCCTTGTCCCCGCCCTCTTCTCTTCAATCGCACCCCTCAAGAAGCTCGGATCCATGGGGTTTTAAGGCCAAGAAGAGCGCCTGTCTAAGAAGATCGTCATTAAAATACTGAACTTAAATCTTAAAATCAGCTGAAATCATGTTATTTTCAACACATTGCAACCCTTTGGAGGCATCGGCGTGTTCGAGCGAAGAGTACTTTTGATATCTTGCACTGAACGCTTGGATCCTGAACAATTGAGTAAAACGTCATCTCTATGAAATCAAGCGCTCAATACATCGGTCAAAGCCCATCTGCACAGTCCCTCAGAAGTCTGCTTGCAACCATCGCCAACTCCAATTCCACCATTTTGATCACCGGTGAGAGTGGAACAGGTAAAGAGTTATTGGCGCGCTCCCTCCACGACCAATCGGTGAGAGCGGGGTCGAACTTTGTCCCTATCAATTGCGGGGCTATTCCCAAAGAGCTCCTGGAGAGCGAACTCTTTGGTCACCGAAAGGGCTCTTTCACAGGGGCGGTGGCCGACAGGCTGGGCCGATTTGAGTTGGCGCATGGCGGCACCCTCTTTCTCGATGAAATTGGCGATATGCCCATGGACATGCAGGTCAAACTCCTTCGTGTCTTGCAAGAAAGGACCATCGACCCCATAGGCTCCACGCGTCAAATCCCCATTGATGTGCGGGTGATTGCCGCGACCCATAGAGACCTTGAGCTCGAAATCAGCGAAGGGCGCTTTAGAGAAGACTTGTATTACCGGTTGAACGTATTGCCCGTGAGCACCCCACCGCTCAGAGAGCGCGTGGAAGACATTGAACCCTTGCTCGTGCATTTTGCTCAAAAGTTTGCCAATGTTCAGCATGGCGCCATCAAATTCAGCACGGACTTTTTGAACGCCATGAGAAGCTACACCTGGCCGGGCAATGTGCGCGAACTCTCGAATTTGGTGGACCGTTTCAGCACCCTTTATGCGGGACAGGTGCTGGAGTTGAAGAAAATCCCCCCCACCCTCTTGCCCAAAGGCTTGGTCCAATTGCAAACCAGCTTGGCGCCAACAGCACTGCCTTTGGTGCCCACCGCCATGACGCCCCCACCAGAGGTCTTGGCCGAGATGAGCCAAGAGGAGCTCGATTTGGAGACCGATGTCGAAGACATCATCATGCTGGCCCAAGGCATGCCCCAACTCCCCCCCGAGGGCATCTCCCTCAAAGACCGCTTGGCCGAGATCGAGAAAAGCATCATCGAGCAAGCCCTCACCCGCTCTCAAGGCAATGTCTCCAGAACCGCGAAGCTCTTGAATCTACAAAGAACCACCTTGATTGAGAAAATCAACAAATACGACTTGCGCTCGGCGTGAGCATTTGAATCTCTGAAACCGCTGGCCCCAAGAAGCGATAAAGCGAGATCGATACGATAGCCTCGCCTGCCTCGCCCAAAGAAAAAGGCGTCCCCGTCATGGTTCATGACAGCTGGACGCCTTGGTCTTTTTTTGGGGGTTTGATGAGATCTTTTTAGTCGTTGTTGAGCACCGTGATGCTCATCCTACGGTTGCGAGGATCTTTCTTGTCGTTCAAGTTGAAGGGGTCGGTATCGGCCACACCTTCAATTCGGTTGAAGCGAGACTCGGGAATGCCTTGCTTTTCCAGCATTTTACGAGTCGCTTCG
Source organism: uncultured Burkholderiales bacterium (assembly GCA_903933115.1). Classification (GTDB taxonomy): domain Bacteria; phylum Pseudomonadota; class Gammaproteobacteria; order Burkholderiales; family Burkholderiaceae_C; genus Limnohabitans. Next base: position 6,425 of record CAIZIT010000098.1, read on the forward strand.
GCCCTTTGAGCCGACAACTCCCAGTTGTTGGAAATATCTGGGTTTTGGAACGGAACGCTATCGGTGTGACCGCGAATGGCAATCTTATTGGGCATGGTCGCCAAAGAAGCTGCCACCTCAGCCATCAAAGCTTGGGCCTTGCCCTGCATGTTGACCGTGCCAGATGGGAACATTGCAAAGTCTGCTTTGTCAATGATCTCAATTCTCAGACCCTGCTTGTCACGGGTGATCGAGACTTGATCTTTCAAGCCACCAATTTTCTTGTTCTCTGAGAGTTTTTGCTTGATCTCGGACTCGAGCTTTTTAAAGTTCTTCTCGTCTTGTTGGGCAGCAATTTCCTTCTTTTCCTCTTCGGTCAACTCATCGGCCGAAGCTTTGCCGTTTTTACCCGTGCCCTCACTGCCTTGACCTTCTTTACCCGCTTTGGAAGGGTCGTTCTCGTTCTCAGGGCCAGGCTCGGTGTCCGGATTGGGTCCACCTTCGGATCTGGGCGTCAGTCTCTCAAGCAATCCGGTTTGTTTGGCCGTGAAAGGGAAACCATCGGGATCGATGATGGAGCGTCCTCCCAACACGCCATTGGAGCCGGCCAAGGAGCCAAAGGGCACCATGCTGTGAGAGCTCGGTTTGAAGTAGTCCGCAATGCTTTTGCGTTGATCAGAGTTCGATGCTCCCAAGAGCCACATCAACAAAAAGAACGCCATCATGGCGGTCATCATGTCGGCCAGCGCAATCTTCCAAGCACCACCGTGAGCGCCACCGTGGCCCTCATCAATGATTTTCTTGATGACGATGACCGGCGCGAGCGCCTCGCCTTCTGCAGGCGCCGCTGCCGCTTCAGTTGCTGGGGGTTCAACGGGTGCCTCGGTGGCTCCCGCTTCTGGGGCTTGATCGTCAGGCATGATTACTTGCCTCTTAAGCCGTCAAAAATTTCGCCAAAGGTGGGCTGATTGTGATGACTGATACAGACCCTCGCAGCCTCAATGACCAAGGGCACAGGATGACCATGCATGGTCCCAATCAAGATTTGTTGCACCACTTTGTACATCTCGCCCTCTTCGTCGACGATTTGCTGTAAGCGCATGCCCATGGGTTCTACCAAGCCGTAAGCCAAGAACACCCCCATGAACGTACCCACAAGCGCCGAACCAATCAAGGCACCCAGCACTGGAGGAGGTTGATCGATCGCGCCCATGGTCTTCACCACACCCAGCACGCAAGCCACAATTCCAAGCGCCGGGAGCGCACCGGCCATACCGGCCAAAGCGGCTGCGGGCTTCAGTTCGTTGTGGTGGTGGAGTTTGATGGAGGCCGTCATCACGTCCTCGACCGCATAGGGGCTTAAGTTACCAGAAGACACCACCAAAAGACGCATGGTGTTGCAAATCAGATCGAGCACCCCGTGATCGGCGAGCAATGGGGGATGCTCCGCAAAAATGGCTGAGGACTCAGGGTTCTCAATGTGCGCCTCGAGTGCCACAGCACCCTCAGATTTGAGCGTTTTCATGATCTTGGAGACCACAAAAATCACCCCCATGAAATCCTCTTTTTTGTACTTGGGGCCCTTCAGTGACTTGCCCATCCCTGCAAAGGCGCCTTTGACCGTGTCCATGCTTTGGCCAATCAACATGGCCGACACCGCCGCACCTCCAATGGTCGCAAGCTCCGAAGGTGCTGCGTGAATAATTGGCTCTAGGTCACCCCCGTGAAGTACAAACACCCCGAAGATGAAGAAGAATAACAATCCAATGCCGGCAAATCCCATTTCGTGCTCCAATTAAAGACCAGTAAAGCACATCGCTTTACTCAACCCACTGTATCAAATTTCGAGAAAATCTCAAACCCTATGCTGAAACAGTAGGTTTTGAGGTCCTTCTCAATTCATTCTCATCGCACCTGTGTTGGCAGGTGGCACCAAAGAGGGCACAGTATCCCATGCTTCCCTAATTTCACTCATCAAGCCATAAATCTCTTCGAGCGCCTTCAAATCGTTGTGCAAATTCACATGAATCAAGCGACGCGTCACATAAGAATACAACTCGTTCAAATTGGAGGCCAAGTCGCCACCTTTTTCAAAATCCAAGGCGCCCTGAAGCCCCAAAACAATTCGGCTCGCACGTGCGATGCTCTTGGATTTGTCAGCAATTGAACCCCTTTGAATATGACCCTTCGCCGTACTCAAGCTCTCGATCAAGCCATCAAACAACATCTGAATCAACTCAACGTTGTTTGCTGTTGCTACGCCTGTGGAGTGCTTTACATCTCCATAACTCTCGATGCCTTTTAAATTTGCTCGCATGATGATTAATTCCTGAGTGTTGATCTGACACTCTTGGAATCGTCCCTTGCAACCGTAACTTGAGTAACAAGCTCAAAAAAAACCATTTTGCTCAAAAATTCCATCTCTTGCAATCAAACCCATCAAACCGCTTGGGGCTCTTTGAGTCCCAGGTTGAGCTGAGGCGCTTGAGCACCCATGGGGTCTGAATCGAGAGCTGACTGAGCAGAGCCCACAGTGCCCACAGCGCCCTCTGAACCACTGGACACCCCTTGGGGCTCGCCCAACGCATCAAAGCCGGACAAAGAATTGGAGAGCTCTTGCATTTTGGCACTTTGCCCCTCTGGCAACGCCTGGGACCCAGAGTCGACTTGCGCCTCATTGGTGCTCTCAAAGCTCAAGAGATCTGGCACCGTTTGAGAGGCCAACTCTGGATCGGGCATCAAACCCGCCTTAATAGGCAATTTCAACAGCGTTTCAGAGTAAGGGTCTTTGAGCTCGAAATTGGTTCTTGCATAAAGCATGGCAGTCACCTGATCCAAGTTTTGCTGCAGTCTTAAGTGCTCTTGAGGGTCTCCAATGGCAAACTCCGAGCCGGCTTGGTAGATGCTGGCCAAATGATGCAGGGGCAACCACGACTCGACCGATCCTCTAGGTGTGGGGATTTGCCTGTTGTTGGGTGGCACGCCTGCTTTTTGCGCTTGACCGTCCCTGAAACCCTCCATGAAGGTCTCCTCAATGTGTTGACGCAAAATGGGCTCGTAGTGGGGTTTTAAGTTCTCAACGAGTTGGGGATCGATGCCTTGAACCGGCAAACCGCTCATCGCATCCCATAAGTTTTTGCCGACCAATTCCCCAAACAGACCATCGGAATAGGTTTTGGGGATTTCGGCAGGCACGGAGAATTTGTACATGGTGTTGACCTTGTCGATCAAATAAAAGCTCAACACCACCACGAGCAAAATGCCCCAGGCCAAAAACATTTGGTAAAAGTTGCTCATCACTAGCCTCGCTCTTCAAGGGCCACGGGCTCAAGTGCACCTTTCAAGTTGCCTCTGAGCTTTTTGACCACGACCGATAAGATCTGACTGACCCTTGACTCGCTCACCCCCAAGACTTCCCCAATTTCTTTCAAATTGAGCTCTTCCACATAGTAGAGCTGCATGACCAACTGCTCACGCTCAGGAAGATCCTCAATCGCAGCGGTCACCGCATCCATCACTTGGGCATGCTCCACGATGGCCTCGGGTTGCTGGTCACGGGTGTCGGCAATGTTCATCACCTCTTCATTGACCACTTCCATCGAATAGGTTTCAAATTGCCAAGCCTTGCCTCGGTCTTTGTGAAACTCTTCAATGTCTTTGCCCATGAACTCCGCTATCTCGAGTTGTGTCGGTGCACGACCCAGTTCAGAGGCCAAGGTGTGCACCGTCTCGTTGTGTGACTTGTTAAAAGCCACGGCAGAGCGGGGCAAAAAGGACAAACGCCTCACCTCATCGAGCATGGCTCCTCGAACTCTGCTGTGCGCATAGTTCTCAAATTCCACCCCTTTGCTCAAGTCAAAGGATCTTGCAGCCTCCAAGAGGCCAATCATGCCCACTTGAATGAGCTCATCCAACTCCATGAAGGCCGGAACACGAGCCCGCAAATGAATGGCAACACGTTTGACGAGCCCCAAATGCGCCATCACCAGCTCTTCGCCAGGTGCGCTTTGTTGTTGATACTGTTTGACAGGGGATAGTGCTCTCATAGTGTTTGATGACTGGGGTTGACCAGCCTCTCCATAAAAAACTGCAATCCGCCTGAGGCGTGATCAATGGGCCTTAAATCTTGACAAATTTGTGCCAAGCGTCTGAAATCTCTGGTGGCGGCCGATCCAGGGGCAAAATCCAGCACCGATTGGTATTTGCGAAGAGCCGCCAATACGAATTCGTCGTTCTCAATGGCCGTTAAATAGTGCAAATTCAGGCCCAAGAACTTCACGCACACATCGTTGAGTCTTTGGTACAACTTCCAGCCCTCGGCTTGGCTTTTGACCATATTGGGGAGGAGGTAAATTTCATCCAAATTCATCTCTTTGGAGAGCACTTTGATGGTGCCATAAGCGTCGGCAATGGAAGAGGGGTCGTCCTTGACCACGATAAAGCGCCTTTGACAAGCGCCTAGGAACGCCAAGACGGAAGGCGAAATGCCAGCGGCCACATCGACGATCAAGTAGTCAATTTCATCTGACAAACTGCTGAAGGACTGCACAATGCTGGCCGCTTGGAGTTGGTTCAAGCCTGCGAGTTCTTGAACACCAGACGCGCCAGGAATCAACTTGATGCCTTGCTTGGTGGTCATGACAATATCAGCCAAGGTTTTCTCGCCCGCGAGCACATGGCTCAAGTTGTAAGTAGACCTGGCGCCCAGAGCAATTTGTGCATTGGCCAGCCCCAAGTCTGCATCAAAGAGCATCACTTGATGACCCTGCATGACGAGGGCTGCGGCCAAGTTGATGGAGCATGTGGTTTTGCCAACACCACCCTTGCCGCTGGCTACACCGATGATTTGAGTTTGTTTCTTGCTCATGAATTGATACCTGCTGTTGGTCTATCGCTGAAGACGGCTTGCTGAGCAACTTGCTGAGCTCCCCCTTGCATTGCACTCTCGCTTGCCAATTGTGCAATTTTCTGTGTGGCTCTGTGAACAGCCGATTGAAGCTGTGAGGTCCCAGCCTCGTGGGGCACACTGGCCATGTTCAATTGTGCGAGTCCCGCGTCCACAAACTCACTCGGATCGATTCTGGCACTCCAATCGGCCATGCGCTCGCCTCGGCTGGCCAAGCTGACCCCCAGGGGCTGCTCGATCAAAAATTGTAAAAGCGCCCAAGGTTGTGTCGACTCATCCAATTTGGTCACGACCAAACTGGTCCAAGAAATTTGTGGCAATTGGTTCAGTTTTGCAATTGTGGCGCTAGAAGCGTCGGCAGGCAAGACCGCATGCATGCTCATTTGAGCCTGAAGTTGCTGAGAAACCGCTTGGATTTCCAAGAGCCTGTCTGCAATTTGAACACCCGAGGTGTCGATCAAAATGAGTCTTCTGCCGCTCAACTCTTCTAGGAGCAGTTGCAAGGCAGCTGCGTTGGTGGCTCTGAAGCAGTCTGCACCGGATTGAGCACATAAAAGCTGTGTTTGGTTCCAAGCGCCGGGCTTGATGTCTTGGTAGCTGATCACCGCCACTTGCTCTGCACCGTGAATGGAGCTTGCGTGTTGAGCCAAACGCGCCACGGTCATGGATTTACCCGAACCGGAAAAACCTGAAAACACGTGAATACCGCTCTCAGGTAACGCTCTTTGTGCGTCTCCAATGGAGTGAACCATTTGGCTTTTGATTTCTTCCAAAGCGCTCTGAGCCGTTTCTTTTTGCTGAATGGAGTCGACCAACAGCGCTTTCAATGCAGCGGGAATCGGAGCTTCTTGGAGCGCTTGCCTGAGGGGCGCCAAAGCGGGATGAATGGGGGCACCCATTTGCCACAAATTCATCTGCTGGGTCATTCGGAATTCTTTTCTGAGCTGTGCGAGCTCACCTCTGACCAAATCCACAATGTCTTGACCTCTCAAGAGCTCATGGGCGTCGGCGAGTGTTTGGTGTTCGACTTTGGAAGTCTGCGCGTCATTTCGCTTAGACCATGACGCATCCCCTTCTGAAGCTGCAACTGCCTGCGCCTTCTTGCCGCGGTGACCGAGCATCTTTTCCTCAAACGCTTGCACGTCATCGCTCACTTTGGTGTCTGATTTGGTTTTTTTACTGGACTTGACTGGTGTGATGTTGCTGGTTTTGGCGATTTCGGATTTGCTGCTTGTGTTTTGATTCAACTCCTCACTCAACACATCTTCAAAACGCATCGAGCTGTCTTTGAACGCTTTGCCATTGGTTTGCAATGGGGCATCCTTTGGAGCTTTGGTGACCGCATCGACACCCAATTGAACAACTGGCAAATGGCTGGTGCCGCTTGCATCATGGACCGCCTCCTCGGACTCCAAGGGGGCCACATCGACCGCCACGATCAACTCGGTTTGACCTCTGACTTGGCAACTGGAGATCACCAACACGTCTTGTCCGTAAAGCGCGACCGCTTTTTCATTGGCTTGACGTGCATCTTTGGCTAATATTCTTTTGAGTTCCATGGCTGATCTCGTTATTTAAATGTCAATTGAATGTCTGAAAGGCTTGAAAACGTTTTGCTCACTGATCTTTGATCTTCGCATCGACGGTGTGAACCACTTTGACCGATTGGTCATCTGGGATCTCACTGTAGGAGAGAACGGTCAAATCATTCACCCGGTGCCTGACGGCTTTGGAGAGCCAGGTTCTGATCATGGGAGAGACCACCAACACGGCAGGATTTCCATCATCTTCCATGGTTCTGGCACCCTCTCTGAGGGCTGCAAATAAGTTTTCTGAAAGTCCTGGCTCCATCACCACCGGTTGACCGGGCTGGGTTTGACCCAAGACATTGTGTAAAAGTTGCTCAAAGCTGGGCTCTAAGGTCATGACAGACAGCGTGTTTTTCTCATCGACCAAACTTTGCATGATCATGCGACCCAATTTAGGTCTCACCATGGCCGCCAATTGATCGGGATCGTTGGTTTTACCGGCCACTTCGGTGAGCGTCTCGGCAATGCTTCGCATGTCACGGATCGAGACCGATTCGATCAGCAAGCACTGAAGAACTCGGGTCAAGACACCCAAAGACATCTTCGCGGGCACCAAATCTTCAACCAATTTGGGAGATCTGGCAGCGAGTTTGTCCAGCAATTGTTGAGCCTCATCGTGGCTGATCAAATCGGAGGCGTTTTCTCTGAGCACCTTGTTCAAGTGAGTGGAGATGGCCGTGCTGGCATCGACCACGGTGTAACCCAGTGCTCTGGCTTGGTCTCTATCTGAGGGTTCAATCCAAATTGCTTTGAGTCCAAATGCGGGCTCCAAAGTCTCAATGCCTTTGAGTTCACCAAAGACCTGGCCTGGGTTGATGGCCAACTCACGGCCCACTTTGATCTCTCCTTTGCCGCGAACGACACCTTTCAAAACAATGCGATAGGAATCGGGATCGATGTTCAAGTCGTCACGAATTCTGACGGGTTGCACCAAAAAGCCCAATTCTGCAGAAAGCTTCTTACGGACACCTTTGACGCGGGTCATGAGCTCTCCACCCATCTCAGGATTGACCAATGGAATGAGACCATAGCCAATGTCCAAACCGATCAAGTCCACTTGGTCAATATCGTCCCAATCCAATTCTTTAGGTGCTTGAACCTTGGGTGCATCTTGCGCGGCTTGAACCTCAGCCTCGACTTGCACCTCTTGACGAATCACCATCAAACCCAGTCCTGCCGTGGCAGAGGCCAGCGCCACGAAAATCATGTGCGGCATGCCAGGCACCAAACCCAGCACCACCAAAATGCCTGAGGCGATGAAAAGAGCTGAAGGGTTGGAGAGTTGGCTCTTGGCCTGCTCGGTCATTGACTCCGCTGTGGTCACACGCGTCACAATGATGGCAGTGGACAAAGAAAGCAAGAGCGAAGGAATCTGAGCCACCAAACCGTCACCAATGGTCAAGAGAACGTAGAGCTTGCCAGCATCGCCCACAGACATGTTGTGCTGCGCCACACCAATGGCCAAGCCACCAATCACGTTGATGAGCAAAATCAAGAGACCCGCAATCGCGTCTCCACTCACAAATTTAGAAGCACCGTCCATGGAGCCGAAGAAGTCTGACTCTTGACTCAATTCTTCACGCCTCTTTTTAGCGGTCTCTTGATCGATCACGCCTGCGTTCAAATCCGCATCAATGGACATTTGTTTACCAGGCATCGCATCCAAGGTAAAACGCGCATTCACTTCCGACACACGTCCCGCACCTTTGGTCACCACGATGAAGTTGATGATCATCAAAATTGAGAAGATGATGAATCCCACCACATAGTTGCCACTGATCACGAACTCGCCGAAAGCAGAAATCACCTTGCCTGCAGATTCATGCCCCTCATGGCCGTGAACCAAAATCACACGGGTCGAGGCCACGTTCAAAGCCAACCTGAGCATGGTGGCAAACAACAAGACCGATGGAAAGGAAGAAAAATCAAGCGGTGAACGCGTCCCAATGGCAATCATGATGATCACCAAACTCGCCACAATGTTGAACGTGAACAAAAAGTCCAACAAAAGGGGTGGCAAAGGCAAAACCAACATGCCCATGATCATCAACACCAGCGCAGGAATGCCCAGACCGGAATAGTCAAATTTGATCAAATTCTGTCGAATGGTTGACAGTGTTAAGGTGGTCATGATGATTTTTAAATCAGTTTTTAATGTTTAAGTTCTCTTTTTGAGGTCGTTTCGTTCGACCTTCCATGAGATAAAGCAATCGATGTGCCAATTCAAGAGAAACTTGGCCTTTCTATATGCTTGTCCCTGTTTGATTTCCTATACTTCGAAAAAAAAGCGGTTGTTGCGTTGTGGGCTTGGAGACCTTAAGCACGCTTTGGGCCAAGATGACTTTGTCCCCAAGCTGCTCCAAATTCAGAACAAGGCGCTTTTTCATATATGAATAGTTGATGGGCTTCAAAAGCTCCGATCTTAAAAATCCCATGGTTTTTTGGGGAATCAAGGGGGCTTTGTGAGCGCTGACCCGATCCGTTTGAGTGGCAACTTTTAACCAGTCACGATTTTTGCTTTACAAAAGAATCCGAAACAAATCTGAACAGGTTTTGCCGGTAAAAATCTTACAAAAAGACTATTAAAGTACACATAATGAGCATTAATTCTTTCAATTCTTTGCCTTCCATCCAGCCCAGCACTGCTGGCGATGCCCTGGGCGGCGCCAAAGCGGCAACAAGCAGCAGCAGCGCTGCGCCCAGTGGACAAGAATTTTCTGTGTATTTTGAAAGAATGATGCACCCGGCATTTTCACAAGCCGCGTCCGCTCAAGCCCAGGCTCAAGCCCAATCCACCACTTTGGAGGCAAGCGCGGCCATGAGCACCTCCGCCCTCAAAAGCGCAGATTCCAACACCAGTGCCCTGTCCTCCAGTTTGTTGGACCCTCATTCAAGCACCTTGGCCTTCAGCCATGAATACTTGAAGACCAATGCCAGCGTGGCCGATTTGAAGCTTCACATGCCCCAGGCCTCAGGGTCTCAGCATAAAGGCAGCGTCTCCTACGATGTCCGCTCACCAGACACGCCCAGAGCCACTCGACAACACGGCAACGATGCCACCCGCTCAAACCATCACGCCCAAAGTGCGTCTCACAGCACGCTCGATCGACTGCAAAAGCGCTCCGATCATGCCTCAAACGCTGACCGGCAAGACACAAGCAACGAGAATGCCGCCGATGCCCATGCATCGGACTCGCCCAGCAGCTCAAAACCCGCCAATAAAGAAGCCTCACAGGCAGATCAAAATGCCAGTGCCCAGACCGCTGGCTCAGAGAGCTCCACCGAACAAAAGCTCGCTCTTGCCATGCAAGCCCTGGACGGCCAGCGCTTACCTTCATTGAGCGACCCCAACGCCGTTGATTCACTGGACGCCAATCTGAACATTGATCCATCAGCAGCCGATAACGCCTCCAACTTGAAAACAGTGGCGCTGAGCGATCAAACCCAAATCATCACCACCAACGCTGCACCCAATGAGAAAAGCCTGGCTGATTTTGCACGGGCCATGGGCTTTGATGAAGCCCAAGTCGCAAGTCTTTTTGGCCCCCATGCGGCACAGACCATGATCTCGGGCTCCACCAACACCTTCACATTGAGCGCGGCCTCATCGCAAGCGAGTGCCTCGAATTCCATGCTGGCATCAGCAACAGGCCAGCCTTCGATGCTCTCCGTATTGACCCAAACAGACCCCGCCTTGGGCACAGCAGCCAATCCCTTGTCCAAGTTGCCCAGCACCACCATCAACAGCACGCTGGGGCTTCAAGGCTTGAACACCCAAGCCATGCCCATTGATCCAAGCCTACAAGCCGCGGTGACCAGCCTTTCTACACAAAGCGCACTGGCGGCCTCTATGAGTGCAGCCACGGCGTCGCCTGGCCTCGCAGGCACGGGCACATTGAGCAGTGCCGAGAATTTGGCTCAACTCCTGAGCGGTGAGGGCGTGGACCCTCAAAGCGTACAGTTGACCATCGGAGGAAACCTTAAAGGCGTGAACATGCCAGGGCTCAGCGTGGGCAATGCCAACACGAACCCAACCAGCACTTTGGCCATTCTCAACATGACGGGCTCTCAACTCTCGGAGCATGCCATCGCTGCATTACAAAAGGAATTCAACCAGTTGAAGGGCTTGGACAAAACGGACTCCAGTTTGAGCGCATTTGGCACCAACATCCCAAGCGACTCATCCCTCCTCTCCAGCGCACCACTTGGCGCAGCTGACTCAGGAGCCAATGCAGGGGGTTCGGGCACAGGCTCTGGCACGTCCGACTCCCAATCTTCCAATGCACAAGCTGCCAGCAACTCAACACCGGTGAACATGGCAGAGACTTATGAAAAATTAAGCGACCAATTGACCGCCGAATTGTCAAAAAGAATGCATGAACAAATCAGCCAAGGACAATGGAAGATGAAATTTGCGCTTAAACCGTCTACACTTGGCGCTGTGGATGTGCAGTTGGAGATGAAAGATGGCAAATTGGCTGCAGTGTTCCAAGCGGACAACGCGCTCACACAAAACCTTCTACAACACTCAAGTCAACAACTCAAAGATAATTTGAAGGACTTGGGCCTTCAACAGACCTATGTTCAAGTTGACCAACAAAACGGTGGACAGACCCAACAAAATGATCAACAAAACAATGCAAAAAACCCCTTTGAGCTTCAAAACGATGCTCAATCCAGTGCCCTTGCTCAAGATTCCAGCCCCGTTGTCGATGCCTCGATAAGGGTCAAAAATCCGGATTCATTGCTGGACTTGATGGCATAGAGCAACCCACCACATCGTTTGAACACACCACTACACAAGTTTTTTAGGAGTTAACCATGGCAACAGCAGCCCCAGCCCCAGAAGCCGAAGAAGGCGCAGAAGAGCCGAAAAAGAAAAAACCGATTGTCAAGATCATCATCTTTGCAGTTTTGGCCATCGTGCTCCTCGTGGGCGTCGTTTTTGCAACCCTCTTTTTCTCCGGTTTTTATGAAAAGAAAGCTGAACTAGAAGCTGAGGACAAGCTCGAAGAGCTGGAAGCAGCAGCCAGCAAGGCCAAAGTCGAGGCACCCTCCAAGATCAAGAAAGAGGCGCCTGAGGCCACACGGTTTGAGAAAAATTACATGCAAATGGAAAAAGAGCTGATGACCAACATCACCGGCTCCAAAAAGGTGATGGTCGTTCAAATCGCCCTGATGACGCATTATGATTCAAGGGTTTTTGACAATGTCAAAAAACACGAATTCGCACTTCGCTCAGCCATGCTCGATGTGATGCGTCAATCCACCGAGGCGGACATCGCCAAACCTGACTTCAGGAAAGATTTGGCCGCGAAATTGAAAGACGTGATGAACGAGTTGCTTGAGAATTATGAAGACTTTGGCGGTATTGAAGACGTGTTCTTCACCTCCTTTGTCATGCAATAAAAGACGGCACCCCCTACACTTTAAAAACAAAAGACCCAAGAGATGTCTGACCGCTCCAACCTCCTGTCCCCTGAAGAACTCTCAGCCCTTACTGAAGGGGTTGAGGACGGCTCCATTGAGGTCGATACGGGCTTTAACACCGAAGTGCGTGTTCACAAACACGACTTGGCCAGTGAGGACAGCAGCCTTGGCGTGAATGTGTCCTCCATTGACATGATCAATGAGCGATTCATTCGCATGTTTCGCTTGGGGCTGCTAGAGGTCCTCCGAACCACACCTCGCGTGAACCCCTCCAAGGTTCAGATCATGAAGTTTGGTGACTATCTCAAGACCATCAAACCTCCCTTGGCGGTGAACACCATTCGAATCAACCCTCTTCGCGGGTTCTCGGTGGTGATCATCGATCCGACCGTGATCTTCAGCTCCCTTGACAGCTTCTTTGGAGGCTTTGGCAAAGGCGTTGGTGATTTGCCACCTGGCAGGCTCTTCACAGCCACAGAAACGCGCATCATCAACATCATCTTGGAGGTCTTCTTCAAGTCTTTGAAGGACGCTTGGGCGCCCGTGATGGAGATCGATTGCGAGAGGGTCGCCTCAGAGATCAATCCCCAATTCGCACAAATTGCCGACGAAAACGACTTGATCGTTCTCAGCCGTTTTGAGTCCGATGCGACCAGCAACAGTGCCAGGGGTTTCATGGACTTGGTCTATCCCTATGCCACGCTCAAGCCCCTCAGGGAGTTGCTCAGAAACCGGGTCCAAACCGGCGACGGCAACGAAGACTCCGACCGCGAGTGGCGCGAAGAGATGGCCATCGCCGTGGGTGACGCGCATTTGGATGTGCGCGTGGTCATGGGCCAACTCAAAACCACCTTGCACCACCTCCAAAACATGAAAGAAGGCGATATGCTTTATTTCAAAAAACCAGAATTGGCTCAATTCATTGCGCAAGGGGTTCCCTCCTTTGGCGTCAATGTGGGGACCCAAGGCTCTCAGGTTGCAGTTCGCATCGAGAAACAAATCATCCCCGGTCAACTTTGATCATTAGGAAGACACATCATGGCAGATACAGACAACACAGACAACACCGAAGCCCCCAAAGCTGAGGGCGAATTGAAGGCCAGCGCTGAGGCCGCACACGACTTTGACCGTGCCGATCCTTTGCCCAACGCCAAGGACTTTCAACTCTCCAACCCCAACAACATCAACCCCGATGTGCTTCAAAACATCTCCGTGACCTTGGCCATTGAGGTCGGTCGTGCGCACATCAAGATCAAAGACTTGATGCGTTTGACACAAGGCAGTGTGGTGGAACTTGACCGAATTGCGGGTGAGCCCCTTGATCTATTGGTCAACGACACCGTGGTGGCTCAAGGCGAAGTGGTCTTGGTGAACGATCGCTACGGCATTCGCTTGACCCGCGTGGTGCCCTCCACCGATCGACTGAAGACTTTATAAACGCGATTTTTTTTAATCGAAAGCACCCAACTGATCAACTGGGCAAAGTGAGTTCTTTTGAAGAATTGGCTTTTCTTTTTGGATCGAATGGGTTCTCGTGACGCAATCAGGGGCTTCATTTGTCATAATCTGCCCCTGAATGGATTGGAATCACTCTTATAACTTTTGTGAGTTTGGCAATGAAAAAATATCTACGAATCGCACTTGAAGTCTTGCTGGTCATCTTATTGGTCGCCTCGAGCACTTTCGCGTACATGAACTTCTCCGGCAAGAAGCACCTCTCCCAAGACATGGAAGAGGTCTCTGCTGAGCTCGATGAGACCAAGGACACGCTGGACAAAACCAAAGAGCAACTCGAAGAGGTTCAAAAGAAGAGCGAAGAGTTGGAAGAAGCGGCCAAGCAGTTTGACGTTGTCAAGCAAGCCTTTGCCAATGGTGTCTTGTTGCAAGACGTTGAGGCTTTGTACAAGGCTCAAAAGGTTTTGAGCGCTGAGCGTTTGGTGGGTCTGGGCACTGTCAGACAACTGACCAAAGGTTTTGAAGACCCCTCAGCCGTAGAGGCCTTCCAAAAGTCATTGGACATTGCCGAGCTGGGTGCTCGCATGCAAGCCGTGTGTGCGGCACAAAGCGCCTTGGTGTCTGCTGGCAAGAAAGTCAAAGTCTTGGCCGAGTGCACCGGCAAACTTGAAAAGCCCGATGAACACGCCAAAACAGCCGCCCACAATGTCCATTGGGGCTATGAAGGTGACAACGGCCCTGAGCACTGGGGGGAAAATTTTGCAACCTGTGCTGCTGGCAAAAAACAGTCTCCGCTGAACATCGTGGGTCCTTTTGAGAAGTCCAAAGAAGTCGTCAAAGCCGACTACAAGGAAGGTCCCATGAAGATCCTCAACAACGGCCACACCATTCAAGTCAATATCGAACCCGGCACAGGCACTTTGACCGTGAACAAAGAGCAGTATGAGTTGCTCCAGTTCCACTTCCACCGCCCTTCAGAGGAACAAATTGATGGCAAAAACTTGGCCATGACCGTTCACTTTGTTCACAAAAGCAAAGAGGGCAAATTGGCAGTTCTGGGCGTGCTCTTGAATGAAGGCAAAGAAAACGCGACCATCAAATCTTTGTGGGCCAACTTGCCCCCCAAAGAAGGAGAGGAGTATGTGCCCGCCAAAATGATCATCAACCCCGCTTCATTGCTTCCAAGTGACATGTCTTTCTTCTCCTATGAAGGCTCCCTCACAACGCCTCCTTGTACTGAAGGGGTGAGCTTCTTTATTTTGAAAAACAATGTCGATATCTCAAAAGCTCAAGTGGCCAAATTCCCCTTCAAGTTGAACGCCAGACCCGTTCAAGCTCTGAACGACAGGAAAATTTACGCGAATTGAGGTCCACTAGGGTTTGTGGCCCAAAGGCCCGAGCCCTAAACCCTAAACCCTCTCATCTTCGTCCATCGATCGGACAAGACATACCCCTCTGAGCTGGACGTTCAGAGGGGTTTTTTTATGCTCACCACCCGATGTGCCTCTTCATTGAATGCAATTCGATTGCTCATCTGTGCATTGAATGCTCTTGACGCGATGTGTCATCCCTGCTCGGTTTTGACCTCAACCAATAAATCGGGATGCTTGTTCAAGACCTTGAGCAACTTCACCAAAGCCAGGGGTGGTTTGGTTTTTCCATTTTCATAGCGTGAAAACGCGTTGACTCCGCCACCGAATATCTCTGCTGCCTCGCGCTGATCTAGGCGCAATTTTTTTCTCACTTGTGCAATAAATTGCGGATCAACATGCGTGGCATTGATTTCTTTATTGAATTGCATCATCAATTCACTTGCACGGGTCGATTCGCTCACATCAAGAACCACCTCATTGCACTGAGGACAAAACTCTCCGCTCACCGACTCGATCGTGGTGGATGCGCCCTTGTAGGTGTAAGGCATATCCCGAGTATCGGAAATCAATTCGGCAGCTCCACAGGCTGGACACTTCATTTTTAAAGCTCCTGGAATGAAACGATCAACACATCGTCAATGACTGCCAGTTAGAGATACACATCACCCATTGGCGCAGCGCCCTGGGTGGCCGAGAAGCTCGCACGCACTTGGCCTGCAGTGATCAAACTTTTGATCACTGAGCGCTTTCGGTGAGGGTTTTGTTTTTACACATCTTGATATTAACCTATTTGGTTAATTTTGGCAAAAAGGTTATTTTTGATGCCTCTCTCATTTGCAAACTCATCTCTAAAGAGCGCCAAGCAGCCCCTCAACACGTCAAGACCTCATCAGACGCCACCTACCTCAACTCTTCTTCTCCTGAGCACTTTCTTGGGTAACCCCATACTCTTTTTTTACTTTGAAAATTCAAACTTATCTCTGGCATCCACACCTGTGTCCAACAATGTGTAACAATTCTTCCTCTGCGCGCTGAACACTGGGCAATGGGCCTTAGACTCACCATGTCCACCAAGCGTCCCTCCCCTCTTCATGGGTCATGACCCACGAGCGCAGCCTTTCATTTGAAATCAATGCAGGATCTCCCTTTCACCATGAGCGACACCTCCCCTAAAGTCTTCATCAAAACCTTTGGCTGCCAGATGAACGAGTACGACTCGGACAAAATGGTGGACGTGCTCAACAGCACCCAGGGCTATGAGCAAACACAAAACATGGACGAAGCAGATCTCATCGTCTTCAACACGTGCTCCGTTCGCGAAAAGGCTCAAGAAAAGGTCTTCTCCGACTTGGGACGCGTGCGCCACTTGAAGGCCAAAGGCGTCAAAATCGCTGTGGGCGGTTGCGTGGCCTCCCAAGAGGGCTCAACCATCATTGAGCGAGCTCCTTATGTCGATGTGGTCTTTGGTCCTCAAACCCTGCACCGTTTGCCAGAACTCTTGAACCAGCGCACGAGTTTGAAAAAGCCTCAAGTCGACATCACGTTTCCAGAAATTGAAAAGTTCGATCACTTGCCGCCTGCCAAGCGCCAAGGCGCAAGCGCTTTCGTGAGCATCATGGAGGGTTGCTCGAAGTACTGCAGCTACTGCGTGGTGCCGTATACAAGAGGTGAAGAGATCTCAAGACCCCTTGACGACGTGCTGACCGAGGTGGCCCACCTCAGCACTCAGGGGGTCAAAGAGATCACCCTCTTGGGTCAAAATGTGAACGCTTACCGAGGCGCCATGGGCGGCACGAGTGAGGTTTGTGATTTGGCCCTCTTGCTCGAATTGATCGCCGAGTTGCCCCACATCGAGCGACTTCGCTTCACCACCTCACACCCCAACGAGTTCACACCCAGGCTCATCGAAGCGTATGCCAAAGTTCCTCAATTGGTGAGCCACTTGCATTTGCCAGTCCAACACGGCAGCGACAAAATCTTAATGGCCATGAAGCGTGGCTATACCGCACTGGAATACAAAAGCACCATCAAAAAGCTTCGTGCCATTCGTCCTGATTTGTCGCTGAGTTCGGACTTCATTGTGGGTTTTCCAGGTGAGAGTGAGGAAGACTTTCAAAAAATGATGACCCTCATCAAAGATCTTTATTTCGATGCCTCCTTCAGTTTCATCTTCAGCCCCAGGCCAGGAACGCCTGCAGCCAACTTGATCGATGAAACCCCGCACGAGGTGAAGCTGAGAAGACTCCAAGCGCTTCAAGCGCAACTCGATGTTCATGTCCGAGAAATAGGTGCCTCACGCGTGGGAACGGTTCAAAAGGTCTTGGTGGAAGGACCTTCGAAGAAAGATCCCCAGGAGTTGATGGCCCGCACGCCTTGTAACCGTGTGGTGAACTTCAATGCGGGCGCACAAGGCGCCAGGCTGGTGGGTCAGATCGTGGACTTGAAGATCACTGAAGCGTTTGCGCACTCCCTCAGAGGGGAACTCCCCATCAAGGACTGAGGCCTTGATGGGCTTGAACCGAGTGGAGCATCGGTCAAGGTGCTAACGCATCATGCCAGGAAAGCCGCCTCCGCCCATGCCCTTCATTCCACCCAAACGCTTCATCATTTTCATCAAGCCCCCTCCGCGCATTTTTTTCATCATCTCTTGCATTTGGGTGAACTCGTTGAGCAGTCGGTTGACCTCTTGCACTTGAACACCAGCCCCCGCAGCAATTCTTCGCTTTCGGGTGGCCTTGATGATCTCGGGCTTGAGTCTTTCTTTGGGCGTCATGCTGTGCACGATCCCTTGCTTTTTGGCCAAATCTCGCTCGACCTTATCAAGGTCCAAATTCTTGGCTTTGTCCGACATTTGTGTGGGCAACTTGTCCATCAAGCTGCCCAATCCGCCCATTTGTTTCATTTGCTGGATTTGCGCCAAAAAATCGTTCAAATCAAATCCGTCACCGCTTTTGATCTTGTTGGCCAGTTTCTCAGCGGCCTTGATGTCCACACCCGCTGTGACCTGCTCCACCAAGGCCACGATGTCACCCATGCCCAAGACGCGACCCGCGTGACGTTGAGCGTCAAAGAGTTCGAGGCCCTCGATTTTCTCGCTCGTGCCCGCAAACTTGATGGGCGCGCCGGTCACCATTTTGACGGAAAGCGCTGCACCACCTCTGGAGTCCCCGTCGATTTTGGTGAGCACAATACCCGTCAAAGGCAAGGCCTCCTTGAAGGCTTTGGCCGTGTTGATGGCATCTTGTCCCTGCATGGCGTCCACCACAAACAAGGTCTCCACGGGCTTTAAAAAAGCATGCAAGCCACGAATCTCTTGCATCAGCAATTCATCAATGGCCAGTCGTCCAGCGGTGTCGACGAGCAAAACGTCAAAGAAGTGGCGCTTGGCGTAATCGAGAGCAGCAGCAGCAATGTCCAAAGGCTTTTGGCCGGCATCGGAGGCAAACCACTCCGCTCCAGCTTGCGCCGTCACCGTTTTCAACTGTTCAATGGCAGCGGGTCGGTACACGTCAGCGGAGACCGTGAGGACTTTTTTCTTTCTCTTGGTGATCAAATACTTGGCCAATTTGGCGGTGGTCGTGGTTTTCCCTGCACCTTGCAAACCGGCCATCAAAATGACCGCCGGCGGCTGAGCGGCCAAGTTCAAATCCTCCACCCCTTCGCCCATGGTTTTGGCGAGCTCGTCTTGAACAATCGCGACCAAGGTTTGACCAGGCTTTAAGGAGCCAAGCACCTCTTGGCCAAGAGCTTTTTCTTTGACGCGGGCCAAGAAATCTCTGACCACGGGCAAGGCCACATCGGCTTCGAGCAAAGCCAGTCGTATCTCTCGGAGCATGTCAGCCACATTGCTCTCGGTGATTCGAGCTTGACCGCTGATGGTTTTGACCAGCGAGGAGAGTTTTTCAGTTAAAACGGAAGCCATAACTACTTTGCCGCTCAAAGCGGCACCTGTTTTTTAATCAATGAATGGTCAAAGCGCGCACAAAACGCTAAACTAAGACCATGATTTTAACCAGTGACTTCACCCTGGTCTCAAGCTTTGCGCTCTTCAGTGCTGCTTGTTTGATCCCACTGTACCTTATCTATGCCTTTTTGGGAGATAAGCTCAAAGATGTCTGGGCACAATGCTTGATCGTCATCCTTTGGGGCCTGCACGGCTTGAATGTCATGTCCACCTTGGTGGGCATGGACGAGTTCGGACCACGCTTTGGTTTTGCACCCGCCTTGTCTGCGACCGCTTGGCTGATCCTCACTTGTTACGCGCTTGAGAGGCACTGGTTTCCTCAAAGCAGGGTGCGCCTTGGGGTTTCAACGGTGGGCCTCTTGACGGTTTTATTGAGTCTTTACTTTCCAGGACAGGCCCTCCAACTCAACGCCTCGGCTTGGCTTCCCTTGCACTGGGCACTCGGCATGGCCTCCTATGGACTTTTTGGCGCCGCAGTGGTCCATGCTTTGATATTGTCCAATGCTGACCGATTGATGCGTCAAGCGGCCGAGTCCAGTGCCAACTTGCCCCTCCTGACACTCGAGCGACTGACCTACCGCTTTGTGATCGCAGGATTTATTTTGCTCTCTTGCACCTTGCTGGCTGGTTTTTTCTTTGGCGAATCTCTCTTTGGCGCCGAGCACGCTTGGCATTGGGACCATAAAACAGTCCTCTCTACATTGGCTTGGCTCACCTTTGCCTATTTGCTCACCGCCAGATACCGTTATGGCTTTAGAGGGAAAAGGGCCGTGCGAGTCATTTACATCGGCACGGGCCTCTTGTTCTTGGCTTATGCAGGCTCACACTTTGTACGTGAAGTGATTTTGCACCGGTGAGCCCCCCTTTTGGCCCATCTGCCCTTTTTTTCTTGATACGCCTTCATTTTTGAACCGATAAAGCATTCATGAAACTCTTCGTTTTGCTCTTGGTGATCGTGCTATTTGTGCTTTGGAAAAAAAACCAAGCCAAAGAAAAGACCCTCAAAGACTCATTGAGCGACGCCTTGAGGGATGGCCTGTTCAAGGGCGGCTCGTTTGGGGGCCCCAACACACAGGGCTCGAACCCGAGAGGTCCCCAAACCGAGAGCCCAAGAAGCGCCTCCCGTTCAAATGGCGGACAAGCCGCGGCCGTTGACGAGTTGATCGCCTGCGCTGTTTGTGGGCTGCACACCCCTAAAGGTCAATTGGTCTTGGGGAAAAACCATCAGTACCAATGTGCCAAGCATGGTTAATAGAAGCACCCCAGCAACCAAGCACTTGGTCCAGGGCGCCAAACGCCATCCAAGTCCCACCGTGTCAACCCCAAGCACCCATCCGCCCCTGTGAGCTCCACCCCACTGCCCCCACCCCACTTGCAAACCCCCAAGCACCCATGGCTCAAGGGTTGGTATCAGTTTGCCCAACGCATCGACTCTCCCCACTTTGGCCCAAGACCCCAAGGCGCACGTGTTGACTTGTTGGTGATGCACTCCATCAGCTTGCCTCCCGGGGTCTATCAAGGCGACGCGGTGATTCGTTTTTTGACGGGTCAACCCCAAACGATCGAGCACCCCTATTTAGAGACCATCAAAGCACTCAAGGTGTCTGCCCATTTTTTCATTCGTCGCCAAGGCGAGCTGATTCAAATGGTCAGCTGCGACGACAAGGCCTGGCATGCAGGGGTGTCTCACTACCGAGGACGAGACCAATGCAATGACGACTCCATCGGCATTGAACTCGAGGGCTTGGAGGGTCAAAGTTTTGAGCCCGAGCAGTACGAGACGCTCACCAGCCTTTGCGCCAGTTTGCTCAAACACTACCCTATCCAACACTTGGCTGGACACGAGCACATTGCGCCAGACCGTAAAAAAGACCCCGGTCCCGGCTTTTTATGGGATCAATTCCAGAAATCTTTGGGGTTATCGGACGCTTTTTTTCCTAGTTTTGACAAATAAAAATATATTTTTAGGGGCCCCTGTTGAGCCGGTAAAACACCTTTGAAAACAGTGCGTCAAAACGAGACGCAGTAATTCAGAGCTTCTCGAAGCAAAAACCCCTTAAACCCCTCGTCTTTTCTCACTTTTCACGCGCCAAAGGCGTAACCATGCGAGTTTCACAGTAACGGGCGTAACTGCCCGGTTCTGCCCAGATGCGCCGTTTGCCCCAAATCCGACAAATGCAGGTAAAAACACTAGTGATAGTGTGTTGAAAACATTTCGAACACCAGATATAGTGTGGTCTTGGAATTCGCTTTCAGTGGTTTTAGACTGCCTGCAGCAGCAACCGCCCGCAGCCCAATTCGTCCCAACACCTCTTTTTTTCTTCATATTGTTTTCACAGGAAACGGCCTTCTATGCATACTGTCGCCACTTCGAACCCCACTGCCACGACTGGTCACTTGGGTCAAAGTCCACAAGATCGCAGCGCTCCCCTGGAGCACTCAGCACTTGCCAACTACCAAATCATTCGCAGAAATGGCGCAGTGGTCCCTTTCGAGCCTGCAAAAATCACAGTGGCCACCATGAAGGCTTTCTTGGCTGTTCACGGCACCCAAGGCGCGGCCTCGGCCAGTGTGCGCGAGACCGTAGAGGCCTTGACGCAAAGCGTGGTTCGCGCCTTGGTGCGCTCACGCCCAGGAGGTGGCACCTTTCACATTGAGGATGTTCAAGATCAGGTTGAATTGAGCCTCATGCGCGGCTCTCACCACGAAGTAGCACGCTCCTATGTGCTCTACAGAGAGCGGCGCTCCCAAGAGCGCTCGGCCATCGTGGCCGAGCAAAAGCCCGAAGACAACTCCGTCATCATGGTGAGCGACCATGGAGAGAAAATTCCTTTGAATTTGAACCACTTGCGCGCACTCATTGAGACATGCTGTGAAGGATTGAGTGCAGACGTCAAGCCCGAACCCATTTTGAGCGAGACCCTTCGCAATTTGTACGACGGCGTGCCCTTGGAAGAGGTGTTCAAAGCCGCCATTTTGGCCACCCGCACCTTGATCGAAAAAGATCCCGACTACACCTTCGCCACAGCAAGACTTTTGATGCACACCATCGCCAAGGAGGTCCTCGGCTTTGAAGCTCAACCCCAAGAGATGGCGCAGCACTATGTGGACTACTTCCCCAAATTCATCAAAAAGGGCATCGACAACGATTTGCTTGATGAACGTCTGGGTCAGTTTGATTTGGCCAAGCTCGCCAGTGCCTTGAAAGCTGAGCGGGATTTGCAGTTTGATTATTTGGGTCTTCAAACCCTCTACGATCGCTACTTCTTGCACGTTAAAAAGCAACGCATCGAATTGCCTCAAGCCTTTTTCATGCGCGTGGCCATGGGCCTGTCATTGAATGAGATCGACCGTGATGCGCGAGCCATTGAATTCTACGAAGTCTTGTCTTCCTTTGACTTCATGTCGAGCACGCCCACCCTCTTTAACAGTGGCTCACTGCGCTCACAACTCTCGAGCTGCTACTTGACGACCGTGCCCGATGACCTCGACGGCATCTACGAGTCCATCAAAGAAAACGCCCTCCTCTCCAAATTTGCGGGCGGCCTTGGCAACGACTGGACACGTGTTCGCGCTTTGGGCAGCCACATCAAGGGCACCAACGGTGAATCCCAAGGGGTGGTGCCTTTCCTCAAAGTGGTCAACGACACGGCTGTTGCGGTGAACCAGGGCGGCAAAAGAAAAGGCGCCGTGTGTACTTACCTAGAAACATGGCACTTGGACATTGAGGAGTTCTTGGAGCTTCGTAAAAACACGGGTGATGATCGTCGCAGAACGCACGACATGAACACCTCCAACTGGATCCCTGACCTCTTCATGAAGCGTGTCATGGAAAAAGGCGAGTGGACACTGTTCACCCCAGACCAAGTCCCCGATTTGCATGAGCTCTTTGGCCAAGCGTTTGAGAAGGCTTATGTGGCTTATGAAGAAAAAGCCAAAAGGGGTGAAATCACACCCAGCAAAACCATTCAAGCAGCGGACTTGTGGAGAAAAATGCTCACCATGCTCTTTGAGACAGGCCACCCCTGGATCACCTTCAAAGATGCATGCAATGTGAGATCGCCCCAGCAACACGCTGGTGTTGTGCACTCATCGAACTTGTGCACCGAGATCACCTTGAACACGAGCGACAGCGAAACTGCTGTTTGTAACTTGGGCTCTGTGAATTTGCTGCGTCACTTGAAAGATGGTCAAATCGATCACGAGAAGTTAAAGAGCACGATCTCCATTGCCATGCGCATGCTCGACAACGTGATCGACATCAACTACTACGCGGTCAAAAAAGCACGTGACTCCAACATGCGCCACCGTCCTGTGGGTCTGGGCATCATGGCCTTTCAAGACTGTTTGTACACATTAAGAATTCCATACGGTTCGCAAGAAGCGGTGGAGTTTGCAGATCGTTCGATGGAGGCGGTTTGTTATTACGCTTACATGGCCTCTTCTGATTTGGCCAAAGAGCGCGGCAAATACTCGAGCTACAAAGGCTCTTTGTGGGACCGCGGCATCATGCCCTTTGACAGCATTGATCTCTTGGCCCAAGAGCGCGGCGGCTACGTGGAGGTGGACCGCTCGATGAGCCTCGACTGGGACTCACTCAGAAAGAAAATTGCCAAAGACGGCATGAGAAACTCCAACTGTGTGGCCATCGCCCCCACTGCGACCATCTCCAACATCATTGGCGTGGACGCCTGTATCGAGCCTTGCTTTGGCAACTTGTCGGTCAAATCCAATTTGTCTGGCGAATTCACCATCATCAACAGCTACTTGGTGCGCGACTTGAAACGCCTGGGTCTGTGGGATGAGGTGATGGTCATGGACCTCAAGCACTTTGACGGTTCATTGAGACCCATCGATCGTGTGCCACCAGAGCTGAAGTCCTTGTACGCGACGGCTTTTGAAGTCGAGCCCATTTGGATTGTCGAGGCGGGCTCGCGTCGTCAAAAGTGGATCGACCAAGCACAGTCTTTGAACATCTACATGGCTGGAGCCTCCGGCAAAAAGCTCGATGACACCTACAAGCTCGCTTGGGTGAGGGGTCTGAAAACCACTTATTACCTGAGAACGATGAGTGCAACACATGTGGAGAAATCAACGGTGACCTCTGGTCAGTTGAACTCCGTGTCCTCGGGTGGACAAACCAGTGGCATGGGTGCAAGTGGCCCTGCAGCTGGCGCGGCAGCCCCCAGCGCAAGCCGCCCCACCGTCTCGGCCCTGGAGATTGCAGCTGCTCAGGCCCGGGCTCAGCAAATTGAACTCTCCGACTCTCCCGCAACGGACATTCGCTTTTGCGGTGTGGATGACCCCACTTGTGAGTCTTGTCAGTAAATTCTTGATCATGAGAGGGGTTGGTGAACGCCAACCCCTCTTAGGATAAGATCGGTCCCGATTCACACCACGAATTCTTCATCAACGAGCGCCCAGTGCTCGAGCTTTTTGAGAAAGACCGGTGTGAGTCAAAGGCAAAAAAATTTAAAGTGTTCTTTGGGAACCCTAGATTTTTTTGCCTTTGATTCATCTCAAGATCAACCCTTGAGATGAGCATTGCAGCTTCAGTCGCTTCGACCTCTTGAGTGCAAAGGGTCGATGCTATTGAACAACACTCTTGTGTCACATCGGGTTTGAACTCTTTTCAAATCAATGTGATGCACTGATAATTCGAACATTGGATAAATAAAGATATGCTGACCTGGGACGAAGAAGTTACACCTACATCGCCAACACCTCCATTGAGTGGCTCCATGAGCCACCTGGATTTCTCACCCTCACAATTGAACACGAGCGCAGCCAAGACGCTCAACGATGGTGCTGTGATGCCCATGGGCAGCCAAGCCTTCACCAGCACTCCAGCAGACAAGCCCGTGCTCTCGGGCAAGCGCATCAACGCTGCCGACAAACGCATCATCAACGGCCAAACCGATGTCAACCAACTCGTGCCCTTCAAGTACAAGTGGGCGTGGGAGAAGTATTTATCCACCTGCGCCAATCACTGGATGCCCCAAGAGATCAACATGACAAGGGACATCGCTCTTTGGAAAGACCCCAACGGTTTGACCGAAGACGAGCGCCGCATCGTCAAAAGGAATCTGGGCTTTTTCGTGACCGCCGACTCTTTGGCTGCCAACAACATTGTGCTGGGCACCTATCGCCACATCACTGCTCCTGAGTGCAGACAATTTTTGCTGCGTCAAGCCTTTGAAGAGGCGATTCACACCCACGCCTATCAGTACATTGTGGAGTCTTTGGCACTCGATGAGAGCGAGATTTTCAACGCCTACAACGAAGTCCCCTCCATTCGTGAAAAAGACGAGTTCTTGATCCCCTACATCCAAGCGATCATGGACCCCAATTTCCACACAGGTACTCCAGAGACCGATCAAACGCTTTTGAAGTCTTTGATTGTTTTTGCTTGCCTGATGGAGGGCCTCTTCTTTTATGTAGGCTTCACACAAATTTTGGCCCTGGGACGACAAAACAAGATGACGGGTGCAGCCGAACAGTACCAGTACATTTTGCGCGACGAGTCCATGCACTGCAATTTCGGCATTGATTTGATCAATCAAATCAAATTGGAAAATCCCCATTTGTGGACCAACCAAA
>CAIZIT010000099.1 GCA_903933115.1 uncultured Burkholderiales bacterium
CCGTCACTCAGGTTTTCCTGGCGGCATTTACGGAACCAATTTCCGTGACATGCAAGCCAAGCACCCTGGTCGTGCGCTCGAGAAAGCCGTCAAGGGCATGTTGCCCAAAGGCCCCTTGGGTTATGCCATGATCAAAAAGCTCAAGGTCTATGGCGGTGCTGAGCATCCCCATAGCGCTCAGCAACCCAAAGAGTTAACGATTTAAGGAGCCACAGATGATTGGTGAATGGAACAATGGCACGGGACGCAGAAAGTCCAGTGTCGCCAGAGTCTTCATTAAGAAGGGCTCCGGCAAAATTACGATCAATGGCAAAGACATCACCGAGTACTTCGGTCGTCAAACCTCGATCATGATTTCTAAGCAACCCTTGGTTTTGACCAACCACGTTGAGTTTTTTGACATTCAAGTCAATTTGCACGGCGGTGGTGAGTCTGGACAAGCGGGTGCTGTGCGTCACGGCATCACACGTGCTTTGATCGATTACGATGCAAGCTTGAAGCCCGTTCTCTCACAAGCCGGTTACGTGACCCGTGACGCTCGTGAAGTTGAGCGTAAAAAGGTCGGTTTGCACTCTGCTCGTCGTCGCAAGCAGTTCAGCAAGCGCTGATCCTTGGGGTGGATGTTTTCATGCTTTTTGCATGAAAACGACGCCCTACACAACCCCTTGCAAGCTCTGCTCAAGGGGTTTTTTTTCGCCCCACCTGATCCATGGGCGTCGACTTCAACCCGCTTTGTTCCAGTTTTTGGGGCTTGGACGGTCTTGCAAGGTCTTGTCAGGCCTAAACAGGTCTTACCTGGCCTAAGGACGCAGAAGTGTTGTTTTCATTAACCATATTGCAGGTGGTGTTGAAGCTTTTTTGGTACATTAGAAAAACCATAGGGCCCAACCGCTCTTATTTTTTCCTATCGTTTGTTTGGAGACTCTCATGAGTGCCGTTGCTGAAAACATTGAAACCGTGATGCCTGAGCCCATTGTCTTTACGGACAGTGCTGCTGCCAAAGTGGCTGATTTGATTGCTGAAGAGGGCAATCCTGATCTGAAACTGAGAGTCTTTGTCCAAGGCGGAGGTTGCTCGGGTTTTCAGTATGGATTCACTTTTGACGAAGTCACCAACGAAGATGACACCACCATGAGCAAGAACGGTGTGTCTTTGTTGATCGACGCCATGAGTTACCAATACCTCTTGGGTGCAGAGATCGATTACAAAGAGGACTTGCAGGGCTCACAATTTGTGATCAAAAACCCCAATGCCACCACCACTTGTGGTTGCGGCTCGTCCTTCTCCGTTTGAGCTGACTCGGGGCGCGCTCACTGGAGCGGCTTAGAGGGGGCGGTTTTTTCCCCTGATGCAAAGACAAGGGTGCTTTTGACCAGCACCCTTTTTTTATGGGTGGATTACGCCTTGATCCAAGAGCCCAAGATGCGTTCGCCTTGGGCGCCTGTGACTTGTGGCAAATTGGCGCTCAGGCCCAAGACCCGTTGGCGTGCAAGCCAAGCAAACGCTTGAGCCTCGACCTCTTGAGTGGGAAAGCCCAAGGCCTCGCTCGGTATCAGCGTCATTTTGCCCAGGCTTGAAAACCGATCTGCCCGCTCTTTCAGAGCTTGGGTCAAGGTGGCGTTGAGAGCGCCTCCCCCACAAAGCACCATCTCCACAGGAGAGGGTGCAGTTTGGTGCCACGCGCAGTCTGAGAGGTAAGCATCCACGGCTTGCAAAATGCTGTGAGCGGTGAGGGCGCACAAGGTGGCCTGAACATCTGCGGGGCTGATGAGCTCCAAAGGACCCGCCAGTTGAGCATGGAGCCACGCCTCATTGAAGAGGTCTCGTCCCGTGCTTTTGGGCGGTTTCAATTGAAAGAAAGGCTCTTTTAAAAATTGCTCGAGTAAGTCCTCTTGCACCACGCCTTTGCGAGCCCATTGACCATTTGCATCGTAAGCTTGTCCCGTGTGTTGGAAGCACCACATGTCCATGAGCACGTTGCCGGGCCCGCAATCGAAGCCCGTGACCGACGTGCTCTGTGCACGATTTGCGGTGCTCTCAACAGGAGCCAAAACGCTGACATTGGACATCCCGCCAATGTTCAACACCACACGAACCGCTTGGGGACTTGAGAAGATGTGTTGATGAAAGGCAGGCACGAGCGGAGCTCCCTGACCGCCTGCAAAGACGTCACGCGATCTGAAGTCGTGGATCACATCAATGCCGGTGAGCTCGGCCAACAAGTGTGCTGAGAGCAACTGGGTGCTGTAGCCCCATGCGTCGTGGGCTTGGGGTTGATGGCGAACAGTTTGCCCATGAGCACCCAGTGCGGTGACCTCTTGGGGAGAAATGCCAAGCCGGTGCAAAAGTGCTTGGCACGTCTTGGCGTAAAGGTCTGCGAGTCGATTGCTGGCCAAGTTGGCCCGGTGCAGTTCATTGTGGCCCGCCGAATTGAGTGCCAGCAGGTCTTTTTTTAACTCGGCGTCAAAGGGGGTGAAGGCGTGCCCGAGGCTTTGCGGTGTGGCGCTGAAGTCCACCAGCACAGCGTCCACCCCGTCAAGGGAGGTGCCCGACATGAGGCCCATGAAGAGGGACCTGTTCTTGGGGTCGGGTTGATGGATTTCAGAGGCTTGGAGCACGCCGGGATCCAAGGTTTAGAGGGGTGGGTTCATCGAAGGGCCCAGCGCTTGGCCCATCAGTCGATGTCCACCGTTTCAAGCGCACTCTCGCTCAGGCCAGACAAAACGGATTTGGCAAGCTGAGCTTGCTTGAGAAATTGGGGCTTGAATTCATTGGCCAAAGGAACAGGGGTGTTTTGCTTGGCCAAGGTCATGGGGTCTTGGTGTTGTCCATTCAAGCGGAACTCAAAATGCAAATGGGGCCCTGTGGCCCAGCCCGTCGATCCCACAGCGCCAATGATGTCGCCTTGAGACACGCTTTGTCCCTTTTTGACCGAGATGTGTGACAAGTGGGCATAAACCGTCAAGGGGCCTTGGGGGTGCTTGATGAAGACCACGTTGCCAAAGCCATTTTGGACACCCGCACTCTCCACGATGCCGTTGCCCACCGTTCTCACAGGCGTGCCCGTGGGTGCTGCGTAGTCCACGCCCAAGTGGGCTTTCCAAGTTTGCAAAATGGGGTGTAAGCGCATGCTAAAGCCGCTGGTCACGCGCGAGAAGGCGAGCGGGGAGGCGAGGAAAGTTCTCTTCAAATTCAAACCATCCATGGAGTAGTAGTCCCCTTTGGGGAGGTCTGAATTGTTGGTGCTGTTGGTGAGATGGGCGTCGGAGAACCAAATGGCTTGATACGATTTGCCGCGATTGATGAATTCGGCATTGAGAATTTTGCCTGTTTTGAAAACTTCACCGTCAGCAAGAAGGTTCTCAAACATCAAAGAAAAACGGTCCCCTTGACGCAAGGCCCTGTGGAAATCAATGTCACCGGAGAAAATCTCAGCCAATTGGTTGGCCACTGCGTCAGGAATGCGAGCTTGATCGGTGGCTTGAAAGAGGCTCGATTTGATGCGTCCACCTGCGACTTGAACTTGCAACTCGAAGGGCGCTTTTGAGGCATGGGTCTCAAAGCCAGAGGCGACTCTTTGGATCACCAAGCGGTTAAAGAAGCGGGGGTCTTGATCGGCCCACCTGAGCGTGAGCGTCTTCAGTTGGTGAGCTGGGTCGCTGATGGCGCTCATGAGTTTGGCGCTCTTACTCAAAAACACTTGTCGGGTGCTGGGGGTGGAAAGAATGTAGGACAAAGCCTTTGCATCATCAATGCCGAGTTGGGCCAAAGCGCTCTGCGCACTGTCCAGGTTGCGCGACCATTGCGTGGCGTAGTAGTCATGCGTTGTCGGGCTGCTCACGGACTCGGTGTTCAGGCTACCGAGGTCTTGAAATTTGTCACTGAAAGGGGTGATTTCAAGGCTGGTGTTGGCGTCGGAAACACCTTTGAAAGTGGGGCCAGACATCGAGCTGTTGTCAGGCAAATTGGAGGCAACTTCTTGAGCTTGCTGTCTTAAGGCCAAAGGCGCTGTCATCCACTGCGACTTCAGCTCGGACGCATCGGGCCCAAGACTGACCA
>CAIZIT010000100.1 GCA_903933115.1 uncultured Burkholderiales bacterium
CATCAATAGTTTGTCTTCAGCAAATATGGAAGCCTCTCGGCTCCAATCGGTTTGAGATGGGTTGGATGGCATCCAATAAACGCCGTCCTCACTAAACAGATCGATGAATCCTTGCCAAGACTTTGCATCCAAATGAGCAGCTTGCGTGAACAAAAGATGCTCTACCTCTTGCTGAGTTGCCCAATCGACCTTTTGAGCCTTGGGTATGTAACCACTAGCAGGCACGCGCCCACGTCCCATGTGGTCCGGTGCAATGGATTCTGCTCCTGTCATGGACTGAATGGCTTCAATCACGACGCCTTCGCCCAACGCTTCTTTCACAACAGTTTTATTCATTTTCATTACCTCAAATATTGAGTGATCAAGCCGCTTTGAATGCGGGTGTTAAATAATTGGCCCAGGCTTTAAATTGACTGCGCATGACCACCTCGGATGTGCCGTTGTTGGAATAGAGGACACCATCTTTTTCTGTGTCTTGGCCATAGTTTCTATGAAAACTGACCCATTCACCGCCCTTTGATTCAAGGCCGAGTTGTCCTTTGGTCCAGTTTTCCAAGTCATCTGCATTGATCATGGTGGCTGGTGAGTTGACCAAGTTGTAGTACCAAAGCGCGCGCTGGTAAATCGGCTCAGGAGCACCTTTGAGACGGAAGTGCCAAATCTCTGAGATGGTCTTGTTGGGCGCAACGGGCCTCAAGCAACGCAATTGTTGCAAGGGGGATTGGACCGACAAATAGGGATAAATCAAAACGTGGTGGATGCTTCTAGAGAGGTATTCCTCGGCCTTTTCATCTCCGTAGGCTTTCTTCAAAAGGTTCTCGTACTCCACCGTGTCTGGATCTGTGGGCCTGAGGCCCATATAGGCCTTCAAAATACCGTGTCCATTGGGGAAGTTGACTGTTTGCACAGAGTCCCATTGGTCAAAGCTCGAGGCGAAAGTGGAGAGGTAGTGAAAGAACAAGGGCGCTGAGCCGTTCTCGGTTTTTAAACGCTGCTCCACGCGTCTCGCAGAAACCCCTGTGGATTGGTGGGTCACTGAGGGGTGCAGGGCATCAAGTTGGTTCTCCATGAAGAATTTCCAGTTCGAGTGCTGCACGACGCGGTGACAAACAGGAACGGCCTCAACCTCGCCAACAGGGGAGCGGTCACACATGTCGTCAAAGGCCACTTTGGCTTCGCCCAGGAACTCCAGGAGAGAGGGGCCCGTAGACTTCAGACTTGCAAAGACAAAACCTCGATAAGAATCCACCCTCTCTGCGGCCACCATGCTGGCCATGGGATCATCGGCAGTGAATTTTGTGCCATCGTAGCCTTTCATCAAGGGGATGGCTCTGACTTTGCCATCCAAATGAAAGGTCCAAGCATGGTACGAGCACACAAAGGCGTTGCCTGTATTGCCACTTTGGTTGCCACATAACTCAACGCCTCGGTGTGGACAGCGGTTGTACAAAACATTGATCCCTCCTGTTTTGTCTCTCACCATGATCATGGGTTGGCGACCAATGTCAAACGTGAAATAGTCCCCTGTGTTCTTGACCTGTGACTCATGTCCACAGTACACCCAGGCAGACTCGAAGATGTGCTCCATCTCCAAATCGAACAAGTGCTGATCGGTGTATACGCTTTTATGGACTCGATCGGGTTGCACGAGTTGGTCTAAGGCAAGTGTTTGCATGCGGACTCCTGTGAAAAGGTCTTGAGAAGAGATCAATGGATGAACAAAGCAGAGATGGCAAAGTGTGTGGCAAAGCGGTATGGCAATTTTTCATGGAAAAATGCCAGCATTCAGTTTTTATGTCCAAATTTTTAGATAATGTACTATTCCTCCTCTTAATTATCAAGAACTTGGAAAGCAATTTCAATTACTTTTGGTTATGGATTACAAAAAAATTGAACTCTTTTTGGCCGCTGCCAGGCATGCCAACATGACTCTCGCCGCCGAGGAGTTGGGGCTGTCTCAACCTGCACTCTCAAAGGGGATCAAAGCCCTTGAGAAGGATCTGGGGGTGCAACTCTTGGAGCGAGGGCGATTCGGAGTGGAGCCCACGTCCTTTGGCAGTGCACTGATGCACCATGCCCAAGTGATGGAGGCGGAGATGAGAAATGCGAGAGAGGAAATTGAAGCCTTAAAGGGCGCACAAACCGGGCATGTGCTCCTGGGTTGTGGTCCCACCGAGGCCAATCGTTTGTTGCCTTTGGCTTTGAATGAGTTCTCCAAAGTGCATCCGCATTTGAAGTGCACCGTTCTTTATGGCCTCAATGAGTCTCTCATGCCCATGCTTAAAAACGGTGAGCTCGATTTCACTTTGTCGTCCATTCCCTCACAACTCGTTCATCCTGATTTGATTCAAGAGTCCTTGTTCACGGAGCGCGCCAGTGTGGTGTGTGGGGCCCATCATCCTCTACTGCACGGGCAAGAGATTGATGCCCGAATGCTGATGTCATACCCTTGGATATTGCCCAGAAAAGGGGAGATGGAGCGCGCCGCCTTTGATGATTTCTTCATTCGTCAAGCGCTGACACCCCCTGAAGCAGTGGTGGAGACCACCTCAACCGTTTTGATGAAGTCTTGGGTCATGCAAAGCCAAGCGCTCACCTTCATCCCCAAAGAGTTGATTTACTGGGAAGAAGTCGCAGGGCAGTTGATTGAATTGA
>CAIZIT010000101.1 GCA_903933115.1 uncultured Burkholderiales bacterium
GAGCTTTTGAGCCGCCTCTAGAGAGTCGAATGACGACCATAATATATCCTTCGGGTGGTTGAGTTTTTCAACGTTGAGACACGCGACATGGCCACCCGGCCAGCGACACGCTGAAAACCGATGATTCTAACCTATTCACGCCCATGTTACAAATAAAACCCGCAACACTTGATCATCTGGCAGAAATCACCGCCATCTTTGCGCACCACGTGAGAACCGGAACGGGCAGCTTTCACATCACGCCCCCACCCTTGGAGGAGATGACTCAAAAATGGCACGAGATGCAAAAGCAGGGCCACCCGTGGTTGGTGGGCCTTGATCCCAACACCCAAAAAGTGTTGGGTTTTTGCTATGCAAGCGACTTCAGAAAGAAAGAGGCCTTCAGCGCCACCCTGGAGGACACCATTTATGTCCACCCCCAGTTCCTGCACCAAGGCCTAGGACAAGCCCTCTTGGGCGCATTGGTGAACGAATGCAGAGCGCTTGGTTTCACTCAACTCGTGGCGGTCATTGGGGACGCCAACAACCGGGGCTCGATCGCTTTGCACCAACGCCTGGGCTTTGAACATGCGGGTGTGCTCAAACAAGTGGGGCACAAGCATGGCTTGTGGCTCGATATTGTCCTCATGCAACGAGCCCTCCAAGAGCAACCCCATGACGCATCAACCCCATGACGCCAACACTTTTAACCCCTTTGCTCCAAGACCTTCCTAGGACAGCGCTATGATGGAGAGCATGAAAAATAAAACATTGGCCTCTTGGCTTGCATTTTTGGGAGCCCCTTTGGGCTTGCACCGCTTTTACCTCTTTGGCGTTCGAGATCTTCTGGCTTGGTTGATCCTCATCCCTACGGCCTGTGGGGTTTGGGGGTTTCAAAGGGTGCAAGAGTTTGGCATCGAAGACTACCTCAGTTGGTGGCTGTTCCCCATCTTTGGCCTGACTTTTGCCAGTTGCTGCTTGAACGCCATCGTTTACGGTTTGATGACCCCTCAAAAGTGGAACACCCAATTCAACCCCCATGAGGCCAGTGATGCAAAAGCGGGCGACACCTCATGGATGACCATTTTCTCCATTGTGCTGTCCCTGATCATTGGTGCAAGCGTTTTGCTCTCAAGCATCGTCTACAGTTTTCAGCGCTACTTTGAAGTGCAAATCGACGAAGCCCACCAAATATCCGGTAGCGATTAAGGGCGCTTTATCCCGAGTTGTTTGACCTCAAAACAAAGCCAATGCATCAAAGCGGAACGGTCCAATCCCAGGGACCCACTTTTTCAATGGCTTGGTCCTTGACCGCATCCACGTCGCTGGGATGAACCCACCCCTCAGAGACCTCTTGGAGAGGCAGCAACACAAAAGCGCGCTCTCTCCAACGGGGGTGTGGAAGCGTTAAATTGGAACTCTGGATGACAGCCGATCCATAAAACAAGAGATCCAAATCCAAGGTTCTGGGCTGGTGGTGGTATTGCCTCAAGCGTCCAGCGGAACACTCTATGTCTTGGGTCAAAGCCAGCAACTCAGGCGCACTCAAGCTCGTCATCACCTGGGCCACGGCGTTGATGTAGTCGGGCCCCTCTGCCTCAAAAGCTTCTGAGCGGTAAAGCGAGGAAAGCGCTGAGACCGTGCACTGAGGATGGGCGTTGATGCGCGCCAACGCATTTTGAAAAGCCCTGAGCGGCTCTCCCAAGTTGGCACCCAAAGCAATATAGGTTTTGATCATGTGAGGACTCTTGAGCGAGCGCCCTGGACGGCTCAGGCAACGACTGGATCAGTGAGGGGTCGAATCCGGACCTGCACCCCGTGAGGGATCCAAAGAAGCGCCGTTGTCCGACTTGGGCTTTCTTTTGCGACGACGCTTGGCAGGCGCCTTGGGCTCAGCTTCAAAACCGGCTTGACCCTCAGCACCAGATTCCAAG
Organism: uncultured Burkholderiales bacterium; assembly: GCA_903933115.1. GTDB lineage: Bacteria > Pseudomonadota > Gammaproteobacteria > Burkholderiales > Burkholderiaceae_C > Limnohabitans. Next base: position 1,914 of record CAIZIT010000101.1, read on the forward strand.
AGCGCATGGGCTTCAAGGGGTGGCTTTTTGGCAGGCACACGCTTGACAACGGGTTTGGACTTGTTGACTTGCGACTGGGCCTGGGCCTGAGCCCTTTGGTGCTCGCTCCTGTAGAGCTCCAGCATGCGTACACGCTCCTCAGGCTCACACAAACTGAACGCCTCCCACCAGTCTCCGAGCTCCTGGGGAAGCTCTCCAGACTGTACTCTAAGGCGCATGAAGTCAAAAGCTGCCCTGAAACGGGGCTGCTCGATCAAAGTCATCGGCGACGAGCCCAGGCGCTTTTCAAAACGAGGCTGCAAGGACCAAATTTCTCGCATATCAGCCCCCAACTTCCCCCTCCCCGAGACATCTCCGATGTTGGTGTTGAAGACCTCATCGATGGCATCTTGCAAGGCGGGGTATAGGGGTTGGCGCTGGTCCATGCGATCATCCCAAGACGTCTTGACATCGGACCAGAGCACACTGGCCAAGAGAAAGCTGGGCGCCACACTTTTTTGCTCCCTCACGCGTCGATCGGTGTCATCGAGAGCTTGGCGAACAAAGGGCTCGCTCGCCTTGCTGACCACCATGTCCATGAGGGGGTACACCCCTTTGGCCAGACCATGCAACTTCAGCTGCTCGATGCTCGCCATGGCATGACCCGTTTGCAAGAGTTTGAGCATTTCATCAAACATGCGGCTCTGAGGCACATCGGCCAAGAGACCAATCATCTTTTTGAGGGGTGCAGCTGTTTTGCTCTCCATCTTGAAACCCAATGGAGAAAGCTTGGCAGCAAAACGGATGGCTCGAATGATCCTCACCGGATCCTCTCTGTAGCGCTCTGCAGGGTCTCCAATCATGCGAATGATTTTTTTCTTCGCATCTTGGATGCCCTTGTGGTAGTCCACCACCTCACCAGAACTGGGGTCGTAGTACATGGCGTTGATCGTGAAGTCACGCCGTGCAGCATCCTCCTCTTGTGGACCCCAGACATTGTCACGAAGCACCCGGCCACTGGCATCGACCGCGTGGTTGACATGAGCGAGAGCGTGTTTGGAGGTTTTTTCATTGCCTGAGACTTGCTTGGCTTTGGAGGACTCCAGATGTGCCCTGAACGTTGAGACTTCTATGACATCGTGCTCGCGGCCTCGACCAAAAACCACATGCACGATCCTAAAGCGTTTACCGATGATGAAGGCGCGTCTAAAGCAAGCCTTCACTTGCTCAGGTGTTGCGTTGGTGGCGACATCAAAGTCCTTGGGCGCCAAACCCAAAAGCAAGTCCCTCACCGCCCCTCCCACCACATACGCTTCAAAGCCTCGGTCTTGGAGGGTGGAGACGACTTGCAATGCGCGCTCATCGAGCGCCTTGGGATTGATGCCGTGCACACTTGGCGAAATGCGCTTTTCTGTTCCAAAATCAGGCCCCGTTTTGGATGCTTTTTTGCCCATCAGGCGATTCATCAAATCTTTAATCATGCTGTTCCAAATAGATCCAAAATAGGCCAGTCTTTATCGAGGGCCAAAGCTTTCAAGCGCTCATCTGGATTCGTTGCCACGGGGTGTTTGACCGAGCTCATCAAAGGGGCATCGTTGATCGAGTCTGAATAAAAGGTGGTCTCCAGCTCACTCAACTCGAGCCCCTTGTTGCTCAGCCATTGTTCCACACGCTTGAGTTTACCCTCACCCAAGGAGGGGATGCCCTTGATTTCTCCAGTGATCCACCCGGCCTCATCGGTTTGGAGCTCAACCGCAATCAAATCCTCGATCCCAAAACACGCTGCAATGGGTCTGGTGATCCACTCGTTGGTGGCGGTGACGATCATCAAATGGTCACCTCTGTCGCGGTGAGAGCCCACCAACTCCAATGCCTCAGGGCGAATTTGTGGCTTGATCACCTCTTGGATGTAACGCTCTCGAAGCGCGTGGGCCTTTTGAGGCCCCATCAAACGAGCCGCCTGGGTTGTGAATCGCACATAAGCGGCAATGTCCAACTCCCCTCGACAGTAATCTTGGTAAAAGGCCTCATTCGCACGCAAGAACTCCACAGCATCGGTCACCCCCACTTCAGTGGTGAAGCGACCCCAGGACTGATCGGAATCAATCGGAATCAAGGTATGGTCTAGATCAAATAAAGCGAGGGATGGGGATTTCACGGAGGATGGGCTGTTTAAAAAAATAAAGGAAAAAGAGCGTGAGGCGAAATGCCACAGAGGGCCTCAAATGTCTTTGAGCATGTCCTTGATCAAAGGAATGGTGATGGGCCTTTGGGTTTGAAGTGCATAGCGATCGAGCTGATCGAGCCAACCCACCAAACTGGAAAGGTCTCGACTAAAGCGTACAAGCATGAAGTCTAGCACTTCAGCGCGAAGGGCCAAACCCCTTAAATTCGCCTGCTGGACCAAGACTTCACGACGATCTTGCTCACCCATGACTTGAAGACCATACACCAAGCCACCGGCAATCCGGGTGCGCAAATCCTCTCTGATGATCAAATCCGCCGCGGGGCGATCCCCCGACATCAGCAAGGCTCGGTAACGTCCGTCACTGGGTTGGAGGGAGTTGATGAACCAATTGAAGAGCATGGCCTCTTGCTCTTTGCTGAGCAAATGAACATCGTCAATCACCATCAGCTCCCAACTTGGATCAAAAACCAACTCGCCAGCCAGGTGGAGATCTTCGGGCGTGAAATAAACACCCTTTTTACCTGAACCCCTAGCGGCATTCATCACCGCTTTGAGCAAATGGGTCTTGCCGCTGCCCGCCTCCCCCCAGATGTAGACGGGCAAAGGACGCAAGTGAGGCTCCACCGATAGCAACCAGTTGTTGAGGAGCTCCAAAACACCTTGATTGGGGCCCGCATAGAAATTTTCTAAACGCTGCTCGGGCTTTAGACCCAGATCCAAGCTCTCTTGCCTCATGAATGGGGCTCACCAAGGTAGAGGTGGCTGTCCTGGTAAGCCCTCTTGAACCAAGAGAGCGCGACGCTCAAGACAGCCGACATGGGTAAAGCCAGCATCACTCCTACAAAGCCAAAAATCTGACCAAAAGTGAGGAGCGCAAAAATCACCACCACGGGATGCAAGCCAATCCTCTCTCCCACCAACTTCGGCGTCAAGAAAAACCCCTCTAAGACCTGGCCTGAACCAAACACCAAAGCCACGATGCTCAGTGCGTGAGCGGCATCGAACTCTAAAAAGGAGGACATCAATGCGAGCAACAAGCCAAACCCAATGCCAATGTAGGGAATGAAAATGGCCAAGCCCGTGAAGATCCCTATCGGAAGAGCCAAGCTCAAACCAGCAACCTTTAAAGCACAACTGTAAAAAATGGCCATGCAAGCCATCACACTCAATTGTCCTCGAATGTATTGACCCAAGAGATGATCCACTTCGCTCAAAAAAAGATCGACACTTGGAGCTTGCTTCAAGGGGATCCACTGCTTCACGCGTTCCGTCATCAAACGCTGATCCAGCAAGAAATAAAACATCAGCAAGGGGATCAACACAGCATTGCCCACCAGCGTCAAGATCACACTGCCACCAATTTTGAGAGAGGCCAAGGCACTCGTGAGCACCTCATCCCATGAGGTGTCAAAATATTTAAGCAGCATTTCTTTGACAGATTGAGCATCAAAGCGCATGTCCACACCCAAAGAGTCCAATAGGGGTAGCCATTGATCTTGAAGCTTCAACAGCGCAACAGGCAATTGATCTTTCAGTTTGGGCAACTCTTTGAGGAAAATCGGGGCGAGCAAAAAAACGATCGATGCCACCAGTCCCAAGAAGCACAACTGGACCCAGATCACGCAAAAGGATCTCGAGAGTTTGCCACCCAAAACATGCTGCATACGGTCCACCCACGGACTGAGCAAATAACTCAAACCCAAAGCCATCACAAAGGGCATCAAAATGGGCTGCAAATGATGGATCACCAAAGCCAAAACAACCATGGCGATGATGGTGGCCGTGATGCGTTGTTGTGCAGGTGTCAAAATCATTGTAAAAAGTCTCCTCTTGAGGCTCTAGAATACTCAGATTCTATCGACACCGCCCTTTAAATCCCGGACCACGTGCTTGGCACCCTTAAAAAAGAAACAATTTGACCATGACTTCCCCAATTACATACAA
>CAIZIT010000102.1 GCA_903933115.1 uncultured Burkholderiales bacterium
GGAACTGTGTTTCAGGGGCCCTTCGAGTTTGACAGGTTTTTTTCAGGCGGAACAAGCCAATCAAAGCGCTTTCACAGCAGACGGTTTTTACCGAACCGGTGACATGATGACTGCGCATGACGTGGATGGCGTGGTTTGTTATACCTTTGAAGGTCGATTGCGCGACAACATCAATCGTGGTGGCGAAAAAATTGGCTGTGAAGAAGTGGAGGGCTTTGTCAACCAACACCCCCACATCGCGGATGCTAAATTGGTCGCCATGCCAGATCCTTTTTATGGTGAAAAGGGCTGTATTTTTATCATTCCTAGAGCAGGCTTGAAAGTACCTGACGTCAAGGAATTGGCCGTATTTCTCACAGGTTTGGGACTTGCAAAATACAAGTGTCCTGAACGCATTGAAATTACAGATACGTTTCCAGTCACGCGCGTTGGAAAATTAGACAAGCCGGCGCTGAAAAAAACCATTGCAGATAAATTGGCAACAGAGCAACGCGCTCAAGAAGCAAATCAACCCCGTGACTGAGCATGAGCGACAACAATCCGTCGAGGAGTTTTGTTCGCACCTTCATAATCTGTGGTGATTGACGCAGGTGCAAATTGACCCACGATCTTTCAAGGCTCATATTTGAGCGATAAATAAAACCAGGAGACTCTATGCAATTTCTATCCAAAGCGGCGCTGTTGACCGCAATTTCATTGGCTTTTGTTGTCAATGTGACCCCCGTTTCTGCCCAGGGGTTTCCCAATAGGTCTGTTCGCGCCGTTGTCCCTTTTTCTGCGGGTAGCGGTCCAGATTCTGTGGTTCGTATGGTGGGTGAAAAACTCAATCGAGAGTTGGGACAACAACTGGTAGTGGACAACAAACCAGGAGCCAATGGATGGCTCACCATTGGTGAGGTTAAACGTACACCGGCTGATGGATACAACGTGATGCTGGTGGATGCAACCCACATGTCTTTGCAGCAGCATCTTTATAAACAAATGCCATTTGATCCTGTCAAAGATTTTGATTTGGTGGCTCCCTTGTACACCACCAATTTCTTCATTGTGGTGAGTGCCAATTCACCTTGGAAAAATGTCAACGATTTGATTGCTGCAGCCAAAGCCAAAGACAACGAAATCACTTATGGCAGTTGGGGCATCGGGAGCGTGGCGCATGTGGGGACTGCCATGCTCGAGAGCGCCACTGGGACGCAAATGCGCCATATTCCATTCAAAGAATTACCACAGCTCTACACCGCTGTTTCTACGGGCGAAGTTGATTGGGCCTTTGGCACAGCTGCATCGGCCGGAGCACTTTACAAAGCGAAAAAAGTCAAATTCTTGGCCTATGCGGGCACCAAACGTCTTCCCGGCTACACCGATGTCCCCACTGTTGGGGAAGCAGGAGGTCCCAACAATTTTGAGTTGAACACATGGGTGGCTTTCTATGCGCCCAAAGGTGTGCCCAAAGCCACTGTGGATCGACTCTACAGCAGCACCCAAAAGGCATTGGCTGAACCCGACGTGAAAGAGCGCTTATCCGCTGTTGGGTTTGAACCATGGACATTGACTCCAGTGGAGGCTACCAAGGTTGCGGAGTCGGATCGCTTGCGTTTTGCCGATGTTGTGAAAAAAGCCAAAATTTCGGTGGATTGATACCTTGTCGTCTTTCACATCGATGAAATAGCGTCAAACATGAGTTTGATGGAGATGATGAACAAGCCGATTTGAATCAATCTAAAGAACCACGCGTCGGCAATTTTTTTGGTTAAGTACGCGCCCAGCACCGTCCCAATCAACGCCATGGGGATCAGGAACATGGCGCTCGTGAGATCCTCAACCGTATAGGGCCTGAGTTGTTGGTAGGGCAAGATTTTGGCGGCGTTGATCACTGCAAATACCAGGGTAGCGGTCCCAGCGAACTCTGCCTTTGGTAAGCGTTGTGGCAGCATATAAACTTGAAACGGTGGTGCGCCAGCGTGTGAGATAAAACTGGTGAAGCCTGCCAGAGCCCCCCAGAAAAGTCCCTTGCCGGCATGCGCCGGTTGTGTGGGCTGATTGGCCTGCTTTCTCAACCAGGTGTTCAAACAAAAGCCGATGCCAATCACTCCGAGCAGTAATTTGATGGCAATATCAGAAATGTAAGACGCTGTGAGCCAACCCATGAAAACACCAAGAATGCCTGCTGGAATCAAAATTTTCAGATTGGGCAAACTGAAGTTTTTGCGGTACAGCCAAATACCAACCACATCAGAGATCACATAAATCGGAAGCAACAGCACGGCTGCCTTCATGGGCGAGATGACCAAAGACAAAATGGGAACGGCCAACATGCCAATCGAGGGCAAACCACCCTTGGACAGACCAATCAAAAGGGCTCCAAAGTTCGTGATTAAGAAAAACTCGTTGATCATCATGCGCGCCTTGGTTGGGTGATGCGTTTAAATAAAAAAGCCCCAGTCCGAAGACGGGGGCTTTGATTTTTGGCGGAGCAGGCGGGATTCGAACCCGCGGTGGGCTATTAACCCACACACGCTTTCCAGGCGTGCGACTTAAACCACTCATCCA
>CAIZIT010000103.1 GCA_903933115.1 uncultured Burkholderiales bacterium
CGTCACTTTACTCGAACTTCACAAGGCTTCGCAGCGTGTGTTTTCTGATGATGAAGTGTTTGACTTAGATCAAAGATGGACCCCCTCTTTTTTTGATCTTCGCGTTCAAATGGGCATTCTCAAGGGCATCCATAAGGGCCTTCATCTTGCCATTGCCGCTGAACCAGGGGTTGGGGGGGGTCCTTTTGATGCCAAAGAGCGGTTTTGGGGTGATGTCGATTTGAATTTCATGGGCTCTCAAAAAAACTTTGAAGATGCCAGGCAACAACTCGCACCATCAAGCGTCATCAAATCAAGAGGGCCCTGAGACTCGCCGAGCCGCACAGCACAGCACAGCACAGCACAGCACAGCACAGCACAGCACAGCACAGCACCGCACCGCACCGCACCGCACCGCACTGCACTGCACTGCAAGCCCTTCGTTTTACCAATTGTTTCGAGATTTCGAGCGTCTTGGAGTGGCTCAGCCCATGGCTTCAAGGCTTTGGCTGATGTCGAGCCACTTTTCCTCCAAAGCCTCGAGTTGGCTCTCCATCTCTTTCAGCGCTTTTGCGCTTTTGGCCATCTCAAGCGCCGCGTCTTTGGCTTTGGCGCTGGCGCCAAGCGCTGCAGACTCCCCCGATGACATGGAGGCCATGCTCTCGATCAGGGCGTGCTTTTGCACCTCCAACTGCTTCATTTGGTTCTCCATCGATTGGAGTTCTTTTTTGAGGGCTTGGTGCTGGACTTGCTGAGTGGATTTCTTTTGAGATTCGAGTTTTTTCTCTTGCCTGCTCATGCCCTTCATGTTCACCGCTGCGGGCTGATCTTGGGGGCCACTCGCCTTGCTTTGGGCGTCTCGAAGCTTCTTGGACTCTTCAAGCAAGTATTTTTGATACTCGTCCATGTCCCCTTTGAAGTCGGTGATGCCTGAGCGCGAGACCAACCAAAACTCCTCACAAACCGATCTCAGCAACGCACGGTCATGGCTCACCAAGAGGACGGTGCCTTCAAAGTCATTGATGGCCATCCCCAGGGCCTCTCGGGTCATCAAGTCCAAGTGATTGGTGGGCTCATCGAGCAGCAGTAAATTGGGTCTTTGCCAAACGATCATCGCCAAGACCAACCTGGCCTTTTCGCCACCGCTCAAAGTCCCTACCGCTTGATTGACCATTTGATCGGCAAAGCGAAAGGTGCCAAGAAAGTTCCTGATCTCTTGTTCACGACCTGGAATGGGCCCTTTTTTAGCCAGCTCGATCATGTGCTCCAAGGGACTTTGTCTCAAGTCCAAGACGTCCAATTCTTGCTGGGCAAAGTATCCAATTGACAAACCCTTGCCCAGGGTGATCTCGCCAGAGATCAAGGGAATGGCCTGGGCCAAGGTTTTGACAAAGGTGGACTTGCCTTGACCATTGGCACCCAAGATGCCAATGCGTTGACCACTCAAGACCGAGCGCGAGACGCTCTCCAAAATCACCGTGCTCGCATGCTCTGCTTGGTAGCCAAAGCTGCCTCCTTGAATGGCCACCATGGGGTTGGGCAAATGAAGGGGGTCTTTGAATTCGAAAGTGAAGTCGGCCGCGGACATCATGGGTGCGATCTTCTCCATGCGCTCCAAGGCCTTCACCCGGCTTTGGGCTTGCTTGGCTTTGCTGGCCTTGGCTTTGAAGCGATCGATGAAGTGTTGCAGGTGGGAGATCTTGTCTTGCTGCTTTTCGAAAGCGGCTTGCTGCAAGACCAATTCTTGTGCTCTGAGCGTTTCAAAGCCCGAGTAATTCGCGCCGTATCGGGTGATTTGTGCGTTTTCAATGTGCAGGGTCACCCGTGTCACGGCATCCAAGAACTCCCGGTCATGGCTGATCATGATCAAAGTACCTGGGTAGCGCTGCAGCCAACTCTCCAGCCACACCAATGCATCCAAATCCAAGTGATTCGTCGGCTCATCGAGGAGCATCAAATCGGAGGGACACATCAAAGCTCTGGCCAACTGCAGCCTCATGCGCCAACCGCCTGAGAAACTGTTGACGGGTTTGTCAAGGTCCTCGGTCTTAAAGCCCAGTCCAAGAATCAAGGCCTGGGCGCGCGACATGGCGTCATGCGCTCCCGCGTCGGCAAGCGCCATGTAGCTCTCAGCAATGGCCATGCCGTCATCGATGAGCTCGGCCGCTTTCAGTTGCTCTTGGGCTTGGGCAAGCCTCGTGTCCGAGGCCAGCACAAACTCGCTTGCCGACTCCTCACTCTCCGGCATGTGTTGCTCGACTTGAGACAGTCTCCAGTGGGCTGGGAACTCAATTTCTCCCTTTTCTTCTTGCAGTTGTCCATTCAAGAGCGCAAAGAGTGTGGACTTGCCCGCTCCATTGCGACCCACCAAACCGATTTTCTCTCCAGGGTTGATGGTCACATTCACGCCCGACATCAAAGTGCGAACACCTCTTCTTAACTCTACGTCTCTTAATACAATCATTCAATGTTCACTTTTTTTGTGGCCAACAGGGCTTGGGCAGATGAGGGGGGGTCGAAATAAGTTTTTAAATCTTGAGCCCATAAACCCAGCACTTGGTCGCTGCCGAGTTGGGTGTCAAAGCTCATCCAGGGCAACTGGGGATAGAGCTTGGCAAAAGTATCAATTTCATGGCCCAACTCCAACACCAAAAGCCCCTTGGGGCTCAGGTGGTGGTGCATTTGGGGCAAGACTTCACGGATGAAGTCCATCCCGTCCTCTCCCGAGCCCAAGGCCAAGGCCGGTTCGCGTTGAAACTCCATGGGTAGCGCTTGCATGCTCTGCATGGGTACATAAGGGGGGTTGCAAACAATCAGGTCGTATCGTCCGTGAGCCGCAGCCAATCCATCGCTTTCATGCCAAGCAATGCGAGCATCCAGGTTGTGCCGCTTTGCGTTGATTTTGGCGACCTCAAGGGCCGGTGCAGAAATGTCCAGGCCTTCGACCTGGGCGGTCGGCCAATAAAGGGCAGACAGCACCGCAAGAGAGCCGTTGCCGGTACAAAGATCCAAAACCCGCTCAGGCTCAAAGCCCAAAACAAACTGAAGACTGCCTGAGCCAAGGACCTCGGCAATCAAGCTCCTTGGAACGATGGCTCTTTCATCGATGTAGAAAGGCACACCCTGGAGCCAAGCTTCTTGGGTGAGGTAGGCGAGAGGCTTTCTGCTCGTGATGCGCTCCTCGGTCAGATCCATCACGCTTTGGATATCGCTGGGGCTCAAATTTTGGTGCTTGGGGCTGTGCTCAGACAACTCGTGGGGGTCGCTGTCGAGCGGCAAGCCCAAGCGCCAAAACACCAACCAATGGGCTTCATCGCAGTTGTTGATCGTGCCGTGACCTGTCTGCACTGGTGAGTGGTCCAAGCGCTCTTGGACTTTCTCGATGAGTGCAAGAAGGTTCATGGGTGAGAGGCGCTTTGCTGCTGACGGCTTTGGAGATGGAGTTGGATGTTTTTAAGGATTTGGAGGTAAATGTCTTTCAGCCGCTCAAGCTCACTCAACTCAATGTGCTCATCGACTTTGTGGATGGTCGCGTTGGGTGGGCCCAGTTCAATGACCTCTTTGCAAATTTGAGAGATGAAGCGACCATCGCTGGTGCCCCCAGTGGTGGACAACTCCGCCTCTTGTCCATTGATGTGCTGGATGGCGTCTTGAACGATGTCCACAAATTCTCCAGGAGGGGTGATGAAGGGCAGCCCCCCAACAGTCCACTGAAGCGAGTACTCGATGCCGTGGTGATCGAGCACCGACTTCAAGCGTTGCTGCAAACTGTCAACGCTCGACTCGGTACAAAACCTGAAGTTGAAATCGATCACGCACTCCCCTGGGATGACATTGGAGGCGCCCGTTCCCGCATGAATGTTGCTGATTTGCCAAGTGGTGGGTGGGAAAAAAGCGTTGCCTTGGTCCCATTCGATGGCGACCAACTCGGCCAAGGCAGGGGTGACCAAATGGATCGGATTTTTGGCCAATTGGGGGTAGGCGATGTGGCCTTGCACCCCTTTGGCGGTCAATTTGCCACTCAAGGTGCCGCGTCGACCGTTTTTGATCATGTCACCGGTTGTCTTGATGGAGGTGGGCTCGCCAACGATGCACCAGTCCAGTCGTTGCCCCCTGGCCTTCAAGGCGTTGCAAACCACCACGGTGCCGTCGGTGGCAGGGCCCTCTTCGTCGGAGGTGAGCAAAAAGGAGAGTGCAAAAAGAGGGGAAGGCTCGGCTTGCAAAAACTCCTCACAAGCCACCACCATGGCGGCCAAGGAGGATTTCATGTCGCTCGCACCCCGGCCGTAGAGTTTGCCTCCTCGGTGTGACGGGGTGAAGGGGTCGCTGGACCAGTTTTTCAACAAACCCGTGGGCACCACATCCGTGTGTCCAGCAAAGAGCAGCACGGGTGCATCTTGCACAACTTGTGAATTTGTAGCATCGGCCTTCTTCACAGAGCGAAGCGCAAATAAGTTTTGGACCCTGAAGGTCTCGGGGCCACTGGGCATGCTCTCGCATTCAAACCCCATGGCGCTCAAGCGTTGGCCGAGAAGGGCCTGGCAATTGGCGTCCTCAGGCGTCACGGAGACTTCAGCAATGAGTTGCTCGGTGAGTTGCAGTGTGTTGCTCATGGGGAAAAAATGGGTGCTAAGAGGGAATGAAAAAGGGTAGGCCTCAAGAAGGGTGGCCTACCCATGCGATGAAGTGAATCAAAAAAAAGAGACGGGATCTGGGCTGATCTGAGGAGGGCCGAGACTTGCTGAGCCTGCTCAAAACTTCTGACTCGACGTCTGAAGTTTTGATCAACTCCCCATTCCTGTGGGTCAGCGAATGGGGCAGGGCTTGGGCGCGTCAAGACCTCAACCCGATCAATCTCTCAAGAGATCGTTCAAACTCGTTTTGGCGCGGGTTTGCGCGTCCACGCGTTTGACAATCACAGCGCAGTAAAGGCTGTATTTGCCGTCCGCACTGGGCAAGCTTCCTGAGACCACCACGGAGCCTGCGGGGACTCGGCCGTAGCTGACCTCACCCGTTGCGCGGTCATAAATTTTGGTGCTTTGGCCAATGTACACACCCATGGAGATCACGGAGTTTTCCTCCACAATCACGCCTTCTACGATTTCACTTCTGGCGCCAATGAAGCAGTTGTCTTCAATGATCGTGGGGTTGGCTTGAAGGGGCTCGAGCACGCCTCCTAGGCCCACGCCGCCCGACAAGTGCACATTCTTACCCACTTGAGCACATGAGCCCACCGTGGCCCAAGTGTCCACCATCGTGCCTTCATCCACATAGGCACCAATGTTCACGTAACTGGGCATCAAAATGGCGCCCTTTCCAATGTAGGAGCCTCTGCGTGCGACCGCTGGGGGAACCACGCGCACGCCGCTGGCTTTCATCTCCTCGTCGTTCAAATTGGAGAACTTGGTTTTGACCTTGTCGTAAAAGCCCAACTCTCCAGCATGGATCATTTGGTTGTCGTGCAGGCGAAAGCTCAAGAGCACCGCTTTTTTGATCCATTGGTGGGTGACCCATTGACCCACACTCTCTTTGGTGGACACGCGCAGGCGGCCCGTGTTGAGTTCATTGATGACGTGCTCGACGGCTTGTTGCACTTCCTTGGAGGCGGAGGAGGGGCTCAATTGAGCGCGGTCTTCCCAAGCTTGGTTGATGGTCTGTTCTAAGGAGGAGTTGGATGAGGTCATTTGTTAAATAGTGTCAAAGAAAAGGTTGATGAAAAAAAAGATCGGTGTTCAATAGGTGAAAAGTGATCAATCGAGGGCCAAGAAAAAAGGGGGGCGAGGACCACGCTCAGCTCTGATTGGCCTGGTTGGCAGGGTTGGCAGGGTTGGCAGGTTTGGGCTTGTAGGTCTTGGTGAACTCCACGATCCTTTGAGCTGCTTCTAGGCATTCATCGGTCTCGGCCACCAAGGCCATTCGAATTCGACCCCGGCCAGGGTTGTGGCCGTTCACCTCTCTGGCCAAATAGCTGCCTGGTAAAACGGTCACATTGTATTGCCTGAGGAGCTCTTGGGCGTAATCCTCGTCAAGTCCTCCTGGCACTTTCGCCCAGAGGTAAAAGCCCGCATCGGGGAGTTCCACCTCCAGCACGCTTTGCAAGAGGGGCGTGACAGCGGCAAACTTCTTTTGATACTTCAAGCGGTTCTCGACCACATGGTCCTCATCAGACCATGCGGCGATGCTTGCATGCTGAACCATGCCACTCATGGCCGAGCCGTGGTAGGTGCGGTAGAGCAAGAACTGCTTGATGATCTGGCTGTCGCCGGCCACAAAGCCGCTCCTCAGCCCAGGCATGTTGCTGCGCTTAGAGAGGGAGGTGAAAGCGATCAAATTTTTAAAGTCTGCGCGCCCTAGGGCCTTGGCCGCTTCCAATGCGCCAATGGGGGGTTCAGGGCGAAAGTAAATTTCGCTGTAACACTCATCTGATGCAATGACAAAACCGTATTTTTCGCTCAAATCAAAAAGCGTCTTCCACTCGGAGAGGGGCACCACAGCCCCAGTGGGGTTGCCTGGCGAGCACACAAAAAGCACTTGCGTTTGGGCCCAGACCTCCTCAGGCACACTTTGCCAATCCATGGCGAAATTTTTGTTCTCAAGGGAAGGAACGTAATAGGGCTCAGCACCGCTCAATATAGCGGCACCTTCATAGATTTGGTAAAACGGGTTGGGGCAGACCACGTAGGGCTTGGCGTTGTGGTGAGGCAGCCGAGCAGCCAAGTGTCCCTTGGGGTTGACGACAGTTTGGACGAAGGCGAAAAGCGCCTCACGAGAGCCGTTGACGGGAAGAATTTGTGTGGCCGCGCTCACCTCCAGCTGGTACCTCCTTTTGAGCCAATCGCTGCACGCTTGTCGCAAGCGCAAGTCGCCTGCCGTTGGCGGGTAGGCGGCCAATGCAGAAAAGCCCTCTAAAAGTTGCGCTTTGAGCCACTCCGGCGTGGGGTGCTTGGGCTCCCCAATGCCCAAGCTGATGGGCCGATGGGCCGCACTGGGGGTGACCGAGGCAAAGAGAGCTTTGAGCCGCTCAAAGGGATAGGGCTGGAGTTGTTGGAGCAAGGGATTCATGGCTGTGTATTATCCCTCTTAAATGTCATGGACTTTGAGCGCCGCGACCATAAGAGGCGCCCAGTAGGGGAAAATTGTGATCCCTGAGGACGCCGCTCCCCATCGCGTGTTGCAAAAAATCCGCCCATCGACTGATGGGGGAGCTCTCAAATGGAGAGTCTTTGCTCCAGGGGAGCTCATTGTTCTCCTTGTCACCCCTGCCCCCATCCCATCCGGGTTCAGATCGAGGAGCTTACTTTTATGAAAACTTTTAACTTAAATAAAGGGTGAACTTGCTGGGTTTTGAAGCACTTTTGAGGGGGGACTTCAAGCATAATAGATACCCCAAATCAAAAGAGAACATGAGAAAATCGGGTGTTTTCTTCATGACGATGTCGTCTCTCGAGCGTAAAGGTTTTCGGTGCGTCTTACTAATATCAAGCTTTCAGGATTCAAATCATTCGCTGACTCCACGCAGTTGATGCTGCCTGGCCAACTCGTGGGGGTGGTGGGCCCCAATGGGTGCGGAAAATCCAACATCATGGACGCCGTGAGGTGGGTGCTGGGGGAGAGCCGTGCGAGCGAGTTGCGTGGGGAGTCCATGCAGGACGTTATTTTCAACGGCACGACCAGCCGAAAGGCCGCCTCCAGGTCCAGTGTGGAATTGGTCTTTGACAATGCCGACCACCGTGCTGGTGGGCAATGGAGTCAATTTGCGGAGATTGCGGTAAAGCGTGTCTTGACCCGAGACGGCTCGAGCAGTTACTACTTGAACAACCAGCCCGTGAGAAGGCGCGATGTGCAAGATGTCTTCTTGGGCACGGGACTCGGCCCCAGGGCCTATGCCATCATTGGCCAAGGAACGATCAGTCGAATCATCGAATCCAAGCCCGAGGAGTTGAGGCTCTTTTTGGAAGAGGCGGCAGGGGTCTCCAAGTACAAAGAGCGTCGTCGTGAGACCGAGCATCGATTGAACGACACGAGAGAGAACCTCACTCGGGTCGAGGACATATTGCGTGAACTGAATGCGCAAATTGAGCGCTTGGATCAGCAAGCCATTGTGGCCCAAAAGTACAACACCCTGCAAAAAGACATCACCACCAAGCAGCACCAGTTGTGGTGGCTCAAATGGACAGAGGCCAAGCTCGCTCAAGAGCAGTACATCCAAGACATTCAAAAGTCCAACACCGACTACGAGTCCAAGGTGGCGGATTTAAGGCATGTGGAGTCAGAGATTGAGACCTTGAGGCAAGCCCACTATGCGGGGGGCGATGAGGTCAACCAAGCCCAGGGCAAGTTGTACGACGCGAGTGCCGAGGTCGGGCGCATAGAGGCGGAGATTCGTTTCTTGCTCGATGCCCGACAAAAAGCCCAGTCTCGCTTGGTCGTGCTCGAGGAGCAAGCGCGCCAGTGGTCCCACCGCCAAGAGGAGGCTCAGCAAGAGCGCTTGAGTTTGGTGGACCAACTCGAGGAGCAATCCTTGTTGAGTGCGCAACTCGAGGAGCAGTGTTTTGCGCTCAAGGACAGTGTGCCCGAGCTTGAACAACGCGCTTTGGACAGCCAGAGCAAAACCAATGAGCAGCAGCAGTCGGTTTTTTTGTTGCAGCAACAAATTCAAGTCTTGGCCGCCGAGCAAAGAAGTGTCAGCGAGCAACTCACCCAGCTCCACGCCCGACGCGAGCGCTTTCAGCAAGACCTCTTGGCCATCAATGCGCCAGATCCCGCTCGACTCGAGAGCATCCAAGCCCAGCTCCTCTTGGCCAACGAAAAAGCCCAAGAAGCACAAGAGCGCTTGAGTCTGCTTCAAGAGCAGTTGCCCGGTCTTGAGCTCCAGAGAAAGGCGGCTCAACAAGCCGTCAACGACGAGTCCTCCAAACAAGCCGATTTGTCGGCCAAGGTGGAGGCGCTCAAAAATCTTCAGTCGAGCGTCTTGGAAAATGGTCGCTTGAAGCCTTGGCTCCAAAAGCACGGCCTAGAGGGCTTGAGCGCCTTGTGGTCTCAGTTGCAGGTGCAAGAGGGCTGGGAGACGGCTGTCGAGTCTGCACTGCGTGAGCGTGTGGGCTCTTACCAAGTCACCCGTTTAGAGAGTGTTCAGTCCTTTGACCAAGATCCGCCTCCCGTGAAGGTGGTGTTTCATGAGGTGCCCAATGCCAAGCCGAAGGTGTTCGATGCGAAATTGACCCCCTTGATGGACAAGATCCACTGCTCGGACAGTGCTTTGCAAGCCTTGTTGTCCCACTGGCTGAGTGGTGCTTATGCAGCACCCACTTTGTCTGAAGCTTTCAGCGCACGCAGTCAGTTCACTTTGAGCGATGCCGAATACATCTACACCCCCAAAGGGCATGTGGTCGGGGCGCAAAGCATTTTGTTCTACGCCGCTGATCATGAGCAAGCGGGTGTGCTCGAGCGCGCGCAGTTGATTGAAAACTTGGAAAAGCAATTGAGAGCCCAGCAACTGATGCGCGAGCAAGCGGTCGGGGATTTGCAGCGCTCAGAGGCCGCCTATGCCCGTGCCACACAAGATTTGGAGGAGGCTCGCACCCAGACCCTGGCCGCTCAAAAGCAAGCCCATGACGTCCAAGTCGAGTCCCTCGCCGTGGCGCAATTGATGGACCAAACGCGACTGCGCAGTGAGCAAATTCAAGGCGATTTGGCCGAGATTCAAGCATCGTGCGATCAATTGGAGTCCCGCCAAGGGGTCTTTGAGACGCAGTTTGAGTCCTTGGACATGCAACTGGGCGATCAACAAGAAAGGCATGCTCAACTCCAAGAGCAGCAACTCGCAAGCCAAGAACGCTTGGCCAAGATTCGAGAAGACATTCGCTTGATGGAGAGGCAGCAGCAAGAGGCAGATTTTGCCAAGAGAAGCGTCTCGACGAGGGATGCGGAGCTCGAGCGTGTCATCCAAACCGCCTCTGAGCAACTGAGCGCCGTTCAGCAAGAGAAGGCCCAAATGGCCCAAGAGATGGAGAGCTTGGACGAGCACCGTTTGCAAGACACCTTGCAAGAGGCTTTGGCGGTCAAGCTCGAGCGTGAGCAGGTCTTGGCCGCCAAGAGAAGTGTCTACGACGACTTGACCTCTAAGTTAAGGGCCAGTGATGAGCGGCGACTGCAGTTTGAGCGCGCGCTGGAGCCCATGCGTCAAAAAATGCAAGACTGGCAACTCAAAGAGCAAGCCGCACGAATTGGGGTAGAGCAATACAAATCTCAGTTGGACGAGGCGCAAGCGGACTACGCCGCCATTGAGCAAGGGATCAAGGATGGTGCGGTCCGCTTGGCAGGTTTGGCCAGCGAGATCGACCGTTTTCAGCGTGAGATTCAACTCCTTGGGCCTGTCAATTTGGCCGCCCTCGATGAGCTCACCCACTCCAAGGAGAGGAAGACCTTCTTGGATGCTCAAACCGCTGACCTGACGGAGGCGATGTTGACGCTCGAGGCGGCGATCAAAAAAATCGATGCCGAGACCCGCGACTTGTTGGGCTCCACCTTCAACATCGTGAACGATCATTTTGGTCGCATGTTCCCCGAGCTCTTTGGCGGGGGCAATGCCAAATTGGTGATGACGGGCGAGGAGATCTTGGACTCGGGTGTGCAAGTGCTCGCCCAGCCCCCTGGCAAGAAAAATCAAACGATTCATTTGCTCTCGGGTGGAGAGAAAGCGCTCACGGCGATTGCTTTGGTGTTTGCGATTTTCCAGTTGAATCCAGCACCCTTTTGCTTGCTCGATGAGGTGGATGCGCCGCTTGACGACGCCAACACCGAGCGTTATTGCAAGTTGGTGGCCAGCATGTCCAAAGAGACGCAATTCTTGTTCATTTCGCACAACAAAATTGCCATGGAAATGGCGGAGCAGTTGATTGGCGTGACCATGCAAGAGCAAGGGGTCTCCCGGATTGTGGCCGTTGACATGGTGTCCGCGATTTCTATGGTCGAGGCCAATTGAGGCCTTCGGTTTCATGGCCCACTCACACAACATTTCACTTTCATGAGCACCTTACAAGTTACTTTGGCCGTCATTGGGGGTTTGGTCCTCGCAGGGGTGGTGGCCCAAGGCGCCTGGGCGTCTAGGCGCAACAAGCCCATGCAAGCCGACAGCAAAGCCAAAGCAAGCGTGGCTTCCTCTCTCGAGCGTGCAGAGCCCACTTTGGAGGGCTCGGATGCTCACTTTGGCGACTTGAACGGGAGGCTTCGCGATGAGCACGCCTTGCTGCATGGATCCGAGAGCGAGGGGGGCGCGCCGTCAGCGCAGCGCTCAAAGGCTCATTCCCATACCCACACAGCTCTAGACCCCGCTCAAGCCTCAGCCTCAGATCCAGACTTGCTGAGCGATGAGGGCTTGGATTTTGAGGTCACGCAATCCGTGGTCCAGTCCGAGCGTCGTTACGCCCTAGATGCCTTGATCGATGTGATTGCCAACATCGACATGGACAATGTGGTGTTTGGCGAGGTGGCCTTGGCTGCGATGCCTCAAAGCCGCCGAATCGGGACCAAGCCCTTCATGGTGGAGGGTTTGCATGCTCACCGCGGAGAGTGGGAGTCGATCAAGTCGGGCCAACGCTACAGTGCTTTTCAAGCCGGTATTCAACTGGCCAACCGCTTGGGGGCTTTGAACGAGATCGAGTTCTCTGAGTTCGTGATGGTCACCCAGCGCTTTGCCGATGCGGTCTCGGGCGAGGCGGAGTTCACGGACATGATGGAGGAGGTGGCCAGAGCGCGGGAGTTGGATCACTTTGCCAGTGAGCACGATGCGCAGTTGATTTTTCAAATTCACGCGCAACGGCTGGCTTGGAGTCCTGGATTTGTTCAGCAACATGCCTCTCAGTTGGGTTTCGTCGCGGGTGTGATTCCGGGTCGCATGGTCATTCCGGCCAAAGCACTGGGGCTGCCGCCCATTTTGGGTTTGAGCTTTGACACGCAAGCGGCTTTGGCCGATGACCCTTCAAATTCGGCCATTCGTGTGCTGAGTTTGACACTGGATGTGCCTCAAGTCGAGCAAATCGATGAGCCCTTCAGACGCATGTGGTATGTGGCCCAGGAGTTGGCCAAGGACATGGAGGGAACCATCATGGACGATCAGGGCTATGTGCTCAGCTCCACCGTGCTGGGCAATATTGAGCAAGATTTGATCGCGCTCTACCAAGTCTTGGCCTCTAGAGATTTGGCCGCGGGCTCGCCCCAGGCCAGAAGGCTTTTCAGCTGAAGTGACCCCCTTGCTTTTGATTTTTTTGTCTTCTCCCATTCACACTCAGGCTTGTCTGATCGTACTCGGTGCTTGTCCCCTTTGTTCACATGTGTAGGGCTCTTTCAAAACTGCTTCATTTCAAGGCCTCTTGCTTAGAGTGTCCGCTTGAGCGCAGAATCCATCACCCCGTTTTCTTGCCCGCACACGACCATCCATGACCACCGATCCCAGCCCCAAGACGCTCCCCTTGACCCCAGAGTTGGAGGCTCAATACGCCGCATTGAAGGATCAACTCGCCCTTCACGCCCACCGTTATTACGTCTTGGACGAGCCCAGCATTCCCGATGCGCAGTACGACAAGTTGTACCAAGCGCTCGAGCAACTCGAGGCCCAATGCCCTCAGTTGGTGAGTTTGGATTCCCCCACACAAAGGGTGGGTGGTGCGGTGTTAGAGGCGTTTCGTTCGGTTGAACATGGACAAGCCATGTTGAGCATTCGCACAGAAACCGACACCACGGCGAGTGGTGCAGAGGCTTTTGATGAGCGAATGAGAAAAGAGCTGTCTTTGACGGACCCTCGGGTTCAGGTGGACTATGTGGCCGAGCTCAAATTTGATGGCTTGGCGATGAATTTGACCTATCACCGGGGGGTGTTGGTGAGAGCGGCCACCCGAGGCGACGGCCTCTTTGGGGAGGAGGTGACCCAAAACATTCGCACCATTCGACAAATTCCTCTGAGCTTGAACCCTCTAACGCCCTACAGGGTCCCCGAGTGGCTGGAGGTCAGGGGTGAGGTGTACATGGGGCGAGCCGATTTTGAGCGCTTGAATGAACGCCAGCGATTAAAAATTGCACAGGGCCTTAAAAACGAAAAAACATTCGTCAACCCCAGAAATGCGGCGGCGGGTGCTGTGCGCCAACTCGACCCCAAAATTGCTGCCCAGCGTCCCTTGAGTTTCTTTGCCTATGGGGTGGGTGTGGTCGTGCTTGGGGAGCTCAAAGCGGTGAGCCCACAAACCACGGCGTCTCCAATCCAGGGCGCACTCGCCGATCCTGCCCAAGCTCAAGGCAGCTTGCCCCTGGCGTTTGAGGCCCAAGATGACGATGGATGGCCGTCACAGGCGGCTTTGCCTGATGACTGGAGCCCGCCCAAGCTGGCCAACTCCATGCCCGCGCTCTTGTCTTTGGGCATCAAAGACCATTACGGTCTTTTGGCGGCACTTCGAGCTTGGGGCTTTCCTGTGGCCGAGCAAGCCGCTTTGGTGCAAGGCGCAAAAGGGCTCATTCAATACCACCAAGACATGGGTCAAGCGCGTGAGGGTTTGCCTTTTGACATTGACGGGGTGGTGTACAAAGTCAATCGACTCGATTGGCAGATGCGTTTGGGTTTTGTGACACGTGAGCCGCGTTGGGCCATCGCGCACAAGTACCCCGCTCAGGAGCAACTCACCACGGTGCTGGGCATCGATGTGCAGGTGGGCAGAACTGGAAAACTCACACCGGTGGCCAAGTTGAAGCCCGTTTTTGTGGGGGGCGTGACGGTGACGAATGCCACGCTGCACAATGAGTTGGAGGCCCATCGAAAGGACGTCCGAGTGGGGGACACGGTGATCGTGAGGCGTGCAGGGGATGTGATTCCTGAGGTCGTGGGGGTGGTGAGCGAGGAGAGGACGCGAGACAGCTTACCGTTCAAGATGCCCAGCCACTGCCCGGTGTGTGGAAGTTTGGCCATCAAAGAGCCCCAAGAGGCGGATCACCGTTGTTCGGGGGGGCTTTATTGCAGCGCTCAAAGAAAGCAGGCGATTTGGCATTTCGCCTCCAAGAGGGCCATGGACATTGAAGACTTGGGTGAAAAACTCATCGACCAATTGGTCGATACCCAGACCATTCAAAGTGTGGCCGATTTGTATCGATTGACGCAGGGCTCACTCGTTGCGCTCGAGCGAATGGCTGCCAAATCCGCAAACAATGTGCTTGCCTCCATTGAGGCGTCAAAGAGCACCACCTTGGCGCGCTTTTTATATGCCCTCGGTATCCGTCATGTGGGCGAGAGCACGGCCAAAGATTTGGCCAAGCATTTTGGGGATCTCGAGCGCATCATCCAAGCCAGCGAGGAGGCGCTTTTAGAGGTCAATGATGTGGGCCCTGTGGTGGCTCAAAGCGTGAGAAATTTCTTCTCTCAGCCCCATCACTTGGAGCTCTTGGAGCAGTTGCAGGCCCTGGGGGTGCATTGGCCCAAGATCCAGGCCCAAGCCGATGTGGTGCTGCCCCTGGCGGGGCAGACCTATGTCATCACGGGCACATTGACTCAATTTGGTCGAGACGATGCCAAGGCGGCCTTGGAGCAACTGGGTGCCAAAGTGGCGGGCAGTGTCAGCAAGAAGACCACCGCTTTGCTTGCAGGCGCAGAGGCGGGCAGCAAGCTTGAGAAAGCTCAGGCTTTGGGCATCGCGGTGATGGATGAGCAACAATTCATGAACTTGTTGGCCCAACATGCGCCGCCAAGTGTTTGAGGACGATTTTTACTCAAGTGCATCAACGGCATCAAGTTATTCAATTGCATCCATTCCATCCAGTACGCCAACTCTTCAAAGGTGACTTTCATGCAGGTTCGTGATATTTTAAAAATGGGGGATGCAAGACTGCTGAGGGTTGCACAACCGGTTCAGCAATTTGGCACGCAAGCCTTGCATGACCTGGTGGCCGAGATGGAGCAAGCCATGCAAAAGGCCCAAGGCGTGGGGCTGGCAGCGCCTCAAATCGGAGAAGACTTACAAGTGGTCATCTTTGGCACTGGACAAGCCAACCCCCGATACCCTGAGGCTCCCGTCGTGCCCAAGACGGTCTTGATCAACCCTGTGCTGGAGCCCATGGGTGTGGAGTTGGAGGACGGCTGGGAGGGGTGTCTTTCTGTGCCGGGCATGAGAGGTTTGGTACCCCGGTTCAAGCACCTCAAGTACAAGGGCTTTGATCTTCAGGGTCAAGCCATCGAGCGCGAGGTCTCAGGCTTTCACGCACGCGTCGTGCAACACGAGTGCGATCACCTCATGGGGGTGCTCTACCCCATGAGGATCAAGGACATGGCTCAATTCGGTTTTGCCGATGTGCTGTTTCCGGGCCTGGATTCGAATTCGGACGATTGAGGGTTTTTGATGAAGGCCAAAAAGGCCTTGATCGACTCGGGAGCGTTTTCCTCTTGTATCAAATGCCCTGTGTTGGAGAGCACCCAAGTTTTGGCCAAAGGCAGCAGGTGTTGATAAACATCCAATTGCGATAAAGGGGTGATGAGGTCGTTCTCTCCCCAGATCAATAAAGTGGGCGTTGTGAACCCTTCTTGAGGTGCACTGAAGTCCATCGCTTTGCTTTGCGAGAGGCGCTCGATCAAGTGGGATCTGACCCCTGGGGCCAACAGCATGTCGTGGTAGCGAGCCAAGGTTTGCTCGGTGATCAAACTGGGGTCTGCGTAGGCGCTCTCTAGCCAAATTTTTACGAGCCACTTGGGCAAGGTGAAACGCATGAGCTCGAGGTAGAAGGGGGTGTTGTACAAGGGCACATTGAGAGAAGGCGAATTCAGTAAAGGCGCATTCAGTGAAGGCACGTTCAGCAAAGTTCCATCGGCACCTTCCATTTGCTTTTTGAAGGCGTCCACAGTTTGCTGCGTGAAGCCTTCTGGACTCAACAAAACCAAGTGCGTCACATTCTCCGGGTGAAGGCTTGTGTAGCGCCAAGCCAATCGAGCCCCCAGATCGTGTCCAGCCAAGATGAAGTGCTCCACCTTTTTACGCGCTAAGAATTGCTCCAAGCGCTTGAGCTCCGCTTGATCGGAGTAATCCTTCGATGCAGGCGCGCTGCTCAGACCCAAGCCCGGCAGGTCAAACCGCAAGACCCGGGCATGAGGCTTCAAGAGTCGTGTCCACTCGTCCCATGTTTGTAAGCTCGACCCCATGCCATGGATCAACACCACTGTGGGTGCTGGCTCCAGGCTTGCTGGGTTGTCTTCAGCAAAGATCAAGGACTCGGGTGTTGGGACCAGCTCAGATTGTGGGGTTTCGTAAAAGGCCTTCAGATGATCAAAGGACGAATCCGGTGTCCACAGCAGCAAACCTGCAAGCAGCATGATCATGAAGAAGATGAGACGCATGTGAGTGGCTTGGAGGAGACTGGCGTAAAAAAAGTGAGGGCAGGGGGCACCTAAAGAGGGGCGTTGTCTTGCTTCATCAGTGGGTCTCAACGCGATTTGAGCGATGCACTTTCAAAGCCTTTGTTGATTCTAATTGCAATTGATGGGGCTTGCTTTGCGGGAGAGTGGACTGGGGGTTCGGGGTTCGGGCTTCGGTTGAGGCCTGGGGTTCTCAAAAGCATTGGGGCCCAAGAACGCAGACAAAAGATGGGTCATGAGATCGGGCCATGAGATCGGACCATGAGGTGGCATCCGTCTTCGGACAATCCCTTGCGCCCGAGGGGGTGGAGCGGTGCGATAATTCGGGTCTTGACCCAAGCGCGAGGCCTGATGGGGCAGCTCTCAACAGCTAGCCCACACCCTTGGTTTCCAATCCCTGGTCTCAAACCCCTGGTCTCAAACTCCTTTTCGCCAACCCACTGTAAAAACCTTTCTCTCTCTATGTCTTTGCCCCTCAAGATTGTCCAAACCTTCAACCCCCATCCCTCCAAGCCCACGCTGGTCTTGCCCAAGGGGGCGTGTGATGCACATGTGCATGTTTTTGGTCCTAGAGCGGTTTTCCCCTTCGATCCAGAGCGTCAGTCCACACCTCAAGACGCTCCCAAAGAGCTCCTCTTCAAGTGGCACAAACAAATGGGTATCGAGCGCTGTGTGATCGTGCAGTCCATGGTGCACGCTTTGGACAACCGGGTGGTGGAGGATGCCATCAAAGCAGGAGGAGGGGCCTATTTGGGTGTGGCGCTCTTGTCCACGCATGTGTCCGATCAAGAGTTGCAGAGATTGGCGGGCATTGGCTTTAAGGGCGTTCGGTTCAATTTCATGAAGCACCTTGGAGGTGCGCAAGGCGAAGCCGGTGTTCAAAGGCTCAAGGACATCATTGCCCTCACCCACCGACTCAAGGCCGTGAACATGCACTTGCAAGTTCACTTTGAGAGTTCACTGATCCATGAGTTGGCCAAGTCCTTTGAACAAAGTGCTGTCCCCGTGGTGATCGATCACATGGCCCGAGTGGATGCGAAAAAAGGGGCAGACCATGCCGATTTCGCAGCATTGATGCACATGCTTCGCAACCCCCTCTTTCACGTGAAGGTCAGCGGCATCGACCGCATCGATCAAAGTGTGCCCTTTGAAGATCCTGCTCGACCCTACTTCAGAGGCATCGAGTTGGCTCGTCTCTTGGTCCAGACTTACCCCGATCAATGTGTTTGGGGCTCCGATTGGCCTCATCCGAACCACACCCATATTCCCGATGATGGTGTGTTGGTCCAGGCTTTGGCTCAAATCGCACCAGAGCCCGGTTTGATGAAAAAGATTTTGGTCGACAACCCTGAGCGGCTTTATGGTTTTGTCTGAAGCCAAAGGTCTCAACTCCAAACTCAATGCCCAAAGGCTTTCAACGCCGATCGGCCGCGAGTCGAATCGATCCCCTCACCCCAATAGACAGAAAGCGTATTTATGAATTCGTCCAGTGAACAAAAATTGACCATGACTCCGAAGGAGCACAGAAGGCTCGATCAACGCGTGGTCTTCATCACGGGCGCGGGCTCGGTGGGGGCGGGTTGGGGCAATGGACGGGCCATCGCAGTGCGCTTCGCCCAGGAAGGGGCCAAGGTTTTTGGTGTGGATTTGCATCCTGAGCGCATGAGCGAGACACAAGACTTGATTGCATCTTTTGGGGGCACTTTTGTGGGGGGAGCTTGCGATGTGATGAGCTCTGAGTCCATCGCCATGGCGGTTCAAAAGTGCATCGATACTTTTGGCCGAATCGATGTGTTGGTGAACAATGTGGGGGGGTCAGCCAAGGGAGGACCCGTGGAGATGGACGAACAGGTTTGGGACACGCAAGTCGATTACAACTTGAAGAGCGTATTCTTGACCTGTAAGCATGTCTTGCCTCACATGATCCAGCAGCAAAGAGGTGCTGTGGTTTCGATGGCGTCGACCTCTGGCACACGCTGGACGGGTTCTGCACAAATTGCCTATGCAGCCACGAAGGCTGGGATCATTCAGATGTCAAAGGTTTTGGCTGTTCAGTATGCCAAACAAAATATTCGATTCAACACGGTCGTGCCTGGACAACTTCACACCCCCATGGTTGAGGTGCGATTGGCCGGACAGCGATCAGGCGGCGATGTGCAAGCTTTGCTCGAGCAACGACAGTCTCGAATCCCGCTGCCCTTCATGGGGGACGGTCGCGACAGTGCGAATGCGGCCCTCTTTTTGGCCAGCGATGAGTCTCGCTTTGTCACGGGCACCGAGATCGTCGTGGACGGCGGCATGTCCGCTCGTTGCGACTGATTCGAAGCCCCATCTTTTTTATCCTTAACTTTTTAAACAATCACCATGCGCATTCAACCCGTTGTTCCAGGCACCCGTGAAGAACTCAAAGAGCAAGAGGCTCAAATCATGGCCCAAAGGGGGCGCATCTCCCCTTTGTACCAAGCGCTCTTGAACAGTCCGCCCATTGCCCAAGGTTGGGAGCAAATGCTCTCGGCCGTTCGCAACCGCAGCTCTTTGCCCGATGCATTGAAGGAGTTGGTGATCCTGCGAGTGGCGGTGTTGAACAACGCTCCTTTTGAGTTTGAGGCGCATGCGCCCATCGCCTTGAAGGCGGGGGTGACGCAAAATGCGATCGATCAGTTGAAGGCAGCCCCTTACGACTTGAACCATCAAGGACTTCAAGCTCAAGCTCATTGCTTCTCTGCCGAGCAACTTGTTGCTTTGAAGCTCACGGACACCATGACCAAAGAGATCACGGTCCCAGATGCTTTGTATGCCCAGGTCAAGCAGCACTTTGGGGACCAACAACAAGTGGACTTGGTCGCCACAGCTGCGGCTTACAACATGGTGTCTCGATTTTTAGAGGCTTTGCAAATTGGTCATTGAGTCAATCCCTGATGGATCTGGCGCATTAACGCATGTGATTTTGATCCGTTTGGAGCTTTGGGCCACTGATGCTCATTCATCGGAGCATGAGGTGGATCTTGGCCAGTCGATGGCGATCAAGCGTTTTGCCTTGGAGGCCATGGGGCTGATGAATGAAAGGCCTACAAAAGACGAGCTCCTTCCTAAGTCTACGTCTATGTCTTTGGAGCAGTCCCTTGGCCTGAGTCTGCAGCGAGTGGTTTGTAAAAACGAGGGTTTGAAGCTTTACAGCTACATCTATCTCGCTTTGAGTGAGCCACTTGTTTTGGAGTGGGACCGTTGGCAGTCGTTGAAGATGAAAGTCTCGACGCTATGGGAGCGCTCAATGGGAAAATCCTCAGACGCCGCTATGGATGAAGCCCAACACTTGGGCTTGAGAACGCCCGAGAAGATGCCCGCGACCGCAACAGCGACCACGACCACGACCATAAACCTGTCTCGGTTGAGCACGATCTCCCACTTGCCAGGTCCTGAGCCCAGTCTTCAAGGGCAAGTGCACTACGTGGTCGAGACCGATGTGGAGAGTGGTTGGTGGGACGAAATCACACAATGGTACGAAGAGGAACATTTGCCCGGTTTGGCCAGTGTGCCTGGCTGCGTGGTGGCCATGCGGTATTTGAATTTGGACGAAGGCCCCCGGTCCCTGGCCTGCTATGACTTGGTGAGTGAAGCCGTTTTGACTTCAAAAGAGTGGTTGGCTGTCAGGGCCACCGATTGGAGCAGCAAAGCCAGGCCTCATTTTGTGAATACAAAAAGGGATGTGTACCCACAAGTGCTGATCTGAGGAACAGATGAGACGAAAGAGATCCCCACTGGAGTCGCCGCTTGATAAAGCGAGGACCATGCGGCTCTTAAAACACGCGTCGCAATTGGAGAGGTGGTTCCCAAAGCGTAGAGCCCTCAAAATGGGCTCATCGGCAAAGACCCTCAGGCTTTGAGGGGGGGATAAGTTGCAAATCGGGCCAATCTGGCCAATCAGGCGAGTTTGACCGCTTTGATCATGGCCTTGGAGAGGTTGTTCAAATAGCGGTCTCCAGCCTTGGTGATCGCGATGAATTTTGTGCGACGGTTGTCACCTTCAAATTTAAGCTCTGCCAAGTTCGCTTGAAGAAGGCTGTCGAGTTTTCTGTGAATGGTCGCAGGAGAGGCGATGTGCTTCAAAGCCATCAAGTCGGAGACGGTCAAAGGCGTGCCTTTGTAGTGATGGATGGCGATCTCGTCGAGCAGCAACTTGGCCTCGGGGTCCAAAGTGTTGATGTCCTTGGTGGACAAGCCTTTAAGAACTTCGAGAAAACGGATATATTCAAGAGACATGGTAGATGAGCATATATATATTTAACTGTAAGTATTTTATTACAGTTTGGTCATCGTCTCAATTCTTTTTTGGATAAAGGGCAGCTTTACAAAGGTCTTGAGCAAAAGGGAGCCAGCCAAGGTGCCCGTGAAGTCGCCAAAAATCATCTCAAAAAACTGCATGGGATTGACGAGGGCATGGGGGTCCAAAAAAGCCCAAGTGATGTGGTGCAGGGTGGCATTACAGAGGGAATAAATGAGGCTCAAGACCAACAAGTCTTTGGTCATACTCAACTGCACGCTTCTTGCAAAGCTCAGCCTGAAAATGACCATGGCGCTCAAAGGCCCGAGTGAGGAGCAAGTGATGTTGGCCAACTCAATGGCCTGGAACTGTTGCTCAAATGGCAAAATGAAAAGCCCTCCCAGCCCTGTGGCCAATGTACCGTTCAAGGGCCCCAAGACCAGCACATTGAGCATTCTGATGAAGGCCGGTAAATAAATGGCGCTGATGTGAGAGTTAAAGGACAGGTCTGCAAACGCAAACAAGTTGAACTCATGCAACCCTGCAAATGCCAAGCCAGACAAGACGATCAAGATCAAAGGCATGATGATGTGTTGAAGTGGTTTGAGGAGTTCTGAGGGTGCTGAGGGTGCTGAGGGTGCTGAGTCCGGAGCTGGGTGCAGTGCAGTGCTTCGCTGAGCTTGACTGGGCTTGACTGAGCCTGTCTTATTTCGCGGCCTCTTTACCGCTTGGAAGCACAGCCTTCACCACGGAGGAGGCTGCACTGACACCCGTTGAGACGACCGAGACGGTGCCTGAGACGGCAGCGTCAGCAATGCTCAGCACGCTGCAAGAGCTGGCGAGCACCATCACCAAAGTCGAGATGAGGGCAGATTTGAGCATGGAGGTGCTTAGAAAACGTTGTCTTGGCGTGTTTGGGTCTCGGGTCATGGGTCGCGTTCCTTTTTTATAGGTGAAATGATAACCTCGGGAACGCTTGTTTTTTCTAAGGTGTGCACCCTAGAATTTTTAAACCAAAGCGACACAATTTAGATCGACGGGGCAGCTTTTGGGCCATCAAATGGGATCTTAAAACGTTAGAATAAACGGTTTTGGAGATCAGGCCATGCGTCTACTAGGTAAAGCGCTCACCTTTGATGATGTTTTGTTGGTGCCAGCGTATTCTGAAGTCTTGCCCAAAGACACTCGCTTGACCACGCAGTTTTCGAGGCGAATCACGTTGAATTTGCCCCTGGTCTCCGCGGCCATGGACACCGTCACCGAATCCAGGCTTGCCATCGCCATTGCCCAAGAAGGTGGCATGGGCATCATCCACAAAAACCTAAGCCCTCAGCAGCAAGCCCATGAGGTCTCCAGAGTCAAGCGTTACGAAAGTGGCGTTTTGCGTGACCCCGTGGTGATCACCCCCGAGCACACCGTCAGTCAAGTCCTTGAGCTCTCCGAGCAATTGGGCATCTCGGGTTTTCCAGTTTGTGATGCTGGCCGAGTCGTGGGCATTGTGACGGGAAGAGATTTGCGTTTTGAGACACGCCATGACATCAAGGTCAGTGAGATCATGACGCCACAAGACAAGTTGATCACCGTGCCTGAGGGCACCACTGCTCAAGAGGCCAAGGCTTTGTTGAACAAGTACAAGCTCGAGCGCTTGTTGGTGATTGATGAGCACTTTGTATTGAAAGGCTTGATCACCGTCAAAGACATCACCAAACAAAACAGTTTTCCCAACGCGGCAAGAGACAGTGCAGGGCGCTTGCGAGTGGGAGCCGCTGTAGGTGTTGGAGAGGATACTGTTGAGCGCGTTCAGTTGTTGGTCAAGGCCGGTGTTGACGCGATTGTGGTGGACACGGCACACGGTCACAGCCAAGGGGTTTTGGACCGCGTGCGTTGGCTCAAACAAACCTACCCTGACGTTGATGTTGTGGGTGGCAACATTGCCACTGCCGCTGCCGCTCGTGATTTGGTCAAAGCAGGTGCGGATGCGGTGAAGGTGGGCATTGGGCCGGGCTCCATTTGCACGACTCGCATTGTGGCCGGTGTGGGGGTTCCTCAAATCACAGCCATCGACAATGTGGCTCAAGCTTTGATGGGCACCGGTGTGCCGCTCATTGCGGATGGGGGTGTGAGGTACAGCGGCGACATTGCCAAAGCCATTGCTGCCGGTGCTTCATGCGTCATGATGGGGGGGATCTTCGCGGGAACAGAAGAGGCTCCAGGTGAGGTGATTTTGTACCAAGGCCGAAGCTACAAAAGCTACCGCGGTATGGGCAGCATTGGAGCCATGCAGCAAGGCAGTGCAGATCGTTATTTCCAAGAGTCCAGTCGCACCAATCCCAATGCAGACAAATTGGTGCCCGAGGGCATCGAGGGTCGAGTGCCTTACAAAGGCTCCATGGTTGCCATCGTCTACCAAATGGCTGGTGGCCTCAAGGCCAGCATGGGCTACTGTGGCTGTGCAGGCATTGAACAGATGAAGGAGCGCGCCGAGTTTGTGGAGATCACGACAGCGGGTATCCGAGAGAGCCATGTTCACGATGTGCAAATCACCAAAGAGTCACCCAATTACAGAGCCGAGTGATAGCTCTCTACGAGTTCGAGTTTTTGCACTTTGGGTCAAGACGCGTCTGAGGCTTCCAATCTGCTGCAGGGGTTTTGTTTGCAGCGGCCAAACATTGGATCCGTCTTGAATTTAAAAGTTCATCTCGATTGTTCATTTTGCCAGGACGCCATTTCTCACCTCGCAGTCCAAATCCTCTTCACCCTTACACATTTAGTCATATGCAGCACCAAACCATTTTAATTTTAGATTTTGGCTCTCAGGTTACGCAACTCATTGCAAGGCGAATTCGTGAGGCGCACGTTTACTGTGAGGTTCATCCTTGTGACGTTTCAAGTGAGTGGTTGGTGGATTATGCAAAGACGCATCATTTAAAAGGCATTGTGCTCTCGGGCTCACATGCAAGCGTCTATGAAGACTTGACGGACAAGGCACCGG
Organism: uncultured Burkholderiales bacterium; assembly: GCA_903933115.1. Taxonomy (GTDB): domain Bacteria; phylum Pseudomonadota; class Gammaproteobacteria; order Burkholderiales; family Burkholderiaceae_C; genus Limnohabitans. The sequence continues at coordinate 23,614 of CAIZIT010000103.1, forward strand.
ATGCGGCGTTCACTTTGGGGGTGCCAGTCCTCGGTATTTGTTATGGCATGCAAACCATGGCCATGCAACTGGGCGGCAAAGTCGAGAGTGGACACACCCGCGAGTTTGGCTACGCCGAGGTTCGTGCTCACGGCCACACGGCTTTGTTGAAAGGCATCAGTGACTTTGAAACCCCTGAGGGCCACGGCATGCTTAAAGTGTGGATGAGTCATGGTGACAAAGTGGTGGAGATGCCGCCTGGCTTTAAGCTGATGGCCAGCACCCCCAGTTGTCCCATAGCGGGGATGGCCGATGAGGAAAGACATTTCTATGCGGTGCAGTTTCACCCTGAGGTCACACACACCGTATTGGGTCAAAAAATCTTAGAGCGCTTTGCCTTGGACATCTGTGGGGTCAAAGCCGACTGGGTCATGAAAGACCACATTGAAGAAGCCATCAAAAGCATCAGGGAGCAAGTGGGGGACGAAGAGGTGATTTTGGGTCTCTCGGGTGGGGTGGACTCGTCGGTGGCGGCTGCACTGATCCACCGAGCGATTGGTGACCAACTGACCTGTGTGTTTGTCGATCATGGACTGTTGCGCTTGAATGAGGGCGATATGGTCATGGAGATGTTTGTGGGTCAGCTCCACGCGCATGTGATCCGAGTGGATGCGAGTGAACTGTTTTTGGGTAAGCTTGCTGGAGTCAGTGACCCCGAGGCAAAGAGAAAAATCATTGGTGGTCTTTTTGTTGATGTGTTCAAAGAGCAAGCCGCCAAGCTCAAAGCTGGAACTGGTGGTCACAAGGGGGCTAGCTTTTTGGCGCAGGGCACCATCTACCCTGATGTGATCGAGTCCGGTGGAGCCAAGAGTAAAAAAGCGGTCACCATCAAGAGCCATCACAATGTAGGGGGATTGCCTGAGCAGTTGGGGCTGAAGTTGCTTGAGCCGCTTCGTGACTTGTTCAAAGATGAGGTGAGGGAGTTGGGTGTGGCTTTGGGATTGCCCAAAGAGATGGTTTACCGGCATCCCTTCCCCGGTCCAGGCCTTGGGGTTCGCATTTTGGGTGAGGTCAAGCCCCACTATGCAGATTTGCTCAGGCGAGCAGATCACATCTTTATTGAAGAGCTGCGTGCCTTTGTGGACGAGGCCACTGGCAAGACATGGTACGACTTAACTTCTCAGGCCTTCACGGTGTTCTTACCTGTCAAAAGTGTTGGTGTGATGGGGGATGGACGCACCTATGATTACGTGGTGGCCTTAAGGGCTGTGCAAACTTCTGATTTCATGACCGCTGACTGGGCTGAGTTGCCCTATGCTTTACTTAAAAAGGTCTCCTCCAGAATCATCAATGAGGTGAGAGGTATCAACAGAGTGACCTATGACGTGAGTTCCAAACCGCCTGCAACCATTGAGTGGGAGTAGTTTTTATATCCTAAGTCGTTGATTTATATAGGTTTTGTAGTTACACAAAACTTTCACAAATAAAATAAGTGCTTGATTTTATTAGGCAGTGGAATTAAAGTTTCAATTTTTTGAGTCCCCTGCGTCTACCAATTTCACCACCCGGGCGCGGGGGAGAGTCAAATTTTATGACACAGAGTGGGTTGGTGGCTGTGGGATGCTGTTAAGTCAGGTTGTCGTATTCTAAAAATGTATGTTTTTTGACAAAACTACAAAGCTATTCAATCGATGTCGCCCCCCCCCTTAATTTGTAATAGTCAATTTAATGTTTCTCATATGATCCTATTAACAGAAAAATTCATTCTTGTTTTCTTCACTCGTAAAGCGCAGATCTTTTTCCGCTTGTACCAGAAGTTCCATATGTGTTTGTCATACTTAAATTTGGGTTTCCATTCAAGCTAACTTTTTGTGCAACTACAGAGCCCATTGGTATCGTGGTACCACTATTTCCACTTATTGACAGGGAGTTATTTTGGAAATATAAATTCCCAGCAAAAGTGGATCCTGAATTTCCAACTATTGAAGCTGTTTGAGTATTTAATGGATTTTGAATAAGCAGCATTCCTGCATAAATTCCGCTTAAAGGGGCACTTAAATCAAGAACAACATTACCAGTAAGGCTAAGGGAGCTATACGCGTTAGGTCCAGTTGTTCCCGAGCCTGAGTTATATATCGTTACTCCAGTGCCGGTAATTGGAGAGACATTGCCGCTCACATTAAATCCACCGCCATACAAAACATACATTCCTCCTGCCAAACTAACTGAATGATTTCCAGTTATGGAAATTCCGCCGCAATAAGTGCCTGGTGTTAAAGCAATTGCACCATTGCCCGTTCTAGAATAATTTGTGTATGTGCATGAAGTGAAGACGGGTAAGGGAAATATAAGAAATGGGTCAGCAGTGGCTGGTGCACCAGTGGTCACTGGAGTTGTTTTTACATTGCCGTTTTTAGACACTCCACCAACCACGCTGATAGATCCGGCGCTGATATTCACATTACCAGTTAGCTCTATGGCTGATGGACTATTTGAGTTAACAAAAATTCCGCAATTATTAGCTGTTAAAGATGCGTTGCCAATAGCACTTAATGCGCCCGATCCAGAACTACTTAGAGTTAATAGGCAAGGATTTCCGCCCCCAGCAGGTCCCGAAATGGCTGACGCAGAAGCCAGCGTACTCGTGATTCCAAAAATACTGGCTAGGAAAGTAGGTGATGTATGTTGTACCGTTACTTTTACATAATTGGAATCTTGCGCAAAACTACCCGTACCACCTGGAGGAATACTTACTGTTACCGTTGTTGAGTTAATTCCATTGGTAAAGCCATTGGCGGCGGTTGCAGTTAATGCCCATGCATGTGCAACATCAATGCCTTGACCGTGTTGAATAGATCCAGCTGCAACTAACGCCGCCGAGTCAGCCGCTACTTGCATCTTATTTTTCATAAGAAACATATAGCCAGCATCGATTGCTAGAGCCATGAATCCAAGCAAAATTGGTAAAAGTACTGCCACTAATATGGCAACTGCACCGGATTGCCGATGCAAAGATTTATTAATTCTTTTCATTCTCAAATTGAATTGATTAATACATAAAAATGTTATAAATTTAAGTGGCAAATGTCTGTGCGCTAAGTCACGTATGGCAAAGCTAAAACCCGAGCACCTACTTGGACATTACGAGTCCAAAAAGCACGCTGAAATTAAGCTGTGCGCGCTAGGGTCGAAGTTGAAGCAAACGCAAATCGGGTTTTTGCATCTAGCTCATAGTGTCCAAGCAGGTTCGGTACAAGCCAATCCGCAATCAAGCCTGAAACGATTGCACATAACAGCCAGAAAAGACACAACGCATCACATGCGAGATGGTGAAGTGGTCTTGTACCTAAGACCCGGCAGCCGAGTTTGGCAAGTTCGCTATCAATTGTTTGATCGCAAGTAGCGTTGTGTCAGTACTAGACACAGACAACTGGATTGGGCAAATAAGGTAGCAGGGGAAATCTACGATCGAGCTAGGTTCAGACAGGAAGAGGGCTTGCCGCAAAAGAGCATTCGCTTTGATGTACTGGCCAAAGAATGTCTAAAGATACTTAAAGTAGAGATAGAGCGTGGAATCCGTCCTAATACCAATATGGACTACATCAGGGCTATGAATAACTATCTGATTCCATTCTTTGGCAAGCTACATCTAACCAGCATCACGCCACAAAAGATTGCTGAATACGAGGCATGGCGAAATCTCAAGATGAAGAGGATTCCCATATCCAGCACACTAGCAAATCACAGCTCTGCATATAACCGCATAGTTGACCTAGCAGTCCAGCAGGGTTGGGTCAGTGACAGGGTGGGAATACCAAGACTCAGTCGCAAAGGCAAGAAGGGCTCACCAAGGCCGGGCTTTACCAAAGAGGAGTTGGCCCGCTTGCTGGAATACATGCCCAAGTGGTGCTTACAAGCCGAGTTCCAAACCGCCTGCAACCATTGAGTGGGAATGAACCAAGTGGGTATTTTGATGAGTTGTTCTGCGTTTTCTTTTAATAGGGTGTGAGTCCTGGAGATTAGATCTTCGTTTGAAATACAAGCTTGGTAGGTGATTGATCTAGTGACACACTTTATTAAAGTCTACTAACATCACTTTTTTGTACATGAATTATGAACAGACCGAATATTATTTTCATAGTTGCGGATGACCTGGGTTATGCTGATCTGGGTTGCTACGGGGGAAGAGAAGCCCACTTTGGTGGGGTATCGCCCCATATCGATCAGCTTGCAAAGGAGGGGGTGAGATTTACCGAGGGTTATTCAAATGCACCCGTTTGTTCACCCACTCGGTTTGCACTGATGACGATGCGCTATCAATACCGATTAAGAGGAGGCATGGATGAGCCCATCAACAGCAAAAGCAAAGGCAGTACGGTTTTAGGTTTACCCACAAACATACCTACTTTGCCCTCGATGCTGAAGGAGGTGGGTTACTCGACTGCCTTGGTTGGCAAATGGCATCTGGGGTACCCGCCTACTTTTGGGCCTTTGAGGTCTGGATATGATGAGTTTTTTGGGATCATGGCTGGAGGTGTAGATTATTTCACGCATTGTTCAGGCCTAGGAGACCATGATCTTTACTGGGGAGAGGAGACTCACCAAGAGGTGGGTTACATCACTGACATTTTCTCCAAGCGAGCTTGTGACCATGTGAAATCAAAAGCAGAAGATGCAAAAAACGGTAAGCCCTTTTTCTTGAGCCTGCACTACACTGCGCCCCATTGGCCATGGGAGACCCGAGATGACGCGCATATGGCCAAGGACGTTTCAAAGAATTTATTTCATTTGGATGGGGGAAGTGTCCACACCTATCAAAGGATGATCCATCACATGGACGAGGGGATTGGAGAGCTGGTGCGCACACTGCGCGAGTTGAATTTAGAAGAAAACACCATCATAGTTTTTACCAGTGACAATGGGGGTGAACGATTTTCAGACAATTGGCCATTGGTGGGTGGAAAGATGGACTTGACTGAAGGGGGGATTCGGGTGCCGTGGATTGCCAAATGGCCCAAGATGATCCCTCAGGGAAGTGTCAGCGCACAACACTGCATGACCATGGATTGGTCAAGAACACTGCTGGAGATTGGAGGCGCTGAGCCTCAGGCAGAATTTCCTTTAGATGGTGTGTCTCTTAAAGAGGTTCTTTTCAAGCCCGCTGAGTCCTTTTACAGGCCACTTTACTGGAGAATGAATCATCGGACACAAAGAGCCTTCAGAAGTGGTGAGTGGAAATACCTGAGCATTGAAGGCCATGAGTATTTGTTCAATTTAAACCACGATGCAAGAGAAAGAGCCAATTTGGCCAAACGTCATCCCGAACGCCTTAATGAAATGCGCAAATCTTGGGAAGACTGGGAGTTGAGCGTTCCTGCTATTCCTGATGACGCTGTGACCAGTGTGGGCTACGGTGAACGAGATATGCCATCAAGGTGAGTCAGCTCAGAATCTTCAACCTATTGATATGAACCATTTAAAGTTTTTCGCATTCATCTTCTTTCTCACCCTCTATCCTCTCTGCCATGGACAGGGGTGGCCCAATAAGCCCATCAAAATCATCGCACCCTCTACCCCCGGAGGTCCTCCTGACGTTTACGCGAGGGCAATTGCGGATCACTTGAGTAAAGTTTTGAGCCAGGCAGTTGTTGTGGAGAACATTCCCGCAGCAGGTGGCATGATTGCTGCTCAATCGATCATGAAGGGGGCAAGCGATGGCTCTTTGTTGTTGGTGAACACGGCAGGGATGATGACCATTACGCCCTCGGCCAATCCCAATGCCAAATACCATGCCGAGGACTTCTCTCAAATTTGCCAAGGCGTCAGCGCGTCTTTGATTTTGGCTGCTCATCCCAGCCTAGGTATCAAAAGCTTTTCAGATTTGACAAAGTGGCTTAAAAGCCAAAAAGTACAACCCACCTACAGCTCATACTCCATGGGCTCACCAGCGCATTTACTTGGTTTTCAGATGAGTGAATTGCTGGGTGTAGAAATGACCCATGTCCCCTACAAAAGCACCCCTCAACAGTTGACCGACATGGTGGCTGGGGTTGCACCCCTAGGATTTGTACAACTGGCAACGGCCTCTCCAAATGTAAAAGCGGGAAAATTAATCGCCCTAG
>CAIZIT010000104.1 GCA_903933115.1 uncultured Burkholderiales bacterium
ATCTCAAACGTGCATGATCGCACTCTTGGCACCAATCCTCTGCCACGGCAAACCCACCACCAAAGCTTGCAACTGCTCACGGCTCAGTGAGTGCTTTAATTCTTTAATGTCGCGTGGCCAACTGAACGTCCCTTCAGCCAAACGCCTAGTGCACATCCACATCCCAAGTCCGTCTTGAATAAAAATCTTCAATCGACTGCCTCGCGCATTGGCAAATAAATACGCATGGTGCGGCTGCGCCGCACCAAAGACCAAGACGACACGGGAAAGCAAAGTATCCATCCCAGCCCTCATATCCAGCGCTTCCGTGGATAGCCAAACCTGGTCAATTCTCAGCATTTGAAGAGCGACTTGATCATATGCACGCACTCCAAGGCACTTGACACTGGCCACTTCACTTTGAGTTTTAGATCTCCCTTTTGAAGATCAAATTCAATACCACCACAGGCTTCTTTTGGTATAAGGTCTGCGCTAAGTGGCAATTCAATAAAGTTTGGTTTTACCTCCGTCCTCAACTGCGCAGAGTGCCGAGTAGCTAGTGCACCAGATGTCATCGTTTGCATTTGCTCAAACTCCCGAACCCAACGGTGTACCAAGTTGGGATTCAACCCGTACTGGCGGGAGATGGCCGCGGTCGAAACTCCAATTTGCATGCATTCAGCAACAATTTGGGCTTTAAATTCAGGACTCCGATTATTCCTACGCCTTCGAGGCGAAACTCTTAGTTCATCAGTACTCACTACTCCATTACTCCTTAGTGGAGTAGAGAATACTAGTCAGACTGAATCCAAACAATATGACTTTATCGGACGCTTACCCTTATAAACTATCAATACGAAGTTTTTAGTATTATTTAAAGCAAAAGAGGGAGAAAACATGAAAGCTTTCTCCCTCTTCGATATATAAAAAGTTGGTCTTAAAAGACTGATCAAATATTTTTCACATGGAAACATTAGACGATTAAAAGCTAAAAATGCTTGCTCTGTCTGTGATGTATCGTACAGAGCCAAAATAAATAAGTGTCAATGACTCTATGCTTCGACAAGCTCCACTTTTTGAATTGTTAGAGGTGTTCGAATCAGATAATCAAAGGCACTCAGGGCAGCTTTTGCTCCCTCCCCTGCGGCAATCACAATTTGTTTGTAAGGGACTGTTGTCACATCACCAGCAGCAAATACGCCAGGTAAGCTGGTGTGACATTTATCATCAATGATAATTTCACCAAATTTACTCAACTCTAAAGTTCCTTTAAGGAACTCTGTGTTGGGTACAAGTCCAATTTGGACGAAAACGCCTTCAAGATGAACTGTTCTTTCCTCGTTACTGATTCGGTCTTTGTACTTTAAACCATTGACTTTATTACCATCGCCAGTGATTTCAGTAGTCTGTGCATTGGTATAAATTTCAACGTTGTTTAGACTCTTTAATTTAGATACCAATACAGCATCAGCCTTTAATGCATCGGCAAATTCAATCAGGGACACATGCTCTACTACGCCAGCCAAGTCGATTGCAGCCTCAACACCAGAGTTTCCTCCACCAATTACTGCTACGCGTTTACCTTTGTACAAAGGACCATCACAATGTGGGCAATAGGCGACGCCCTTGTTCCTATACTCTTGCTCTCCAGGCACATTCACATTTCTCCAGCGTGCTCCAGTTGAAAGAATAACGCTCCTTGCTTGGAGTCCACCGCCATTATCCATTTCGACTTTAATCATCCCACCAACACTTGAAGCAGCAGTGATTTTTTGAACCTTCTCCAAGTTCATGATATCAACGTCGTAATGCTTGACTTGTCTCTCGAGATCCGCAGCGAACTTAGGTCCATCGGTCTCAAGGACAGAAATATAGTTCTCAATGGACAAGGTGTCATTGACTTGACCACCAAAACGTTCAGCAACAACGCCAACTCGAATACCTTTTCTAGCTGCATAAACCGCTGCAGCTGCACCAGCTGGGCCTCCACCAACGATCAATACATCAAAAGGATCTTTCTCGTTGAGTTTGAGGGCTTTTCGCTCATCAGATTTACTGTCCAATTTACCAACTATTTCTTCTAAAGTCATACGGCCTGAACCAAAAACTTGGTCGTTCATATAGACCATAGGTACAGCCATGACTTGTCTAGACTCTACTTCCGCTTGATTGAGGGAGCCGTCAATGATGGTTGCTTTAATTTTTGGGTTGTAAATCGCCATCAAAGTAGCAGCTTGGACGACATCAGGGCAATTATGGCAAGACAAGGACATATAAACTTCAAAGTTCATGTCTGAATCTAAAGCCTTTATTTGCTCCAAAACTTCCGGTTCTACTTTAGGGGGATGGCCTCCAGTCCACAATAGAGCCAAAACAAGTGAAGTGAACTCATGTCCAAGTGGAATGGCAGCGAATTGAACCCCTGTAGTTTCGCCAGACTTGGCAACTATGAAAGAGGGTTTGCGTAAATTATTACCAGTTTCATTGAAACTGACCAAATCTGAGAGCTCTTCAATTTCAATCAAAAGCTCTTTGAGCTCTTGGCTTTTTTCGCTTGAATCCAAACTTGCAATCAATGTGATGGGATGACGCAAATTTTGAAGATAAGACTTCAACTGGGTTTTCAACTGTGTATCAAGCATTTTCTTTCCTTTTGATGAGAAGTAGAACCATTCAAGTGATAACGTCAAACTCCTGACAAAGGAGGCGTATTGGATACACCCCCTTCAGCAGAAGAACTGATTAGATTTTTCCAACCAAATCCAATGATGGCGTCAAGGTTTTAGCACCTTCGTTCCATTTAGCAGGACAAACTTGACCAGGATTATTGGCAACGTACTGAGCTGCTTTCAATTTACGCAAAGTCTCTTGGACGTCACGAGCAATCGCATTGTCGTGGATCTCAAGCGTTTTGATCACACCTTGTGGGTTGATGATGAAAGTACCGCGAAGTGCAAGACCTTCTTCCTCGATGTGAACGCCAAATGCTCTTGTCAATTGGTGTGTTGGATCACCAACCAATGGGAACTTAGCTTTGCCAACAGCAGGAGATGTCTCATGCCACACCTTGTGTGAGAATTGTGTATCGGTTGTAACGATATAGACTTCTGCACCAGCTTTTTGGAACTCAGCATAGTTATCAGCTGCATCCTCAACTTCGGTTGGGCAGTTGAATGTGAATGCTGCAGGCATAAAAATCAGAACTGACCATTTACCTTTTAATGACTCGTTGGTCACTTCAATGAACTTGCCATTGTGAAAAGCGTTGGCCTTAAAAGGGATGACTTGTGTATTGATCAAAGACATTTAGGATCCTTTGGGTTAAATTAAAAAAAACTATTGAATGAGGTTCTCTCATTGACTTGAATTATAAGCAAGTTTACCTAAAAGCCTCATTGATTCTCTTAATGAGACTCATTGGAAATAACTAAAAAAAGCTTTCGTCTTGGAAAAATCAACTTTTAACATTAAAAAACGTAAAAAGTAGTCAATTCCAGTCCGTGCGATTATGAAACTGATCAAGTGGGACTCAAAACGACACCGAAAGAAGCACAAAAACCGAAAAAATTGATGAATATCTTCGACGATGCTTCAATCCCAATATGACCGAAACTGAAAATATTGGTGTTTGGGAGGGAAGGAAGAGAAAAGTGAAATTGGCAATGGGTAAAAAGTGATGTAAAAAATAGAGATTTCACATTATTCAGAATCAAGTCCAATGAGACGCATTACCAAGCAAGAAATCAAAGGAAAATATTTTTAATTGAAATATTTACAAAGATGTACTGCAGGGGACTTCACATTAAGAATTTGGTCTGTGCGTTAACGTACAGAATAAAAGGTCTCCTAACTTGACAATTGACAAACACAATATTGTGAATTCAAGTTACAAGCGGGACAAAATAAGAATGAAAAACCCAATCGTTGCCGGCGGTAAGAAAAAAATTAACTGTAACAGCTGCCATACTCGCGAATATTGCCTCCCACAAAGCATGAGCGCCAATGACATTGATGATGTCAACAGCATTGTGATCACCAGAAAAAGCATAAAAAAGGGGCAATCCCTGATAAGAGCTGGGTCAGATTTCCACTCCATCTACACGGTACGAACTGGTTTTTTCAAAACATCGATCACTTCACCTTCTGGTCAAGAGCACCTTTTGGATTTCAGAATGACTGGAGACAGCTTAGGGTTAGATGGAATCGCAAAAAAAGTTCACTTGACAGACTCCATTGCGCTGGAGGATTCCAATGTTTGCATTATTCAATACCAGGATATAGAAAAAATGTCGAAAATCTCGACCGTATTTTTGAATCATATCTTCAATTTGATGAGCAAAGAGCTGAACCGTGAAAACTACAACCTATTGATGCTGCAAATGAATGCAGAGGAAAGGTTAGCTCGTTTTTTACAAAATCTCACACAAAATTTAAAAATCAGAGGTTATTCCCCCTCTGAGCTCTTGCTACGCATGACCCGAGTTGAAATTGGTCAATATCTAGGCTTAAAACTAGAAACCATCAGCAGGACGTTTACCAAACTCTCAAAAAGTGGAGTTGTTTCCATTAACCGCCGACATCTACAGATTTTGAACTTAGAAGCTCTTGAAAAGATAACGGGGGTTACGCATAAAACTTGATATTTATCAATCTGTAAGATTTATTTGTACGATAACGTACACATAACACAAAACACCAAGAGCAACGTGTTATTGTGAACATAACAAATTAAGGCAAACATGCTCATTAATGATCGCAGCAAGTTGTCCAATCACCTTCTTGCCACATTATCCGATTTAGATTGGTTAAAGTGGAAATCCAACCTTCAGCTTGTAGAACTTCAAATGGGTGAAGTTCTTTACGAGTCGGGGGTACCGATGGAACATCTGTTTTTCCCAACTACTGCCATCGTATCTTTGTTGCATATATTGAATGATGGTGATTGCACTCAAATTGCATTGGTGGGAAGAGATGGATTGATTGGCGTTTCTGTCTTTATGGGGGATGGAAGTACGTCAAGCAGAGCAGAAGTACAGCAAGGCGGCATGTGTTATCGAATTAACGCTAAATTTGTTTTAACAGAGTTTGATACTTCTGTGTACATCATGAAGCTAATGCTAAAGTACACGCAAACATTGATCACCCAGATGTCTCAACTTGCTGTTTGCAATAGACACCACACGATTGAGCAACAGTTTTGCCGATGGCTGCTGCTAACTTTAGATCAGTTGGAGAGCGATACACTTTTAGTGACCCAAGAACAGATCTCACACCATCTTGGCGTTCGAAGAGAAGGCGTGACAAGAGCCGCTGGACTGCTACAAAAAGCCGGCTACATCAATTACAGCCGAGGTCATTTGACATGCAAAGAAAGAGAAGGCATCCATAGTCACTCATGCGAGTGTTATGACGTGATCAAAAAAGAATACGATCGATTGCTGCCAAAAATACATCATCATGAAATTCATTTTTGATGATCACTTCAAAGAATTGAAAAAGCTGAGCCGTTTAAGTCGTCTCATACTGTTAAGCTTCACACTCACTTTCTTAACAGTTTTATTGGGTTCAACTTTTGCACTCTATCAAAACTGGAATATTGGCCTAGAACTGACAAAAAGTGATCTTCTTAAGAACGCAGAATTAGGTAGCTATCTGATCGAGCGCAATGTCATCAATATCTTAAAGACATTGGATACGACCAAAGAAAAGCTAGAAAGTTCAATTCAAACAAAGACTTTTAATCCACAAACAGTTGCAGGAGTTTTATCACAATCACTTCACGATGTGAACAATTACAGCAGCTCAGATTTTCTAGGTCTACAGCTTGTCATTGATAAGACAGGGGCGTTGATTGCAAGAAGTGATGGCAAATCTACAGAAAACATCAATTACATCGATCGGTATTATTTCTTTAATCTCAAGAACAATAAGAACCTCAATAGAACCATTGGCCCCTTACTGATTTCAAGAACAACCAATGAGTGGGTTTTCCACGTAGCCGTTCCCATCCATGATACAAAAGGTGACTTTTTTGGGGTTCTGGCTCAGCAAGTGATTGAAACAGAAATCATCAATGAGTTAAAAAAATACGCTGATATCAAAAGCTTTGATTTGATGATCAATCAATTTGATGGAATTGATGCCTCATTCATCTATCCATTACCAGATACACCAAATTCACCGTCTATTGAAGAATTATCAAGACTTGGGCACATGATCAATCAACTTCATGCAAAAAGTGGCTTTGAACTGTTCCAATCGATCGAAACAAATAATCAACAAATAATGATTGGATTTTCGCATTCCCCCATCTTCAACATGCTGACTTTTGTTTCGGTACCGTTGGAGCGATTGGTTGAAAGATTTCTTCTTAAGAATGCATATCTGTTCACCTATATCGTACTAGGTTTTCTTTTTGTGAGCACGCTCTTTTACTACTTGTTTTGTATTTCCGTTGATCTTGCCGCATCAAACAACAAGTCATTGACTGACCCATTGACTGGACTCAGCAATCGAAGAGCTTTGGATGAAAGAATTCATCCTTTTCTTCGTGATTCCATGAGAACCCGTGAACCCATAAGTGTTCTTTTTGCCGATATTGATTTGTTTCGCAACTTCAACGAGCTTTATGGACACGAATTCGGAGACGTTGTCCTTCATGAGGTCGCCATGGCCTTGGCATCCTGTTGTAAAAGACCCATGGACTTTGTATGCAGGTGGGGTGGCGAAGAATTTGTTGCAATCTTGCCAAATACCAATGGAGTTGCAGCGGCTCAAGTGTCTCAAGCAATGCTTGAATCCGTCCGCTCACTTAGCCCGATATTCAACTCTAAGCCTACTCGATCCATAACCATCAGCGTTGGGTATGTAACCTGTGTCATGAATTCTAAAAATATGGGCATCGATCTGATTGATCTTGCAGATCATGCCATGCAAGAAGCCAAAAACCGAGGAAGAAATCAGGCATTCCAACATCCATCAGATGCAGCACTCAATGAATCTTAAGCTTTATAGCGCAATGACCAAAAAACTCCATAAAACTCGTCAGCAATGTGGATCAACGGCTGTTGAGTTTGCTCTGATTTTACCCATGCTCTTATTGATTTTAGATGGCGCCATGGAGTTGGGCTTTATCCTTCACAACCAATCGGTTCTTACCACCGCAAGCAGTTTGGCCGCACGCGCAGGGAGCGCATTAAGTACTCCAAAATTGTTGAATTCTGAGATAGCAACAATTGCAAGCGATTACTGCGTTGGTAAATTATTAAACTTTTCAGGTGCACCGGTAGTGAGCACGGTCATCACTCAATCGGCAGATCCGGTTTTTCAAAAACCACTTCAAGTGGTTGTTCATTTCACTTACAGCGGACTTTTGATTGGAGGCAACTTCTCAGTTTTCCCCATCAATCCAGAATTGAGTGCCTCAACAGTGATGTTCAATGAGTAATCACTGATGGGGTGAAATTCAAGAAATAAGGTTCAACAATCCCACTTTGTCAATCAAACGGATATGTCCCCTGCTGTAGTCTATTAAATGTTGACTTTTTAATGACTTGGCTGAGATCGTAATGCTTGCACGGCGTACTCCAAGCATTCTGGCCATGTAATCATGGGTCATGTAAAGAGGATCTGGTGCTATTTTATTGACACTTAAAATCAACCAGTGAACCAACTTCAATGTGATATCTTGATGATGTGACAATACGGCAAGCTTTGCAATATCTTGATACATTTTCCATAAATACCTTGAGAAAACCATCAACAATCGGGGATACCGTTTCATCAAATTTCTTAAAAACTTTGCCTCAATGACATATGCATATCCAGGAGATTGAACTATAGGACAAAACTCAGAATGCTCAAACCCCATTACAGCTTGAAGTCCTAAACTTCCCTCTTTTCCAATCAATCCCAGGGCCAAGCCTTTTCTTAAATCACCACCCTTTTCAGGTAAAAAAAGGGCAACTGATCCACTGGTTAGGAAATAGACCAAAGATTGATTTTTAGTGTCTGTTTTTAAAATATCGCCAGTTTTGATCTCAATGAGCCGAGATTTAAGCAACAGAGAGGCCTGCTCAGCGGAGCTTAGGGAAGCGACTAACTCATTAGAAAGTGGATACACCAAAAGCCTTGATTAGATTCATCAAAATAGATATTTAAAAAAAGTATATGTCAATAAATGCAGCTCAGTGATCCGATTTTTTTTATGAACTTCTCATGTGATCGATAGCGCACTTATACAAATATCTTTTATTTCAATATACTTGGTCATTCTATTTATTTGCTTATGACTCTTCGGTGCGATAGAGAACATTAACCGCTTTTAAATTTTTATTGTCGTAATTTTCAGAAAACAACAATTGAGCTGGGTTGTATGAATCAAACCTACAACCGATTGCATAGGCTGATCTATTGTGTAAGTTATAGATATGATTCTGTTCGAATAGCCGAGAGAAATAGGGTTATTGATTTATCAAACTAAACAACATGAAATACAAAAATCAAGTGATTCATCTGATAATTTTTCAGGCTGGTTGGTGGTCTTGCGTTTTAAGCTTGCGGTTTGACGCGGAGTTATACGCACTTTGCTTAGGTGCAGCTTTGGCCGGCATACAAGTCACCCTGAACGATCAAAGAAAGAAGGACATTTTCTTTACCTCAATTGCCTTGATCATGGGAATCATTTTCGATTCCATGATTCAGGGGTATTTGGGCTTTGATTTCTTCGGCTGGTCCATCAAAGCCTTAAGTCCATTTTGGCTATGGATGATTTGGATACTTTTTGCTCTCTCACTCAGAGGTTCAATTCAAATCGTAGGACATGTCTCAACCCTCAATCTGGCACTGATGGGCTTTGTATTTGGCCCATTATCATATGTAGCAGGAGCCAAGGCTGGAGCAGCACAAATCACCTCATCCAACGGGCAACTTCTTGTATTGGGCATTTTGTGGGCAATCATGATGCCCCTATTGGTTTGGTTTGCAAAAAAAATAGGGGACTAACCAGTAGTCCCCCATGAGATCAAGACTTTGTCAAAAGACAGATTCTTCTGACAAAAGATCGATTGATGCTGTGATTGTCAACTCAACTGTGTAGATTCGCTCAAGACATCCTCAAACAAGACGGAACTCAAATAGCGCTCACCTGAGTCGGGCAAGACCACAACAATTGTTTTTCCTGCATTTTCTGGCTTTTTGGCCCAACGAACTGCTGCTGCAGTGGCCGCTCCACATGAAATACCCACAAGAATCCCCTCTTGTCGGGCCAAGCGCCTTGCATACTCGACGGCCTCTTCATTGCTGACCAATTCAATTGCATCAACCAAACTCATGTCCAAGACATCAGGCACAAATCCCGCTCCAATACCTTGAATTTTATGAGGTGCGGGCTTGATCTCTTGGCCAGCCCTGGTTTGGGTCATCACTGGACTGGCAGTGGGTTCAACAGCCACCGTCACGATGGATTTTCCTTTGGTTTTCTTGATATAACGTGAAACACCCGTGATGGTGCCACCTGTACCAACTCCAGAGACAAAAATATCAATTGCACCGTCCGTATCGTTCCAAATTTCTGGACCAGTGGTTGCCTCATGAATCGCTGGATTTGCGGGATTTTTAAACTGCTGCAAGAGCACATACTTTGGATCACTGGCAGCAATTTCCTCAGCTTTTGCAATTGCGCCCTTCATGCCTTTTGCACCCTCTGTCAATACCAGTTTTGCGCCGTATGCAAGGAGTAACTTTCTTCTCTCGATGCTCATCGTGTCAGGCATCGTGAGGGTAATGGGTATGCCCCTGGAAGCGGCGACGAAGGCCAGAGCGATGCCTGTGTTGCCGCTCGTTGGCTCTACGATTTCTTTCCCAGGCGCTAGGAGACCTTTCTTCTCTGCATCCCAAATCATGGCCGCACCAATTCGGCACTTCACGGAATAGGCGGGATTTCTACCCTCAATTTTCGCCAATACGGTTGCTTGCGCACCATCAGTGACTCGGTTGAGTTTGACCAATGGAGTACGACCAATGGACAAAGAGTTGTCGGTGTAAATGTTTGACATTTTGTAATTTTCCAAATTAAATAACAGTAACCCAGGGTTTACCCTAAACCGGTAAATCCATCCTTCTTTAAAAAGATGTGACTGAAGAACTTCAAATGTGCTTTATTGCATCATCCAATGCATTCAAACGCCGATAAATCTTAATTCAGTTTGGGTTCAAAATGCATCCTCCTGCACAAAAATCTTCGCCTTTTTGGGCGTCAGTACAAAGCACTCGCCTTCCCTATAGCCGTTGATGATGTGCTGACTCGATGCCACATGCACCTCTATCAAGCTTTCGTTCTTCTGTGGATCTTGACTGGCGTAAGTAAACTCTAAGCGCGCAATGGGCCCGACAACCACCGCACGAGTCAATACAGCGATGATGCCTTCATCTCCTGGTGAATAGCGGCGCACGTCAAAGTCATAAGGACGGACATAAGCCATGGCATTGGAATTTTGGATCGATTGGTGCTCGCCTTGGGGCATGCGAAAAGTTTGATCCGCCTCAGAGATGTGCATTTCACCTTTGTGAGCTCGACCCTGAAACAAGTTCACATCCCCTAAGAATCCGTAAACAAATGGACTGGCGGGACTTTCCCAGACCTCTTGCGGAGACCCTATTTGCTCGATATGCCCCTTGTTCATCACCACAACTCGATCGGCGACTTCCAAAGCCTCCTCCTGATCATGAGTGACAAAGATCGTGGTGACGTTCAAATCGTCATGCAGTCGACGTAACCATCTTCTCAACTCCTTACGCACCTTGGCATCCAGGGCACCAAAGGGCTCGTCAAGCAGCAACACACGTGGCTCCACAGCCAAAGCTCTTGCTAAAGCGATTCTCTGACGCTGACCGCCAGAGAGCTGGGATGGGAACCGGTCGGATAGCCAATCCAATTGAACCAAATTCAGCAGTTCGTGGACTTTTTGATGAATTTGTTCTTCGCTGGGACGCTCTCGCTTGGGTTTGACCCTCAAGCCAAAAGCCACATTTTCAAACACCGTCATGTGCCGAAACAAAGCATAGTGCTGAAATACAAAACCAACCTGTCGTTCACTCACATGAACATGAGTTGTATCTTCTCCACTGAAATGGATACTTCCCTGATCGGCCGACTCCAAACCCGCAATGATTCTTAGCAGCGTCGTTTTGCCACATCCAGAAGGTCCCAGCAAAGCGACCAACTCGCCCGATTGAATATCCAGACTGACGTCTGCAAGGGCCTGAAAATCTCCAAATTGCTTGTTTATATTTCTAATTTCAATGCTCATAAAAGCCTTGCTCTGATAAAGGTTTGTTGGGGGAAAAGCCTAAGCACTAAACAGGTTCGTGACCCACTGGAAATTCTTGAACCGATTTCAACTCTTTTGCATAACGCAACTCCACCACCGACTTGATGGCCAAACTGATCAGTGCCAAAAGAGCTAATAAAGATGCAACTGCAAAAGCAGCAACAGATTGGTATTCGTTGTACAAGATTTCAACATGAAGGGGCATCGTATTGGTTTGACCTCGGATATGGCCTGAGACAACCGACACAGCGCCAAACTCGCCCATGGCACGTGCGTTGCATAGGATCACACCATAGATCAATCCCCATTTGATGTTAGGGAGTGTGACATACCAAAAGGTCTGCCAACCTGTGGCACCTAAGACAACAGCAGCTTGCTCCTCTTCATTGCTTTGCGCTTGCATCAAGGGAATCAATTCTCTTGCCACAAAAGGAAAAGTCACAAAAACTGTCGCCAGCACAATTCCTGGAACTGCGAAAATCACTTTCATATCATGTGCTTGCAACCAAGGTCCTATCCAGCCTTGTGCGCCAAAGATCAAAACATAGATCAATCCTGCAACCACAGGGGAGACGGAGAATGGCAAATCGATCAGGGTGATCAAAAAGGTTTTCCCTCTGAACTCAAATTTAGCAATGGCCCAAGAAGCCGCCACTCCAAAAAACAAATTGAGGGGTACAGCAATCGCTGCAGTGATCAAGGTTAATCGAATGGCAGACAAAGCCTCTGGCTCTTTGATGGCTTCAAGATAGGCGATAAATCCTTTTCCAAGTGCCTCACTAAAAACCGCGATCAACGGCAAGGCAAGAAAAAAAAACAAGAAAAGCAAAGCCAGCGCAATCAATGTGCACTTCACCCAAAGGGGTTCAGTCGTTGACTTGCTCACTCTGGTCTGTTGAGGAGACGCGTTACTCATGCGGGAGCTCCTGTTTTTGCTCGACGCCAGGCCTGCAGCGCATTGATGAGCAGCAGTAAGGTAAAGGAAATCATGAGCATCACCAAAGCAACCGATGTAGCCCCAGCATAATCATATTGTTCAAGTTTTGCGATGATGATCAGCGGCGTGATCTCGGACACCAATGGCACATTTCCCGCGATAAAAATCACAGATCCATACTCCCCTACTGCTCTTGCAAAAGCCATCGCAAAGCCGGTGATCAGTGCAGGCGCGATGGTGGGAAAGATGACTCTCGAAAATATCTGCCAACGGGAGGCCCCGAGGCACGAGGCGGCCTCCTCCAATTCCCTCTCTGAGTCCTCCAGCACGGGTTGAACGGTTCTGACCACAAAAGGCAAACCAATGAAAATCAACGCAATCACAATGCCGTTGGCGTTGAAAGCCAATTTGATACCCAAGGGCTCTAAATATTGACCGATCCAACCGTTGCCAGCGAGCAATGCGGTCAAAGAAATCCCTGCAACAGCAGTGGGCAGTGCAAAGGGCAAATCAACCATGGCATCGAACAATTTTTTACCCCAAAAATCATACCGAACCAGCACCCATGCGATCAAGAGTCCAAAAAAAGAGTTGATGAGCGCAGCCACCAAAGAGGACATGAACGTCAAACGATAGGACGCCACAACCCGTGGTCCGCTCACAGCACTCCAAAACTGATCCCAAGTCAGGGTAAATGTTTTAAAAAACAGGGCTGACATGGGAATCAACACAATCAAACTCAAGTAAAAGATTGAAAACCCGAGTGTGATTTCAAACCCGGGTAAAACTTTCTTGGATTGACCCCTTGAAAATTTTTTGGCCCATTTCTCTACCATGATCATTTGATCACGTAAATTTGATCAAAGCTTGCGCCATCGGCGAAGTGCTCGTTGCTGGCCTTTGCCCAACCGCCAAAGGCTTTGTCGATGGTCACCAAATTGATTTTGGGAAACTGCTTGGCGTACTTTGCCGACGCTTTGGCTGAGATGGGACGGTAAAAATTCTTGCCTACGATATCTTGCCCCTCCTCACTGTAGAGGTAGTCAAGATAGGCTTGGGCTACTGCACGTGTTCCCTTTTTGTCTACATATTTATCCACAACAGTCACAGCGGGCTCCGCCAAAATGGACAAAGAAGGCACCACGACATCGAATTTAGCACCAAACTCTTTTTCTAAAAGATAGGCCTCATTTTCCCAAGCGATCAACACATCGCCTTGGTTGCGCTGTGCAAAGGTGATGGTCGACCCCCTAGCACCTGTATCCAAGACGGGAACATTTTGATAGAGCTTTTTAACAAACTCTTTGGCCTTGGCCTCCCCACCATAATTTCTTTTCGCATATTCCCAAGCCGCCAAGTAGTTCCACCTCGCACCACCTGAGGTCTTTGGATTGGGGGTGATGACAGAGATGCCAGGCTTGACCAAATCGTCCCAATCTTTGATCTTTTTGGGGTTGCCTTCTCTGACCACCAAAATGATGGTGGAGGTGTAAGGAGAGCTGTTGTTGGGCAGACGCTTTTGCCAATCTTTGGGAATGAGCTTGCCGTTTTCATAAAGCGCATCAGTGTCGCCCCCTAGCGCGAGCGTCGCAACATCTGCATCCAATCCATCAATGATGGAGCGGGCTTGTTTGCCCGACCCCCCGTGCGACTGCTTGATCGTCACGTCTTGTCCAGTCTTTGCTTTCCAAAACTTGGTGAATGCAGCGTTGTACTCCCCATACAACTCGCGGGTTGGGTCATAGGAGACATTGAGAAGTGTCACGGGCGCAGGGGCCTGAGCGACAGCGAGCGCACCAGTGAGGACCCAAAGTGCGGACAATAAAAATTTATTCAAACGATTCGTATTCATCTCTTTTTATCTTTCATGTATTCAATCGATGGCTCGATTTTGAAAGACTTGATTTAAAAAGAGAACTACTGAATTGTTCTTTGCTTATAACTTTAAAATATAATAAGTTACCTCAAATCAACCACTGCTTATATTAAAAATGGCTCGGCCTTCAAACCCCGTTCATTTCATTCGCCTTGGGCACTCTCAAGGGCTTGGCCCCTTTAAGACCAGTCCATTGACATCTTCCACTCGGGTCTCAATGGGAATACCCAAGCCCACACTTTGGCTGACCGTGCAAAAGGACTCAAACTGAGAGAGCACGGATGCCAAATGCTCCAGGGTATTGGCTTGAACGCCCAATTTCAATATGGCCTTGATATGCAAGACTCGCAAGCGACCTTGCTCATTTCGCCCAACGCTCAACACAACACGGGTTTGAAGGGGTTCAGGGTGCTGCTTGAATTTTCTCAGCGCGTAAAGCAATGAGTCGCTCAAGCAGTTGCCCACGGCTGCGGCCAACAACTGTACAGGCGAGGGCCCCGTTCCCGCGCCAAGGGGAGGAGGCTCATCACACAAAAGAGCTGGCACCTCACCTCCAAATTTGGTGATGAACTGATAGTCACTCTGTTGGTGAAGTTCAACTTCGATGATGCTCTCTGACATATGTAAAGTCCTCTCAACAGGGTTGATCTGCCGCAAGGCTCGGTATCAAAAAAAAACAAAGTTTCAAAGCGATGGGTCGCTGACCTCACTGGGGTAGCCCGCCTCTTGCAAAGCCTCAATCAGTAAGCCCTGGGCATGCTCCAACTCACCCGTGACCAATGCCGTACCCGCCGCGAGATCAACTTGAACGCTTTTGACGCCCAAAACGGATTCAATCGCTTTTTGAACGTGCTTGACACACGCACCACATGACATCTTGCTGACCTTCAAATGTATGGTTTGCATTTTCTGCTCCCTGAGTCTAAAAACAGCCCCATTATTGACCCAAATGATTTCTCTTTCCATGATGCAGATCAATCGTTTAAGAAACTCGTTGGGGGGCTGAGGTCGCCAGCAACAAATCCATCGGCTCGAAGCCTCAAAATCTCCCTTCACAACTGGTACATATCCCACTGTGGAGCATTCGAGCATGGATTAAACTTTGACCCGCTGATGTCTCCTACGATTCAACCCAGAGGTCACCAATCCACATGTCCACTCGACGCCAAGTGCTTGAACTGCTCTCCTTGAGTGCCCTGTCTGGGCTCTCTTTTGCCCAAAACACCCCCTACCCCGATCGGCCTGTCAAGATCATCGTGCCCTTTGGCGTTGGCGGATTGGCCGACATCACTTTTCGGATCTTTGCGGAAAAACTCTCCACCGTAACGGGCAAGCAATTTGTCATTGAAAACATGCCCGGATCGGGCGGCTTTGCCGCCGCATCGGCGCTCCTAAGAGCCAAACCCGATGGACACACCCTGATGGTCATGGTCAATGGAACGGCCATTTCCAAGTCTCTCTACAAAAGCATGCCCTACGATCCCGTCAAGGACTTGATTCCGGTGTCCTTTGCCGCATACTTTGATGTCATTCTCTTGGTCAAAGCCGAGGGCAAGATCAAGACTTTCAACGACTTGATCCGAGTGGCCAAAGACAACCCCAAGGGTCTTAACTTTGGAACCATCAATCCTGGGAGCACTCAAAACCTATCTGCTGAGCTCTTCAAATCGGTCACCCACACCCCTGCGGAGATCATCCCCTTCAAGTCAACACCTGATGCCTTGTCGGCTCTCTTGGCAGGAGAACTCGACGTGGTATTTGAAACCTACGCCACTTCCAAGTCGCTTGTCGACTCGGGCAAGTTGATCGCCATCGCCACCACTTCCTCCCAAAGGAGTGGCTACTTGCCCAAAGTGCCCACCGTGAGCGAGCTGGGCTTTAATGGCTTTGAGGTGGTGGGTTGGAACGCTTTGGCGGCTCCAGTGGGTACGCCGCCTGAAATCGTGCAGTATCTCAACAAGGCGATGAACACCGTGGCTGAAATGCCAGAGGTCAAACAAAAGTTGATTGCTCTGGGCAGTGACGCCCATGCTGGAAGCCCTCAAGAACTGCAAAAGCGCTTCTTGGACGACATCGCCAAATGGGCGATGGTGATTAAAAATTCAGGTATTCAAGTTCAGTAACCCATCCCAAACCACCAGTCCATGCTATACGTCGATTCTCATGCCCACATTTGGCTCAAAGATTTGCCCAAAGTCAGCAACCCCAGGCACCCTTTGACCTATGACTTCACCATTGAGCAGTACCTCCAAACCCTGAAAGAGCACCATATCGAGTACGCGGTCATCGCCGCAGCGAGCCCCTTTGGGGACTACAACGACTACACCCTGGATGCCATCAGAGGCAAGAAAAAAATCCGAGGAACCGTCATCTTGGAGCCAACGATTGACATGTATGCACTCAGGGCCATGAAAGAGGACGGTATTGTTGGTGTGAGGCTGCCCTACATCAGCATGGAGCAATTGCCCGATTTGGAGTCTTTTGAATACAAGAAGCTTCTCAGACGATTTGTTGACTTGGACTGGCATGTCCATTTACACATCGACGGCCCGAGAATTCCCCAAGTCTTGCCGGCCTTGGAGAGATCTGGCGTGAAGGTGGTGATTGATCACTTTGGTCGACCCGATGAGAGCAAGGGCATTGGCTGTGAAGGCTTTCAAATGATGATGCGATCGATCGAGAAAGGCAACACTTGGGTCAAGGTCTCCGCGGCTTACAGACTGGGCAAAGAAAAAACCATCCTCTACGGTCGCGAGCTGCTCAAAAACGTGGGGTCAGACCGATTGCTTTGGGCGAGCGACTGTCCCTTTGCGGGTTTCGAGGGCAAGGTGAAATACCAAGAAACGATCGATGACATTTTGTCTTGGGTGAGCAAGCCAGAGGATCTGGCCAAGATCTATGGCCAAAACGCGAACCAACTCTATTTTGATTGAGCGGCCCGTAGCAGCCAGCCCTCTACCCATCAATAGCTCAATTGCGCCAAGCTTCTCAACTCCTCAGCGGTGGTGCTGGGGAAATCAAAATACTCCAAATAGGCAGGAATTTGCTCAAACAACATGTCTGAGCCCACTTGGACTTGGCAACCTCGGGACTTGGCGGCCGTTAAAAAAGCGGTCATCTCGGTCTTCATCACTACCTCCCCCACAAAGGCATGGGGAGAAATTCTGGACACCTCCATGGGCAAGGGATCTCCCTCATTCATGCCCATGGGTGTGGCATTGACCACCAGATCAAACCCATCGGGATCGTTCTTGCCCACTTGAACGCCTAAGCTCGGGTAATTCTGCCTTAAGCGATCACCAAGGCCTTCTGAGGATGGCGAATGTCTGTCGAAAACACAAATTTCAGAGATGTCTTCAGCGGCCAAAGAGGCCGCAATGGCGCTCCCAACCCCCCCTGAACCCACGACCAAGACGCGCTTGCTCTTCAAGTCAAAACCCTTTCTTTTGACGCCCCGAACAAATCCTGCACCATCAAACATGTCGCCCACCAAACGACCATCGGGTGTTTTTTTGACCGCGTTGCAAGCACCGGCCACACGCACCGTGGGGGTCACCTCATCAAGAAGGGCCACGGTCGTGACTTTATGAGGCATGGTGATCAAGGCGCCTCTGATGTTGCTCAACTGGAAGATGGACTTGAGGAATGTGGGGTAATGCTCGGCCTGACAACCCAGGGGCACAACGACCGCATTGATGTGGGCCTTTTCAAAATAGGGGTTGTAGATCATGGGAGACTTGAAACTGTGGGTTGGGTACCCAATGTGAGCGATGATTTCAGTGTTTCCGTTGATCATGTTGAGGGTTCTATTGAAAAAGTAATGGTGAGTTTGAATGGGGACGCCTGATCAGCACAGGAGTTCGAGGAGGAGGAGGAGGAGGAGGAGGAGGAGGAGGAAAATTCCAATTCCAATTCCAATTCCAATTTCAAAACTCCACCCCATCCCCTTACCAACCAATCCCACAAGCTGCCCTCGCCCCTTGTGAGACATCCAACTGAGCGGTCAAGCTCAGCTCAAATGGGGGGTGGGCATCGGTGCGGGGGTGAAGAAGGAGATCGGGATTGGGGAGGGCAGATTTATTTTCTGAGTTTTGCCAACTCGCTCATCATTTCATTGACCGTGGCCTCACCAACGCTTGAGGAAAACTTGGCAATGACGGGCTTCATTTTTTCACGCAACTTCTCTTGCTCTGAGGCGGAGAGTTGGGTGACCAGCATGCCATTCTTTTTCAAGAGGTCCAAGTTGGCCGCCACAGCAGCACGAGCCTCTTTGCGTTGAAACTTGGTGGACTCGTCGGCCGCGTCATCGATCAATTTGCGATCGGCAGGGCTCAATGAGTCCCATACTTTCTTGCTCATGATGACCGATTGGGGGTTGTATTGGTGGTTGGAGAGCACGATGTGTTTTTGAACTTCCCAAAATTTATTGGCAGCGATCACAGAAATGGGGTTTTCCTGGCCATCAATGGCACGCTGCTCCATGGCACCGTAGACCTCAGGAAAGGGCAATGGAGTTGGATTGGCGCCCAAGGCCTTGACCCAATCGATGTTGATGGGACTGGGGATCACACGCAACTTCAAGCCCTCTAAGTCCTCCACCTTGTTGATGGGTTTTTTGCTGTTGGTGATGTGGCGGTAACCCAGCTCCCAGTAAGACAAGCCCACAAGGCCTTTGGCCTCTAGAAGTTGGTGCATTTTGCGACCCACAGGGCCGTCCACAATCGCATCTGACTCCTTTTCATTGGCAAACAGAAAGGGAAAATCAAAAATTGCGAGTTCTTTGGCTTCACTGGCCAAAATTCCGGAATTCATCACCGCCAACTCAATCGTACCGCCCTTCATGGCGGAGACGACTGCTTGGTCGCCACCCAAGGCGCTGTTCAAAAAGAGGCTGACCTTGAAGCGACCATTGGACTTTGCAGCCACCAGTTCGGCAAACTTTTTCATACCGGCCACAGCAGGATGACCTTCGGGGGAAGCCAAGGCCATTTTGAAGGTGCGCTCTTGTGCCATCACGCCACTGAGTGCGCCAACAAGTGCAATGCCAAGAAGGGATTTGATCATCAAGCGTTTCATAGTGTCTCCAGTTTTTTTGAGTAAAAAAAGTTAAATCTAAGTGAGGGAAAAAAGTGTCTTTGGGTTTTGCCAATGCACCTGAGATGCGGGAAGAATGAACTCAGTAAAGCAGCTTGGCGGGCCACATGACCAACTGAGGAAAGAGAACCATCAAGAACATGACTGCAAACTGCACGATCATGAAGGGGAAGACACCTTTGGTGACATCGTCCATTTTCATTTTGCCTACACCCGCTACAGCATTGAGGACCGTTCCAACGGGAGGGGTGACCAAACCAATGGAGTTGTTGATGATGAACATCACGCCAAAATAAACCGGGTCGATCCCTGCAGCCTTGACCAAAGGCACGAGCACTGGCGTCAGAATCAAAATGGTGGGTGTCATGTCCATTGCGGTCCCCACCACAATGACCAAAGCCATGATGGCAAACATGAGCAAAGTGGGACTGCCAAGGAAGGGTTGAAGGAGCTCGACCACTTGGTTGGGCAACTCAGCGACGGTGATCAACCAAGCCGAGACCATGGCGGCAGCCACCAAGAACATCACCACAGCGGTGGTTTTGGCAGCGGCCCTGAAACTGTCATAGAGTTGAGCCCAGCTGAGCTCTTTGTAAATCACCCCAGCAATGAAGGTTGCTAAAACGGCCACCACCACAGCGGCCTCTGTGGGGGTGAACACCCCCATGCGAAGCCCCACGATGATGATGAGAGGCAAGGTCAACGCCCAGCCGGCTTCGCGAAGGGCGTGCATGATCTCACCCGATGTTCTCTTAGGTGGGGGCTCCAAGTTTTCTTTTCGAGTGAGCCACCACCAGGTGACCCAAAGACCCAAAGCCAACCAAATTCCAGGAAAAATGCCTGCTAAAAAAAGTTTGGTCACCGACACATTGGCAGCAACGCCAAAGATCACAAAACCAATGGATGGAGGGATGATGGGGCCGATCACTCCACATGCGGCAATCAATCCCCCACTGGTCGATTTGCTGTGACCCGCTTTGACCATCATGGGCAGCAAAAGGGCTGTGAGCGCAGCGGCATCTGCGACGGCAGAACCTGAGAGCGCTGACAAAATGCAAGCGGCAATGATGGTTACATATCCCAAACCACCTCTCACATGGCCCACCAAGGCCAAGGCAAAATTCACAATACGACGGGAGAGCCCACCAGTGTTCATCACCTCACCCGCCAACATGAAAAAAGGAACGGCAAGGAGAGGAAAGCTGTTGGAGCCCTCGATGATGTTTTGCGCCAAAATTTGTGCATCGAACAAGTTGAGTTGCCACATCAAAGCAACGCCGCAAAGTAAGAGCGAGAAAGCAATCGGCACACCAATCAGCATGGCGGCAATCAAAGAGGTGACAAAGACAAGAATGGTCATGATCGTAAGAGGTGTTGGGTAAGGGTTCGCGGTTCTACAAGATCTGTGCAACAGATTCAAGCCTGGGGTTTGGGCAGATCCAAGGGCTCGTCCTCGGACTCTCGGATGCCAATCAACTCCGCCTCACTCAACCGATTGGTGATCAATTCAAAGAAGTGCTTCAAGATGATCAATGCGCTGGAGACCGCGCAAACGGCACCAGAGGCATAAAAAATGGACATGGAAAACTCCATCACAGGACTGGTGGTCTCCAAGTTCACGAGCGCTTGATCCCAAGAGCCCTTGAAGAGGAGCCAGCAAACAAAGAGCATGAGCAAGTGAGACAAACCGAGACATACTTTTTTGCCCCAAATGGGCAAATGCTGAACCAGCATGTCTGAGCCCAAGTGAGATCTCTCGTTCAATGCGACCACTGCACCGAGGAAGGTCATCCATACAAATAGCCACCTTGAGAGCTCCTCTGACATCGTCAAACCGGAGTTGAATCCATAGCGCAGCACCACATTGCCAAACACCAAGACCACCATGACGGCCAGAGCCAAAACGCATAAAGCGGTTAAAAACCGACAATAGTGATCAATGATTTTGTCCAACATCTTGACTCCTGAGAGGATGTAAAAACACAAATGTACTAAACAGTTAGTTTTTAATTAACCAGTAAAAACCCTATATTGAATGCATTCAGCACACCCAATGAATACTATTGACGTACAAATTTAAGAATCAAATCCACAAAATGTGACTTGCTGACCGTTTGAGCGAGACCTGAACTGGCGCGATTTTTAAAAATCAAACCAAAGGTATGACGGTTGGAGACGTTGAAGAAGGCAATGGCGGAGATGGCGAAATGGATGTCCTCAGCGGATAAACCTTGGCGAAATACGCCCTCTTTCACACCTCTTTGGTAGAGCTGTTCAATGCTTTTGATGACCGAACGGTTGAGCTCTTGAATGCTCGGAATTTGACTCAAGTACTCACCCTTTTGAATGTTCTCATTCATGATCAGGCGAATGTAGTCCTCATTGGCACGATGGTTCTCATAGGTGGATTCAACCAATTTCTTAAGCGCAGCCTGTGGCTCAAGCGCCTCGAGCTTCAGATCCCCTTCCACCTCACGCATGCGGCGGTAGGCGTTCTCAAGGACCGCCAAATACAAACCATCCTTGCTTTTGAAGTAGTAATAGATCATGCGTTTGCTCGTGCGAGTTGCCGCAGAGATGGCATCGATGCGTGCGCCAGCAAGACCTTTTTCAGCAAACTCGTTACTCGCCACAGCCAAAATTTCTGCCACTGTGCGCTCAGGGTCGTTGGTCCTTGAAGGACTGGCCTTGGGAGGGGCTTCAGACTTTACACGTGTAGTACGTACTGTTTCGTTCATTTTGAAATTATAAGTTTGAAATGATGTAAGTACTGAGAAGTCGGGGACCAAAATAGCAATAGACAAGCATACTGATGTGTATCAACCTGACCCAAGTCAATGACTTGATTGATTTTGACATCAGCAACTGGTCTGAGCGCAAACTGACGATCTAAGTAACCGGTCATTTTTCAGTCAGGCCACTCAATTTGACTTCTTTAAACCCCACTTTAAAGCACTATCGAGCTTACAGTTGATTCTTATCAGCTCATGACCAACCCTTCGAACTCATAATGTACAAATAGCTCATGCTTGGATTTCTTAAAGGGATAAAACAAGGTCAGACCTGAAAAGAAGGAATGGAAATCACATGGGAAGACAAGTGCCTGCCCCACTCTCTTATATTTCCACGTCTCTTGGCCAAAGGCCTCACAATTTCTGCCACTCAAAGAGGAACACCCCATGCTGCACCTCCTGAAGTCAAATGGTCAAAAGTCAACCCATGCTCAGAAGAACTCAAACCAACCATCTTGGTGGCTGAGTGCTGAGGCCTCGGACCTCGTCCAACACCCATTGGAAGGACTGAGCGAACAAGAAGTGGCCAAGCGGAGGGCTCAATTCGGGGAGAACACCCTGAAAGCCAACTCATCCTTGCCCCTTTTCATTCAATTCATCTCACGTTTTAAAAATCCCCTTGTTTTGATTTTGCTCTTGGCCAGTGGAGTCTCGGCCTTCACAGGTGAGATGGCCAATTTTGCAATCATCAGTGTGATGGTCTTGATGAGCGTCTTGCTTGACTTTGTCCAGGAGTACAAAGCTCAAGCGAGCGCAGAAAAATTGCGATTGACGGTGCGCGTCCACACGAACGTGATTCGAGAGGGAAAGTCCTTTGAAATTCCAGTCGAAAAAGTGGTCCCCGGGGATCTCATTAGGCTGAGAGCGGGTGACTTGGTGCCTGCTGATGCAAGGGTCATTGAGGCCAAAGACTGTTTTGTGAACCAATCCTTGCTCACCGGGGAGTCTTTTCCGGTTGAAAAGCTGGCCAAGCGCCCGCCTAGCACGGCAACTGAACTTCACGACGCGAGCAATGCGGTCTTCATGGGCTCCTCGGTCATCGGAGGCAGCGCCACCATTTGTGTGGTCCACACGGGCATGAACACCTTCATGGGTGACATTGCCCAAAGCATCCAAAAATCCAACACCAACACGTCCTTTGAATTGGGCACCAAACGATTTGGCATGCTGATCATGTGGCTCACCCTGGTCTTGGTCCTCTTTGTCCTTTTGGTCAACGCATGGTTTCATAAACCCTGGCTCGAATCCTTTTTGTTTGCCGTGGCTTTGGCTGTAGGACTCACACCAGAACTCTTGCCCATGGTGATTTCTGTCACCTTGGCCAAGGGAGCCATCCGCTTGGCCAAGCTCAAAATGATCGTCAAACGCCAGTCCTCCATACAAGACTTGGGCTCCATGGACACGTTTTGCACGGATAAAACAGGGACATTGACTGAGGCGACAATTCATCTGGAAAAAGCCATCGATTCAAATGGCGCTCCAAGCCCTTGGGTCTTTGAGTTGGCCTATCTCAACAGCCACTTTGAGACGGGCCTCAAAAGCCCCCTGGATGAGGCCATTCTCCATGACCACACACTCGACGTGAGAGGCTGGCAAAAGATCGATGAAATTCCTTTTGATTTTGAGCGCCGATGCGTCTCGGTGCTGATTGAGCGAGGAGAGCAGCGCTGGCTGGTCGTTAAAGGTGCACCCGAAGACGTCATCAAGCTTTGCACCCATGTAGGCGGTCCAGGAGAGGATCCAGCAACCAAGAACTCACCTCCCCATGCGAAGGAAATCTGTTTGCTCGATACAGAGCGCTTGGCAGCGCTTGAAGCCCAATACCACCAATTGGAGAAAGAGGGCTTGCGCGTGCTAGGGATCGCTTGGCGAGAAGTCTCCTCCACACACCAAGAGGCCAAATTGTCCGATGAACAAGGGCTTTGTCTGGCCGGCTTCACCGCCTTTTTAGATCCCCCTAAATTGAGTGCTGCAAGTGCGCTGGCCCAATTGCAAAGCCTGGGTGTCCAAATCAAAGTCATCACCGGTGACAGCCCCTTGGTGACCCAACATGTCTGTGAGCAGTTGGGGCTCCCGATCCAAGGCATTGTGCTTGGAAAAGAAATCTCTGAGCTTGACGACATTGCCCTTCAAAGGCGCGTAGAAGGCGCGAACCTTTTTTGTAGAGCCAACCCCTCTCAAAAGCAAAGGATCATCATGGCTTTGAAGGCCAACGCGCACGTGGTGGGTTACATGGGAGATGGCATCAACGATGCGCCCTCCTTGCACAGCGCGGACGTGGGTTTATCCGTCGACTCTGCAGTCGATGTGGCCAAGTCAGCAGCCGATATCATTTTGCTCGAACAAGATTTGAACGTCATTCACTCAGGCGTTATGGAGGGACGACGCACCTTTGGCAACATCATGAAATACATCATGATGGGCACGAGCTCCAATTTCGGCAACATGTTCAGCATGGCGGGAGCCGCTTTGTTTTTGCCCTTTTTACCCATGCTGCCCACACAGATCTTGCTGAACAATGTCCTCTACGACATCTCCGAGATCCCCATTCCCCTCGATGAGGTCGACGCCGATGAGACCCTAAAGCCAAGAACCTTGGATTTATCCTTCATCCGCACCTTCATGTTGGTCATTGGCCCGATCAGCTCTCTCTTTGATTTCTTGACCTTTTATGTGCTGTTGGTCGTATTGGGGGCCAACGAAAAGCTGTTTCAAACGGGATGGTTTGTCGAGTCTTTGTGCACGCAGGTCTTGGTCATCTTCATCATCCGCACCCGAAAGAGCCCATTTGCCAGTAGACCCCACCCTTTGCTGAGTCTGACCTCCATCGCCATCGTGCTGCTGGCCATCGCCTTGCCGTGGAGTCCTCTTGGGAGCTACTTTGGCTTTGTGAGACCACCAGCCTCTTTTTACGCCATCTTGATGGCCATGATTTTGATCTATCTCTTTTTTGTTGAAGTCGCCAAGCAACAATTTTACAAATGGCTAGCCAGGCGTACACCCAAAGAAAATGGCTTTTTTTCTCGCACTTGAATGTTCATGCAATGGGCTGCCACTCAGCAGCTTCCAGGTGCGGCCATGTTGAAGTTAGAGTCCCCGCCTCACAGGCATGAATGCTGGGTGGATCAAAGAATCCATCCAGCATTCATGCCTCTTTCAAAACGAAATTGAGGAGAATTTGACAATTATCAAAACAGATTGTTGCCATTGATTTATGGTCAATACCATGAACACACTCCATGCAGGGGGCAGCTCTAGAAGCTTCATATTCCCCTCCAAACACACCACCTGTCAACCCCTTGGCTTGAGCCATGGGCCAAGCCATCCTTTTGGGAGTCCACCATGAAATACAAGGACTACTATGCGATCCTTGGGGTTGCCAAGGATGCAGATTTGGATCAGATCAAAAAAGCCTACCGCAAACTGGCAAGAACGCATCATCCGGATCTGTCCAAAAAGAGCGATGCAGAGGCCCAGTTCAAGGAGGTCGCTGAGGCCTACAGCACACTCAAAGACCCAGAAAAACGAGAAGCCTATGATGCACTGGGCCGGGCCCGGGTTGGGGGTGACTTCACACCCCCGCCAAGTTGGCAAGACCAGTACCAAGATGCGCCCTCCTCTTTTGATCAAATGGATTTGGCCGATCTTTTGGCGTCATTGAACCAACGGTCCTCGCGCAGTTATCAAACGAGACAAGCACAAGCGGGTCAAGACTTGGAAAACACCGTCGAGATTGGTCTCCAAGAGGCTTTGGTGGGCACAACACGAAGACTCAAAATCAAGGAGCATGGCCAAGAAAAAGAGCTCGAAGTGAGCATTCCAGCAGGTGTTCATGCGGGTAAGAAACTGCGCCTCAAAGGCCTGGGCGGCAAGGGGCTGAACTCGGGTCCTCCTGGGGACTTGTACCTCCACATCGAGCTCCTGGCTCACCCTGTTTTCAAGCCCTTGGGGCGAGACCTCTACTTTGAGCTCGCACTCACGCCCTGGGAGGCGGTTTTGGGCTGCGAGATTGAGATCCCCACACTGGAAGAGCCGGTGCTCTTGAGTGTGCCCGCGCACACCAAAAACGCTCAGAAGTTGCGCATCAAGTCGCGCGGCCTGGGTGTTCCCAAGGGCTCAAGAGGAGACCTGTACGCCGTCGTACACATTGAAACGCCCAGCGAATTGAGTGTTGAAGAGGAACAACTCTATCAAAAGCTGCGTGAGCTCTCCTCCTTCAATCCCCGTGTACAACCCCACACAAGAGGAGCGCAAAAATGACCAACCCCAGCTTAACGGTTGTGAACATTGAAGAGGTGGAGCATTTCAATTTCTTTCAAATGGCAAGACTTTGCGCATTGAGCGATGAGGAGGCGGTGGAGCTCGTGGATTACGGTGCCATCAAAGCCGATTTCACCCTTGAGCAAAAAGACTACTACACCCCTCAAACGCTTGAAATCTTGAAGGAGGCCTGTCAGCAACGCAGGGACTACGACTTGGACTTGTTCAGTGTGGTGATTGGCGTGCAATACCTCAGACAAATCGCCGAACTCAAGGAAGAGCTGGAGGCTTACCGAGTGCTCACGCGGGGATCCGCTAGAACTCTCTCCCAAGATCTTTAAAGAATCATGCCGTCCACCACCTGTATGGTCTTGTCACAAAGTGCTGCCAATGAGGGGTTATGGGTGACAAACAAAACGCTGGTGCCTTGCTCAGAGGAGATGTCTCTCAGGAGGTCAAAAACAGACTGAGCACTTTGGGTGTCCAAGTTGCCTGTGGGTTCGTCGGCCAGTAACAATGCAGGCTTCATGGCCAAGGCTCTAGCGATGGCGACACGTTGCTGCTGACCACCAGACAAACGAGTGGACTGTGCATCAGCCCAAGGCTTCAAGCCCACACTACCCAGTAAGTCCATGGCCCTTTGGCGGATTTCAGCGCTTGCAAATCCATGAGCGGCGACCATGGGCATCATGACATTTTCTAAAGCCGTGAATGCGCTGATCAAATGGTGGTACTGAAAGACAAAACCAATCGTGAACCCCCTCAATTGCGTGAGCGCATCGTCTCCCAATTCAGTGGTCTCTCGACCCAAGATGCTCAATCGCCCACGAGTTGGGCGATCGAGCAAACCGACAATGTTGAGCAAGGTGCTTTTACCCGACCCGGAGGGGCCAACAATGGCACAAAACTCTGCTCGGTTCAGGCTGAAATCGATGCCGTGCAAGACCTCACTCTCATTGCTTTGACCGATGTTGAACGATTTGCGAATGTCTTTTAACTCCAAGACCGGTCTCGCCTCATTGATGTTGACAACAGTGCTCATCCTAGCCTCTCATGGCGACCACGGGGTCAAGTCGGGCAGCTCTCAATGCAGGTGCAAAGGCAGCCAGCAGCCCCGTGAGTGTGGCCAGCAACAGGGCTTGTGTGAACATCACGGCATCAAATTGAAGGACAAACATGACCGTGCCATCTGCGTTTCGCATGAACATCTCCCAAAGAGCCAAAGCCGTCCCCCCCAGACAAGCCCCCACCACCGCACCGCCAAAGCCGAGCAATCCGCCTTGGATCAAAAAAATGCGCAATATTTGGTTGCGCTTGATCCCCATCGCTCGCAAAATACCAATATCACTGGAGCGCTGAACAACGGAGACGACCAACACGCTCGCAATGCCAAACCCCACAGATAAGGCCACAAAGAATCGAATCGCTGTGTTGGCGGTGGTCTGAGCACCAATGGCGGTAAAGAATTGCTCGTTGGTCTTGATCCAACTGTCCGCCTGCATTTGCGTCATGGCCGTGATTTGCTGTGCCACCGTCTCTGCTGCGTAAACATCTTTGAGGGTCACATCCAAAACGGTGGCCAAACCGGTCAGGCCAAGCAAACTCTGTGCGGAGCGCATGGCCACGTAAACCGTTCTGGTGTTGGCTCCCTTGTTGCCGAGGTCAAAAATTCCCCGAAGCGTTAAGGTGTTCGCCCCACCCGTGCCTGAGGACAAGTTGATTTTGTCGCCCACCGTGACCCCCAGGTTACTTGCAAGCTCTGTGCCGATCAACACATCCTCTCCGGTCAGAGAGGCCACACCCTGCACCATTTTGTCGGGCAAGGGCACGATGTTGTAATAAAACTCGGGTTCCATGCCTATCAAATTCACCGATTGACTGGCGTTGCCCCTCATCACGATGGCAGCACCCGTTGCGGCGGGTGAAACCACGCTCACCAGGGGCATGCGGGCGATTTGCTCAGCAATGCTTTGCCACTGATCGATGCTTTTGATGCGTTGCAAGGGAGACTGTAGGATGGTGACCACACGCTCGTCTACATTGCTTTGCCGCAACGGTCTCACCACCTCTTTAGGTGCAATGACTTGGATGTGAGCCTGACCGGTTAAAACACGGTTGACAAAATTGGCTTTCAAACCGGTCAGCAAAGCCGACATGAAAATGATCACCCCTACACCAATTGAGATCCCGCCAACGATGAAAAGCGTTTGGACCATCCCTTCTTTCAAAAAGCGTATGGCCACAAAACCCTCAAAGGGCATCCAAGCGCTCCACTTGCTCAAATCGAACCCCTCAATGATGGACTCAAAATGGTCAAGGACGAGAGGATTGGCATGAGTTTCAAATCAGAGACTTGCAGTTGGTGGCAAGGAGCGAACACGCAGATTGGGCTTTAAGGGCTGCAAGGCGTCCATGCTCAACAAGTCCCGCTCCTCAACCCCAGAGAGGACCTCCACAAAGCCAGCGCTTTGTAACCCCAAGCGCACAGGGCTTTTGACCAAATGAGTACCCAAGACCTTGTATACCCATGGTGCATTGGAGGTGATCTCATGCACACACAAGAGCGGCACAGGTTTGGTTTTTAAAGCCTTCGCCACTTCAATGTCCACGGAAACCGTCATGTCTTGCTTTAAATACTCGGGTGGGTCACGCACCGAGAGTTTGACCTCAATGGAGCCTCGTTGAGGATCCACACCGGTGTTGATGAAGGCAACACGGGCCTCAAATTTTTGAAGAGGATAGGCGTCGGCAGAAGCCCAAGCTTTCTGCGCAACCTTTAACTTTTGGAGGTTTTTTTCATCAATTTGCACCACCAACTGAGTCTCTCCACTGGGAGACAAGTGCATCAAACTCTTTCCCGCTTGCACCACGTCCCCAGGCTCAACGGATCTGGAGATCAAGGTCCCTGAAGATTGGGCAAGCACTTTGGCGTATTGGAGTCTGGAGCGAGCGCCTTGCTCTGAGGCCTGGGCCAAAGATAGCGCTGACTGGGCGCTCAAATACTCGCTGCCCCCCTCCCCCAGGCTCTCAAGTTGGCTCTTGGCCGTTAACCATTGGGCTTCGGTGATCAGTTGCGCACGGATGGACTCATCAAGGGTAGATTGGCCAATGAAGTTTTTCTCAAAAAGCTCCTTATTGCGCTTTAATGTCTTAATCGCGTTGTCGTTGTTGGCCTGTGCTTGATGAAAGGTTTGAAGAGCAACAGGTTCGAGCAACTGGCGGATTTGGAGCAACTTCACTTTGGCTTGCTCAACACTCAACTGCGCCTGCCTTAGGGCAGCGCTGAGCTCGGTCGACTCCAACTCAATCAACACATCCCCTTTGTTCACATGTTGCCCCTCTTGAACAGGGATATTGGCAACTGTTCCCGTGATTTGCACGCTGACATCGACGCGGTGAGGGTTTTGGACCTGTCCACTGGCGACCACAGTTTGCACAAAATCTTGGGTTTTGACCTCAAACACAGCGACCCCTTGCCCCAGATACCATCGATAAGCCAAGGCCAAGAACAGGGACAAGAAAAGCAGGAGCGTCAGGATTCTTTTAGCGTAAGTCTTCAAAAAATGCATGTCCACCGCCCAAAAGCACTGTTTTTTTGGCTCATCAACGCGTGATCAATACGGGAACCTTGGCCGTATTGACGATTTTGGTGGCCACACTGCCAAGGATCATGCGCTCGACTGCTCCTCGACCATGTGAGCCCAAAACGATCAAGTCACAGGACCAATCACTCGCCGCCTTCAAAATACCGGCGGCAACGCTCACCTCCTCCATGGTCACCACTTCCACATTCACTGGAGGGGTGGCTTGAGCGCCAAGCGATTTGGCCTTTTCTTGAATGGCAAAAGACATGTCCTTTGCCGCGTTCACATAGGCCTCAAAGGCCATGGGGTTGGCAGAGCCAATGCCTAAAAAGGGGTATGGATCGATCACGAACAAAGAGGTGACTTTGGCACCATATTTGGTGGCCAAATCGATCGCCAAGCGAGCAGCGTGCTCAGAGGCCATGGAGCCATCGGTTGCGAAGAGTATGTGTTTGAACATTGGAGGTCCTGACTTTGAGAGTTGTTCATGAGAATGCATCCATTTTGATTAAAAAAGATGGGACTCCATTTGATATAACTCAACAAAAACCTTGTTTGTGAGACCTCTACCGACTTCGATCACGAGTACGAGTGCGACTTCAATGGCGACGGCGACTTCAACAGCAGGTGCAAATGCGCCATGCTTTCGCATCCCTTTTCAAAGTTCAAAGCAACCTGTTGGTTTTGCCCCAAACGCCCATGGAAAATGCGTGCAAAAAAATGGTGGCCTCCATCGGGATGGATGCTCAACAGTCCTTAGAAACTCGGCAAGCTAGCGACTTGGTGGCTTGATGGGAGCAGCATTGGCCTTGATATCAACACCCGAAAAGAAGATATCTTTGCTCTCGAACTCTTTCAAAGAATCCACATACGCATCCAGATCAATGCCTAAGTGATCGAAGACGACTGAGTTCATCACCTCAACAAAGTCTTTCAATCCCTGCATCGATTGCTCCGGCGTTGCATGCAAATGCATCCGCCAAATGCCATTCGTTTTCTCAAGTCTCAAGGTGCAAATCTGTCCCAAAGAAGCAATGCCGTAGTTGTAAGCATCGAACTGCAAATGGGCAAAAAGCTGGTTGTTGACCTGCTTGACGATGCTCATGCATTGAGGCAACAAGTGTTGATAGGTCTTTTTAAATGATTTATGAGGTTCAACAATCGAAA
>CAIZIT010000105.1 GCA_903933115.1 uncultured Burkholderiales bacterium
ACACATGGCCCGAGAAAGAGGGCGAGACGCCTTGGAAGGACGGCAAGGCCGACAAGGTCAAACGCATTGACTACGAACCTGTGGGATTGGTCTCTGCTGCGCCTGGAGGTGCAAGGTGGTATCACCAGCATTTCAGTGCGGGCAAAGAGGCGCTGAGGTTGACGGCCTGGTTTGGCCCCCATAACCCAGGACGAGACCCTGGAGCGCCTGGTGAGAAGCACACCGACTACACCGCCCAGGAGTTGACCGAGGAGGGCGGAACGGCCATTCCCTACTGGATGGAAGACCCCCATATTCGACAAGAGTATCAAGCCCTTTTGAAGCAAAACGGTGTTGAAGATCGCATGAAGCCTGAGTGGTACGAGGTGCCCGAAGGTTTGTCAAAGATGCTGAAAAAATGAGCGAAGAGGAGACAGGAGGCCGCGTTTTTTTCTCCAACATCAAGCGTTCCTTGGAAGAGGAGGATGAGATTGTTTTGGTGAGTGTGGGCGTTGACATTGGCTCGTCCACCTCACACCTCGTGTTTTCTCGCTTGGTCATGGAGAGACTCGACAACCGCTACATCGTGAGCGAGAGGGTG
Source organism: uncultured Burkholderiales bacterium (assembly GCA_903933115.1). Lineage (GTDB taxonomy): Bacteria > Pseudomonadota > Gammaproteobacteria > Burkholderiales > Burkholderiaceae_C > Limnohabitans. Next base: position 581 of record CAIZIT010000105.1, read on the forward strand.
GTGCTGCATGAGTCGGATGTGCTTTTGACGCCCTACGCCGACAATGAAAGCATTGACGGTGCAGCGTTGGGTGCCTTCATTCAAGCCCAGTATGACAAAGTGGGCATCACCCCAGAGAAGATCGATACTGGGGCGTTGATTTTGACCGGTGTGGCGGTGAGGAGAAGCAACGCTCGAGTCGTCGGAGAGCTCTTTGCCAAGGAGGCCGGTAAATTCGTCTCCGTGAGTGCTGGCGATGCACTCGAAACCACCTTGGCCGCCTACGGCTCGGGTGCCGCAGCGTTGTCCATTCGCTTGAACAAAACGGTGATGAACATTGACATTGGTGGCGGCACGACCAAAATCGCGGTTTGCCATGCAGGAGAGGTGGTGGACATCACGGCCTTGGATGTGGGGGCGAGAATCGTCGCTTTTGATCAAGAGGGGCGTGTTTGTCGCCTCGAAGAGGCGGCCAAATCTTTGGCCAAAGAGTGCGACTTTGAAATCCTATGGGGTGAACCCATCAAGCCAGCCGATCGACTTCGATTGGTGCAGCGCATGGCACAAAAAATCGTTGAAGTGGCCCAACCCACTTCATTGAGTGGGCTCACTCGGTCTTTGCTCAGGCTCGATCCATTGAGGCATGAGCATGCGGCTCAAGTGCTGACCTTCTCTGGCGGGGTGTCGGAGTATATTTACGACAGACAGTCCGCTCACTACAACGATTTGGGCCCAGAACTCGCCCAGCAAATTTTGCTCGCTTTGGAAAACCAATGGCCTCAAATGGAGTTGCAAACACCCGAGCAAGGCATCCGTGCAACCGTTGTGGGTGCCTCTCAGTACACCGTTCAAGTCAGCGGCAGTACCATCTTTGTAGAACCCAAGGGTACCTTACCGCTGAGGAATGTGCCCGTGATTGCGCCAAAGCTCGATTTGATGGACGAGGAACTTCAAAGCGATGAAATCGCTCAAGAAATACAAAGGGCGCTCAAACGCTTGGACCTCCTTCAAAGCGACAGCCCCGTGGCACTTTGCTACAAGTGGGGCGGCAGTGCCACCTTCAAGCGATTGGATGATTTTTGCAAAGGCGTGGCCAAGGGTTTTGAGGCCTCCATTGCCAAGGGGCTGCCTTTGATGCTCATTGGTGAGGCGGACTGTGCAGGGCTCATTGGCATCCACTGTCAAGAGGAGACAAGAGTTGGGGTACCTGTGATTTCCGTGGATGGGGTGACACTCTCGGAGTTGGACTTTGTGGACATTGGCGAGATGCTGGAGACCTCTGGTGCCGTGCCCGTGGTGATCAAGTCCTTGGTTTTTCCTGTCACATCGGGACTCGGTAAAACAGGCTTTCAGCCCACTTGATTCGTCCCCCTTGTCCATGTTATACCCCTTTGCAAAACCCCAAGAGAGCGGTCACCTTGAGCGCGCTCATGGTCAGAGAATTTATTGGGAAGCCCTGGGCTCTCCTGAAGGAGAGCCCATTGTCATGCTCCATGGTGGCCCGGGTGCGGGTTGCTCGGCCATGTCCAGGCGGTTTTTTGACCTGAACAAATACAGAGTCATTCTTTGGGATCAACGGGGCTGTGCTCGCTCTGCAACGCCAGTCGATTCGATGTCCCCTTTGGAAGTCATGCGCGAGCGTGAGCAAATGCTCAAGCACCTGAGCTTTGAGAACATGGTCGAAGACATGGATGCGCTCAGAGCGCATTTGGGCATTGAGCGCTGGAGTGTGTTTGGGGGTTCTTGGGGCACCACCTTGGCCTTGGGGTACGCGCAAGCTTTTCCCGATCGGGTCAAGAGGATGCTCTTGAGAGGCGTTTTTACCTCTTCAAAAGAGGAGATCGATTGGCTCTATTCCGAGGTCGGTGCGGCTCAGATGTTCCCGATTGAATGGGTGCGGTTTTATACGGATTTTTTAAGCCTTGCAAGTGCTTTGCGTCACCAGATCAAGGCAAGCCCAGGTGAATTGGAGTCGAGAGAGATCTTGGGTGTCTTTGAAAAGGCCTTTCTCTCTGAGGATCCACAACTTCAAACGCGCGCAGCGCTCGCTTGGGGACAGTGGGAGCAGTCGATCATGAGTTTACAAGGCGCCGCAGAAGTCAGTCCTGCAGACCATCAGCGCAACTTTGAGATGGGTTTGATCTCTTGCCACTTGTTTTTGCATGACCCTGTGCTCTTGGGTCGGCAGTTGTGGTCCAACTTGCCCCTGATCGCATCGATGCCCTGCGATATTGTGCAAGGTCAGTTCGATGCGGTCACACCTGCAAAGACGGCTTGGGTCTTGAGCCAAAAGATGAAAAACTGTCGACTTCAATTGATCCGACAAGCTGGTCACGCCAGCAGTGATCCGGAGTTGACCCGGGCACTTGTGCGCGTTTTGGACAATTGGACGTTTTGAGCCCTTCTTACTTCCCCCCGAATTCACCATCAAAGGACGGTCATGATCATTGAAAAGAAGAGGCCATTACAAATTACCCCATCAAGGCAAGAGTGTGCTCAAGCGCGGGATCTCGAAGCATCCAATGATCGCGATGCATCTCCTGTCCAACACGAGCAATTGTTTCAAAAAAAGAGTTTCAAAGCGTGGCGGCCTGCACTATGGGTGGCGATCGTCGTGGGCTTATTTTTCTCCCCATCATGGGCGCAAAGTCCACTGAGCAACGATCAAATTTTCACCTACAAGGGCGCCGATCGATCTGCCTGGTTGCAAGAGAGGGCCAAAAGGGAGGGCACTTTAACCCTCTACACTTCTTTGGCCCCCAGCGAATCGGCACCCTTGGCCAAAGAGTTCGAGAGAAAATTTGGCGTACGGGTTGAAATTTGGCGTGGCCTCAGTGATGGCGTGCTGCAAAGGGTTTTGAACGAGGGACGTGCCAAGCGCTTCACAGCCGATGTCGTTGAGACCAACGGCCCCGAGATGGAAATACTCGCCAAAGAGAGAATGTTTTTGGAGTTTTACAGTCCCCATCAAGCCGATCTTCCTTTGCCCATGATTCCAAAGCATCGATTGTGGATGCCTGATCGGTTGAATTTTTTCGTGGTCGCCTTCAACACCCAAAAGCTTCGCAGGGAAGACTTGCCAACTCACTTGGAGGGGTTTATTCATCCGAAATGGAAGGATAAATTGGGGATCGAAGCCACCGATGCGGAGTGGCTAGGGGGCTTGATGAATGCAATGGGAGAGAGTCGGGGTGGAGCCTTTTTTAAAAAGCTCTCAGACATGAAGCCTGATGTCAGGAAGGGCCATATTCTTTTGGCGCAAATGGTGGCGTCCGGTGAGATTCAAGTGGGGTTGACCATTTACAACGCCAATGCCCAGTCCATGAAGCAAAGAGGTGCAGCCATTGACTGGGTGCCCATTGAGCCCACATTGGCCCGCCCCCAAGGGGTGGCATTGATGAAAAATGCACCTCATCCCTACAGTGCATTGCTTTTTGCAGATTTTTTACTCTCTCCTGAAGCGCAGCAAATGTTCAACACCATGGGACGACCTCCCGCGAGCAAACTGATCAAATCGGAGCTGAACAATTTCAACTACGTTTTGACCGATCCCAGTTTGGTGGTGGAGGAGACTGAGAAGTGGTCACAGATGTGGACCAAACTGTTTTTGGTGAAATGATGGTTCGGTTTAACAACAAACAATCGCTATGAAAAAATTGCAATCCTTGGTGTGTGGCGTTCTCTTGTCTTGTCTGTTGGGCTTGGATGCCCAAGCTCAGGCTCAGGTTCAGGGCATCGCTCTTTACGCCGCAGCTGGTGTGAAGAGCCCCATTGAGAACATCTTAGAGGCCTTTTCAAAAGAGTCGGGCCAAAGCTTTGATTTGCACTTTGACACCGCAGGCGCCGCTCAAAAGCAGTTCTTGGCCGATGCACATGCACAGATTTTGATCACCACACAAGAGCGAATTGAGCACTCCCAGTCAACGGGTGAGTTGAAGAGGGGAGAGATGATCATGTTTGCTGCAACCATGGCAGGCATCGCCTCGAGCCTGCAGCCCCTGCCCGTCATCCAAACCAAAGAAGATTTGAAAGCGGTGCTCTTGGGTGTCAAGAGCATTGCTTTTTCAGATCCCGATCGTGGAGCGACGGTGGGGCTGCATTTTGTCAAGATCATCAAAACCCTTGGCATCGAAAAAGAAGTTCTGGCAAAGGCCAGAAAAGCGCGTGAAGGACTTCAAACCATGCAATGGGTCAAGGAGGGGCAGGTGGAGCTGGGCGTGACGCAGGTGAGCGAAATCATGCAAGCAGATCCCAAAAGCCTGGTGGGCCCTTTTCCCCAAGAGTTTGATTTGTCAACCCGGTACGCTTTATGGCTCAATGAACCTGATCAGCCCGTCATGAAGCGCATGCTCACTTGGCTCAAGAGCGAGCACGCAAAAGAGCTGATGAAAGCACAAGGCTTGAGACCTCTCAATTGAAGAATAGACCGTATGCTTGAGCTTTGGCCACTATAAGCTCACGGGATTCGTCAAGGGCTCTGCAATGATCGATAAACTCAGTGCGGTCAAACCCAACATCACCAAGGTCATCGGTATGTTCAAGACCCAAGGCTTGATGGTGGTGATGTCGTAAGCCAGCCTAGGTTCTTTGAGCATGGCTTGAAAGCTCAACTCATGCAGCTGTGCACTCAAAGCGCAAGCGGTCTGATGGGCCATGAAGACCGACAACACATGTCCTAAAACAATAGAGATGCTCGCAACATACCAAGTGAGTTTGGCGTCGATCAAGGTGATGTCGGGGTAATAGTTAGCGCTTCCCCATAAGTCCCATCTCCAGCCAAATGGATCTGAGGCCAAGGCGATGATGTTTTGACCTTGAATGAAAAAGGATGAAAAGTTATGAGCAATCAGATAAGCCACGGCGATGGGTAGGAGACAGCTCAAGAACGAAAGCGCAAGGCGAGTGGTGTTGAAATTCAATTGATTCTCAAAGTCTTTGTAGGACGGGACTTGACGAACCAAGCGTGCACTCAAAAAACAGGTCAACAAATAGACGCCAATGAGTAGGGCCCAAAGCAGGATCAGTCCCAGAGCGCCAGTCATGTAGCCGTTCACGTCGTTGTTGAGCAGGGGCAGGTGGGTTGCAAATTTCTCAAACATCAACCAACTCTGTCCAGCATGCAAGCCATCAAACAAGACGCTTGAGAACATGGCCATGACAAAAGCAATGGTGCTCAATCGACAGGAGGCACTCTCGAAGGAGGTCATCCATGAAGAGAAATTGCTCTCCTTTGAAAGCGATGGTTCACTGTCATGATGTGGGCTCGAAGGGGTGGAGGAGACATGCATTTCAGCTTGATGTTTGAACGCATGGATCAGTCTTTCACGCATTTGAGCGATCAGCTCAAAATAAAGGCCAAAGCCATCTGCATGTGTTCTCCACTGTGTGGGGCCAAAGGCGTACAGGCCTGCCCACGTATAAAGACTGTAAAAGGCAATGCATGTACCCAGTCGATGGGGCATGGAGGCGATGGGGTAGACGATCTCTAGCGCACACCAAATGAGAAGTGTCGCACATGCGGGCCAACGGGCTAAGAATTTGGGCCAGGTCTTAAAGTTTTTGCTGCGTGAGCGATGAGACATGTGTTCATGGTCAAGATGCAAGCGATCTTTGATTTTTTTTGCAAAAAGATAAATGCCCATCCAAGGATCTAAATTGGTCCAAACATTGCCAAAAAGCAGGCAAGCCAATGAGCTGCCGAGCCACCAAGTGATCCAGATGAAAGTTGGCGCAAAGTTCATCAATGGATCCTGAGAGCCAAAACTCGCACAGCTCCACACCAAAATCAAAAGGGCACATGAAACCAAGGACCCCACCCGTTGGGGCAGTGTGTTCAATGAGGGTGCTTGCAGGTGAGGGTTGCTCGCATCCAGTTTGAGTGGCGAATGACGTGCTGCGCTGCTCCCCTGGGTCATGAAGGGTGTCCACAAAAAACTGATGGCCACAACCATGCAAGAGCAAAGGATCACCCAGTTCATCGGCACGGGAAGATCGTAGCGTTCTCCGAATCCATGGGCGCTGCAAATTGTTGGAAAAATCCACAGAGCAAAGACGGTCCAGCTCCAGGGGTCATTTGCAAATCGCTTGAGGGCAGTCATGATCAATTGGCGTCCATTAAAGCGGTTGAACTTCAAGGCTTGCAATGGCTGGTGCGTGAACATGAGCATGACCATGACCATGTTCGTTCTTCAGCGCACCGGTTGAGTTTTCTGAACTCAAGGCATTGGGGTGCCATTCAAGATTGAACTTGCCGGAGGCTTTGGCTTGGAAGGTGAGGGTTTTTCTATCGGATGCTTGAAGTGGCCAACTCAATCGGTAAGCATGAAGGTGCAGTTCACCAGAAAGTTCACTCGTCACTTCCAAATTCACTTGTGTATTTTGCGTGACCTTGAAAAGAGTCGTCTTCACGCCTTGAGTGTCCCTGGGAATGCTCAACTTGAGCTGGACCACTTGGGGTGGGGAGGGCGCGTCTTGTGCGGCAAAGGAGATGCGGAGTGGAAGAAAGGCAAAGCCCAAAATGACCAAAAAATCAAACACCAAGGACAAGGCCGTGGTCAGATGCCAAAGGGGTTGGCATGTCATGGAAAACTGTCTGCTCATCGTTCAACACAATGCCTTCTTGAAAGGGAGGTTTTCAAAAAAATAAGTGGTCTCAATTGCTCAAGACCACTTGGATGCTAGAGAGTTGCTCGTGTTTACTTCTGGACGTGGGTCCAATCCGCAATGCTTCTGGCCGATCCGGTCAACTCCAAAATGTGCATGCCAGAGTTGGCGCGGTCAACAATGTAAATCAGGCCACGTTCATCGACTTCGACGTTATTGGTTTGAATGGCCTTCTTTTTAGAAGCCTCTGTAAAGGGCAGTGGCGCCTCCATGCCGGGGGGGGCCAAGAGGGCAACCGTGTTGGCATTGGCGGGTGGAATGTAGAAGGCGATCTCTTTGGGGTTCATGGGGTTGCGAACATCCAAGGCTCTTACACCCGCATTGAAGTGTGCAAAAAACATGATCTTTTTGTAATAAATCGGTGTCATGTTTTCGTTGGAAGAGTGTGTTCCAAATCGTCCACCTTTTGCGCAGAAGTTTTCTTTGGTCTCGGGCACTGTCCAGCTGGCCACACCAAAGGGTTTGGTCTCTGTGGTGATGTCTACAAACCAGACCATTTGACGCCCTTCAAGGCATTCTTTCTGAATGGCCTCATCTGTGACCACAATGAAGTCACGAACACGACCTAGGTAGTTGTGCGAAAACTCAGGAATGTCAACGCCAAACATGGGAAAGACCGTGTGAGCACCATGCATCGGGGGGAGGTCCAGTCTTGCAACTTGAGGGTAGAGCAAGTTCTCAGGCGTGGGTTCTTTGGGGCCGTTGAGCAACTTCTCCCTGTCAACGATTTGCAAGACACCTTCCGTGTTGGTGCCATAGCCAAAGAAGACTCTGTTGCCTTTAGGTCCTGTTGAGATGGGGCCGTGCAATGAAATGGGAACAGGCCCACCCGCACCAGGTTGTTGACCAATCAGGCCAAAGTCTCGAATGAAAACAGGTTTCGCAGGATCCGATAAATCATAAATTTGAGTCATTCGATTGGTGCGCCACTGAGGGTTACCAGAGACCAAATAGGCTATGCCCGTGTCGCATTCCCAGAAGTTTTTGTGCGTTCCTTTGAGGCCTTTGCCAATGGTGGTGATCAAGCTGGGTTTGGCGGGTTCTGTCACATCCCAAACTTCATGAGCCTGATTGCCAAAGACGCGAAGCATGTAGAACTTGCTTTTATCGGCTTTCGGTAACGTTGCTCCACTGCAAATGCGCACCATCTGTGCGCCTCCTTGCTCGGCCTTGCCCTCCTCTCCTGGCAAATGTGCCAAGTATTGGGGGTGCTTGGGGTCGGTCACATCGATGATCGAAGTGCCGTTGTCTTCCATCTTGTTGTTCAAGGGGTTGATTTTCTTGTCGCCATGGTGTCCCACGTAAGCAATCCAGCGGTTGCCTTGTTTTTGGATCGTGGGTTGGTAAGCGGTTCGACCCTGAAGATCACTAAAGCCCACGAGTCGCATGTTCATCGACTGGGGGGCTTCTGTTTTGGCTGCAAATGCACTATGGAGCCCCAAGAGGGACAAGACACTCAGGGCGATCAGCGCCCTTGAGCGGTGTTTGAATTGTTGGAACATAGGTGTCTCCTTTATTGATAGAGGTTGTTTTAGCTTTTGATCCAGTTGAGATTTTTTTCAAGCTCAATGCTTTGTATGCGGTCAAACCAGTGGTTCATCGTTTGAATATTTTTGTCGACTTTTGAGGGCTCTAACTTGGCAGACCTGTCCACGGTGAGCATCAGAAATTTTTCTCTCAGCGCTTTGGTGTCCAGAGGTCTTTCTGGCGTGCCCAAAAAGGCTGTGGAGCGTTTAGAGAGTTCTTGTCCATTTTTAAGCTTGATGCGAACGAGGCTGGTCATATCAGACTTGTGATCGGGTGCAGCAATGGTTTTCATGACAATGCGTGAGGACAAGGCCATGATCCTTTCGTCTTTGATGGCCGAGTCATTGAAAGAGCGAGGGTCAACGGGGTTTCTAAATAGGCTCAGGGCCACGCAAAATGGAACGCTGTACTGGGCAAGCAAGATGTCCTTGGGAGCGGGGATGTTGTTGGCTCTCATCGAGCGCTCGTTGCACTCAATGGTGAGCTCCTCGATATCACTGGGGGCGAACTTGAACTCCTCTTGAAGTGAAACCGCCGATTCAACTGGCGTATGAGCGGTGATGTGACAAGCGTATCTCTTGTGCATGGTGCTCATGGTGAGCCAGTCGGACTTCAGGTTCAAAGTGAGTTGATTCAAGTCGTGGGAAGGACAAAAAACGTTCATGAATCCAAAATGTCCTTCCAAGGCAGTATTGGGTCCTGTGTAGCCCTTTTGAGCCAGGCTAGCAGCCATGACGCCGGCTTGTGCTGCTCGGCCCATGTGCATTCTTTTGACCATGGCACCGGTGCCTGATTTTGCAAATTCAAGCAGTCCACCAGCCATGGAGGCGGCAAGACCCAAAGCATTGCTCGTTTGCTCGGCGTTCAGGCCCAAGAGTCGTGAGCACGCGGCAGCTGAACCGAAGGGGCCTGTGGTGCCGGGAGCATGAAAGCCGTGTTCTTCTTGGCTGTGCTGGGTGGCTCGACCTACACGAATCATGAGCTCAGTGCCTGCAACAAAGGCGGTGAGCAAGTCCCGTCCACTGGATTGATGTGTTTGTGCCAGAGCCAAGAGGGGCATGAACACGGTGGCCCCTGGATGGGAGCCTGAGTTGGGTTTGGTCAGGCAATCGAGCTCAAAGGCATGTGTAAAGGAACCATTGGCCAGTGCTGCGGAATTGGGCTCGAGATGCAAGCCCTTGACACCCAAAACTTGAGCGCGTCCAGTTTTGCCCGATTCTTGTGCAAATGCGGTCATCATTTGGCTCCAGGGCAAGGAGCTTCCAAACATCGCCACAGCCAATGTATCAGTAAAGGTGTCTTTTGCGCGCTGAACGACTTCTGCCGGGATGTCCTCAAACTTCAAAGAGCTGGCGAATTCGGCCAAAGTTTGGGTTTGGTGGTTGGCCTGTCCTTTTCTGCCTGGCTCATGATCGCCGTGGGCAAGGGAAGTCGGCGCATCTGCAGCACTGCTCAGACTCGGTACGACGCTTGCAGCAGCAATGGAGGTTTGGAAAAAGCGGCGGCGATTTTGATTTAAATCCATGGCAGGGAGACTCGAAGTGAAAGAAGCTTGCAGAAAACGGTACATTTTCCAACTTTTCAGTTCGGCAGTCTCCTAGGGTTTACCGCTTGATGGCTCAATAAGCTGGCGTTGCTTGCGCCCTTCTAACAGCAATGGGGTCAATGTCGACCTTGAATTACAGGGTACAACAAGCAGTTGCTTGAAGGGGGTATGAAAAAGCACCAAGAGTGCCTCTACAGGAGCATTGACTCTTTCAACTTTCGCGACTCTCCCAGCACTAGCATCTGATGAATGAACAAAAAAAGACAATTCTTACAATTTACTGCGCAAAATTAAGACCCACAAAGGCATTTCTAAATTGCGCAGGTATGACACCGTATTCATACATCAATAAGGTCATGTCCGAGTAGCTCGACCCCGTTGCTTGGAGAGAGATGGCATTGGATTTGATGACACTGCTGCTGAATTGGGCGCCTTGACCCCAATAGTCAGCGCTGAGGGCTGCAAATGGCGCATTGATGGTTTGATAGACCGATCCGCCTTGATTTTCATATCTGGTTTGAACGAGGTTCAATGGCACAACCAGAGCGCTTGAGATTTGTTGAGGGCTGACCCCGTACAGATCCATAGCGCTCACAATCTGAGCATCGCTCAGAGTGGGGTTGGTCAGAAAATAATTCAAAATGTCCGCTGAAGAAAGGCTCAAGGGAAGGTACCTTTTGATGAGCGGGGTGGCGATGGTGGAAAACTGAAAGTAGTTCATGGCCTTGATTTGACTTGCGGTCAGGCGACTGACTTGCAAGGCATTGAGCATGGACATTTGGTAGGGCGACAAGGCACTCAGTTGTGTGACTTGGATGGCGGGAAACTCCAAAGGACTGATCTTTGAAATTTGAAGTGGACTCAAAGATTGGAGTTGATTGACACTCATGGCGTTGAGTTGAGCCGCCGTCAGGTAGCCAAAAACCTCGGGCAGAATGGCCCTTAGGGTGTTGGAGCCCAGTTGGCCCCAGACCAAGGGATTGAGATTGGCCAATACCTGAGGTTGAAGGCTGTTGAGTTGTTTGTCGTTCAAAGCATTCCATTGCTGAATGGACCAAGCATTGGCTTGGCTGCTGGAGAGTGATGCCAATTGCGAAGCGCTCAAGGCTTGCAATTGAGTTGTATTGAACAAAGCGAGTTGGTTGGGACTCAATTGAGAAAAATTCGCACTGGGAATTTGCTTGATTTCGTTGGTGTTCAAGGCTTGAATCATGGCATTGGTGAAAGCTGCAAATGCGCTCGCTTGGAAGTAAGCAAATTGCAAGTCGTTGAACAATGCCATTTGGTTGGGGTTCAGGCTTGAGGTTTGAGTAGGCGTTAGGGCCGCAATTTGAGCGTTGGTGAGTGCTTTGATTTGCGTGCCATTTAAAAAAACGAGCTGATAGGGGCTCA
>CAIZIT010000106.1 GCA_903933115.1 uncultured Burkholderiales bacterium
AATGACAAAACTAGACCTGACCCAACAAAAAGCCCAATTGCTTCAAATGAAAGCCGCCTTGAGCGCTCGCTTGCAGCAATCTGACCCAACGCCTTTGGGTCAGGAGCCTTCCCCCCACACCCGAGCCAGTCTTGAGATTGAGCAAACCGATTTGGAACATGCGCAAAAGATCAGTCTGAAAGAGGACGTGTATGCCAAGCAAGATTTTGAGCTCAAAGAGATGGACGCCATTGAGAATGCGCTCAAAAGAATCGAGGAAGGGCGCTATGGGGTGTGTCAAATGTGTGGCCAAGCGATGGACCCCAAGCGACTCCATGCGGCACCTGAGGCCTTGAATTGTGTGAGTTGTCAATCCACTCTGGAGGCGTGAGGGCGGATCAGAGGATCCATGCGGCGAGCTGCTCTCAGGCTTGCCAAACCCCAAAGCCCCTGTCCTTTAGACGAATGGCCATGTCCACTTCCATGTATTGGGCGTCTCCGTAGGGCATGGGGTTGAATTTTTCATAAATTTCAGGCATCAAGCGCAGCCCATATTGCTGCGCGTACTTGTTCGACTGAATACCCGCCTTGTGCTTGTCAAAGCGAATGTCCGGATCCAAACCGGTCATGCCGACATACACACAAGGCTGACCAGGGCGGTAATTGGGATTGGCTTTCATGAACTTGGGTTCTTCAAGCACCGCTTTGGACAGCTCAATCACATAGACAAAGTAGCGCCCCCTCACAGCTGTACTCCTGTTTTCAGAATGATCAAAATGGGGTGAGTGGGCGTGGGCATGGATGAGTTGAGCGATTGGATCGCATGGAGCTTCTACAGGGTTTGCAGGGTATGCAGCGCCACCTTGGGGGTCTTCCTATTTTGTCTTCATTGAGCTTATTGTATGATCAGTGGATTCGATCACAAGCTCAGCACTCAGGCATGGGGCTGAGCTTTGGAGACCCCCTTCAATTTAAAACTCCATTTGCTTCATGAACACACTCTCAAAACTTGGTTTTTCAAAAAGAGCTTTCGCCTTGGGGCTGGCCTGTCTTTTGTGGGCTTCGCAAGGTGTATGGGCACAAAGTCAAACTTACCCCAATAAGCCTGTGCGGGTGATTGTGACGTTCCCGCCTGGGGGTACACCAGATATTTACGGTCGTATTTTGGCCCAAGAGCTCAGCACCCTTTGGAAGCAATCGGTGATTGTTGAGAACAAGACAGGTGCGAGTGGAATGATTGGGACCGACTTCATTGCCAAGTCGGTGCCCGATGGTTACAACTTGCTTTTTGCTGCGGATGCGTCCATCACCATTGCGCCCAATTTGTACTCGGCCCCTTACAACCCCGTCAAAGATTTGACCCCCATTGTGAACGTGGCCTCTGGCCCCTTTGTGATGCTGGCCAATAGCAACTTTCCGGCCAACAGTGTGAAGGAGTTGATCGCTCTTGCCAAGCAGCAACCCGGGAAAATCAGCTACGCGTCCTCGGGCGCTGGAGGGCAGCAGCACTTGTCCATGGAGATGGTCAAGTCCATGGCCGATGTGAACATCTCGCACATTCCTTACAAAGGTTTTGGTCAAGGGATCAACGATGTGATGGCCGGGCACGTGCCCCTGATCTTTGGAGGCATTACGGCCTCAATTCAACTCATCAAAGGCGGCAAGTTAAAGCCCATTGGCATCACGAGCGCTGTTCGCTCCAAGGCCTTGCCCAATGTGCCAGCCATTGCTGAGACCCTCCCAGGCTTTCGAGTCGAGGCATGGTACGGCTTTATGGGTCCTCAAGGCATGCCCAAAGAGTTGGTGCACAAAATCAATGCAGATGTGATCTCTATCATCAAGCGTCATGATTTCCAAGAGCGTTTGATCGCTGATGCGATTGAGCCCGTGGGCAATACGCCTGAGGAGTTCGGTGCACAGGTGGTGAGTGACTTGGCCTCTTGGAATAAGCTCATTAAAACAGTCAACATCAAAGTGGATTGAATCCATCAAGTTCGGAGCTCAGTCCCCATGGGGCCAAGCAATGGTCCCAATCCCCAACTCCTCTAAAGCACCTTTGCCTTCAGCTGTTTGAAGGGCCTGATCAGCAGGGAGGGGCTCATAAAAAAAGCCATGTCTCAAAAAATGTTTTGAGCATGGCTTTTTGGATAGAGAGACCCCTAAAGGGTCTGTCTGGACAGCGCTTATTTGGCGGTGTATTTGATGTCTACGCGGCGGTTCTTGGCCCATGCATCTTCGTTGTGGCTGAAGTCGACAGGCTTTTCTTTACCAAAAGAGACCGCTTCAATGTTGGCTTCTGAGGCGCCGACCAATTCCAACGCCTTTTTCACCGCATCGGCTCTCTTTTGACCGAGCGCCAAGTTGTATTCTCTGCCACCACGCTCATCGGCATTGCCCTCAAGGCGAACTTTAGCGGCCTTGTTGCCTGCCATGTATTTGGCATGTGCGGTAACGATCACGCCATCACCTTGGCTGATGGTGTACTTGTCAAATTCGAAGAAGACACTCTTTTTAGAAAGAGGAGAGCTCGGATCATCAAAGGGGTTGACCACCACTTTGGCCACTGCAGTTTGTGATTTGCCCGACAGATCAGCCGTGGGTTGCACGGGAGTCTCTACTGCTGCTTGAGGTGCAGGTGTGGGCTTGGTGCTTGAGCATGATGCCAAGACAGCCAAGGTGACGCAAGTCAAGAGTAATTTGGTTTTGATCATTGAGGTCTTTCAGGTCTATAGGAATGATTTGTTGTTCTTATTTTGAGAATTCTAACCAATAAATTTAGGGTCGGTAAGTCATTCAGTTGATTATTCTCCATGTCATGCCTATCATTTACCCTTAATTTCACGCCCAGCCTTTACGGTGACTTTACAAAGGGGAGTGTTCTTGGCTCCATGGGGCACACATTCATTTCCATTTGGGGCAAAGATCAAAATGGAGATCGCTTTCAGAACTTTGGTGTCAAAATGAGGGCAGGTGATCTCTGTTGGCCATGTGAAGGGTGTGCACGCAGGTTGATTTTTACAGGCTCAATGACTTTGGAGTGGATTGAATGATTGATTTTTATTACAACGCAGCCCCCAACCCCATGAAGGTTGCTCTTTTGTTGGAAGAGCTGGGTTTGCCTTATGAAGCACATCCAGTGGATACCCGAAAAGGTGAGCAGTTCTCTCCCGCCTTCAGCGCCATCAACCCCAACCATAAAGTCCCGGCGCTGGTGGACGATGGCGTTGTTGTTTTTGACAGCAATGCCATCCTTTTGTTCTTGAGCGAGAAGTACCAGAGGTTTGCACCTCCAGGGGGTCAATGGGATCAACGAGGCAAGATGCTTTCATGGTTGATGTTCATCGCTACAGGTGTTGGTCCTTTTTCGGGTCAATCGGTTCATTTTCGCCATGCGGCCCCTGAGCCCAAAGCTTATGCCCTCAATCGCTACGACTTTGAAGCCCATCGTCATTGGAAGATTGTTGAAAATCATCTTCTCCACCATGCTTATTTTTTGGGGGATGAGTATTCCATTGTGGACATGGCTTTTTGGGGCTGGGCCAGAATGGTGCCTTACGTATTGGGCCTGGAGAATGCTTGGGAGCAATACCCACAAATCAAACGCTTACTGGATGTGATCAGTGCTAGGCCTGCTGCACAAAGGGCTGAAGCTTTGAAGCTTCGACATGCGTTCAAGGCCGAGTTGGATGATTCAGCCAAGGACTTCTTGTTTCCTCAAAACAAAAGACTCAAGGCACCCAACCCATGAAAAATGTTTTGATCTTGGGCGCCTCAAGAGGCATTGGACTTGAGTTCGCTCGCCAACTTTGTGACCAAGGTGTGCGAGTGCATGCGAGCGCTCGAAAGCCAGCTGATCTGGAGGTTTTGACGAAAATGGGAGCGCACGCCATGGCGCTCGATGTGAGCGTTCCTCAAGAGGTGGAACGGTTTTTAGGACAGGTTCAATGTCTTGAGTTTTCTCACATTGTTCATGTGGCTGGTGTCTTTGGTCCTCGAACCGGTGCCTTGAATGCAGTGGGTCGCTCGGATTTTGATCAAGTGATGCACACCAATGTGGCACCCGTGCTGCAAATGTTGCCCGTGTTGGTGAACTCCTTGAGTCCCCAAGAAGGACAGGGCAGCCAGGGCGAGCATGGCTCACATGCAACTGGTGTGGGAGTGGGTCGATGGATCAGCATCAGCAGTGTGATGGCGAGCATCTCCTTGACCCAAGACAGCTCCGGTTGGCTCTACAAGATCTCCAAAGCCGCGCTGAACATGTCCATTCATGCCGCCTCCAAGCAGTACAAGAACAAGATCTTGGTGGCCATGAGCCCTGGCTGGGTCAAAACCGACATGGGCACCAGTGCTGCGCCATTGACGCCTGAGGTCAGTGTCAGCAACATGCTCAAAACCATTGAAGCCCTGACATTGAAGGACAGTGGGCGTTTCATCAACCATGATGGCAGTCCACTCACTTGGTGATGAACACATGATGATTTGATTAAAGGCAAACACCTATAAAACCCGTGGATGCCTAAAATTAAAATGATCCTCCTACAGGCTTTGAAGGGGCGTGAAATGAGTGGGATCAAAATGCTGGTGAATGTCCTTGTCGTGTTCTTGGCATGTGCCTTGGCCTTTGCCTCAGGACCGCTTCAAGCACAAACCTTTCCCAGTAAACCTGTCAAAATCGTCGTGCCTTTCCCGGCTGGGGGTTCCGTCGACACCTTGGCCCGAGTTCTTGGGCAATACCTCAGCAAAAAGTGGTCTCAGCCTGTCTTGATTGACAATAAACCTGGAGGGGGTACGGTCATTGGAGGCGCCTTGGTGGCGAAGGCGCCTGCTGATGGGTACACCTTGATCATTGTGGCCAACAGCTTGGTGATCAATGCAAAGCTCAACTCCAATTTGCCCTACGATGGTCTGAGGGCCTTCGACCCGATTGCTTTATTGACCTATTCACCTCAGGTGTTCGCTGTGAGTGCACAAAGCCCTTACACGACGTTCAAAGAGTTTGTCGATGCAGCAAAAGCACAACCCGGTGTCTTGAGTTACTCCACAGTCGGGCCTTCATCGACGCAACACATCGCGGGTGAGTTGCTCAAAAGGGTGGTGGGCATGGATTTGACCTATGTTCCCTTCACGGGCGGGCTCTTGGCGGCCAATGCGGTCATGGGTGGGCATGTGAATGCGGTGCTGACCAATTTATCAGAGGTCTCGTCAATGATTGAGGGGCAAAAGTTAAGAGCCTTGGCGGTCACCACTTTGTCCAGGCTCGATGCGCTCAAAGCTGTTCCAACGGTGAGCGAGTTGGGCTACAAGGATTATGAGGCGGCAGCTTGGTTTGGTGTTGCTGCACCTGCGCTCACGCCCAAAGAGGTGGTCTCTAAGCTCAATGAGGACTTTGCCCAAGCTCTGAAAGATCCCGAGACCCAGCAAAAGCTGTTCATTGCTGGCCTATACCCTTCTTATTTAAACAGCAAAGATTTTTCAGCCTACATCAAGTCCCAGTTTGACAAGTATTCCAGAGTGATTGACGAGGCGCAAATCAAGGCTCAATGATTGGTAGGCGTTTGCCGTACGCGCGAGCTGACTCGTTGGGCTCGTTGTTGTAAGTCGACGTCACCCAAAGACCGCAGACCTCACAGCTCGATTTTGGTGCCCAGCTCAATCAAGCGGCCAGAATCGACTTTGAAGAAATCCGACGCTCGGGTCGAGTTTTGAAGCATCCAAATGAAGAGCTGTTCTCTCCAAATGGACATTTGGGGGATTTCTTTGGCCACGAGTGAGTCACGGGCCATGAAAAAAGAGCAATTCATCATGGGGCAATTCAGGCCGTAATCTTCGTTCAAAAGCGCCATGACTTTGGAGATGTCGGGCAACTCTTTGAAGCCAAAAATCACCCTTACGAGATAGACATTGTTTTCAATTTCTTTGACATGGATCCTTTGAGCGTCGGCTACACGGGGTACATCCCAAACGCTCACCTTTAGAAAGAGAATTCTTTCGTGCAAGACACGGTTGTGTTTGAGGTTGTGGAGAAAGGCTGGGGGGATGAAATCAATGTGGGAGGTGAAAAACACAGCAGTTCCCTCCACCCTTGTGGGTGGATGGAGCAACAAGCCGTGCATGAAGTCGGCAATTTTGATCCCCACTTGGATGGTTTTTTCTCTGAGCAAGTTGCGCCCCTGGTACCAAGTGATCATCAGCAAGTAAATGACACCGGCAATGACCATCGGAAACCATCCGCCTTCAAGTATTTTTTCAGTATTTGACAAAAACAAGCTCAAGTCCAGCGCCATGAACACACCCGTGATCAAGATTACCAAAGCCAGGGGCCACTTCCACAAATCTTTCATCACCACCGCCAATAAAAGGGTCGTCATCAGCATGGTGATCGATACGGCTATGCCGTATGCATAAGCCAAATGATCCGAGCGTTGAAACCCCAGAACCGAGAAAATGACCGCCAGGCACAAGAGACCATTGATGAAGGGGACATAAATAGGTGCAACTTTTTTGTCAGAGGTGTGTACCAAATTCATTCGCGGTATGAACCCCAGCATGATGCCTTGACTGGTCATTGAAAAAGCACCTGAGATGCAGGCTTGAGAGGCGATCACGGTGGCTGCAACCGAGAGCAAGACCAATTCAAACACCAAGCTCTCAGGGACCATGGAGAAGAAGGGGTTCTCTATGTTCTCGGGGTTGTTGATGAGCATGGCACCTTGACCAAAGTAATTGATCACCAGGCAAGGCATGACAAAGCCATACCAAGCCCAGCGGATGGGCCGAAGCCCCAAATGGCCCATGTCTGCATACAGAACCTCTGCCCCAGTGATCACCAAAAATATGGAGCCGCTTGCTGCAAAAGCCAATGCTTGGTGCTGGGAGATGAATTCAAAGGCATAAATGGGGTTCATGGCCCACAAAATCTGTGGATGCCCCAATATTTGGTAGATGCCCATGGCTGCGATCACCGTGAACCAAAAGACCATGATGGGGCCAAACAATTTGTTGAGCAAAAAAGCCCCTTTGTCTTGAAAGAAAAACAAGGCCATCACAATCACAACGCTCAAGGTGATCACATATTTGGAAAAACTCTCGGACACCACCTTGATGCCTTCTACAGCTGAGAGGATAGAGATCGCAGGTGTTAAAACGGACTCGCCATAAAAAAGACTCGCTCCAATGACCCCCAATGGGATCAGAATGCTGGCTTTTGTGGACTGGGTTTTGGTGTTTTTAAGCGTCAAAGCCAAAAGCGCCAAAATACCACCCTCTCCTTGATTGTCTGCGCGCATGACAAAGACCAAATATTTCAGCGAGACCACCAAGGTCAAGGTCCAAAAGATCAGTGACATCACACCAAAGATGGTGACCTCGTTCATCTCAATGCCGTGGTTGGCGTCAAAACAAATTTTGATGGCATAAAGAGGGCTGGTACCAATGTCACCAAAGACCAATCCCACTGCCATCAAAGCCAAACCCAGCAAGCTGCCAGACACGATGGTCTTTTCTTGCTGAATGGCAACTGGGCCCATCCATTGAGAGTTCGATAGGGTGGGGTAACTCAGGGGCATATTTAAAAGGGTCTCTTGAGGTCTGAGCTTGGTACGGGATCAGCGTCGCTTCGTGCTTGTATTTAATGGTAATGAAAAAAATCCGAGGATTGTCGGCTTATAAAACCCTAAAAAACACCAGGCTTGCCATCTGTTGGATTACCAGGGTCGTTTTTGAATACAAAAGGGTTAAAAGGGTGTGGGGTTGAGCTTATTCTAAGTTTTGAGTTACAAATTTCATGACTTGTGTCGATAATAAGAGATGAATTTGGGGACGCGGTGCTTGATCTTGAAAGCTTGGCATCATCAATCGGCCTCCTTATCCTTTATCCGCAAGTTCACGGTCAGGAGGTCTTGGGGTTTTCTAGGACAATCCTTGGGATAAAAACACTTAGAGATTCGAATTTTTAAATGGCTGACAACAAACCCTTCATCATCAGAAATGATACACCCCACAATGTAGAGGTGGTGGCGGGGTCTTTGAATGCCAAGGGCAAAAAAAGTTGGGTCAAAGCCGGTGATGAGGACGCGGCGGGTAAAAACGCGGCTGAACATCGTTTGGATCTGGATCAGCATTTGGAGAGTCTTTTGTCCACGCAGAGTGAATCCTCCGCTTCTTCGCCAGTGTTCTCCAATGGCATCACTGAAGACACACTGAAGCTCTCCAAGGATTCCCCAGCGGATAACTTACAAAAATTGGGGGCTGACAAAGTCGCAGACCATCTTAAGGCCCTCCCAACCACCGGCGCCAGTGCTCAGCATTTAGAAGCGATTCAAGCCGACGCCATCAAGGACCACCAAGAGGCTTTGTCTGTTGAGAAGTCAAATGCGAACCTTTCATCGCTTCAAAAAGAAGCTGCCCAGAAAGCCCCATCCCTCAAAATCAATCAAGAGAACTTGGCCGAAAATACCCAAAAAATAGGGTCGTCGAGCGTTCAAGACGATCTTCAAAAAGTCGCTCTTGCTCCGGTGAGCGATCACTTGGTCAAGGTGGCGGATGAAAAAAAATCGACCAATGTTCAGTCGATTGATCAGCCTCAGTCTTCAGAAAACAAGGCGAAGTTGGAGCAGTCAAAGACCGCAGCCAACGTCCAAACTTTGGAGCAAGACAAAGCTTCAGAAAACAAGGCCAAGTTGGAGCCGTCCAAGACTGGAGTTAATGTCCAAACTTTGGAGGAAGACAAGGCTTCAGAAAACAAGGCCAAGTTGGAGCCGTCCAAGACTGGAGTTAACGTTCAAACTTTGGAACAAGATAAATCTTCAGAAAACAAGGTGAAGTTGGATCCGTCCAAGACTGGAGTTAACGTCCAAACTTTGGAGCATGACAAGGCTTCAGAAAACAAGGCCAAGTTGGAG
Organism: uncultured Burkholderiales bacterium; assembly: GCA_903933115.1. Lineage (GTDB taxonomy): Bacteria > Pseudomonadota > Gammaproteobacteria > Burkholderiales > Burkholderiaceae_C > Limnohabitans. The sequence goes on from CAIZIT010000106.1 coordinate 8,880, forward strand.
CAGTCAAAGACTGGGGTTAACGTTCAAACCTTGGAGCAAGATCCATCTTCCGAGAACAAGGCGAAGTTGGCGGGAACATCCATCAAAGACAACGTTTCCTCCGCGCCCTCCGACGCATTGGGTAGCAACAAGCAGACCTTGCCCCCAGAGACAGCGGTGGACCATGCCGTGCAAATCGATGCCCAGTCCGTAGAGGACAATTTACAAGACATTGCTGCTGGAGACGCTTCAAAGAATGAGGTTCAAATTGATGGCACGGTCCTCGACTTGAAGCACCAAGAAAAAGCTTATTCCGAAAAAATGACAGACCAAGCCTTGGGTTTGGATACGAATGCCTCCGAGGACAACAAGGCGCTGATCCATACCGATGCCCTTGCTTCCAACCATCAGCCCGTGGATTCTTCCTCCACCTCAGATCAAGTGGTGGGTATTGACGCGCCTCTTCAGGTCGAGGACAACCAAGCCAAAATCGCAGCCAACTCCATTGCTGATCGGCGTGCGAAATTCGAAGACATCAAGAGACAAAGAAGTGCTCCGACTTTGAACACTGATGCGGTGTCAGCAAAAGAGCAAGAAGCTCAGGTGAACCCTACACCCTCTGTGGCCTCTCCACCAAAGGCGCTCAAACCCTTGAGCCGTGAGGAACAAATCGCCTTGGCACGCAAAAAGAAGTCAGAGGAGTTTCACGGTAGAGTTGAAGCCATCAAAAACACGGTCACTCAATTGAACAACCAACTCGACAAGCTCGAGGACACGAGCCTCGAGTTGAAGAAGACCCAGTTTTAGATCCCTAAAACTTGCAAAGTGGAGTGCACGCATCATGAAAAATTTACTCTTGGTTCTGGCTCTTTTCATGGGTTTGAGTTTTGCCCATGCTCAAGACAAAGTGGTTTATCACTTTGATCAAACCAACGTCCAAGGCTTGAAAGGTCTGAGAAACATCAAGAACCACTTGGAGGCTGCTCCAGATACCCAGATCGTTGTCGTGGCCCATGCGCAGGGTGTGGACATGCTCATGGAAGGCGCTACCGATCAAAACTCCAAGATGCTTTATGCCCCATTGATTTCTCACCTGAGGTCCTTGGGGGTGCGCTTTGAGGTGTGCGAGTACACCATGAAAAACAGATCGCTCCACAAGGATCAATTCATTGCTGAGGCAGACTTCACCCCTTCAGGCGTTGTGAGAATCACGCAACTCCAAAACAGACAAGGGTTTGCTTATTTGAAGCCTTGAGAGGCGTCCAGCGTTTTGACCCATTGGGTGATTTCTTCTGCCATGGGCGAAAGTGCTTTGGGTGCCTTGATGCGACCGGCTAGAACGTGCTGGTTCAAGCTCTCGCTATAGTCAACGGCCACCAAGGTCTTTGGACTTGCTCCCATGGCATTGAAGGCGGTTTTGATGCGCTTCACATCCACCACTTGGTCGCGCTCACTGTAGAGCACGAGCAAAGGGTGCGTGAAGTTTTCCAGATGACTCTCTCGCGCCATTTTGACCATGTACATCATGGGAAACAGGGCTTTGGTGGGATATTCTTTGTACCACCCCAAGTCCTCCTCGGGTCCTTCTGAAGGACTCCGATGGGTCTGCCCTTCAATCCAAAAGGCGAGCTCTTGACCCCATGGGGTCAAAATGATTTCTGCTCGCGGGTCCTTGGGGCCGAAATTGGGGGAGATGAACACATGCGCTTGAGGGGCGTGTTCTGGGGCGTTTTCTGGGGCAGCGAGGTGAGGCGCAGCGCCTGGAGCGTTTTGGCCAGAAGAGGCTTGGCGAAGAAGTGCCCCAGACGAAGAAGCCAAAGTTGCAATGGTCGAGCCCGTCGAGCAACTGATCACCAACACCCGGTTGCCCAGTCTCTGTCCGATGGCTATGGCCTCCCAGTAGTCGTTCATCCAATCATTGGGTGTGGCCTCGCCCAAGTCCTTGGGCTCTTGGCCGTGCCCAGTCAATCGGGTATAAAAAACGTTCGCATGCAGACTTTGCCCGACCCTTTCAGCCAGGGGCGCAGTCTCCAGTCTTGAGGAGGAGAACCCATGAATATAGACCACCGACCAAGGGGTTTTCTCCCTTTTGTTGTTGGCCCAAACAATGGTCTTTTCATTGTTCTTTTTGATGTTTTGAAATGCACTTTCTTTGGCGATCAGCCAAGCATCCAACTCACTCGGTGCCTGGGGCAAGGCATTGACGTGGGACACGTCCATGGCAGGAAATTGGACGACTGGGCCAGAAAAATAGATGCCCACAACCAAGGAGAGGGCCATGATCACGTGAGGGGTTTTCATGTCAGCAGCTTCTTGATGGAGCTCATTCAGCGGATGAATTGCTCGATCGCATCTTCACCGAGCCCCAGTTGTTCAAAATGGGCTTTGTATTTTTCAATGCGCGTGAACACATCGTCATAGCCCACCGCCTGGCCATAGGGGTCCACATACATCAACGAGCCATAGACCGTGAAGAGGGTGAGCATCTCTTGGCAATGCTCGGGAACGACCAAGGTGTGGGTTTCTCCGGGAGGCTCAAAGATGAAGTCTCCCGCTTGCGCTCTCCATTCATGCTCCAAGTAGTGCCATTCACCTTTCAAGACATAGGCGTGCACTTGACCCGAGTGGCGATGCCTTTGCAGCAAACCAGATCGGGTCACTCGCATCAAGTGCACGTAGTAGCCTGCGCTCACATTGAGCATGATGGGCCTGGAGGTGATGCCCTCAGACAGGGGAGTCCAAAGCCTGGGGTCGCCTTCCAGTGCATTTTTGATCACTAAATCGGGCTTCATCCCAAAGGGTTGCGGCTTTTGGTAAGGCATTCGGTCTTCGCTGGATGCCTTTGGGGGTACGCGAGGACTCGTCTTTGAATTTGAGAGGTCGGACATGGTGTCTCCAGGCGAAGGGGGGCAGTGTGGGTGTGGGGAGAGAAGGATTTGAAAGTTTGGGCTTGAGCACATGCGCCAGAGCACATGCGCCAGGGCACATGCTTCAGGCTTGAAGGAGTTGCTCGATTTTGACGGCATCGGCGCAAAAGCTCGCAATGCCCTCTTGCAGCTTTTCATGGGCCATGGGGTTGGCCTTCAAACGCGTTAGAAAAGTGATCTCATCCAAATGGAGCTCTTGCATGCTGCAGTTTTGGGCATTTTTGACTTGAAGGGCGGGCAAGAGCTCGTCTTCATTGAGCTGAAGTCCCGCCAAGAGTTCAGGGCTGATGGTCAAGAGGTCGCAGCCGGCCAAGGCCCTGATTTGATCCAGGTTTCGAAAGCTCGCCCCCATGATCTCGGTTGGGATGCCGAACTTTTTGTAGTAGTTGTAAATGCTGGTGACGGATTGAACGCCGGGGTCGTTGGCACCTGTGTGGTCGCGCTCGTGCCAAGCCTCGCCCAAGTTCTTTTTGTGCCAGTCGTAAATCCTGCCGACAAAGGGGGAAATCAACTTGACTCGCGCATGGGCACAAGCCACAGCCTGCTCGAGAGAAAACAGCAAGGTCAAGTTGCAATCGATGCCCTCTTGTTGGAGCACTTGTGCCGCTTGGATGCCCTCCCAGGTGGAGGCGATTTTGATCAAAATTCGGCTCGAGTCGATTCCCTCTTCTTGGTAGAGGGCCATCATTTGTCGGGCTCGCTCGAGCGTTTTACCCGTGTCATAGCTCAGTCTCGCATCGACCTCGCTCGAGACTCGACCGGGAATGAGCTTTAAGATTTCCTTGCCAAAAGCCACAATCAAGCGGTCCATCTTCATCTCGAGGCTCTCGCTTGAGGCGAGGTGCTTGACCTGGTCCAACACGTGTTGGTATTCGGGCTTTTGAATGGCTTTGAGGATCAAAGAGGGGTTGGTGGTGGCGTCTTGGGGGTGGTATTGCTGAATTTGAATGAAGTCTCCCGTGTCGGCGACCACGGTCGAGTACTTTTTGAGCGCTTCAAGTTGGTTCATGTTGAGGGCTTTGAAAAAAAATAGGTTGAATTGGGCAATGGTTGGGCAATGGTTGGGCGAAAGCTGTCGAAAGAGAAAATGCGGTTCAGCTGTTTTCCAGGGCAATTCAAGAGGACTCCATCCGATCAAACACGGGGTGAGGAGTCGATGCATGTATTTAAAATGTAAAAATCCAAGGATTCATCGTCATTCTAGAAGAGAACACCACCTATGATGCAACTATTGCTTCGACAACTGGGTAGGGGAATATCCCGTGCACAGGCCCATGCACCCATGCATGCCACCTTACATGTCTTTGTCTGTGCTTTTGTTTGGGGACTCAACTTGCTTCAAGCCCCGCTTGCGCACGCCCTCGATGCCTACCCCACCAAACCCATCAAACTGATCGTCACCTTTGTGCCCGGAGGCGGGGCAGACATCTTGGCCCGTTATTTGGCCCAAGCTTTGAGCACCTCACTGGCCAAGCCGGTCTTGGTCGAGAATAAACCAGGGGCTGGAGGCTTGATTGGTATTCAGGCCGGTCTGTCCGCCCCAGCCGATGGCTACACCTTGACCCTGGTCTCTTCAAGCTACACAGTCAACCCCAGTTTGTACAAACTGAAGTTCGATCCGGTCAACGACATGACGCCGATCGTTCAAGCTTCCAAGGGCCCCTTGTTGGTGGTGGTCAATGCTTCGCAGCATCTCAAAACCTTGGCCGATTTTGTGCAAAAAGCCAAAGCAAAACCGGGACAACTCACCTATGCCTCATCGGGTCTTGGTAGTGCACTTCATTTGGGTGCGGCACTCTTTGCCGATCAAGCCGGCATCTCCATCAATCACGTCCCCTACAAGGGGGGTGGGGCTGCACTCAATGACTTATTGGCCAATCAAATCGATATCTATTTCGCAGCCACTGCCAGTGCGCTGCCTTTGGTCCAAACGGGTAAATTGCAAGCCTTGGGTGTCACTGGCAACAAAAGAATACCGGCCTTGCCAGATGTCCCCACCATCGAAGAGAGTGGCTATAAGGGCTATGACGTGACGCTTTGGTACGGCATCATTGGTCCAAAGGGCATGCCTCAAGAGTTGGTGGATAAGCTCAATGCCGAGGTCAATTTGATCTTGGCCAAAAAGGACACCGCCAATCGTTTTGAGGCCGATGGAGCCATTCCCTCTGGAGGCACTGCGCTGGAGTTCAAAAACACCATTCGTCGTGAAATCGAGATGTGGGGCAAGGTGGTCACCAAAATGGGCATTACCCCAGAGTGATCCACGTGACCTCATTGGCCTCGTTGACGCGGCTTGCCCCTGACGCTCTTCAGTCTTGGGTGATGTTGTTCTTTTGAATGATGTCAGCCCACTTCAAGCGATCTGCTTTGCTCATGCTTGAAAATTGTGCCGCCGTTCCGCCGAAGGCCTCAGCACCCAGAAAGTTCAACCTGTCTTTGAGCTTGGGGTTCAACAAAGCCTTGTTCGTCTCGGCATTGATCGTGTTGATGATGGCAAGAGGTGTCCCCTTGGGCGCAAAAAGTCCCCACCAGGTGTCCGACTCAAAGTTTCCCAAGCCGTAATCTTTGCCCACTTCCATCATGGTGGGCACCTCAGGTGCTAGGGCAGAGCGTTTTCTACCGGTGACGGCAATGGCGGTCAATTTACCATCCACCACATGAGGCATGGCGGAGACAATGCTGTCAAAGACCATGTGCACTTTGCCCGAAATGATGTCGGGGATGGCTTGGCCGGAGCCCTTGTAAGGGATGTGCGTGATCGAGACGCCGGCATCGGCTTTGAAGGCCTCGGCGGTCAAGTGAATGATGGTGCCGTTTCCACTGGAGGCGTAGTTCAATTTGCCAGGATTGCTCTTCAAATAAGCGATCAGTTCCTTTAAATTGTTCACGGGAATGGTTTTGGTCACCAAGAGGATGTTGGTTGCATTGGCAACATGAACGATGGGGATGAAGTCGGTGTCGATGTTGTAGGGTAAATTTTTGTTCAATGAAGGACCAATCGAGTGGGTGCTCGAAGAGGTGAAGAGCAGGGTGTAGCCATCATCGCGTGCTTTGGCCACGATGGAGCTGCCAATGCTGCCCCCCGCACCGGGTTTGTTGTCGATCACCACTTGTTGGCCCCATTGCGCAGTCAGTTGTTGCCCCAGTGCTCGGGCCAAGAGGTCTGTCGAACCACCAGCCGGAAAAGGCACCACCAAATCGATGGGTTTATTGGGATAGGTTTGCGCAAAACTGCTGAGTCCCCATAAGGTCAATGAAGCCAAAAGCATACCCATCCAGAGAGGTTTCATCGTGCGTGGGCGGCGGAGTTTGAGGTGGAGGTGGTGAGTCATGTTTTATGGTTCAGTCTTGAATGATATGGTTTTTTTGAATGATGTCTGCCCATCGGGCTTTATCAAGTTTGACAAAGTTTGCGAATTGAAGCGGTGTCCCACCCACCGCTTCAGCCCCTAAAAAATTCAACTTGTCTTTCATTTTAGGCGTATTGAGGGCTTTGTTGACTTCTGCATTGAGTGCGCCAATGACCTCCGTTGGCGTGCCTTTAGGCGCATAAATGCCGTACCAGGTTTGAGTTTGAAAATTCCCTAATCCGTAATCTTTACCCACTTCCATGAAAGTGGGCACCTCTGGCGCGAGCGTTGAGCGCTTCTTGCTGGTGACGGCGATGGCGGTGAGGGAGCCGTCTCTAGCATGCGGCATCCCAGAGACGATGTTGTCGAAGATCAAATGGACCTTGCCGGAGATGACATCCGAGATGGATTGGGTCGAGCCTTTGTAAGGAATATGAACCACATCAAGACCCGCATCAGCTTTGAAGGCCTCTGCCGCCAAATGAATGATGGTGCCACTTCCGCTCGATGCGTAGTTCAATTGCCCTGGGTACTTTTTCAGGTGATCGATCAGTTCTTTTAGATTTTTAGCGGGAACGGACTTCGACACCAAGAGCACATGGGACGCGTTGGCGACATGCACAATGGGCAAAAAATCAGTGTCTGCGTTGTAAGGTAAATTTTTGTTCAAACTCGGTGCAATGGAGTGTGTGCTGGAGGTGGTGAAAAGCAAGGTGTAGCCATCAGGAGGCGCTTTTGCGACGTATTGAGCGCCAATGCCGCCTCCTGCACCCGATTTGTTCTCAATCACCATGGCTTGTCCCCATGCGCTGGAGAGTTGCTCGGTCAAGGCTCTGACCACCAGATCGGTCGATCCTCCAGGCGGAAAAGGCACCACCCAGTTGATGGGTCTCAAGGGGTAAGTTTGCGATGCTGCCCATGACCCGATCAAGCTGCAAACGAGAGCAAGCATCAACCGTTTCATGGAAAAGAGATGGCTCCTGTACCGAATAGGGGGCAGTTCATAGGGGCGTTCATGGTTCATCTTGAAATTCTTAATTTTTCTCAGTCCATCCGACGAGGCACACAATTGGTGCGAAAGGGGGCCGCTCAGCCCATTCAAGCTTGGCACCCCTCTAGTGTAAGCAAAGCTTAGGCCTGGTTTTGAAGTGATGCATGGGCTCATGAACCTTGTTTGCTCCTCGTGAGGGGGCTTTGAGCTCGAACATGCCTTGGTGTACGCCCATGCTCCATGGGGTGCATTTCCCCAAGAGTGCTGTTGTCTTTGAGACGCTGGCTCAGCAATGAAAAACTCTGGGTGTTTTTACCTAGATGCAGGACCCAAGCCGAGCATTCACAAAAAGCGAATGCATAATGAAGAAGGCCGATTGTGCAGGCCCAATCGAATTCAATCTAATTTATATGCAGCATACATTCAAAAAAGGTCTCTCTTTAACAGGTCTTCTCAAGCGCCTTGGCCTGGCAAGCTTCACTTGGATGGCCTCAGTCTGCGTCTCATGGGCTCAGTCCTCGCTCAGCGATCCTTGTGACAGCTTGGTGCCGGCCTTGGTGGGTGGGGCCATACCCACTGCGCAGTCCGATACGGCTGTGCTTCGGTGGCTAGGAAACGCCAACTATGAAATTGCGTACAAGGGCAAGGTCTATCTCCTTGACACCTACTATGACCGAAAAGCCAGAAGTCGCTCTTTGGGGTTCACAGTGCCAGAGGTTAAAAAAGCGGACTTGATCATGGTGGGGCATGCGCATTTTGATCATATTGCCGACATAGGACCGGTCTCTGTTCAAACCGGCGCGCGCGTTGTGGGGTCCGCCATCACGATCGAGACTGCCAAGGCGCTTGGCATGCCACCATCCGCTGCAGTGGAGGTCCAAGGTGGGGATCAATTGGAGTTGGGGGAGTTGAGGCTCGATGTGGCTTTGGCCCGGCACAGCACCATTCAAAATGGCTTGATCGAAGCCTACGCCAACCTCTACAAGATTGAGGTCAGGGCCGATACGCCAGAGGAGGCACAAAAGACCCGATTGGTGATGTCCAGGGGAAGCAACGACCCGAGAATCATCGATCAAGGCACACTTGCTTATGGACTCACCTTTCGCAATGGCTTTAAATTGGTGATCTTCGGCAGCGCTGGGCCCATCACGCCTGGGGCTGAGCAAATGGCTCAAAAAATGGGGCCTGTTGACGTGGCCATCGTGTCTTATCAACCCCATGCTGTTTCAGAGCGACAAGTCATGGAGACCATGCCTCTTGTTCAACTGTTCAAGCCCAAGTTGCTCTTGCCTGCTCACCACGATGCGAGTTTTGGGACCTGGATTGACTTGGGATTGGAGCCCTTGTTTGAAAAAGTCAGAGAGGTGAGCCCTTCGACACGCTTTTTGGCGCCTCTTTACAGATCCCCCATTTGTATTGCCACCTCTGGAGATCGAAGAGGCCAAGTCATTCAGTACACCAATTGAGGAAATCAATCATGAAATATATTCTTAAACTGATCTTGGCAACTGCCGTCTTGTCCGTGACCCAGTTGCGAGCCGAGCCGCTCAGCGTTGCAGAGCAGGGTTACTTTTTCGTGGGCGGTGAGTACAGCACCAATGCCCAAGGCCAGCAAATCCGAAGCCAGCAAATGTTTGTTCAGTTTCAAAAGCCTGCGGTTCAAAAATACCCTTATCCCATTGTGATGTGGCACGGTGGTGGACAAACAGGGACCAATTTTTTGGCAACTCCCGATGGGCGTGAGGGCTGGGCCACGTATTTTGTGCGTCAGGGCTTCTCCGTTTATGTGGTCGATCAGCCTGCAAGGGGCCGCTCGGGGTTTTTTGGCGATGTTTACGGCAAGACAAGAAAGCCCAATGCACAGGCCATGTCGGATCGATTCACCGCGCCTAAATTGAAGTCCCAGTACCCGCAAGCACAGTTTCACACCCAGTGGCCAGGTACGGGTGTCTCGGGTGACCCTATCTACGATCAGTTTTTCTCCTCTCAGGTCGAGGACATCGAAGATGTGAACGTCATCGAAAAACTCAATTTGGCGGCTGGCGTGGCGCTCATTGAGAAAATAGGCCCCTCCGTTTTGCTCACCCACTCTCAATCGGGCTCCTTTGGTTGGCTCATTGCCAATGCCAAGCCTGAGTTGGTCAAAGGCATTGTGGCGATCGAGCCCAATGGCCCGCCTTTGTATGAGATGGCTTTGGAAAAAAATGGAGAAGACTTCTACAAAGATGGACCTGTCGGTCGTGTCTGGGGAATCACCAGATTGCCTTTGAAGTTCAATCCACCTGCCAACCAAGCTCAGGACTTGAACTTGGTGCGTCAAGCCAAGCCCGATGCGCAGAATTTGGTGCGCTGCTGGGTCCAACCCACACCGGCCAGAGAGTTGACCCAGCTCAAAGGAAAACCCATTTTGATCGTGAGCTCCCATGCGTCATACCACGTGCCCTATGATCACTGTACGGCCAAGTTCTTGAGCGATGCAGGGGTTCAAAACACCTACGTTCGCTTGCCCGATATTGGGATCAAGGGCAATGGGCACATGATGATGCTGGAGAAAAACAATTTAGAAATTGCAAAGTATTTGACGACTTGGGTGAGTGAGCACATTCAATGATGGAGAAAACGAGTCGACCGCTTGCGTTGCTCAACACATCTTGTCAGACCACAGCGTTGATCAAATGCTTTTTGAGCACATGCAAGTCCTCGATGAAGATGACCTCTTGGTGCATGTGAGAGGGCAAGCTTTTTGGGGGGGCCAGGGAGAAGACCTGCATTTGAGCACGTAGGCCCGCCGTGACGCCTGTCAAGCTGTCCTCCACCACCGCACAATGCGCTGGCTTGACCCCTAAAGCATGGGCCACATGAACAAACAATTGTGGCGAAGGCTTGAAGTGTCCAATGTCATAAGCACTGTAAACATGATCTGCGAAATAAGCTCGAAGGCCTGTCAGTTGAAGGGTCAACTCGACTTTTTCTCTCGGCCCATTGGTGGCCACTCCCATGGGCATTTGGATGAACTCAAGAAGCTCCTTCGCGCCAGCTATCGTCTCCAAGCCTTCATGAAACCGAATGCTTTGTGCCTTTCTGACTTTTTGAGTGAAAGTGGGGTGAAAGTCTTCGGGCACGGGGTGGGGCAACTGGGCCGCGACCCAGTCAACAATATCCGCCATCTTCAAACCCGTGAAGCGATCAAACGCTTCTTGACGTGAGATTTGAACCCCCGCTTCTTTGGCAAGCGCTTGGATGACCTCAATCCCAGGCTCCTCGCTGTTGACCAGTGTGCCGTCGCAGTCGAAGATGAAGGCTTCCAGTCTGGGTTTGATCATCACGTGCTCAGTTCATGGTCGGTTGTGAAGAGGACCACATCTCAAAATTGCCGAGCAAGACCAGGCGTCAAAGCATTGACTTTGATGCCAGAGCCTTCCAGAAACTTTTGAAACTCTTCAACCGTTCCTTTGGCCAAAGGGTTGGCCCCAAAGTGCATGGGTATGACATTGGGTACTTTGAGCCATTCTTTGGCCGCAAATGCAGCCTCTTTGGGGCCCATCGTGAAATTGCCTCCAATGGGCATCATGACCAAATCGGGTTTGTAGTATTCGGCAATGAATTTCATGTCGCTAAAGAGTCCCGTGTCTCCCATGTGGTAGATCTTGAAGCCGTTTTCAAGCTCGATGATGAAACCTATGGGTTCACCTCCAAAGTGGGTCTCTTCGATTTGAGTCTGGGGATTTTTCCAAACCAAGATGGAGGAGTGTTCGGCATGCACGGCCGTCACTTGGATGCCCGGGACAGGTGTGACGGTGCCAGATTTGTTGAAACGAGGTGCTAAATTTGAGGGCAAAATGCCCAAGGCCACGGTCACCGAGTTCAGGTCACCTGGTCCCCACATGGGGATGTTGTTCATTTTGGCGATGGCCGGTGCATCCGCAAAATGGTCCCAATGGGCATGAGAGACCAAGAGCACGTCAATTTTTCCAAGGTTCTCAAGCTTCTTGTATTCGGGTGGTGTTTTGGGGTTGGCCAGTAACCACGGATCTGTCAAGATGACTTTGCCCGTGGGAGAAGTGATCTTGAATGCGGACTGTCCAAGCCACATGATCTCGGTTTTTGAGTTCTCAGCAGCTTGACCCCAAGTGCTGAAAAAAAGTGCCAAGACGCAAAACGTCAATTTTTGGATCATCATAGGTCTTCCTTAAAATCACCGAGGGTGGTGTCGATGGGGGGTGAGTTTTTTCAATTCCAATGATACTTCAGGGGGCGACTTCCTTGACCAATTTGTTCTTCAGTAAACCGATGTCTTTGCACTCCACTTCAATTTCATCTCCCTCCACCATGTCGCCCGCTGCACCTTGGGTTCCCATCATGATGCAGTCGCCTGGGTGCAGCGTGGTGTTTTGACTCAAGATGTGAATCCACTCGGCCACACTCCAGGTTTGCTCTGCGCTTGAAAAGTCCGCAATGGTTTGTCCGTTGTGACGCACTTCGATCTGAATGTTCAGGGGGTCCAGTCCCGTTGCGATGCAGGGTCCAAAGGGTTTGAAGGTGTCCGTGTTTTTGCTCCTGAACATGGTGCGATCTGTTTTTTGCCACTCACGCTCTGTGATGTCATTGGCCAAGCTGTATCCCCAAACATGATCGAGTGCGTGTTCTAGGCTCACTTTTCTTGCTTTTTTGCCCATCACCACCACGAGTTGACCCTCAGGTTGCAATCGCTGGCAGCTGTCGGTGGGGATGACAACATCTGCCCCACTGGCAACCAAGGCGTGAACGGAGCGAAAGTGCGGGTCTGGTCGTGTGGGGTAGACGGGCTCTTGTCCTCTTCGCTTGGCCATGGCCTCGATGTGGCCCTTGAAATTGGGTCCTGCAAAATAGAGCATGGGTGGTTGAATGGGCGTCAACAACTCGATGCTTTCTAAAGCAAAAATATTCTCTGTGAGGGTATAGCTCTCTAGGGGAGAGCCTTCTACTCTTTTGACCCCATGATCCTCTAAGAGACCAAAGGAGACGAGGCCGTGGTGTTTGAATCGGATCCATTTCATGATTCAAGTCCGATCACTGATCATTGGGCATCAAGATGAATTTGCTCTTGGCCCCTTGTCTGAGGGCTTTGTAAAGACTCGGTGCCTCTGACAAGGCATGTGTTTGGAGGTGTTGAGGGGGCATCAAGTCGCCCTTGGTAAAACTGGGGGCCAATTGTTTAAAGACCTCTGCACAGGCCTTGGCGCTGTAGAGCAAAGAGTTCACCCCAATGATCTCGCCCCCCACTCGGTAGAGATCGCGCACCGAGATGTTGACGAGACCCTCTCCCGGGACCACGATACACGCCAAGCGGCCGTAGGTGCTTAAGGCGTTCACGCTTTGAGCAATCCACATGCCTGTGGTGTCAAAGATCACGTCTGCGCCTTCCTTAAAATGCCCATGTACCACGTCCTCCAGCTTGTCGTTTTCATGGATCAAGTGAGTTGTGAAGCCCAATTGTTCCAGCTCTCTTGCTTTCAACGCATCTCTTAAAACACAAAGAACCTGAGCGCCTTTTTGCCGGGCGAGTTGACTGGCCGCAAAACCGACAGCACCCGATGCGCCAATGATCACGACCTTGCTGTTTTCCCGCACTCGGGTGTTCTCAATGCCAAAGTAAGCGGTGATGAAGGGAACGCCCAAAGAGGCGGCTTGGATAAAACTCAAATTGTCGGGTTTGGGGCAAACGCTGTTCGCATCCAGCGCCAAGTATTGTGCGTGAGAGCCATTTTGCGTAAAACCAATTTCTTTGCCGCTGCCAAAAACATTCAGACCCAACAGCTCCTGGGGGCCCTCTACAACGACACCCGCAAAGTCTCTGCCAGGGACTCTTGGTACTGTCGTGTAGGGGAACAATCCCAATACATTGGTGGTGTCACTTTTGTTGAGCCCCGCAGCCATGACTTTGATCAAGACCTCTTCTTTTTGGGGCTTTGGGGTTTCCAGCTGGAGGTATTCAAGCCAATCCAAGCTGCCAGTGGTTTTGAATTGAACGGCTTTCAATGAACAGCTCCTGGTTTGATTTTTCTTTCTGTTGATGCGCCAAGATTTTGCGCTGAAATGGGAGGCATCAACACATCCACCACAGCACTTTGACCCGAACGCACGGCTTTCATCGCCTCTTGAAGTGTATGGGCCAGTTGGCTGAGCGCCTCGACTCGGAAGGCTTTTGCGCCTCCAGCTGCTTGTGCGATGTCAGCAAATTGGCTCTCATGGCCAACGGTGATCCAATAGGTGTCGTGTGTTTGTGCCTGCCCTTGGGGGTGCACCAAGAGGGTGGAGGTCTTGGGCGCATTCCATCCCTTGTTGTTGACCACAATGGTGAGTTGAGGCGTGCCGTAGGTTTCACTGACCCAGTAAGTGCTGCTCGGTACGCCAAAGATATAACTGCCGTCACCCACAAAGGAGATGACTTCGCTCTCTGGCCGGGCCAGTTTGGCCCCAATGGCGGCGTTGATGCCCCATCCGAGCCCACTTCCTCCGTTGGCAAAGTAACTTCCTGGCTCACTCATTTGTAAGGTGTTCAAAAGTCTCTCTGTTGCAGTCGGTGACTCAAAGAGCAAAACTGTTTTTTCGTTGATCAAGGCCTTCACCGCTTCACATAAATTTTGGAGTTGGATGCGGTCATTCGGTAGCGTTGGCATATCAGGCAGTTGCAAGGCCTGCTTGGCGCTTCGAATCCACTCTAGTCTGGCGTCACGTTGTTTTTGATCAATCGTGAGCCGAGAACGCGAGCGGTTCATGCTCTTTAAGCACAAAAGACTGTCCGCTTGCCAACTTCTTTGTGTGGGGAAGTGCCAAAATCCCAAGTCGTGTTTTTGAACATCGATGTCGATCATGAACAATTTGCAATCCATCTGGGGTTGGACTTTGGCCACGATCCAAGGCACATCGACATCGAGGAGCAAAATCAAGTCGGCTTGGTCCACCAAGCTGTTGCGCCTGTAGCCGATATGGCATTTATGTTGACCAGGAAAATTCATGTACTGTGGATTGACCTCGCAAATGGCAACCCCAATCGACTCTGCGAATTCTTGCAGGGCTTGAACGCTTTCCTTGTTTCTGCCCAGGTAAGAGGTGATGATCAAAGGCTTGGTGCTTTTGACAAAAGCGTCCACCAAGGCGTTGGCATCAGAGTCAGACATCCCCAGGGGTTCAGAGGCTTGCCAATGCTGCGTTTCGAGCCCTTCAGATGAGCTGGGCTCCTCCCAAAGCTCTCTGGCACCCGTGAGGTAAATGGGGCCTTGTGGGGAGGAGCTTGCAATTTGGACACCCCTGGCCAAGACCTGATGAGCCATCTTGGCACTCCTCAGCTCGTAAAACCACTTCATGTATTGAGCAACTATCTCATGCTGTCGGGTGGAGTCCTGTGTGTAATGAATGAACTCTGTTCGATGTCCCGTTTGTTCTTCGCTTACGCTCGTTGGTGAGAGGCCTGCGATGATGATGGCGGGCACACGAGAGCGTGCTGCGTTGTGCACACTGCAGCCCAGGTTTTGTGTTCCCACATCCACGTGGACCAAAACCATTTGAGGGCGGCGGCTGATCATGGCGTGTCCATGGGCTGCGCTCAAGGCCGTCATCTCATGGGGACAAATGATGATGTCTGGCATGGATTTTCCTTGGGCATTGAGCGTGGCGAACGCTTCAATGAACGCAGGATGATCGCTGCCCAAATTGGTGAAAATGTATTCAATGCCCAACTCAACGGCATCTTCTAAGATTCTGCAAGCTGCAGTGCTGGAGGAGGGGAGTTTTTGATTCAAGGAAAGCTTTCAAATCGGGTGGATTCTTCTGGTTTGGGCATTATTTCATCGAATCTTGGGCTGGAGGGTCTAGAGTTACCCTAGAGTCAGGCTGGAGTTGGCCTAGAGTTCATAGCGTTCCAATAGTTTTAGGCCAAAATCAGTCGCCGAGTGGGGTCACTTTTACACCACTTGGCCGCAACTGGAGAGGGCTTTGAGCGTCTCAATGCTCATCCCCCTTCAATCGCGCCCATTTTCTGGGCATGGAGCATAATGGCGTCTGAATTTTTTATCCCGTTCTCATCGTCATGATCAAAATTTATCACAACCCAAACTGCGGAACTTCCCGTAAGACGCTTGATTTTTTGCGCGAGCATCACATCGAGTTTGAGACCATTCTCTACCTCGAAACACCTGCAACTCAAGCCGAGTTGAAGGTGATGCTCAAAGACATGGGAATGAGCGTGAGGGAGCTTTTAAGACAAAAGGGGACGCCCTATGACGAGTTGGACTTGTCTAACGAGAAGTGGAGCGATGCGGAGCTCTTGGACTTCATGGTTGAGCATCCGATTTTGATGAACCGACCCATCGTGGTGACGCCCAAAGGCACTCGGCTTTGTCGTCCGATGGAGACCGTGCTTGAGATCTTGGATTTGCCCTCACTCGCTTAGTGCTGCGAGTGTTCGAGCTTGAGGCAGGGTTAGAGTATGAATCGCATGAGCTCTAGCATGAGCTCTACTTAGCGTTTCTGGATGAAGACGCACGACACCATCTTCAGCTGTAAAGAATTTTTGATGATGCAAATTGTTTTGTATTCCTTTCGACGCTGTCCTTACGCCATGCGCGCGAGGATGGCGCTTCGGGTGTCTCAGATTGATTATGAGCACCGAGAAATCGAGCTCAAAGCCAAACCCAGTCATTTGCTCGACATCTCCCCTAAAGGAACTGTTCCTGTGATTTGGATCAGGGATGGCGAGCAAGAGGAGGTGATCGATCAAAGTTTGGAGATCATGAAGTGGTCTTTGAAGAGAAGCGACCCCGAGATGTGGCTCTCTAAAGATCCCCAACTCAATGACGCGATGATGGGGCTCATTGAACAAAACGATCAGACCTTTAAATTCAATTTGGATCGGTACAAATATCCCCATCGATTCGGATTGGACGATCCCTTGCCATTCAGGGCCGCTGGGGAGCTTTTTTTGCAGGAGTTGAACTCAAAACTCCTGGTCAACCGGTTCTTGTTTGGCTCGCGCCTGAGCATTGCTGATGCAGCTTTGATGCCCTTTGTTCGTCAGTTTTCCAGGGTGGAGCCTCAGTGGTTTGAGGGTTTGGAGCTCGCAGCTTTAAAGTCATGGCTTGAAGGCTTGGAGGGTTCGGACTTGTTTGTCTCCATCATGGCCCGCCATGAACTTTGGGGCAAAGGATGAGTGGCAGTTGAAGGGGTTGAGCCCCCAAACACCGTCAAGTGAGACGGGGGCCTTTGATGACCATGTGATGACCAGGTGATGGCCATTTGAAGAGCTTTTAATGGGTAATTGAGGGCTGTTTTGCAGTGCTTTAGAGCTTTTTAGAGCTTGGGTTGGGGACCTGCGGTTGGGGTCCTTCGGGTGGTTCCCACGACGCACTCTCAAGTGGAGAATTTGTCAATGGGTAAGAGGGCCTTGAAATTAATTGTGAGCGCAGCTTAAAAGCAGCCCTTCGTGCATTAGGATGCAAAGATGACACAACACCATTCACACCAGCGTATCAATCTCGCGGATTTGGCCAATCATGTCCTACAAGACAGGGGTTTGCGACCTTATTTCACCGAAGCCGCTTTGCACCAACTCGACCACATCAATGAGCCCTCATTGGCTTCTTCTCCCAACTGCAAGGACCTCACCAGTCTATTGTGGTGCAGCATCGACAACGATGACTCTAGAGATCTTGATCAATTGACCGTCAGTCAAAGCCATGAAGCAGGGGAGATCTCCATCTTGGTGGCCATTGCGGATGTTGACAGCTTGGTCAAAAAGGGCAGTGCGATTGATGAGCAAGCCTTGGCCAACACCACTTCGGTCTACACCTCGGCCAAGATTTTTCCCATGTTGCCTGAAAAGCTCAGCACCAACCTCACCTCCCTCAATCCCGGGGTTCAAAGAGCGGCCATGGTGGTTGAGATGAGATTTGATGCGAGCGGAGAAATTCAAAAGTACGACGTTTATCTGGCCAAAGTGCTCAATAAAAGTAAACTGGCCTACGACGCTGTGTCGGATTGGATTGAAAACGCAGGTCCATTGCCCCAAGCGGCCCAAGAGGTCCAAGGTATGGATCTTCAACTCAAAGCCCAAGACCATTTGGCTCAGCTTTTGAAAAAGAGAAGGAATCAAGCGGGAGCGCTGAATTTTGAAACCTTTCAGCCCCGGGCAGAATTTGAGGGCGAGGAGATCACGCGTTTGACCACGCAACCTCACAACCGAGCTCGTCAATTGATTGAAGAGTTCATGATCGCTGCCAACGAATGCATCTCTAAATTTTTGATCGAGCACGGAGGCGCCTCTCTCAGGCGTGTGGTGCGTTCCCCTGAGCGCTGGACCAGGATTGTAGAGGTTGCACTTCTTTATGGTGAACACTTACCAGAGTTGCCAGACTCCAGTGCGCTCGAGAAGTTTTTAGCCAAGCAACACCAACTCGATCCTCTGCGCTTTCCTGACTTGTCTTTGGTGATCATCAAGTTGATGGGGCGGGGGGAGTATGTGGTGGAGCGTCAAAATCAAAAACCCATTGGACACTTTGGTTTGGCGCTTAAAAATTACACGCATTCCACCGCTCCCAATCGGCGCTACCCCGATTTGATCACTTTGCGCCAAGTCAAAGCGATTTTGGCCCATGAGCCCCCACCTTACACCACCCGAGAGTTGGAGAATTTGGCCGCGCATTGCACAGCCCAAGAAGATGCCTCTCAAAAGGCTGAGCGGCACATGCGAAAATCTGAAGCGGCCATGCTGTTGAGTTCACGCATCGGTCAATATTTTGATGCCTTGGTGACGGGAGTATCTCCAAAAGGCTCTTGGGTCAGGATCATTGATCCACCCACTGAGGGGCGCTTGAGCGGCGACATTCCCAAACTCAAAGTGGGGCAACGATTGAGGGTGAAACTGATCTATACATCGGTGGAGAAGGGTTTTATTGACTTTGTCATCACAAGAGGGTGAGTGCTCATCAGGAGATGAAAACGCTAGAAGATGATGGAGTTCTCTGCCCCGCATCGCTTTCCAATATAGAGGTTCCTCCCCCCCCCTTTGGCCCTCATCTTCAGCGGTGATCATGGGTCATGCTTGTGTGCCTTGAGTTTGAGCCTTGATTTTGAGTTTTTTTTTAAACGTGCTGGGTAAGCGTGCCTTAGAGCGGCTAGAGAAATAGCGAGAGTTGAAGGGCTCAAGCTCGCCTCAGTGGCTCTTGGCACTCTCGGCGTGCTCGGCGCTCTCGTCTATCCACTTGTTGACATGGGGTCTGACCCAACGTCTCAAATGCTCCAACACGAGAGAGACATCGGTTTCAAAAAGCAGCATGTCCATGTGCTCTTTTTTCAAGAATCCCCGCTCTGTCATGGTGCTCAACATCAGGTGCATGGGGTCGTAAAACCCATCAATGTTCATCACACAACAGGGTTTATCCATCATCTCCAGCTGCGTCAAGGTGAGGACTTGAAACAACTCCTCTAAGGTACCGTAGCCCCCAGGAAGGGCAATGAAGGCATCGGCCAAAACTTCCATTCTGGATTTTCTGACCTTCAAATCTGTCACCACCTCATAGTTCTTGAGTTCTGGGTGGAGTTGACCCTTGTCGAATAAGTTTTGAGGGAGGATGCCGATCACATTTCCTCCGTTCTCAAGGCACGCATCTGCCACAACGCCCATCAGTCCTTTTCTGGTACCACCGTAAACAAGAGTCACGCCCTCATGCGCCAAGTGAGCCCCAAGGGCTTGGGCCATGTTGGCAAATTGCGCGCTGTTGCCAAAGTTGGAGCCGCAGTAAATCGCTACGCTTTTGATCTTTTTGGAATTCATGTTGTTGTATGTTGATGGAGCTGATCGAGGACGGTTCTTAAAAAAAGCTGGTGTTGATACATTGCCTGTTCAATCCAGAGCTGAAAGGGTGGGGTCTTTTCCCTCTGTAATCATCATTTTCTCACAGCTTGTTCGTGGGATTGCGCTGCCGAAACCGGCTGCGGCATGAGAAAGTCGATGATGAAGAGTTGAGCCCAATCGATCGAACGCATTGGCGGCGCCGTTGAAGCTCTTGGGGTCAAGCAATACACAGATGGATTATGATTGACGTTCTCGGAGTATCCATTAACCTTTACTGAAGATGCCATTTATGTCTTTTATTCCCTCTGGTGTGATCCCCGCCGTACTGCTTCCATTTTTTGAGGACTTGTCCATTGATGAGGCCTCATTTCGTGCCCATCTCGACGATGTGACCCGCGTGAAGGGTTTGTCAGCCATCACGATCAATGCTCACTCCACTGAGGTGGCCTCTTGTACATTTGAAGAGCAAAAGAGAGTCTTGGACATCACCAGAGATCAACTTCAAGGGCAGCTGCCCATTGTCCATGGCATTTATGCAGAGGGCAGCTTGGAGGCGGCCAAAATTGCTCGCATGGCCACAGACGGTGGCTCAAGCGCATTGCTGGTTTTTCCCCCTGGACCCTTCACTTTGGGCCAACGCCCTGAGATGGTTGTCGAACATTTCAAAAGAATCTCTGATGCCTCAGGTTTGCCGATCATTGCATTTCAATACCCTTTGGCGGGTGGGCAGGGCTACCCCTTGAGAACACTCGAGCTGCTGTTCAGACAAGTTCCTGCGGTCCGGGCGATCAAAGATTGGTGTTCCAATCCTGTTTTACATGAAAAGCAAGTTCGACTGTTTCAATCCCTGAACCCTGTGGTCAATGTTTTGTCGACCCACAGCGCTTGGCTCTTTAGCTCATTGGTTTTGGGTTGCAATGGTTTGCTCTCAGGAAGTGGATCTGTGATTGCGGACTTGCAGTTGGCCTTGTTCAACGCTGTTCAAAATAAGGACTTGAAGACCGCTCAAGAGATCAACGATCGAATCTTTCCCTTGGCACAGGTTTTTTATGCTGAGCCATGGGTAGACATGCACAACCGCATGAAGGAGGCACTGGTTTTGTTAGGGAAACTGCCTAGGGCTGTGGTGAGGCCTCCATTGGTCAAAGTGACGGATCAAGAAATACAATCCATCAAATCGGCCTTGGTCCAAGCTGGACTGCTGACCCCTGAGGGAAAAGCCAAGTAAACGTTGGGCTTTTGTCTTGGGTCAAAGGGGCTGATTGATCCTTTCATTCAATTGCAGAGTACATCATGCCCCACGATAAAGACACCAGCCACTGGCACGAGCCAGCGGGCAATAAAAAAGCCGGTTTTGGCGAGTTCAAAAAGCAACCCACACCCTACGACGCCTTCATGGAAGAGGAGGGCATTCCAGTCTTTAGGGGCGTGGGTATCAGCAAGGTGCAAAATCTACCCCTGATGCCTTGGAAGCGCACCGGGGGCAAGGGCCACTACATTCAGCTCTACGGTACGGAGACCAAATGG
>CAIZIT010000107.1 GCA_903933115.1 uncultured Burkholderiales bacterium
CTTGAGTGTTAACACCCAAGGCCACATAGATGGCCTTATTCACCACAGTTTGATTCTCTCGAATTTTGATCACAATGCAGTCTAAATAAACAATCGGGTAAATAGAGTCCAACGTAAGCGGTGCGCCAAGACACATTGACAGATGGTAAATCCAACTGGTTTTTAATTTTGCAGGGGCTGCCAGTTGTGAGGGAACAGTTCCGCAATCCGGTTGTTGGGATGGGTTGGTAACCTGGTCAAGACATCGGTCATGTATTTCAAGGGGTCCAGGCCGTTCATTTTGGCGCTGTTGATCAAACTCATGACGGCGGCGGAACTTGTGCCCGATTGCTCAGATCCTAAAAATAAGAAATTCTTGCGTCCTAGGGCGATGGGCCTGATCGTGTTTTCCACGTGGTTATTGTCAATGGGAACTTGGCCGTTTTCTAAGAACGCCTTCAATTCCACCTCACACTTTAAGCTGTAATCCAACGCCTTGGCAATGGCCGTCCCATCGGTCACTTTTTGGCGTTGAACTTTCATCCAATCAAACAGGTCTAGAACGTAGGGTTTGATCTGCTCAACTCGTACACTCAACCGTGTTTCCTGATCGCAGTCACCCAGCATTCGCTCCAGACAATAAATCTCACCCATGAATTTCAATGCATCTTCTGCGATGGGGCTTTTGCTGCTCACAAACAGCTCTTCAAACTTGCGGCGTGCATGGGCCCAGCAAGCCGCAGGCTTGACGCCGGTCCTGAACACACCTTTGTAACCAGCATACTGGTCCACCACAAGCGTGCCACTCCAATCTTGCAGGAATTCCAATGCGTGAGACCCCGCCCGGCTCGGGCAGAAATCGTAAATAACAGCTTTTAAATCCTCAAACTTGCTTGGCGTGTATGCCCAGATGTAACCTCGCTTGGTTTTTTTGTCACCCGGACTGAGCACCTGGATTGGTGTCTCATCTGCATGCAGCACCCCGTTCCTAAGAACCGCCCCTTTCAGGGCATCCACAATGGGTTGAAGGTGCACCCCGCATCTACCAACCCATCTCGCCAGTGTCGAGCGTGGGATCGCATATCCAGCACGCTTAAAGATGCTTTCTTGGCGATACAAAGGAATATGGTCTGCGTATTTGGAGATCAAGACATAGGCCAGCAATGCCGCCGTGGGCAAGCCCTTGTCGATGATTTGTGCGGGAACCGGCGCTTGCGTCACAGTTGAGCAAGCTCGGCAGGCCCATTTGCCCCTGACATGCTCCTCAACGGTAAACGTACCAGGAACATAATCCAACTTCTCTGTCACATCCTCACCAAAGCGAAACAACTTGCAACCACAACCCGCATTCGTGCAAACTGTTGAGTCAGGCTCGTGTAAAACTTTTACTCGGGGCAGGTTGGCTGGCAATGCAACGCGTTTGGGAACTTGTTGCTCTTCTTGATTGACTTTGGGGCGATTGGGCGCAATGACATCAAGCTTGGCTTGAATGGCTGCGAAGTCAATCTCCAAGCTTTCGTCAAATAACCGGCGCTGGCCGTCAGTGTACTTTTCAGACTTGGCCGCAAACTTCAAGCGTTTGAGCGTTGCCAATTCAAAGGTGAGCTTATCGATCTTGACTTGGCGATAAAACAACTCGCGCTCGTTGTCAGTCAAGGTGCTCATCAATTCAGAATGCTCGGCCTTGAGTGCCTCATACTCTGATTGCTTAGCAGACAGCTCTTCTTGCTGAGCAGCAAGCATCAAATCAAACTTTGATTCTTCGCTCTCTTTTTGCTGGATTTGGCTGATCAGTGAGAGCGTCAACTCACGCAACTGCGTTGCGTTTAAGTTGTTGATGGACTCTGCTGTATGCACCATGAGACATAGTATCTCAGAGATAAATCACACTCTCAATTGTGATTTTCCCTCTTGATTTTTCACTCAAATTGACCAACAATTAGACATGCTTTATCACTGCATTTGAACCCAACTTTTGCCACGGTAAACCGAGCACCAAGGCGTTTAGTTGCTCATGCGTTAAAGAGACGGAGTCTCCATTGTGATGAGCACTCCAGTTGAATTTTCCAGCGTTCAATCTCCTAGACGCCAACCAAATCCCAAACCCATCGTGCACCAGCACTTTCAT
Source organism: uncultured Burkholderiales bacterium (assembly GCA_903933115.1). Classification (GTDB taxonomy): domain Bacteria; phylum Pseudomonadota; class Gammaproteobacteria; order Burkholderiales; family Burkholderiaceae_C; genus Limnohabitans. Next base: position 2,108 of record CAIZIT010000107.1, read on the forward strand.
GCGGTTGCCCCGTGAGTTGGTGAACAAGTAGGCGTGATGCGGGTGCGCAGCACCAAAGACTTTTACCACACGACTCAAAGTCGTATCCATCCCGCAGCGCATGTCAAAATACTCCGTCGAGAGCCAAACATGATCAATGCGGATCATGCCATCAGCTCTTTAATCAAACTGGTACTCAGGGCAATTTGTGAAACTGGCCACTCCAGCGTAACAACAGTCTCGCCACGTCGTATCTCAATTTTTACCACAGAAGCATATGAATCCAACGTTGATCGAGGCGGCACAGCAAGCGCAACAAATAAGGGCTTTCTCTTTTCGTCCAATTGTGGTGACTTAACTGGCGGTTCATTAAGCTTCTCCCTTTCTCGTACCCACCGGTGTAATAGGTTCGCGTTGATATCGTGCTGACGAGCAACAAAGGCTGTAGAAACGCCCGGTTGATTACAAATAGCAATCAAATGCTCTTTGTCTTCCTCTGTGTAGGACCGCCTTTGACGGCGGCGATTTCCTGATTGGGCTAAGATAGTATCCATGTCTCCACGCTCCTTACGTGGAGACGAGAATACTTTAAAGACCTGTCTGATTCAACGTGTGTTCCCGAGACGCTTACACCGCTGTTGCAAAACAACACCATTACTTTGTAAAAATTGATGTTGAATGTCCAGTGGCTTCAATGGGCTTATTAGATAAAGCCGAATTAGAGCATCAAGCGTGTTGATGTCTCGGCAGCGTTTTTTCAAAACGACAAAAAATATATAAAAAACACAGTCC
>CAIZIT010000108.1 GCA_903933115.1 uncultured Burkholderiales bacterium
CTTGGAGTAAGGCAAGAGTTTAGGGGTGTAGCTCAATTGGCAGAGCGTCGGTCTCCAAAACCGAAGGTTGGGGGTTCGATTCCCTCCGCCCCTGCCAAGCGGCCGTGAGGCAATGAAGCTTCGAGCTGTTTGGTGTTGATGCAATCACATGAAGCCCGCCAATGACTTGGCGGGCTTGTGTGTCTAGAAGACAGCGTTTTTTTTAACAATGGAAATGTTCTGCTGATATGGCCAGTACAAATGTTGAAACGGTCACGAGTTTTGCTGATAAAGCAAAGCTGGGGCTTGCTGTGGTGCTCCTCTTGGGTGCATTGGTGGGTTTTTATGTGCTGTCTGCCCAAGGCCAATTGGTTCAGTGGGCGGTGTTGCTGGTCTGTTTGTTGGCGGGTGTGGTGGTGTTCCTCACCTCCCTTCACGGCCGTGAGTTGATTGGTTTCTCCAAAGAAGCTTATCGTGAAGTGCACAAAGTGGTTTGGCCCAATCGCAAAGAGGCCACGCAAATGACGCTTTATGTCTTTGGATTTGTGTTCATCATGGCCTTGATGCTGTGGTTCACTGACAAGACCCTTGAGTGGGTGTTTTACGATTTGATTTTGGGTTGGAAAAAATAATGAACGATCTCCCAATTGACGCTTCGAGCGAGGCGCATGCGTCTCACGAAATGACGCAAACCATCACTTCCTCTGTGGTGAATGCGCAAACCGGTGAAGACGGTGTTTTCTCACTTGCTCCATCGAGCAATCCTGATTTCAGATGGTACGTCGTTCATGCTTACTCCGGTATGGAGAAGGCGGTTGAGCGCAACATCATTGAGCGCATCCAGCGCTCAGGCATGCAGTCCAAATTCGGTCGTATCTTGGTGCCCACTGAAGAAGTGGTGGAGATGAAGAACGGTCAGAAGAAAACCACGGAGAGAAGATTCTTTCCTGGTTATGTTTTGGTTGAAATGGTCATGGACGATGAGTCCTGGCATTTGGTCAAGCACACGAACAAGGTCACGGGTTTTGTGGGTGGCGCCAAAAACAGGCCTGCTCCCATTTCTCAAGATGAGGTGCAAAAAATCGTCTCCCAAATGCAAGAAGGCTCCGACAAGCCCAGGCACAAAGTGGAATTCATGGTGGGCGAGCTGGTTCGTGTGAAGGAAGGCCCTTTTACCGATTTCAATGGCTCCATTGAAGAGGTGAATTACGAGAAGAACAAGGTTCGTGTGTCGGTGACCATTTTTGGTCGCGCAACCCCTGTCGAGCTCGAGTTCAGTCAAATCGAGAAGACTTAAATCTTCGCCCCTTTGCTGGGGTGGAAAAAAAGAACTCAAAATAAGCTCTTTGGAGCTTATTTTTTTGCCTGTTGGCGTCTAAAGCCTGGAAGGCGAGAGGTTCAGCGGGTCAAGACTTTTGGCTGGTCGGGGGCCAATGAAGCGTCACTTGGGCAGTTCTGGCCTCATTTCAGTCCTTCTGAATCCATCTGAACCCACAAGAGCCCACATGAGCCCACATAGACCAACATGAAGCTCAAAGGATGGACCTTCTTTGGCCAGTCCTCTTCTTGGCGGCCCTTATTTTCTGTGGCTCAACTTGAGGGGCTCTCAGTCGGATTGGGGCGCTTTTTGGTGCTTTTTGGTGCATTTCACGACATCCCCATAAGGGCGTCACGCTTAGCACGAAAAAACGCTTGGCAAAGAATTGAAAAACCATCTATAATCGAAGGTTCCCGAAAAATTTGGGATGCTTAACGCTTGGCAAAGACTTTTTAAAGCTCGGTCTTTGCTGAATTTCTCTAGAGCGAACAACCCCCGGGGAGCTTAGGTCCAGTGCCTGGCGTTTGAACCCGTAAGGAGCATCATCATGGCGAAAAAAATCGTCGGTTTTGTCAAGCTGCAAGTGCCAGCTGGTAAGGCCAACCCATCCCCCCCCATTGGACCTGCATTGGGTCAACGTGGTTTGAACATCATGGAGTTCTGTAAGGCGTTCAACGCACAGACGCAAGGTGTTGAGCCCGGTCTGCCTTTGCCTGTGGTGATCACGGCTTATGCTGACAAATCATTCACATTCATCATCAAGACGCCTCCAGCAACCACTTTGATCAAAAAAGCGATCAAATTGGACAAAGGCTCTGCAAGACCTCATACCGATAAAGTGGGCAAGATCACTCGTGCTCAGTTGGAAGAGATTGCAAACACCAAAATGAAGGACATGACAGCTGCCGATTTGGACGCTGCTGTGAGAACCATCGCAGGTTCTGCTCGTTCCATGGGTGTTACTGTTGAAGGAGTCATCTGATCATGGCATTGACCAAAAAACAAAAAACACAAGTTGGAAAAATCGACTCCAACAAGTTGTATCCCTTGAATGACGCTTTGACTTTGGTCAAAGAGTTTGCGACCGCCAAGTTTGACGAGTCCATCGACGTCTCCGTTCAATTGGGCATTGATGCCAAGAAGTCCGACCAAGTGGTTCGTGGCGCTGTGGTGATGCCCAACGGTACAGGCAAAATTGCTCGTGTTGCTGTGTTTGCACAAGGCCCCAAGGCCGAAGAGGCTTTGGCCGCTGGTGCAGACGTGGTCGGCATGGACGATTTGGCTGCTCGTGTCAAAGCGGGTGACATGCCCTTTGACGTGATCATTGCCGCTCCCGATGCGATGCGCATTGTGGGTACATTGGGTCAGATTTTGGGCCCACGTGGCTTGATGCCTAATCCCAAGGTCGGAACAGTCACGCCTGATGTGGCGGGTGCTGTGAAGAACGCCAAGGCGGGTCAAGTTCAGTTCCGTGTGGACAAAGCTGGAATTATTCATGCCAGCATTGGACGTCGTTCATTTGAGAGCGACAAGTTGCAAGGCAATTTGGCCGCATTGGTCGATGCTTTGAACAAGTCCAAGCCCGCTACCAGCAAGGGTGTCTATTTGCGCAAAATGGCCGTCTCCTCCACCATGGGTGTGGGCGTGAGGGTGGATTTGCAGACCTTGGCTGCTTGAGTTTTTAAAAGAGTTGAATGAAAAGCCAGCACCTTTGGGTTCAAAGGCGCTGGCAGTGAAGAACACTTGAGGTTCATCGTGATGCATCCAGTGCATCGGGTTTGAGCCTTTAGGGTGGTGGGTCAAGGGGGAAGTGCTTTTGTGGGTCTCAGGACTCCAAAAAACCAACCTTTGGGCCATCCAAGACCGTTGGCGTGTGGTGCAAAACCATGGAGGTGCTTTCATCAAATGAGGGCCTTTTGTGAAATAGAGACCGCACTTAATACTTCAGCCAACGCAGATGGCGGTCCCACTGTCCAAGAGATACAAGAGGCTTGTATTTCAAGAACAGAACGATCGCTTAAACACTAGGCAAGTAGGGTGGATGAGATGCAGAGCTTGGTGCAAAAAAACAGTTTTTGTGACCGACTTTGAAATTTCAGCAAGCCCTCAATTTAAGGAGTAGACCTTGAGTCTGAATCGCAGTGAGAAAGAAGCTGTCGTCTCTGAGGTGACGGATTTGGCCAAACAAGCGGAAACGCTTGTCATGGCTGAGTACCGTGGTATCACCGTTGCAGACATGATCAAACTTCGTTCTAACGCTCGCAGCCAAGGCGTGACGCTGAGTGTTTTGAAGAACACTTTGGCACGTCGTGCAGTGAGTGGTAGCACATTTGAGATCGTGGCTGACCAGATGACAGGACCATTGATTTATGGTTTTTCTGTAGACGCTATTGCAGCAGCCCGCGTGGTGGCTGACTTTGCGAAAACCAACGACAAGTTGGTCATTCGTGGTGGCGCGACAGCAGGAAAAGCATTGGATGTGGCTGGTGTCAAGACGTTGGCAAGTGTTCCTAGCAAGGAAGTCTTGTTGGCCCAATTGTGTGGACTGTTGATGTCCCCCATCTCCCGCACAGCGGTGGTGTTGGGTGCTTTGTCGGCACAAAAGGCGGGTCCAGAGGCTGCGTGATCGCACCCTTTGCATTCGACTTGAATCAGATCGGTAAGTAAAAAAAGACAAAGTGCACAAGAGGACAGCCCAAAAGCGCCGATTTGCATTTTGAGATGAACTATAAATTTTTAGATTGGAAAATCAAATGTCATTCGATAAAGACGCATTTTTGACAGCATTGGACAGCATGACTGTTTTGGAACTCAACGAATTGGTGAAAGCCATCGAAGAGAAGTTTGGCGTGAGCGCTGCTGCAATGGCTGCTCCTGCAGCAGGTGGCGGCGGCGGTGGTGCTGCAGCTGCTGAAGAGAAGACAGAGTTCAACGTCATGCTCCTCGAAGCTGGCGCGAACAAAGTGTCCGTGATTAAAGCGGTTCGCGAAATCACAGGTCTTGGCTTGAAAGAAGCCAAAGACATGGTTGACGGTGCACCTAAAGCGGTTAAAGAGGGTGTCTCTAAGGCCGACGCTGAGGCAGCCAAGAAGAAGCTTGAAGAAGCTGGCGCCAAGGTCGAACTCAAGTAATCCAACGTGTCCCGCCCCTTTGGGGTGGGTTGCAAAAAGGGCTGAAGCGTGCCTCGTGCACCCTTCGGCCTTTGGTCTCAATCAGATGTGCTTTTTTAAAGCTCAGCTGTAGGGACCAAAAGGGCTTGATAAGAGAGCAGCCAAAAAAACAAATTGTAAATACTTTGTCTTTTTGAGTGTTTTCTGACCCCGACTGCAGAAAACCCTTGGTTCGGGTTGAGTGCAATGCTCAATCGTCCGCCAACGCTGGTAGTGGCCAGCCGCCAAGAATGAACAGCTCAATTGGTTTTGAGTTGTTCTTGACCACAGTCGCCGAGAGATATCTAGCCCGGAGAACTCATGGCCTATACATTTACCGAACGCAAGCGCATCCGCAAGAGTTTCGGCAGCCGCGACAGCGTGCTCGAAGTCCCTTATTTGTTACAAATGCAAAAAGACGCTTATACCGCCTTCTTGCAAGCAGATTCGGCCCCCAAACAAAGAACCTCTGAAGGATTGCAAGCTGCTTTTGAAGCCGCATTCCCCATCGTCTCGCACAACGGTTTTGTCGAGATGAAGTTTTTGGAGTACAACTTGGCCAAGCCCGCGTTTGACGTGCGCGAGTGCCAAACCCGTGGTTTGACCTTTGCCTCTGCAGTGCGTGCACGCGTGCAGTTGATCATTTACGACCGCGAGAGCTCCACTTCTCAGTCCAAAGTGGTCAAGGAAGTCAAAGAGCAAGAGGTCTACATGGGCGAAGTGCCCCTGATGACCGACAAGGGATCTTTCATCATCAACGGAACAGAGCGCGTGATCGTGTCTCAGTTGCACCGCTCACCTGGCGTGTTCTTTGAGCACGACAAGGGCAAGACCCACAGTTCAGGCAAATTGCTCTTCAGCGCAAGGATCATTCCTTACCGCGGTTCATGGCTTGATTTTGAATTCGATCCCAAGGACATTTTGTACTTCAGGGTGGACCGCCGCAGGAAAATGCCGGTCACCATTTTGCTCAAAGCCATTGGTTTGACGCCTGAGAGCATTTTGGCCAACTTCTTCGTGAACGACCACTTCCACTTGATGGACACGGGTGCGCAAATGGAGTTTGTTGCTGAGAGACTTCGTGGTGAAGTCGCACGTTTTGACATCACCGACAAATCGGGCAAAGTGGTCGTTGCCAAAGACAAGCGCGTCACGGTTCGCCACACCCGTGAGCTCGAGCAAAGCAACACCAAGTTCATCAGCGTGCCTGAGGACTTCATGGTCGGACGCGTCATTGCCAAAGACATCGTGGACACAGAGACGGGTGAAATCGTGGCCAAGGCCAACGACGAGCTGACCGAAGTGTTGTTGAAGAAATTGAGAAGCGCTGGTGTGAAGGATTTGGAGTGCATCTACACCAATGAACTCGACCAAGGCGCCTACCTCTCTCAAACTTTGAGAGCGGATGAGACCGCAGACGAATTCGCTGCACGCGTTGCCATTTACCGCATGATGCGCCCTGGCGAGCCTCCCACTGAGGACGCCGTTCAGGCCTTGTTCCAGCGTTTGTTCTACAACAACGACACCTATGACCTCTCTCGCGTGGGTCGTATGAAGTTCAATGCCAAGGTGGGCAATGAGGGTTCAACAGGCCCCATGGTCCTCACCAACGACGACATTTTGTCGGTGGTCAAAATTTTGGTGGACTTGAGAAACGGCCGCGGTGAGGTCGACGATATCGATCACTTGGGCAACCGTCGCGTGCGTTGTGTGGGTGAGTTGGCGGAGAACCAATACCGCACCGGTTTGGCCAGAATTGAAAAGGCCGTCAAGGAGCGTTTGGGTCAAGCCGAGCAAGAGCCTTTGATGCCCCATGACTTGATCAACAGCAAGCCCATTTCTGCGGCTTTGAAAGAGTTCTTTGGTGCGTCCCAGTTGTCACAGTTCATGGACCAAACCAATCCCTTGTCTGAGATCACGCACAAGCGTCGCGTCTCAGCTTTGGGCCCAGGTGGTTTGACCCGCGAGCGTGCCGGCTTTGAGGTGCGAGATGTGCACGTGACCCATTACGGCCGCGTGTGTCCTATCGAGACGCCTGAGGGACCTAACATTGGTTTGATCAACTCTTTGGCGCTTTATGCGCGTTTGAACGAGTACGGCTTCATCGAGACGCCTTATCGTCGTGTGATCGACGGCAAAGTGACCAACACGATCGATTACTTGTCTGCGATTGAAGAGGGCAAGTATGTGATCGCTCAGGCCAATGCCGTGCTTGACAAGGACGGCAAGTTGATCGATGGTTTGGTGTCTGCGCGTGAGATGGGCGAGTCCATTTTGTGCGGCGCTGAGCGCATTCAGTACATGGACGTCTCTCCTGCACAGATCGTCTCCGTGGCGGCGTCTTTGGTGCCCTTCTTGGAGCACGATGATGCGAACCGCGCTTTGATGGGTGCGAACATGCAACGTCAGGCCGTTCCTGTTTTGAGACCTGAGAAGGCCTTTGTGGGCACCGGCATTGAGCGCGTTGCGGCCATCGACTCCGGCACAGTGGTGACCGCCACGCGTGGTGGTGTGGTGGACTATGTCGACGCGACCCGTATCGTGGTTCGTGTGAACGACAAGGAAGCCCAAGCGGGTGAGGTCGGTGTAGACATCTACAACTTGATCAAGTACCAGCGTTCCAACCAAAACACGAACATCCACCAACGCCCCATCGTCAAGAGAGGCGATGTGCTCTCTAAGGGCGATGTGATTGCCGATGGCGCCTCCACCGACATCGGTGAGTTGGCCCTTGGTCAAAACATGTTGGTGGCGTTCATGCCATGGAACGGTTACAACTTCGAAGACTCGATTTTGATCTCTGAGCGTGTGGTGGCTGAAGACCGCTACACCTCGATTCATATTGAAGAGTTGGTGGTGATGGCTCGAGACACCAAGTTGGGTGCAGAGGAGATCACAAGAGATATTCCGAATTTGTCTGAAACACAGTTGAACCGTTTGGACGACTCGGGCATCATTTACGTGGGTGCTGAGGTGCAACCTGGCGACACGTTGGTTGGTAAAGTCACGCCCAAGGGTGAGACCACTTTGACCCCTGAGGAGAAGCTCCTTCGAGCCATCTTCGGTGAAAAAGCAAGCGATGTGAAAGACACCTCATTGCGTGTGGACCAAGGTTCACAAGGCACGGTGATCGATGTGCAGGTCTTCACGCGTGAAGGCATCCAGCGCGACAAACGCGCGCAGCAAATCATTGACGATGAGTTGAAGCGTTTCAGACTCGATTTGAACGATCAGTTGAGAATCGTGGAGGCCGATGCGTTTGACCGTATTGGCAAGTTGCTCACCGGCAAGGTGGCCAATGGCGGACCCAACAAGTTGGCCAAAGGCGCAAAAATTGAGCGTGAGTATTTGGACTCGGTGGAGAAATTCCACTGGTTCGATATCCGCCCCGCCGATGACGAGGTGGCCTCTCAGCTCGAGAGCATCAAGAACGCTTTGGCACAAACGCGTCACTCCTTTGACATGGCGTTTGAAGAAAAGAGAAAGAAGCTTACTCAAGGCGACGAGTTGCCAGCGGGTGTGTTGAAGATGGTCAAGGTCTACTTGGCTGTCAAGCGTCGCTTGCAGCCTGGTGACAAGATGGCGGGACGTCACGGCAACAAGGGTGTGGTCTCCAAGATCGTGCCCGTGGAAGACATGCCTTACATGGCAGACGGTACCCCTTGTGACATCGTGTTGAATCCCCTGGGCGTGCCTTCGCGCATGAACGTGGGTCAGGTGCTTGAAGTGCACTTGGGTTGGGCGGCCAAAGGGATTGGTCAGCGCATTGGGGACATGCTCGCGCAAGAGGCGAAAGCCAGTGAGATGCGTGAATTCATGGAGACCTTGTACAACTCGACCGGTCACAAAGAGACGCTGAAGAATTTGAGCGACCAAGAGGTTTTGGGCATGGCGCAAAACTTGACAACCGGTGTGCCCTTTGCGACGCCTGTCTTTGACGGTGCGTCCGAAGAGGACATCCGCGCGATGCTCAAGTTGGCCTATCCCGATGCAGTGGCTTTGGCCAAGGGCTTGACCTCTACGCGCACACAGGCGAACTTGTTTGATGGTCGCACAGGCGACGCGTTTGATCGCCCCACCACGGTGGGCTACATGCACGTCTTGAAGTTGCACCATTTGGTCGACGACAAGATGCACGCTCGCTCAACAGGTCCCTACAGCTTGGTCACGCAGCAGCCGCTGGGTGGTAAGGCGCAGTTCGGTGGACAGCGTTTTGGTGAGATGGAAGTCTGGGCGTTGGAGGCTTACGGCGCTTCCTACACCTTGCAAGAGATGTTAACCGTCAAGAGCGACGACGTTCAAGGTAGGACCAAGGTCTATGAGAACATCGTCAAGGGTGAGCACGCGATTGACGCTGGCATGCCCGAATCATTCAACGTGCTGGTTAAAGAAATTCGCTCACTCGGTATCGATATCGAGCTCGAGCGTTCTTAAAGTCAAGCAGGCAGTAGCAAAGGATTTAATACTATGAAATCTCTCCTCGACCTGTTCAAACAGTTCACCCCCGATGAGCATTTTGATGCCATCAAAATCGGAATTGCCTCACCTGAGAAAATCCGTTCTTGGTCTTTTGGCGAAGTAAAGAAGCCAGAGACGATCAACTACAGAACCTTCAAGCCCGAGCGCGATGGTCTGTTTTGCGCAAAGATTTTTGGCCCCATCAAGGACTACGAATGTTTGTGCGGCAAATACAAGCGCTTAAAGCACCGCGGTGTGATTTGCGAGAAGTGCGGCGTTGAAGTCACCCAGACCAAAGTCAGGCGTGATCGCATGGGCCACATTGATTTGGCCGCCCCTTGTGCGCACATTTGGTTCTTGAAGTCCTTGCCCAGCCGTTTGGGCTTGGTGCTTGACATGACGTTGAGAGACATCGAGCGCGTGCTTTATTTTGAAGCGTATGTGGTGACCGATCCTGGCATGACACCGCTGAAGAAATTCAGCATCATGTCTGAAGACGACTACGACGCCAAGCGCCAAGAGTTTGGGGACGAGTTCATCGCCAAAATGGGTGCCGAAGGCGTTCGCGATTTGCTCGAAGCCATGGAGTTGGACGTTGAGATCGAGCGCTTGAGAGGCGACTTGACGGGCTCTGAAGTGAAGGTCAAAAAGAACTCCAAGCGCTTGAAGGTCTTAGAAGCCTTTAAGAAATCGGGCTTGAAGCCCGAGTGGATGGTCTTGTCTGTGTTGCCCGTGTTGCCACCCGATTTGCGCCCCTTGGTGCC
>CAIZIT010000109.1 GCA_903933115.1 uncultured Burkholderiales bacterium
CACTGATGCTGGCGAATGCGCTTTGTGCACTGCTCAAGTCACCACTTTGAAGGGCTGATTTCAAGGCCCCCATGCTCTGTTGGCGTTGCTGCCAAATGGAAGTGCCGGACATGGACTGTGCGCCCATGCTTGCATAAGATGATCCAATGTGCATACCCATCTTGTCTCTCCTGGTGTCAAATTAACCTGGTTTAAAAATTGCTCACCTGTATTTGTCTTTTCAAAATGTCGACAAATCTGATGCGCTTTGATGGTGGATATGCATTGACCATGCCCAGTCTAGGGGTTTACAGTGTAAAGTTCCTCCTCAAAAGGCAAGTCCTTTTAAGTGCTTGATTTTTATAGACAAATAGGTCCACACTGTTTTTTCTCGACTTGTGCTGGGGTGATGCTCAAGGGGGAGAGGGTGATCTTTTGCCGCGCTTGGGGCAAGGTGTGTCCGCTTTTGTGAAGGGGGTGTAAAGGGCGCTAGGCGCCACTTTGCCGCTCTGGGATCAAGATGGCTTAAAGAGGCTAGAGGCTAGAGCTCAAAGGGCAGGGGTGTGCCCAGAAGTTTGACGCAAGACCAGTGCAGGTGGGAAGAAATCATGCTGTCTAGCCACCTCAGTTGAAGCAAACGCAAACTCAAACTCAAATGTTGAGATTTTTATTTGGAAGCGCTAGTGCTCTGGTAGTTCGCGTACTTCAAATGGCAAGACTCACACGCATGGTCCAAGTCCCCACCCAGCTCAAAGAGCTTCTCGACATCACGTTCTTCAATGGCCTTCAAGTTTTTTCTGGCTTCAAGACCAAATTGGCGAGCCTTCTCCATCCAAAGCCCCTCATCCTTGGCTCGGCCCTCCAGCATCAAGAGGTTGGCCGATTCCACCAAAATGCTGGCCTGCACGTGCAGTGCGTTCCAATCCTCCTCTGTTTTGGGCGCATTGGCCTTGGTCCCCTTTTCGTTGCTGATCCAAGAGACCGCATCCCACAAAGTATCTGCCGCAGGATCGATCACCCATTTCATCAACTCGGAGATCGGTTGAGCGGTGTCGTAGCGGCTGGCCAGCTTGGGCACGGGTTGTGGGCTTGATTCTTGGGACGTGCAGGCCCCATGGAGACTCAAAAGGGCCGTGGCGAGCAGGGTGAGCAAGAGTCGTTGAGGGGTCATGGGTTCAAGAAACTCCAAGGGGTAGGGAAAAGGATCAAAGAGACCACCAATCTCGGCAGCAACTACCATGAGATTCAACCCATCGGATCATTGCAACTGAAAGCTGGCCTAAGAGGGGGGGGAGCTGGAACGCTCCTGCCTCTACTTTAATCGTTTTGTCCCTCAAGTGAAGCTGTTCTTGGTACGGGTTTTCTTGTAGATGAAGACGACAATGACCAACAAGATCGTGCACGCCAAAGCCAAAGAGGCATGAATACCCAGCAAGCCCCCCGTGAGTCCGACCACCAAGCCTGATCCCGCTCGCATGCCCAAAGAGGACATGTTGTACAGCCCAATGACACGTCCTCTCATTTGTGGGGGCGCATTCAATTGCACAATCGACTGTGTCATGGTGCTGAAGGCCAGTTCCAAAAATCCCGCACCCACCAAAAGCACCAAGGCCAAGACATAGTTGGTGCTGAGCGCAAAGGCGCCCAGAAACAGGCACCACAGACCCGCCAAGCTCAAAACGGCCCTTGGCGTGTTGGGGATCCAGTTGTGTCGCTCAAGCATCAAGCCCGCCAGCAAAGCGCCCAATGCATCCGCAGCCAAGAGCATGCTGTAGACAAAGCCCTGATCGGTATGCGCCAAGTCGTGCACATAGCCAGGCATTTGCGCTTGGTAACTGTTGCCCACAAAAAACGATGCAGCACCCGCCAAGAGCAGCATGCTCAGCAAGGTGGGGTTGAAGGAGATGTCTCTGAAGGTGGCTTGAATGTCCTCGAGGCCCTTGATGGCTCTTTTGGACACCACAGTGACCCCGTTGTAGACGTGCCCATACGGGGCCTTCCAAAGCCACCAAATGGTCGGTATGTAAAAGAAAGCATTGAGCACCATGCCTTCAATGGCACCCACTTGCAAGAGGATGAAGCCGCCTACGGCGGGTCCCACCAAGAGACTTAAATAACGCCCAGTGGCCAAGAGGCGAATGGCGCTTGGCAACAAAGGGGCCTCCACCACGTCGTACAAGAGCATTTGACTGGAGGTGTGCCAGAGCACTCCCGAGCAGCCATGCAGCACCAACAACACCATGGCACCCCACTGGGTCAAGGAGTCGGTGACAAAGAAGTAGGCCCAACCCAATGAGGCCGTGATGAACATCAGCATGCCCAGCTGAATCAGCCGTCTCGGATCAAACCTCTCCGCCAAGGCCCCTGCAGGAACCGAGAAGAGTAAAAACGGCAACCAGTGGGAGACCACCGCAAACCCACCCAAAACCGGCGAGTGGAACTTCTCAAACATGATCCAATAACTGATCACGTGCTCAATGTTGTCGGCCATCATGGCCAACACAAAGGTGGCCAATTGCTTTTGAAAGCCTTTGTTTTTGAGCGCAAGAAAGGATTGTGGGGCTGAGGAGGTCATCGTGTTGAGGGGGGGGCGAGAGCTTGGATCTCCAAGAAAAAACAGCCCTGAAGCACTCCAAGACGACTTGGTCGTCTCGCAGGACCTCAGAGCTGTCGGCTCCGACAATTTTAGATCACTTCTTCGATTGGGTCGACTTCTTGGCGGCAACGCTCTTCTTGGAGGCAGATTTGGCTGCTGCTTTGGAGCTGGTTTTTGGGGTTGCAGCCTTGCCAGACTTCGCAGATTTTGCAGCTTTTGCAGCTTTTGCAAAGTAGGCCTCATCCATGTGGTGCTTGATCTCGGTGTTCATGGGCAAATCGGATCGGCGTTGCTTGGCGATTTCCTCACCCGTGATGAAGTAGTCGCTCTTGACTGCACGCTTGGCCATCACTTCGTTGCGCTCGGTCCAGTCTCCCAATGAGTAGCCAAACCAAGGCGCCTCAGGACGCAGTGGGGGCAAGTTCAACTCTTCCCAAATCTTCTTGGCGTTCTCCATGTACTCCCGCTTGGGAAGGGCAATGGGGGGGAAGTCATCTTTCAACGTTGCGTCCACCAAGAGAGAGGCATCCTCCCCATGGTTTCTCTCGCTTCTTGGGCCGTGTCCTGGATCGCGGTGATGCAAAATTTGCAAATCCAGAGAGTAATTCGCCCGGTAGCTCATCGCCCAAAAGAGCGCATCTGCATTGTCGGGATCGATGTCGTCGTTGATGGCGATCACAAATTTACCACCCGATCTCAAAAGGGATGAGGCGCCGTACAAAGCTCTCCAAACCTCTGTGGGTGGGGTCTTTCTGTCCACCACCACAGCAATGACTTTTCTCAAGTTCGTGAGCGGCTCGTGCATGGACACGCGAATGACGCCTTTGATCCCTAAAGCTCGCTTCAAGTGGTTGGTGAACACCGGCTCGAGCGCCACACGCTTGATCAATGAAGACTCAGAAGGGGTCACTTGCGAGATGATGGAGGTCAAAATCGCTTTCTTTCTTCTGGTGATGGCCGTGACCTCCATGTAGGCGTTGTACTCTTGCAAGTTCACATGCCCATGGGACTCGCCAAAGGGGGCCTCGGGCTCGAGGTCCTTGGTGATGATGTAGCCCTCGATGACGATCTCTGCTTCTGCGGGGACCATCAAATCCACCGTTTTGCACTTGACCACATTGATGGGAGAGCCGGCCAAACCGCCGGCCACATCGAACTCGTCCGTGTCCTCGGACAACTTTTGGGCCGAGGTGAAGGCCACGCAAGGAGGGCAGCCCAAGATCACCGCAGCGGGCAACTTCTCACCCTTGGCTTTGGCCTTTTCCCAATGCGCGTAAATGCCGGGTTGATTCTCCAATGAGGGGTTCATGCCCAAACGCGTGGGAGATTTGACCTGTCCACGGTAAATGCCCATGTTTTGAATCCCCGTCTCAGGATCCTTTGAAATGTACTGCGACAAGGTGGTGTAGGGCGCATTGTCCCAGCCCGGTGAGGAGATGGGCACCGGAATACCGTCCAAGCCTTGACCGGGTTTTAACAAGTCCTTGCCCATGTAGACGATCTCTTGGCAAGGTGCATCCTTCACCACACGTGGCTTGATGGGGTTGGAGATGGCTTTGTTCCATGTTTTACCAATGTCTTCAATTTTGCAGCCCATGCCGGTGCTGTAAATTTCTCTGTTGGCCGCCAATGCGCCGACCACCACGGGAATGTCGTACTTGTGCCCCTTGCTGTCGGTGACATTGGTGAACAAGAATGCTTTGCGATCGGGCTCGGCAATGCCGCCCCTGAATTGCCACCTCACCAAGGGGTGCATTTCGGTGTCTTTGTTGATCTCGCGGTCAACCGTGATCAACATGCCTGCGCGGTCCAGTGCAGCCAAATGCTCGTGCAAATCGGGATAGTCGCGAGCGGGTTCGTTCTTGGTTGGGGGAGCCGTTTTCTTCGCTGCGGCTTTGGCCGTCGCTACTTTTTTAGGGACTGCGGATTTGGCTGGCAAGGTTTTTTTCATTGTAAAAATCCAAAAATATTAAAAAAAAGAAAATTCAAAAATTGTCTCAAGGCATGCAAACACGGGTGAGCTCAATTCCTCGGTATCTTGGTCACATTTTGCTCATAGAGTTTGGTCCACTTGGCATAGTTGTCGATGATGAAGTTGGGATCCACCACTTGCAGCTTCAAATCGGGGTAGGGGTTGCTCACCTTGGTGTTGGTGGGATAGTAGCCCAAGGAGGTGAGCAACTTTTGGGTCTCAGGCGAGAGCAAATAGTCGTAAAAAAGCAAAGCGCTGTAGGGATGAGGGGCCTTTGATGCAACACCCACGTTAAAGCCCTGAGCGACCACGGGATCCAAGGCAAACCAGTCCACGGGTTTGCCGGCCTTTTTGTCCTTTTCAGGCAAATCAATGTAGACGGTCATGGCAAGGGGAACTTCACCCGCAACGACCAAATTGTGCAGCAAAGACACGCCCAGTCTGGCCGAGTAGCCATTTTTTTGACCAATCTCGCGAAAGAGTGCGATGCCCTTTTCCTCCCCCATGGACTGCGTGACTTTGGCAAACCATTCTTCGGCTTTGGACTCGATGCCCAAATTGCCCTTGAAGCGAGGGTCCAGCAAATCGTTGAAGCTCTTTGGGAGATTCTCTTTTTTAAGCAACTGCGTGTTGTAAGACTGGACCACCACATTCATGAACATGCTGGACCACATCTGATGGGGCACGACTGCACTGGCGATCAAATCCTTTTGGTGGGGGGAGTAAACCGCTTGCAGCAAGCGTTCTCTGGAGAGAGCTAGCATTTCACCCGCGGGGGTCATCACCACATCCACGTCGGCGTGTTTGGAGTTGGCCTCACGCACCACGCGTTGCAAGACGTTGTCACTGCCAGACCTCCAGGCCTTCACCTTGATGCCCGTTTTTGCCTCAAAGGGGGCAAGGATGATGGCCAAGTCTTGTGGCCTAGAAGCCGTGTAGACCGTCAAGCCTGCCTCGGTTTTGGCCAAAGCGGTGATCTTGTCTGATCGGTCGGACTTGTCGTAGGTCAAAGGCAGGGGGAGTGCAGAGCCGCTTTGCGCATGGGCCAAGCCAGCGCTCATGATGCTGAGGGCGCTCATGATGCTGAGGGCGCTCATGATGCTGAGGGCTCTTTTGACACTCAACGCTCCTATGAAGCTTCGTTTCATCTTTTTTCACTCCTTGCGGTGTTGGGGCTCAAACGCTCAAGGTTCGAGGGGTGTTGAGGGGTTGGGGCTGCAACTCTTTTCATTCTTTTTCAACATTGCTTCTCTTGACCACTTCACCCCAATAAGCATATTCACTCTTCATGTACTGAGAGGCGTCCTCGGGCGAGGTGCTGAACCTGGGTTGAAGGCCCAAAGCGTTGAGTTTGGCTTCCATCTCTGGTGTGGAGACCACACTCATCAAAGCGGTGTAAGTCGACTGCACGAGTGATTTGGGGCTGCCTTGAGGCAACAAGAGCATGAGCCAGGTCACCGCGGTGAAGTCCGCCATGCCCTGCTCCTTGAAGGTGGGCACTTGAGCAAAGATACCACCAAGGCGCTTACCCGATCCCGTTGCAATGGCCCTCAGTCGACCCGATTCGACGTGCGAGCGAACCGCAGAGGCGGTCTCGAGCGCCATCGAAACGTTGCCGGACACCACATCGGTCAAACCCGCAACACTGCCCTTATAGGGAATGTGGGTGATTTTGAGACCTGCACGTCTTTTGAGCTCTTCCATGGCCAAATGCGAGACCGTGCCGTTGCCTGAGGAAGCATTGGTCAATTTGTCGGGATTGCTCTTGGCGTAGGCGATGAGCTCCTTTAAGTTTTGCGCAGGCAAACTCGGGTTGCACACCAAAACAAAGGGCAAGTCGCCCACGAGGCCCACGGACTCAAAGTCTTTGAGCGTGTCGTAGCCCACGGTTTTATAGATGTGCGGGTTGGTGTCCAGCGCAGACATGTGAGCCATCATCATGACCGTGCCGTTGGCCGGTGACTTGGACAATTGGGCCAAGGCCATGCTGCCGCCTTGACCTGGCCGGTTGTCCACGATGAAGTTGTCGCCCGTCAACGCGTTCAACTTCTCAGCAATGACCCGTGTGACCATATCGGTGGCTTGGCCCGCAGGAAAGCCCACAAAGAGTTTGACCACTTTGCCGTTTGCCATTTGTGCAAAGCTGCTGCCCGAGGCCGAAGCGCTGAAGGCGGCCAAGAGGCCCAGGAGGGTTTGTCGACGAGTGGGCTTTTGGCCGATGGGGTTGTTCAAGTCATTCATGCAGTGTCTCCAAATACATTGAGGCGATCAAAAAAAGAGAGCCCCAAAGGGCTCATGTTTGATTCAATGAATAAATTTAGCGCCGGCGATGGCCAAAAATGCGCCCAAAATGGCCGCAGGTGCCATCCACCAAGCGGGCACCATGGGCTCTGTGCTGGGGGAGCCCACGGAAGAGACGCCTGAATGGACGGTGCTGGGGCTGGAGCTCGCGACGGGCAAGGAGGTGGCGGCGTGGTCTTGGCTGGAGACCACGGCTCCAGCATTGGGTGCTCCAGCAGGGCTTGGCGCCTGCGCGAGCACCGCTGTGCTGGTGCTGGTGCTTGCCTTGGGAGGATTCAACTGATCTTGGAAGGCTTTGAAGAAATCATCGGTCATTTTTTTGGCCACACTGTCAATCAAGCGTGAACCCACTTGAGCCAGTTTTCCACCGACTTGTGCCTTGGCTTCGTAAGACAACTCCGTGCCTTCATCCACACTTCGAAGGTTCACGATGGACGAGCCCTTGCCAAAACCCACTGCACCCCCTTGGCCTTCAAAGAGCATGACACATGACTCGGGTGCGTTCACCTCTGTCATCTTGAGGGAGCCTTGAAAGCGCGCTCTCAATGGACCAATGGCCGTTTTGATCGTCACTTTGAATTCGTCGGTGCCTACTTTTTCAACCGACTCACATCCTGGCAAGCACAGCTTCAAAATGACGGGATCGTTCAGCGCATGCCAAACCGTTTCACGTTTGGACGGGATGATTTTTTTTCCGATGATTTCCATTTGGATTGACTCACTTGATAAAACTAAAAGAAACGTGATCGGGCCCGCTCTGATGCTCGGGCCCATTCATGGGGCAAGGGGGCCTTCTCAGTGGGCTTTTTTCTTCATCTCTTGAGCCGTGTTGACCATGGAGTGAAGGCTTCTTGCGTAGTCAATGGCACCTTGCTCGTCCATGCGGGGAGCGACTCTCAAGTACTCCTTGAGACCCAAGATCGCTGGGCGAGGTCTTGAGAGGAGGAGGTCGCAAAATCTTTGCACCTCGGCATCCAACTTGTCATCACTCACCACATTGCTCACGATGCCGTAAGCGAGGGCCTTGTGCGCGTCAATGAAATCGGCGGAGTAGGCCATCCACAAAATGGCGTTTCGGTTCATGCGGTCGTAAATGGCGGACATCACCATGGTGGGCATGACATTGTGGGCGATCTCGGGGATGTTAAAGCTGCTGGTGTCGCTGGCAAAGGTCACGTCGCAAAGCGAGGCAATGGCTGTACCAAAGCCCATCACGCGGCCTCTGAGAACACCCACCACGGGCACCAAACACGATCTCAAGGCCTTGTAGCTGTTGAAGATCGAGTCGTATTCGGCACGGCGCGTGTAGGCCTCTGGTGAAGGGGGGTGTCCTGCATCGCGAACACGACCTGTACAAAAGTCAGGTCCCACGCTGTCCAGGAGCACCATGTCAGAGGTCTCGTGAGCGCTCATGACGGCTTTGGAGAGGGCGGCTGCCATGCTGTCAGACACGCCATTGTCTTCTGTGCGGTTGAAGGTGATTTTTAAGATTCTTCCAACTTGTTGGATGATGATTTGTTCACTCATGATGGGCTCCTTTAGGGTTTTTGAAAGAAATGACGCATCAAGGCTGCGTTGAATGCGGTGCTTTGATCGATGTTGGGGAGATGTCCTGCGTTGGCAATGACTTCGAGCTTGCTGTGGGGGACCAAGCCAGCGATGTCTTTCATGGCTTGAGGCAATGGGCCATCGTTGGCACCCACCAAAAGCGTCAATGGTACTTGCATCTTGGGCACCTCCGACAAGTAGTCCAAGCTTTGAATGGCTTGGGCGCAACCGATGAAGCCTTCGAGCAAGGTTTTAGAGGCGGTTTGAACGAATCGCTCAGCGACATCGGGGTTCGCTTTGACGAACTCTGCGCCAAACCATCTCTCCACCGTGGGCGCAGCCAAGGCTTGAACGCCACTGTCTTTGGCCACTTGCATGCGTTCGTCCCAAGGTTTGGCAAAGGCCTCGGTCATGTCTGCTCGCCCATCGCAAAGGAGCATGCTGAGAATTCTCGAGCTGTATTGAAGTCCCAAGCCAAAACCACTCATGGCGCCAAGAGACAAGCCCACATAGTGGGCTTTGTCGATGCCCAGTGCATCCATGATGGAGATGGCGTCCTTGGCCAAGTCGTCCATGTGGTAGGGTGCCGCTGGGGCAGAGGACTGGCCGTGCCCTCTCGTGTCTGCACAAACGACTCGAAAGCCGCAAGCGCTCAAGAGTTGTGACTGCTCTTGCCACATCATTGAACTCGACAAAATGGAGTGGGCCATGAGCACCACAGGCCCGTCAACCGGGCCCTGGATGTGAACGGCCAATTCGCCGCCCGTGATGGGAATCATTTGGGTGTGGATGGGAAAAGTCATGTTCACTCTCTTTAAAACTTCAGGCAATTCAAGGATCGTGCCTTTGGGGTGAGGGGGTTGGGGCAGCTGTCGGTCAAGACAGCCGCCAAGGTGTCCAATTTACACTTGAACTTGTTTGACCTTTTCCACCGCACTCCAAATGGCTTGTGGGGTCATGGGCAAGTAATCGATGCTCGCGCCCATGGGTGCCAAAGCGTCGTTGATGGCGCTGGCGATCGCCGCTGGCGAGCCCAAATAACCCGCTTCACCCGAACCCTTTTGACCGAACTCGGTCAAAGGAGAGGGGGTGCAGTGGTCGACAATCGTGATCTCAGGCACTTCATGGGCGCTTGGCAGCAAGTAGTCCATGAAAGTGCCCGCCAAGAGTTGGCCATCGTCAGAGAAAGCAAACTTCTCCATGAGCGCTGCACCCAGTCCATGGGCGATGCCGCCGTAGGTCATGCCGTGCACCACATCGGGGGAGATCATGACACCGCAGTCGTGGCCGCAAACATAGCGGTGGATCTTCACTTTGAAGCTGCCGGGATCGATGCTCGCCAAAATCACATGCGCCTCAAAAGAGTGACAAGGGTACATCTGCACACGTCCATCGGGCGTTGGCAAATCGCCTCCTGTGGGCACCTCCCAGACAAACTTCTCTTGCAGTCCGGGCTCCATATGGGGTGGCAAGCAGTGGAACTTGCGATGCGCAATTTCATTCAACGCGTCCCAAGTCATGCGGTGCTCGGGATGGTTTTTCTCAAACACACCGCCGCCTTCAAAGGCGAGCTCCTCCACCGGTTTTTTCATGTTGTGAGCGGCGATGAGCATCAACTTGGCTCGGATTTTCTTGGCCGCTCCCGCCGCCGCTCCTCCAAGCATGATCGCCATGCGAGAGCCCACGGGGCTGTTGGAGGGCAAGGCGTTCAAGGAGTCTGCGTGCAGCACGCGAATGCTGTCGGGCTCGCGCTCCAAGATCTCCCCCACAACGGTCGAGACCAAGGTCTCATGGGCTTGGCCAGAGGAGGAGGTGCCCATCAAGGCGGTGACGCTCCCCGACAAGTCCACTCTCACCAAACACGAGTCCATCCACGTGGTGGTTTCATTTTTGGGGTTGAACAAAGGCTCAAAGGAGGAGTTGCCGCCCGAGGGTTCTAGGCAAGTGGAGATGCCTACACCTGCAGGGATGCCCTGAGCTCTCAGCGCATCGCGTTGCTGCAGCAAGCTCTCAAGGCCCGCAGCGTTCAAGGCCTTGTCCAAGACCACAGCATAGTTGCCCGAGTCGTAGGTGGTGCCGCTGGGGATGAGGTAGGGGAACTCTTCATGCTTGATCATGTTGAGTTTTCTGAGCGCGATGCGATCGGCTTTGAGAAAACGTGCAATTTTATCGATCCCGGTCTCGATGGCATAGTTGGTGGGGGACTGACCAAATCCACGAACCGCCTCTTGAGGGGTTTTGTTGGTGAGCACCGCCTTGGCGTCGTACTCGACGCTTTTGATTTTGTAAGGGCCAACGATCGCGCCCACGGGTTTGCCGAGCTGCAAGGGTGAGCGTCCCGAGTAGGCGCCAATGTCCTCCAAGGCGTGCATCCTCATGCTTTGAATCTCACCACTGCCATTGAAGCCCAGGGTGACATCAAAAATGCGGTCTGGCCCTTGCATATCGCCCCCGCGCATGTTCTCCAATCGGTCCTCAATCAAGCGCACGGGTCGACCCAGTTTCTTGGCCAAATAGGCCACCAAAATGGTGTGCTTCAAACCCCGCTTGACCCCGTAGCTGCCGCCCACGTCCACATCAAAGTGAACCCGCACGTCGTTGCCAGGCAGGCGAAGCGCTTTGGCCACTTGGTCTGGAAATTTAGGCATTTGAATCGAGGCCCAAACGTCCAAGACACGGGTCGCATCGTTCCACTCGCACACCACGGCAAAGGTCTCGATCGGCACGGTGGAGTTTCTGGCCCAATGCACGCGGTAGCTCAATTGGTGCTCCGAGCGTTTGAAGTCTTCCTCCACCTCTCCCCAGATGAATTTGCGGTGGAAAATCACATTGGAGCCGTGCTTGGGGTGCACCAAGGGCGCACCGTCCAAAATCGCTTTCTCGGGGTTGACGATGTGATCGAGCACTTCGTACTGAATGTCCACCAACTCGGCCGCATCTTCTGCCAAGGCACGGGTCTCAGCCACCACCGCTGCAACCCATTCGCCTGCATAGCGAGCCGTACCAATGGCCAAGGGGTAGCGTGTGACTTGGGGGGCATCGACACCCGGCAAGATGGGGTCAATGGCCTCAAAGAGCTCGTCCCCGCTCAAAACGGCGTGCACGCCCGGCATGGCCAAAGCCTCACTCGCATCGATGCTCACAATGTTGGCGTGGGCGTAGGGGCTTGAGATGAGGGCCACGTGCAGCATGCCTGCACGGTGGATGTCAGCGGCGTACTGACCTTGGCCAACCACAAAGCGCTTGTGCTCCACCGCACGGCGGTGGCGTCCGATGTATTTGAAGGTGGTTTTTTCAGTTGACATGGTGGTTCACTTTCAAAGCGTCTGCGCCAGGGGCTTGATCTCTTGTGGCGTACATCACCGCATCTACGATTTGCTGATAGCCCGTGCAGCGGCAAATGTTGCCACTGATGGCCTCTCGCACTTCTTCGGTGGTGGGTTTGGGGTTGTCCTTCAAGAGGGCATGGCAAGAGACCAGCATGCCAGGCGTGCAGTAGCCGCATTGAAGGGCGTGTTTTTCACAAAATGCATCTTGGAGGGTGCTCATTTGTCCTCTTTGAGCACTGAGGCCTTCAACGGTGGTGATGCTCATGCCGTTGGCTTGAACGGCAAACATGCAGCAGCTCCTCACGGGCTCCTCGTTCAAGAGCACCGAGCATGCGCCACAAACACCGTGCTCACAACCCACGTGGGTGCCGGTCAGGGCCAAGGTGTCTCGAAGAAAGTCCACCAGTGTGGTCCTGGGTTCTACATCACGTTCGTATTGCACGCCATTGACGGTGATGGCAAGGGGCAGTTTTTTGTTCATGGCTTTGGGGTGGGGTTGAATTTTTAAAGTTTCTTGGGTTGTCGTGCTGTCGTGCTCGAGCGAAGGGGTTTAGGTCGCTCTCAAATCAATGGGCCGTTGAGGCACTTGGGGCAAGGGCCGACTGAATGGCTGCTTGCGTGACGCGGCACAATAGTGCCTTGGCCAAGTGCTTTCTGTAGGCGCTGCTCGCATGCATATCGCTTCCAGGGTCGCACTCTGAGATGGCCTCCTGAGCAATGTCCTCCATGTGGAGGTCGCTGAACTTTTGACCCACCATTCGGGTGGCCAAATGGGGAAACACTCTGGGTGTGCCGTCCACACCACCGAGCCCAAAACTCACCCTTTGAATGAGGCCTGAGGCGTCAAGTTGGATTTGGCAAGCGGCAGAGGCCATGGCAAAGTCGCCCTTACGGATCGCCGTTTCTTCAAAAGCCACCCCCAAACGCTCGCCACTCCAAATGGGCCACTCGATGGCGCTCAAGCATTCGTCATCCGCGATGGCGGTGAACATGGGGCCCAAAAAGAAGTCTTCTGCCAAAACTTCACGCTCGGGGTGCGTTTTGCTTTTGAGGATGATTTTTGCATTCAGCAGCAGTGCGCTCAGGGGCAGTTCTGCAGAGGGGTCCGCATAGGCCAAGCTGCCCCCAATGGTGCCACGGTTGCGGGTCTGGATGTGGCCCACCCACGACAAAGCGTGCTTCAAGAGGGGAACGCTTTGGTGGATTTGGGCATTGAACTCCACATCCCTTTGTCGCACACCGGCTCCAATGGAGATGTGCTCTGGGGTGAAGTGAATTTGCTTGAGTTCGGCCAAGCGGTTGATGTCCACCAACAACTGCGGTCTTGCCAAACGCATGGCCATCATGGGCACCAAGCTTTGACCTCCAGCGATCAGTTTGGCATCTGCGCCGTTCTCGTCGATCAAGCCCAGTGCTTGGTCCAAGTCTTGGGCCAAGACGTAATCAAAGGGTGCTGCTTTCATGGATAGGGGTGTCCCGTTGTGTCTGAGGGGTCAGAGTGCATCGCTCCAAAGGGGAGCGCCTTGACTCTGGCAATTAAAGAATGCGAAAAAAGGAAAAAAAAGATCAAGGTTTGAACGTGCAAAAAAGGGCAGAAACGCTCGACTGGCTTTTGATGGGGGGGGAGGGACTTGGGTCAACATGGGCCAAGGCCTCGGCCCCAAAAGGCCAGATGGAGCACCACCATGGTCATTATTTTAATCTTTTGAAAAGACTAAAACTCACATCCAGTGCGGAGTCGTTTTCTCATCAAAAGGGTACTTTTAGTTCAGCGCTCATCAAAATGTTCAAAATTTTTTTTCTGTAGGTGAGAGAAAAACTCACAGCTTGAGGGATAATTTTGTTTTGAACTGGATGGCAACCAAAATCCAAGTGCTGTTGCGCGGGAAGACCAGGGAATTGAGGAGAAAACTTTTTTGAGAAAATTACCGCCTTTGAATGCCGTTCGCGCCTTTGAGGCTGCTGCCAGGCATGTGAGCTTTAGCAAAGCCGCCAAAGAATTGTTTGTCACCCACGGTGCGATCAGCAAGCAAGTGGCCATGCTCGAGACGTGGCTGGGGGTGAGTCTTTTCAAGCGCAATCAGTCCCATTTGATGCTCACCGAGGAGGGCAAGACCTTCATGGCCTCGGTCACCCCGGCCTTGGACCGCATCTCCGTCAGTGCCATGCAATTGATGGACCAGACCCAGCCCTTGGTCATTCGGGTGAACGCTCCGCCAACCTTCACCATGCGGTGGTTGATCCCCAGGATATCGGCCTTTCAAAGGCGACGTGAGGGGCTTGAGGTCAAGCTCACCACGTCCACAGAGCCCATTGATTTCGAGGCCAGGCAATACGATTTGGCCATCAGGGGGGCTTTGCAACCTTTTGCGAACATGCAAAGTGTGCCCTTCATGACCGAGACCATTGTGCCCATTTGCCATCCCGATTTGCTGGACGGGGGAGCGCTCAGCACGCCCAAAGGCCTTGAGTCCCAGACCTTGATCAGCTACGACACGGAGCCCGTGAGTTGGCAGCAGTGGCGCGAGGGCATTGAGCACAACAAGTGGAGCGATCTGTCGCATCAAAGCACCCTGCAATTTGAGCAAATGTACTTCGCCTTGCAAGCGGCCATAGAGGGCTTGGGGGTGGTGTTGGTGCCTTTGTTTTTGGTGGCCGATGACATCATTGCAGGGCGCTTGTGCGCGCCTTTTGGCTTGTTCGGCAGCCGCCAGCGCATGTACTATGCCAATTTCTCCAGCACCTTGATGGCCATGCCCAGCATGGAGAGTTTTTGTGAGTGGTTGCTCAAAGAGGGCAAAGACACGGAGCAATCGATTGAGCAACTCTCAGAGAGCATGGGCTGGAAGACCCCATGATCGCCCGTGAGCCCATGTCCCTAGGCATTGGCCCAGTCGCCAAGGGTGCTTTGGACGTTGCTCTGGACGTTGCTCTGGACGTTGATGTGGGCTTTGATCCTGGCTTTGAACGGTGCTTTGAACTTGGGGTGATGACGTGTGAGATTTTCTCAAGCCAGGCGTTCTCGTTTGGGAGACAATAGCGCCTTTCAATGCTTGCCTTCTTCAATTCCTTACTCTTTATTCAAAAAGCCAGTCTATGAGCCAAGAACACACCGGATACCCCGATTTGCACGACCACTTGAAGTCCCTTCAGCAGCACGGTTTGCTGCAAGTCATTGATCGCGCCATTGACAAAGATGCCGAGCTGCACCCTTTGGTGAGGTGGCAGTTTGTGGGGGGGATGGATGAGGCGGAGAGAAAAGCCTTTTTGTTCACCAACATTGTCAACGCACAGGGCAGAAAGTACGACATTCCCGTGGTGGTCGGCGCTTTGGCCGCCAACAGAGCCGTTTACGGGGTGGGCATGGGGTGTGCAGTTGAGGACATTCAAAAGAAATGGGACAAAGCCATCCAGCACCCCATTGCACCGGTGGTGGTGAGCAAGGCCGTGTGCCAAGAGGTGATCCATGAGGGCGCGGATTTGCTCGGCGAGGGCAAGGGCTTGGACATGTTGCCCATTCCGATCTCCACACCAGGCTTTGACAGTGCGCCCACGCTCACGGCCACCAACGTCATCACCAAGCACCCTGTGACCGGTGTTCAAAACATGGGCACTTACCGCTGTGCTTTGAAGGCCTCAGACCGAATGGTCGTCAGGATGGCCACGCGTGTAGGCGGGGCAGGTGGTTATTTGCACTATCAAGAATGGAAAAAAGCGGGCCATAAAACCATGCCCTGTGCGGTGGTTTTGGGCTGCCCGCCCTTGGTCGCTTTCATGGGCCCACAAAAGCTGCCGATTGGCATGGATGAGTTTGAGGTGGCGGGTGGACTTGCCGGTGTGCCCATTCAAGTGACCCCTGCTCACAGTGTGCCTTTGAACGTGCCCGCTCAAGCGGAGATTGTCATTGAGGGCGAGATCGATTTGGAATTCTTGGAGCCAGAAGCCCCCTTTGGCGAGTCCCATGGCCATGTGGCGCTTGAGGAGTTCAACTTGCCCATGAAGATCACGGCCATCACGCATCGCTTAAAGCCCGTCATTCCCTCCTACATCAGCCAAGTCGCGCCCTCTGAGTCAAGCGTGATCAAGCGCGTGGCCTACGAACCCTTGTTCTTGTCGTACCTCAAAAACACCTTGGGCATCCGAGGCGTGCAAAAGGTCTCTTTGCATGAGCCATTGACGGGTCTATTGAGGGTCACGGTGATCACGGTGGACAAGTCTTTGCCCAAGACCGAAGTGTGGCGTGCGCTTTATGGCGCTGCCTTCTTCAAAGGCGACTGCGGCAAGATTTGTATCGCGGTCAATGAAGACATCGATCCCGACAATGCGGATGCGATTTTGTGGGCCATGGCTTACCGCATGAACCCGACCGTGGACGTGCAAACTCTGGACCACCGAGGCCAGGGTCACGGTCCGAAGCGAGAAAACGATGGTGAGGAGGACTCCACACTTCTCATGGACGCCACCATGAAATCGGACATGCCGCCCTTGGCCTTGCCCACCCGGGAATACATGGAGAAGTCCAAAGCGATTTGGGAAGAATTGGGTCTGCCCAAATTGCGCCCCCAAGCGCCTTGGTTTGGTTACTCCTTGGGCGACTGGTTGCCCCAGTGGGATGAGGCGGCCAAGAGAGCGGCCACAGGGCGCTACTTGGAAAACGGCTTGATCAGCTTGAAACAACAAAGAAACGACGTCAAGGCCGAGAGCAAGTTTCGCCCCGATGAGCAGTAATTCTTCAACGAACAGGAAACACCTTGAGCACGACGACCATCAAAAAGGCAAAGGCCACTTCCAAAGTCAAGCCGAGCAGCACGACGCCCAAGCTCTCTGTGTCCTCCTCTGAGCCCAGACGTCTGATTGTGGGCATCAGTGGTGCTTCGGGCATCGTTTATGGTGTGCGCATTTTGCAAGTCCTGCAGCACTCCGATATCGAGACCCATTTGGTCATGAGCGACTCGGCCAAGATGACTTTGGCCACGGAGCTTGAGATGAGCATTGAGGAGGTACAAAGCTTGGCCACCCATGTGCACAATGCCAAAAACATTGGTGCGACCATCTCCTCGGGCTCCTTCAAAACGATGGGGATGATTGTGGCGCCTTGCTCCATTCGCTCTTTGTCGGAGATTGCTTACGGCATGACCACCTCTTTGTTGTCAAGAGCGGCCGATGTCGTGCTCAAAGAGCGCCGTCGTCTGGTCTTGATGGTCCGAGAGACCCCTTTGCACGCCGGGCACTTGAAAGCCATGACCCAAGCCAATGAAAATGGGGCCATTTTGATGCCCCCCATGCCCGCCTTTTACGCCAGACCCCAAACGCTCGATGACATGGTCAACCACAGTGTGGGCCGCGCGCTCGATCTCTTTGACATCGAGACCTCCATGGTCACCCGTTGGGCTGGCATGGGCAAGAAAACCAACCTTTAAAGATCCATCAGGAAGTATTGTGATGAAAACAAAACGGTCACCAACCCTCAATTTAAAGTCAGTGCTCCAACTGGGCTTGGGTTTGATGCTGAGCTCGGTTTTGAGCTCGGTTGTGAACTTCAGTGCAGAGGCACAAACCGTGCAAAACTACCCCAATAAACCGATTCGTTTGGTCTTGGGATATGGCGCCGGGGGAGTGGCCGACATCACTGCGAGGCTGGTTGCGCAAAAACTCTCTGATGCCTTGGGCCAGCAAGTGGTGGTGGACAATCGCCCAAGCGCTGGCGGCATTGTGGCCGGTGAGATGGTGGCCAAAGCCGACCCCGATGGCTACACATTGCTGCACATGAATTATGGCAATGCGGTGAGCCAAGCCCTCTTTAAGAAATTGCCCTATGACATCAAGAAAGACTTTGTGCCGATTTCGGCCATGGGCTTTTTTGACGTGTTGATGTTGGTGGACAAAAACTCTGACATTCAAAGTGTTCAAGACTTCATTAATAAAGCGCGTGCCAATCCAGAGAAGTACAACGTTGGCTCTGTGAGCATTGGCAGCGGCCAGCACATGTCAGCGAACCTTTTTGTGAGCATGGCTGGGCTGCGCACCACGCTCGTGCCCTTTAAGACCACGCCCTCCTTGATGATGGCCTTAAAGAGCAAGGACATCTCTGTGGCCTTTGAGATCATCTCTCCCTCCATGGCGCTCATCAAGAGTGGGGAAATTCGTCCCCTTGCTGTCTCTTCAGCGAGCCGCTTCAAGGGCCTGTCAGATGTGCCCACCATCAATGAAAGTGGCGTGAAGGGCTATGACGTCATGGCCTGGAACGGTCTTGCTGCCCCAGCCAAGACGCCCAAGGCCATTGTCGAGCGCTTGAACCGTGAGTTGAATTTGATTTTGAACATGCCCGATGTGAAACAAAAGTTCATGGAGGTCGGGATCGACTCCAGAGGCAGCACACCCGATGAGCTGAGGGACCTCTTGTCCAATGAAATCGACAAATGGAACAACTTGGTCAATGCGCTCAAAATGGAGAAAATGTAATTCTCTGCTCCCCTTTTGGGCCACAAGCACCTCTGGATCAACGAATGAATCAACAAACACTTTTTGTCTATTACAAGGTCCCCCAGGCAGAGCACGATCGCTGGCTGGGTGTGGTGCAAGAGCTGCAAAAGGGCATCTTGGACAAGTTGAGCTCAACGGGTAAGGGCCTTGTGGAGGCTTCCTTGCTCAGGCGTCCCGAGGTGTCCTCCGAGGGGTTAGAAACTTGGATGGAGGTGTATGAGCACCCGAGCGGCATTGATCAAGGGATGGTCGATTTGATCAACGAGCAGGTGCAACAGGTGGGCCTGCCCTTTAAGAGAGCAGCGGAGTTTTTTATCCCCTTGGCTCGCTGAACACCTTTACACCTCTGCCACATATTCCCAAAAATTGACCCCTATGCGCAACCCTATTCCCAACCATATTCCCAACCATATGGTCATCCGTATGTGCATTGATAGGCTGCGGAATTTTTAGGTGGGTTCGCTTTGGTAAGCCCCAGTGTGGGCAGGTGAGGGTGGATGAACGTCGGTGAACATCGGTGAACTTGGGTGAACTTAGGTGAGTGCGATCAGGTGCAGGTCGCTCGAGCCATCTAGGCCACGGCGCCAAGGGGAAAGCATCCCCATAGAACACCACCTTCAGTTCATCTCATGGTCTGCGCCCCGAGACCTCTCACTCCTCTTTGCGCTGAGCCCGTCGCCTCTTGGGCTTTTCCTCCGGCACTTCCTCTTTCACGTTCTCCGCCTCTTGGAGCTTCTTGTAGGCCAAGTCTTGGAAGTATCTCCAGCAGGCTTTTTCTGCAATGATCTCACTCTTGTTGTTCAAGCAGTATTGTTTATGCACGTGTTTATGTGCATCGGTGATGATGAAGTTGCGGTAAAGGGTTTTGTCCTTGATGTACATGATCACGGTGCGCACTTCGCTGCACTCTTCCGTCAAAATGCACTCTCTCATGGAGTCTGAGTTGGTGTAGAACTCAAGCAAAATATAGGGCAGCTTCTTGCCCTTGTTGGAGGGCACGAGGTGCAAGGCGCAGGTGGATCCGCTGATTTTGGCGATGCCATTTTTTTCTGCCAAGGTGTTGAAATCATTGGCATTCATCTCTCGGTACCACTCACCCACATTGGCTCGGCAAAGAAAGAACTCTTCTTCCTCCTTTTTGTGAAAGGGCTCGGCAAAGGGTCTTCTCTTTTCGTCCAAGTAAAAAAGGGGCTCAATGCCTTCAAAGGTTCTCTTGGGTCGCTCGGCCTTTTTTTCTTCTTTGCCGTGGCCACCGCCGCCGTGCTCCTCTTTCTTGGCACCATGCTCTTCTTTTTTCTCGCCATGCTCCTCTTTCTTGGCGCCGTGTTCTTCTTTTTTCTCGCCGTGTTCCTCTTTCTTGGCGCCGTGCTCTTCTTTTTTGGCACCGTGCTCCTCTTTTTTGGGCTCCTCCTTCTTGGGCTCTTCATGCCCCGAATTGGCCATGGCCTCAGGTGCAAGGGCAAGCAGGCTCGAACACACCAAAAGCATCCCGATGAGGGCATATCTTCGGGCCAGAGCACGCGTGGGCTTCAAGGGCGCTTGCAGGCTGCAAGGGGACTTGATGGAGCTGAAAAGGGGTAGGGTAGAGAGGTTCATAAAACAAGTGGATTCATGATGATTCGACCGAACTGCCAAAGTCTTGAATGCAGCCCTGTGGAGGGAGCCTGCAATGCCGCTTCAGATGTCGCCTCCGAGGTTGCCTTCAATGACGTCTTCAGCGGGTAGCTCAGCTGGAGAAGCCTCCACTGAGGGCCAAGCCCTTCAGTGCTTGGCGGCGCTTGAATCCAAATAGGCCTCCCTCCCACCGAAGCTTTTGATGCGAGAGCATCCACCCATCTCAGGGCTTCATCAAAGGGCTCAATCCACCGTGTAACAAGTCGTATCGGGGTAGAGCTTACCTTTGGAGGTGACGCATTGCTGGGAGATCAGCTTTCTGTTCAAATCCGACAAAAAGTAGCTGCGGTAAACATTGTCCTCTCTGGGCAGCAAGCTCACGCTTCTAAAAATCGTGCACCGATCGTCTCTCACACAGTCGTTCATTTGCCGTGTGCTGGCATACAACTGCACGTTGATTCTTCCCGCGGTCAAACTCTTGGGCGTTCCGATGCTCACCACACAAGCTTGGCCATTGACCATGGGCAACTCAACCAACTCATTGAAGTAATTCATCTCCGCGGTCAGCAACTCTTGGAACCACGCGCCCAAGACGCCTTGGCAGTCGTAGAAGGTGAAACGGTCGTTTTCATAAACGGGTTCGGTCAGGGGCTTGAGTTTGGCGTCCAGTCTGAGCATGGGTTCTTTGCCCGATGTGGGCGGTCTGTGCTTCAAGGACTGGCTGGGCTCCACACCAAAGGGCTTGGCAGAGAGCATGGAGCTGGTGCTCGAGGAGCTGCCGGCCGAGCCCAACTTGGTGCTGCTGGCTTTGTTGCTGGCGTCCTCATCCTTGCCCTCAGTGCTTTTTTTGACCGGATAGGGTTTGTATTTGGGCTCAGGCCTGTCCTCGGACCAAACACAACTGCTTTGGAGGAGAGCCAAAAGGGCCAAAATGGAAATAAAGGTTCTCATGCGCTAATGATTGGGGTCGTTGGAGTCGATACAATGGTTTCAAACGCAAGGTGCGGTACGTTCGGGGTCAGTATCCCACTTTATCAGCAAGGCGTTGCTGTGGTCAAAGCCTTTTGCGTTCTGTACAACAGTTCTCGGCTTGGGGAATTGTTGGGCCTATGGGTTCTAACTGGTGCTTGACGGCATCTCAATTGTAATGATTATGAAGCGATTGGCTCGTGAAACTTTGGCAAAGACCACTTGGCGAGGGGTCGGCTCATGCTTGTCGGTGGCGATCATGTCGCTCGCTCTTTGGTCTTGTGGCTCGGGCACGGGCACACCCGATACCAATGGGGGCGTTCCCGGCTCCACCTTGCCCCCCACCAACACGGTCAATTTGCCTGTGGTGTTGAATGCGCCGCCTTCCTCCGTTTTCTCCACCTCCTACGAGTACAAACAAGACGCCCGCAAACTCTTGGTGCCTTCTTTGAATGTGGCCAGTATTTTGGGCGTCCCCGTGGTCGACCTGGATACGCGAAACGCCATCACTTTTGGGGACTTCTTCAGAGAAGGGGTGGGGCAGTTCTCGGCCTTTGTGATGGTGAACTCCCCAGCGGGACTTGCCAGCGCCCACTTCTTTCACATGGAGGCGGGTCAATGGGTGGACCGAACCGCTTTCGTGCTCAAAGACACCGTGGGTTGCCAAGAAGCGAGTTTTGCCATCACGGCCGACTTCAATGGGGACCAGCGCCATGATGTGATGGTCACTTGTAAGGGCAGTGCAGCCAACGGCAAAGAGAGCCAGTTGCTGTATTTGAGCGATGCAAAAACAGGCGTTTTCCAAAAAATCACGCTGCACGACAAATCCATGACGCCCTACCAATTCAAAGCCTATCAAGCGGCTGCGGCCGACCTCAACGCAGATGGTTTGATGGATTTGGTCTTGGTCGACCCCACCCAAGCGCCCATTGTCTTATTGGCCAATCAGAGTTTATTGAGCAACGATCGAAGTTTTGATCTGGCGCCCAGTCGAATCATCGACAACTTGCAAAACTCGATGATTCCGACTCAGCTGCACAGCGTGCAAATCATCCCAAGCGCCAGTAAACGCTTGGATCTGTTTTTGATGGGAAGTCTCAGCAACGGTCGCCCCAGCGTTTGGATCAAAGGCTCCCCCGACACCGTGATCTCCAACCCTCAAAGCGGAACCTTCTTTTACGCCAACAGCAGCTACGCTTTGCTCTTTCCCATCACCTCGATGGAGAGCTTTGACGTCTTTTACGAAGCCGGGTTTTTCTACCTCAATTTACAAGACCCCACTCAGACCATGATGCGTGTGGCCAAAGTCTCTGAGGCCACATGGGGCGAGGTGATCCCTTCCATGATGGTGGCGGTGAGAAACACCGACGGGGTGAGTGCGCAGTTCTTAAAGAACAGTGCTGGCAACATCGTGGTGATGGATGCCAACTGTGACCCCCAAAGTGTGGCTGTGGTGAAGAACGCGTACAGCCGCTGCTCGCTTTTGGTGAAGTAAAGCGCTTAGAGGAGAGAGCCGTTTGTTGAGCATCACCCTCATCTCCCTCATCTCCCTCAGCTCCAGCGCTTAGGAGGAGGCCCCGCTCTCAAAGTGGGTGGGGATGAGATGGGGTTCATGGGGCCCATGAAGGCCCATGAAGGCCCATGAAGGCCTATGAAGACCTCTTAAGGTATCAGCCTAAAAGGGGCCCATCAAAGCAAAAGACGGCCCAAGCTCAGCCCGAGCTCAGGCCATGATCTGCTTCATGGCAATCATCCCATTCATCGCTTTTGGTACTGCGTTTGTCCAAAGAGCATCTCCTTGGACTTCTCATCGTGCACCGGCTTTCTCAGGTTGGCCAACACGCTCACCCCTCTTTGGACAGCCGCTCGTTGGTCGATCGCATCAAACCAAGCTTTAAGGGTCGGGTAATCGGC
Organism: uncultured Burkholderiales bacterium; assembly: GCA_903933115.1. Lineage (GTDB taxonomy): Bacteria > Pseudomonadota > Gammaproteobacteria > Burkholderiales > Burkholderiaceae_C > Limnohabitans. The sequence continues at coordinate 22,706 of CAIZIT010000109.1, forward strand.
CCAGTCAATGCCTTGGTTTTGCCAACTTCTGAGCCAAGGGTAGACGGCCATGTCGGCGATGGAGTACTTGGCGCCTCCAAGAAAGGCGCTTTGCTCGAGCCGTTTGTTCATCACGTTGTAAAGACGCTTGGCCTCTTGGGTGTAGCGGTTCACCGCGTAGTCAATTTTCTCGGGCGCGTAGATCCTGAAATGGTGGGCTTGCCCAAGCATCGGTCCCACCCCACCCATTTGAAACATCAACCACTGCAAGACTTCAAATTTGGCGCGATCGGTTTTGGGAAGGAATTTGCCGTACTTGGAGGCCAAGTAAAGCAAAATGGCGCCTGATTCAAAGAGGTGAATGGGTTTGCCATCGGGTCCGTGAGGGTCCACCAAGGCGGGAATTTTGTTGTTGGGGCTGATCTTTAAAAACTCAGGCGTGAATTGGTCTCCATTGCCAATGTTGATTGGAATGGCCTGCCAGTCGCGATCGAGTTTCAAGCCACATTCTTCGAGCATGATGTGGACTTTGTGACCATTGGGCGTGGGCCAAGTGTAGACTTTGAGCATGGATGAACCTATCGAAGTGAGAGTTAAAAAAAAGAAGAGCCTTGAAGGAGGGCCAGCAAGAAAGGGCTGTGACCCAGCGAGTAGACCCACCAGGTGAGGTCACGCATTGAGCTTGACGTGATCGATGGCCTCAACACATTTGCGCGTATTTCCATGCCAACTCAGCCATCGGTTTCGCTCGCTCACCAGCCCCTTGAGCCTGGGAGCTGGAGGCGGTGCCCACTTGTGCTCGCTTGGCAATGCCTTGCAAGATGGCCGCCATTCTGAACATATTGTAGGAGAGAAAAAAGGCCCAGTCTGCTTGGAGGTCTTTGGGCTGAAAGAGTCCCGTGTGCTCACAGTACCTCGCGATGTATTCCTCCTCACTAGGGATGCCAAGCGCCTTCAAATCGTGACCCAAGATGCCCCTGAAGTGCTCGGGCGTCACGTGCCACGACATGCAGTGGTAACTGAAGTCGGCCAAAGGGTGGCCCAAAGTGGACAGCTCCCAGTCCAAAACGGCCAAGATGCGTGTGCCCGTCTCATCAAAGATCAAATTGTCGAGCCTGTAGTCGCCGTGAACGAGGCACACGTGCTCGGTGCGAGCCGAGGAGGGGATGTTCTTGGGAAGCCACTCTATAAGTCGCTCCATTTGGGGGATGGGTTGTGTCTGCGAGGACAGGTACTGCTGGCTCCAGCGCGAAATTTGGCGCTCAAAGTAGTTGCCCGCTCGACCGTAATCGGCCAAGCCGCAGGCCGTGATGTCCAGCGTGTGCAAATGCGAGATCACCGCATTCATTTCTTGGTAGAGGCTTTGGCGCTCGGGCAAGGCCAAGTGGGGCAAGGAGGGGTCCCAAAACACCCGACCCTTCACCATCTCCATGATGAAAAATGCCCGCCCGATGACCCCCTCATCGCTGCAAAGGGCAAGCATCTTGGCCACGGGCACCGCACTGCCCTCCAAGGCCCGCATGACCCTGAACTCGCGCTCAATGGCATGCGCTGAGGGCAGCAACTGGGCAAGAGGGGCCGGTTTGGAGCGCATGACATATTGGCGACGAGGGGTGCTCAGCAAGTATGTCGGATTGGATTGTCCGCCTTTGAACAGTTGAGCGCTCAAGGGTCCCTCAAAGCCATCAATGTTTGCCTTCATCCAAGAGGTCAACTGCTCCAGTTGGATGGACCTGCTAGGCGGCACATCCTGGGTGCCCGAGAAATGTTGATCCATGGCGTTCATGCTTGGGACTCCAGATGTTGGACTTCAGACGCAGATGCTTGCCTCAGTGGGCTCCTCAGGGGTATTGGGCCACCTTTTTTTGAAGAAAGGCATCGAGCCCAATTTGCGCATTGGGGTGGTAGAGGTTGTCCACAAAGGCGGCTTTCTCATGGGCCATGTGGCTCGAAATGCTTTGGCCTTTGGCCTGGTTCAAGAGCTGCTTGATGTGCACCAGTGCATTGGGTGCTTTTTGATTGAGTTGCTCACAAAGCGCCATGCTTTTGTTGAAACTTTGACCCGGAGGGGCCACCTCATTGACCACGCCCAATTGGTGCAAGCGCTCAGCGCCCAGACGACCCCCCAGCATCAAAATCTCTGAGCAAAGGGCTCTGGGCAGTTGTTGGGCCAAGTGCCAACTGCCCGCGCCATCTGGGGACAAGGCGATGTTGATGTAGGCCATCACAAAGACGCTGTTTTGAGCGGCGACCAAGAAGTCACAAGCCAAGGCGATGGAGAACCCCGCCCCGGCCGCCGCACCCTCCACACAGGCCACAACGGGTTTGGAGCAAGTGCGAATGCTCTCCACCCAAGAGGCGAGCACATCCAAATGGGCTTCTTGGGTGTGAGGGGGGAGGGACCTTTGTTCGAGCAAACGGTTGACATTGCCACCGGCGCAAAAGTGTTCACCTTCGCCTTGGATCAAAATGCTTTTGATGCGGTCATTGGCATCGGCTTGGGTGAAGGCCTCCACCCCTGCCGCGTAAATCTCGGGCGTCATGGCGTTTCTGGCCAAGGGGTTGGACAAGGTGAGGACCATGGTTTGTCCCAAGGTCGTGCTTTTGAGTTGTGCGCTGCTCATGATCGCCCTCAAGCCTCCACGTGCAACAAACTTAAGCCCAATGCGCCTCTTCTTCTGAGCCATGGACTTGGCCTGTAGCGAGGATCGGCATACACCGTTTGCAAATTAAAAAGCACCTCAAGGATGTTCTCTGCACCCAAGTGGTTACCAAGGGCCAAAGGGCCTTTGGGGTAGCCCAGGCCCAATCGAACCGCCAAGTCC
>CAIZIT010000110.1 GCA_903933115.1 uncultured Burkholderiales bacterium
CCAGCAACGATTTCAATTTCATTGGAAAAGCACTGAGCTTGAGCATTTCAAAGACCTATGATTCGACTGCGAACTTTTCCAATGCGAATGCTTACAGTTTGACTGGCGTTTTGTATGCCAACGATTCAATGCCCACCATTGCCGCAGGAGGGGCAACAACCAGTAGCGCCAACGCAGCCAATTACAACACTTTGACGACGAACACATTTGCCTTGTCCAATTCCAACTATTCCATTGGTACGGTCAGTGCAGTGATCAACAAGGCCCCTCTGGGTATCAGTGCTGCTGCGGTTTATTCAGGTGGAACGACGGTGGTGCCCACCAGTTTTCAGCTGACAGGACTCCAAGGGGCTGAGAGCGTCACCAGCATCACCAGTTTGGTCTTGAGCAACGCAAACGTCGCCAACAACACCAGCAATTATGTGAGTGCCATCAATGTCAATGTGGCAACGGCCAATATGGCCAATTACGTCTTGAACACCTCTCAATTGGCAACCCTTCAGCAAAGCAACACGAACTTGATCACGCTGAGCCCAGCACCTTTGGGCATCAACGCTTCGGGTGTTTTCAATTCAACCCTCTCCTTGGTGCCCACTTCCTTTGCCCTCTATGGCCTTTTGGGAGCAGACACGGTGGGTGGCTTAACGAGTTTGAGTGTGTCCAATGCCAATGTGGCAAACAATGGAAGCAACTTTGTCACCTCCATTGCATTGGGTACCAAGTCGAGTTCGATGTCTTTGTCCAATTACATTTTGAATGCTGGCTATAACGCACAGCCCTCCACCAACACCAGCAATGTGTTCACCATGGCTGCGGCCCCATTGAGCTTGAGCATCAACAAGACTTATGACGGTTTAGCCGGTTTTGCGGTGACGAATGCATATACATTTTCGGGCACCACCTACGCTGGTGACCTTTACCCCACACTGGTATCGGGTTCTGGTGTTGTCAGTAGCCCCAATGCCAATTCAACGCCTTACAGCAGTTTTGCCTCTAACACATTTGTGTTGTCCAACACGAATTATGCAATCTCCTTGGTCAGTGCAACGATCAACAAGGCCCCCTTGGGGGTGTCCATCACAGCGCCTTACAGCAACTCCACCACTGTTGTGCCCAGTTCCTTTAGCCTGACAGGTTTACAAAACAATGAGACTGTTAGTGGCATCACAAACGTCACGGTCAACAACGCCAATGTTGCCAACAACGCCACCAACTATGTGAGTGCCATCAATTTAGGGGTTCACTCGGCAGCCATGAGCATGAATAACTATTCACTCACTTTGGCGCCCAATGCGACACTGGGTACCACGACCACCAACTCGGTCCAACTGAGCCCAGCACCCTTAGGTATTTCTGGGACGGGTGTTTACACGGGCTCAACCACCTTTGTCCCCACTTCTGCGCCGAGCGTGTCGGGTTTGTTTGTGGGTCAGACCTTGAATATTGCATCACTGGTGATCAGCAACGCCAATGTGGGTGCGAACAATTACATCACTCAAATCATACCCAACACAGCCACCACAACTGCTGTGCTGTCGAATTATTACCTCTACCCCACCTACAACAACATCTCTCCCTTGACCTCGTCAACGAATGTTTTTACGGTGACCCCAGCAGCGCTTACTCTGAGCGGTACGATGGTCTACAGTGCCAGCACTGCAGTTCCAGGACAAGTGTTAACTGCCAATGGTGTCAATGGGCAGACTTTCAGCGTCACTGGAAATGGTGCAGTTGGCAATATCTCGCAAGCAGATGCCACGACTACACCCATTTCCTTGCTCAATACGAACGGACTGACATTGGGCACAAGTAACAATGGCGCTTTGGCTTCTAATTACGCAGCGCTCAGCAGCTCGGGCTCATCTTTGAGCATCACCAAAGCGCCTATTGGAATTGCTGTGGTGGGAACTTACACAGGAAGCACGACACTTGTACCCAGCCAAGCGCCTGTGGTCACGGGACTTCAAGGTGGGCAGGTTTTCTCCATTGCCAGTGTTTTGGTCAATTCTTCTCAGGTGCTGGATAACAGCAGCAACTATGTGAAATCCATCACTTTGAATGGGGCAGGATCCACTGCATCTCTCAGTAATTATCAATTGACCCAGGCCTACAGTGCTGTACCCGCCACCAACACCAGCAACAGTGTCACCATCAATCCCAAGCCCTTGACGGTGAACGCGGTCGCACTGGGTAAGACCTATGATGCCAACACGACCGCCACAGTCACCCTTGGCACACTTGATGCGGTGGCTGGACAAACCGTCAGCTTCAATTCGGCATCTGCTTTATTTGCGAACAAAAATGCAGGGCTACAAACTGTCAATGTCAGTGGAATTGGCATTGCATCTGTGGCCAATGGAAACGCAAGTAACTACACCTTAAACAATACGACTGCGACTTCCTCAGCCACCATTTCTACTGCGACCTTGACCCTGACCGCGGTTGCCAACTCAAAAGTTTATGATGGCACGACCACAGCATCTGCCATCCCTGTTGTGGCTGGACTGAAAGGGACAGATTCGGCCAATGCGACAGAGGTTTACGCCAATAAAAACGTTGGTCTCGCCAATGTCTTGACACCATCGGCCGTTGTCAACGATGGCAATTCTGGTCACAACTATCAAGTCGTTGCCAACACTGTCAATGGCACCATTACCCCAGCCCCATTGGTCATCACAGCCGTCTCGGATGCCAAATTCGTGACGCAAACGGATACCCAGAATTTTGCAGGCGTCACGTATTCAGGCTTTGTAGCTGGAGAGGGTGTTGCTCAGCTGAGTGCAATCCCCGGGGTGAGCAGAAGCAATGCCTTGGTCCAAGACACCGGTACCTATACGGGTGTCTTGGTTCCCTCAGCGGTCACGTCAAGCAATTATGCGATCAGTTACGTCCGTGGGGACTACTCGATCGTTCCCGCTGGAGCCGTATTGGTCAGAACCAATAACATGAGCGTGACTTACGGTACAGCTCTGAGCTTCACGCCCAGTGTTGTCAGCTACATGTCACCGACAGGCAACACCATCAGCAATCTGACGCTGAGCTCGCGCGTTGGCAATCAATTGACCTACAGTGACAACGCTCAAGGCTCCATCACCTTCACCTTGCAAGCTCTTCCAGTTGTGCCCAATGGGACCAATTTGAGTACCAGTGGAAATCCAATTGTTGGTGACTACTCCATTGCGGCCACTTCGTACCAAACGGTGTTGAATCACTTCACCAGTGCGCCTGTGTATGTGGGCGCGTTGAATATCACCCCCTTGAGTTTGACGCTTTCAGCAGCGCCCACTAAAACGTACGATGGCACAACGGCCATGAGCAATACGAATTTATCCTTGTCGGGTGTGTTGCCTCACGATGTTGTGAGTGTTTCGGGAACGGGTAGCTTCTCCACCGTCAATGCCAGCGCATCGGCCTCTTACAGCCTCAGTGGACTGGGACTGTCTGGTGCGGATCAATCGAATTACATCATCTCAACGGGTTCGAATTTCAGTGGCAACAATGGCCTGATTGCTCCAAAAAGTGTCACCTTGACGCCAGTAAGCGTCAGTAAGATTTATGATGCAACAGTCAATTACACCGCGAGTGCAGCTGATCTCAATGCCCTCAGTGCACAATTGGGTGTTGCCAACGATACGGTCAGTACCGCCACCTTGTCCTACGCAACATCAGCAGTGGGTACCAATAAAACACTCAATTTATCGGCGGTGACTTTGTCCGACGGAAACAATGGGCACAACTACAGTGTTACGTTTGCCTCCAACAGCAGCAGTTCGATCACACCCGCTCCTCTTACGGTTTTGAACACCAGCGTCTCGCCCAAAGCCTATGATGGAAACAATACCGCCACGTTAACCGGAGGCACATTGAGTGGTGTTTTCGCGGGAGACACGGTCTTGTTGACCCAAGCGGGTGCTTTTAACGATGTCAATGCCAATACAAACATTGGTGTGACGGCCAGCGATTTGTTGTCAGGCAGCAGCGCCAACAACTATCGTTTGATTCAACCTCAAGGTTTGACGGGAACCATCACACCGAAGTTGATCAGCGTCTCAGGGACCACTGTTTCAGACAAGGTGTACGACGGCTTGACCAATGCCCAAGTCAGCGGAGCTGGCACACTTGTAGGCTTGGTGGGTCAAGAGACTTTAGGTCTTTTTGCCAATGCGGCTTTTGCCGATGCGAACGCTGGGGTGGCCAAAACTGTGAATGTGAGCTATGCCCTCAGCAATGGCACTCAGGGCGGCTTGGCCAGAAATTACAGTGTCTCTAGCGGTACCACAACGGCTACGATCACCAAGGCGCCGTTGACCATCACGGTCAATGATTCATCCAAATTTGTCACGCAGAGTGACCCTGTGGGATTTGCTGGCGTGAGTTATAGCGGCTTGGTCAACGGTGAGTTTTCTTCTGTGATCACCCAAGGCACCCTTGCGCATCCGACGGCTTCTTGCGCCGTGAACCCAACTTGTACCGATTTGGTAGCGGGTGTGTATTCATTGAGCGCAAGTGGCTTTTCTTCAAGCAATTACCAAATCACCACCGTGCCTGGCCAGTTCAGCGTCTTGCCGGCTGGCAAGTTGGTCATTCAAATTCCAAACGTGGTCAACGTCTATGGCGCGAGCGTCAATTACATGCCAAGCTCGGTGCAATATGCAACCAACGCTGGTGCCACCATCAACAGTTTGAGCCTGGCCGGTGTGACGGGCACGACGTACACCTACTTAGACGCTACTGGATCGAGTGTGAGTTTTAATTTAGGCTTGACGCCTGTGGTCAATTCGCCCTCAGGTTTGTACAGCACATCGGGTCAAGTCAAAGCGGGCAGTTATACCTATTCTTATAGCAATTTCATCAACAACGGTACCAACCTCACACCTGGATCGAGTCCCGTCATTTTGGGCTCCTTGACGGTAAACCCTTTGGGGCTGAGTCTCGGTGCTTCACCCTCTAAGATATACGATGGGGGAGTGAGCGTCACCACACCCAATTTAAGCTTACAAGGTCGTTTGGCTCAAGATCTGGTTACTGTTTCGGGCTCTGGGATTTATGCCTCTGCCAATGCCGGACAAAATTTGAATTACAGTATCAGTAGCCTGGCTCTTGCTGGCGCAGATGCTGGTAACTATTACTTGTTTTCTGGAAATGCCTTTAGCAGTAACAATGGGGTCATCACTCAAAGAGCGGTAACGTTGACAGCGCCCGTGGTCACCAAGGTTTATGACGGGACCAATGCAGCGCAAGCGAGTGCGGCAGACTTGAACACTCTTACCAACGCCCTGAATGTACAGGGCAACTATGTCTCCTCAGTGGCACTTTCTTATGACAATAAGAATGCGGGCACGCAAAAGTCGGTCAGCATCAACAGTGTGGGTGTCGTGGATGGCAACAACGGCCAAAACTTCAGCATCACTTATGCCAGCAATTCGAGCAGTTCCATTTCGCCAGCACCCTTGGTGCTCAGTGCTTTGACGAACACCAAAGTGTATGACGGTACTTTGAGTTCCGTTGCGGCCCCTACGGTCACAGGTCTCAAAGCAGGCGATGGTATCCAAGTGACTGAGAATTACGTCTCAGCCAACGTACTGGGCACCAATGCAAGTGTTTTGGTACCCAGTGTTGTTGCATTGAACGATGGCAACCAAGGTGCCAACTATTCTGTGAGTTTGAACAATGCTCTAGGCAGCATCAATCCCAAACCCCTTGGTATTGCACCAGCAGCAGTCAGTAAAGTTTATGATGCAGGCGTATCCATTGCCAATGTCAGTGTCAATTTACTGGATGTGGTGGGGGCAGATGATGTCAGAGGTTCGGCCTCAGGTGCCTTTAGCAGCTCCAATGTTGGAACTGGTCTGGCCTATGCCCTGAATTCATTGGTCTTGGCAGGCGCGAGTGCTGCCAACTATGTACCGCAAGCCAACTTCAGTTACACCAACACCAATGGCAGCATTACCCAAGCTCCCATCACACTCAGAGCCACCAAAGTTTATGATGGCAGCACTGCCATGTCTACACCAACACTCTCGGTGCTTGGGGTGGCGGGTCAGACACTGACTTTAACTGCTGGGTCTGCTCAGGCCAACAGCGCCAATGTGAATGTTGCCAGTACTTTAAGCAGCGTCACAGGTTTGAACTTGGCCAATGGCACTGGGTTGGCAAGCAATTACACGGTGACGAATGCACAAATTGGTGCCGTCTCGATCACTCCAGCTCCACTGACCATCACTGCCACCGATGCCGTCAAGAACTTTGACGGCACAACAGCCATGACGGGCGCTACCACAGCTCCTTCACCTTTGGTGCTCTCAGGCACCTTGTATAGCAATGCCTCCAACGCGGGTGCAAGAGACAGTTTGACTGGCGGTAATGTGGCCTTTGTAGATCCATCGCCAGGAGACAAAACCAAAGCCACTGTGATCTCAGGTGTGGTGATCAATGATGGCAATGGAGGCGCCAATTATTCGATCACTTATGTTCGCAACACCACCAGCACAATCGTAGCACCGCCACCTCCTCCTCCCACTTTAAGCAATGCACAAGTTTCCACTTTGAGTGGTGCTCAGATCACCACGCTCTCAGCTGATCAAATCCAAAACTTGACCCCGCCACAAATTGCAGCCTTGACCCTGTCTCAACTATCAGGATTAACGGGTTATCAGATCAATTTGTTCAATACACCTCAAGTTCAGGCCTTCACGCCCGTGCAAATTGCAGCCTTTGTGCCGCAACAAGTTGCAGCGCTCACCAGTGCTCAATTGGTGAACATGACGCCTGTTCAATTGTCTGCGTTCACGGGTGCCAGTGTAAGTTTGCTGACCAGTGCCCAGTTGGCTAATTTTGGGGCTCCTCAATTTCAAGTGATGACGCCCTCTCAACTGTCATCTCTGACACCGACTCAATTGAGTGTATTGAGTGGGCAGCAATTGCAATCCCTCTCAGGCTCGCAAGTTTCCACTTTAAAGCCTGCCAGTGTCGCTGCACTCAGTGGCTCACAAATCGCGGCGCTCACTTTGCCGCAAGTTCAGGCCATGACCCCTGGCCAACTCTCTGCCCTCAATAGTGTTCAGTTCGCCTCCCTGTCAACGCCAACGGTCTATGCTTTATCAGCTGCTCAAGTTGGCGGCTTATCACCAGGTGTGATTGCAGGCTTGAGTACGCAGTTGATTTCTGGCTTTTCGAGCACACAAATTCAAGGCTTGGTGCCCACACAGATGTCTGTTTTGACACCCACGCAACTGAGCGCTTTGAGTCCTTCGCAGTGGAATGCAATCAACGGTTCACAATTCACTTCATTGAGCCCAAGCGCCTTGTCCAGTTTAAATCAAGCTCAATTGACACAGCTCAATGCCGTGCAATTGCAGGCCATGAGTGCATCGCAAATGGCCGCTTTATCCCCTCAGCAATTGACAACATTCACGCCAACTCAAGTGGCTGCTTTGGGGAGTAATGCTGTGGCTGGTTTAAGTACCACTCAGGTCTCTTCATTGGGTAGCACTTTCCTTCAGTCCTTGAGTGCCACGCAGATCGGTGCAATCCCTATCGCCCAGATCTCTGTCTTGAATCCCGCTCAATTGAGCGCTTTCAAGCCCGTACAAATATCTGCTTTAACCGCTCCACAAGTGAGTGCATTGAGCCCTAATCAGCTCGCTTCATTACAAACGTCACAATTGAGCGCGCTCAGCCCAGATGGGGTGAATGCACTGAGCAAGGAGCAAGTGGGCGTTTTAAGTGGAAATCAATTGCAGGCATTCTTACCCAGTCAAATCTCAGCAATTGCTCCTCAAGTTATTTCTTCCTTGAGCATGGGGCAATTCTCAGCCTTGAGTGTTCCCCAAATCAAATCTCTCAGCACCATGCAGATTGGCGCTTTGCAGCCATCACAAATCGCAGTTTTAAGCGCCAATGCGTTGTCGGCATGGAGTCCAGCGCAGTTGGGCTCCATCAATCCCTCTCAAGTCGTTGTTTTGAACAGGTCGCAGATTTCCAGCTTAAGTGACGAACAAATGACTGGTTTCACGCCCACGCAGTTATCAGCTTTCAGCACTGTTCAGTTGGGTTTCTTGAGCACTTCTCAAATCTCTGCGTTGTCCCCATCTCAATTGTCGGGTTTGTCTAACGCGCAATTGGCGATTCTGTCCGTACCACCTCCACCCCTTCAGTCACAACCCATCAGTTCGGGCAACACGACCTCTTCAAGCGTGGGTCAAGCAACAAGCAACACGCCTGGGTCTTCCAGCACGGTTGTTGGTTCAGGGGCTGAGGGAGTCGGTGGCTCTGGTTTGAACACGGGTAACGCCCAGAGCTCATCCAATTCAAATGTTGGATCCAATTTGGGTTCTGGAAATATTGCCAACACGAGCATTGCGCCTGGTTCTATGGTCAATGGTGCTGGCTCTCAAATGGGGTTGGCCGCTCAGCTCCTGAGCAATGCATCCAGTGCACAAACTCAAGCACAAGCACAAGCGCAAGGAACAAATGCAAATCAACCCTCAGTGCCCAGTGCTCTAAATCCTCAAAGAGCGCCTGACCTCAACTCCAGCACGGGTAACGTTCCAATGCAATCCAGCATTCAAAGTGCTCCCGCACCGGTGCAATCTCTGGAAGTCTCTTCTCCACAAGGACAAGGACCACCCACTACGACGAACGCTGTGAACCCTTCGATCTTGTCCATTCCATCCAATGGATCGGTCGCCCCCAATGCTGCAAACTCAGACCCCATCAGTCCTTCCTCCAATGTTTCACAACCGACTATATGGATCAATGTTTTGAAGTCCCCCACGCTCAACACGACGGGTTTGATCGCTGTCACATTGCCCCAAGGCTCGCTGAATCGCTCGGCAATGGTGAGCATTCCCATGCCAGAGCAAGCCATTGTCAATCCGTCGGAAGTTCGTGTCTCTTTACCCAGCAACGAGAGTTTGCCTTCGTGGATTGCTTACAATCCACAAAGTCAAGTTTTTGAAGTCAAAGCCATCCCTACCGGTGCACTTCCCATGACGGTGGTGGTGGAGAGTGCCGGACAAAGGACTTTGGTCTTGTTGTCAGAGCATACGAGTCAGTAAAATTGTTGGTGATTGTGCATTTTTAAATGCTTTGATCAATCATCAACTGTGTTCAATTGAGGAATAAAGTCAAAATGAAGATCAAAAACTTTGCCGCGATCAAGTCTTTCAAAGGGGAAAGTCAATCGACATGGGGTGTGTCGATGATCACATTAGCTCTTTCTTGCTCGAGCTTTTTAGGCGTGTCTTCTTCTTGGGCTCAATCCCCTGCGTTGCCTTCTACGCCAGTGGTGGCAAGCGTCAACGGCAAAGTCATTGATGCCAAAGCATTTGAGCAAATCATCAAAAACAATGTGGCCAATGGTCTACAAGACAATGAGCAATTGAGAAGTGCTGTGAAGGATGAGTTGATTGTTCGTCAAGTGATGGTGCAAGAGTTCACTAAATTGGGTCTGGACAAGAACCCTGAGGCGATCAGTGGTTTAAATTTTGTGAGAGAGAATTTCTTGATCGATTTCTTACTTCGCCAACACGAGCAAAAGCACCCCCTGACAGAGGAGGCGATCAAGTCCGAATATGAGCGTCAATTGGGTTTGATTGGAGAGCCTGGTGAGGCCAAACAGTACCTCACGCGCTTGATCGTGTTGCCCACTGAGAGTGAGGCAAGAGGGGTGATCGCGGAACTTAAAAAGGGGGCGGATTTTGCAAAATTAGCAGCCGCTCAAAGCATCGATGCGACCAAGAAAAATGGTGGTGAGCTCGGTTGGGTTCTGCCGGCCCAAGTGCTACCCTCCATTGGCACGGTGATGGTCAATTTGAAAGAGGGCACCTTTTCAGCCTTGCCCATTCAAACCCCAAGCGGCTGGTATGTGATCAAGGTCGATGAGACCCGGCCCTTTAAGATCCCCTCCTTGGAGGAGAGTCGAAATGTGGTGATCCAGACTTTGCAGCAACTCCAAAGGCAGGCCTACATCCAAGAGTTGATCAAAAGCGCCAAAATCGTCAAATGATCTACTTCGACAAGAGTTGACGTTTCAGGCAATGGGGCATGATCCATGGCCATGTCCTCAGCTTCAGTTGCAGTTTTAGCATCTGAGCGAGTCGGGTCGATGTGTTTTGCCTGGGAAAGGCTCTCTCTTATGAGGCGATCACCCGGACCGTGATGCTTTGAATGTTCCAGCCCTTGCTTCGCAAATGAGCGCAAATGGCGGGCCCCATTTGTCTTAATTTGGCGGCCGAAGCAGGACTTTTGAGCATCAAAATCCAGTTTCCCTCCTCCATCGGACCGCTTTTGAGTTGATTGAGGATCAAGGGGGGCACCAGCCCTTTCAAGTCTTCAATTTGTCCCTTGGATTTGGTGGCTTGGGCGATCAATTGGGCCAAACCGGGGGCGGATTGAGCCGCTTTGAGCACTTCCACCGATTTTCCCCTTAAAAGTGGGCCAGAACGGGGCACTTTGGAGTAGCCCAGGGCTCTCAGTTGCGCCAAAGCACTGGGTTTGCTTTGCAAAACCTCGGATTTCTCCGAGGATAGGGGTTTTTTGGTCTGGGTGGGCTCCATGACCTCATTATGTCTCGACTCCCAGTTAAAATGGGCGGATTCAGTAAAGGAAAGTGTGGCAAAGAGCTCGGGACTTTCTCCCAGGGCGCCATTGCACGTACCGTTTTCATGGCTTTTAATCTACTTACCCAAATTTTTGGCAGTCGCAATGAGCGACTTCTCAAGCAATACCGCAAGACCGTTGAGCGCATCAATGCGCTCGAGTCCTCTTTGGAGACTTTGAGTGACGAAGATTTGCGCGCCAAGACTGTGGCTTTCAAAGCCCGGGTGGCCCAGGGTGAGACCTTGGATGCGATTCTTCCCGAGGCTTTTGCCGTTGTTCGTGAAGGCTCCAAGCGGGTGATGAAGATGCGTCACTTTGACGTTCAGATGTTGGGCGGCATTGCCCTTCACAACGGCAAAATTGCGGAGATGCGCACGGGTGAAGGCAAGACCCTCACGGCCACTTTGGCGGTTTACTTGAACGCTTTGAGCGATCAAGGTGTGCATGTGGTCACGGTGAACGATTATTTGGCTCAGCGAGACGCGCAGTGGATGGGCCGTTTGTACAACTTTTTGGGCCTCACGGTAGGGGTCAACTTGCCCCAGTTGCCAAGAGCAGACAAGCAAGCGGCTTACCGCTGCGACATCACTTATGGCACCAACAACGAGTACGGCTTTGACTACCTCAGAGACAACATGGTCTATGAGGCCGAGGACCGCGTGCAGCGGAAACTCAATTACGCCATCGTCGATGAGGTGGATTCGATTTTGATTGATGAGGCGAGGACCCCCTTGATCATCAGCGGTCAAGCCGAAGATCACACGGCGGTCTACATCGCCATGAATGCGATCGTGCCTCACCTGACTTGCCAAATCGGCGAGGAAGATCCCAGAACTGGAGAGGGCATCATCACACCAGGAGACTTCACTCTGGATGAAAAATCCAGGCAAGTCTTTTTGACGGAACTGGGTCACGAGAACGCTGAGCGACTTTTGACGCAGGCCAATTTGTTGCCCGCTGGGGCCTCTTTGTACGACCCCGCACACATTGGTTTGATGCACCATTTGTACGCCGCTCTTCGCGCGCACCATTTGTACTTCAAAGACCAACACTATGTGAACCAAGGCGGTGAGATCACGATCGTTGACGAGTTCACGGGTCGCTTGATGTCGGGCAGGCGTTGGAGCGATGGGCTGCACCAGGCGGTGGAGGCCAAGGAGGGGGTGGCCATCCAGGCCGAGAACCAAACCATGGCTTCGATCACGTTTCAGAACTATTTCCGCTTGTACACCAAGCTCTCGGGCATGACCGGCACTGCCGACACCGAGGCCTATGAGTTCCAAGAGATTTACGGACTCGAGACGGTGGTGATTCCTCCCAATCGCCAAAGCCACCGAGATGACCAATTGGACCGCGTCTACAAGACCACCCAAGAAAAGTACAAGGCGGCCATTGACGACATCAAGGAGTGCCACAAGAGGGGTCAGCCCGTCTTGGTGGGTACCACCTCCATTGAGAACTCAGAATTCATCTCCGAGCTCTTGAGCCGTGAGGGTCTGCCGCATCAAGTGCTCAACGCCAAGCAGCATGAACGTGAGGCGGACATCATCGCTCAGGCGGGGGCAGCCCAATCCATCACCATCGCCACCAACATGGCCGGGCGAGGTACAGACATTGTGCTGGGTGGCAATATTGAGAAATCGATTGCTTTGATCGAGAGCGATGAGTCGCTCTCCGATGAGGAGAAAGCTCAAAAGATCAAAGAGCGAAAAGCACAGTGGCAAGTCGATCACGAGCACGTGAAGTCCTTGGGAGGTCTTCGCATCATCGCCACCGAGCGCCATGAGTCCAGGCGAATCGACAATCAATTGCGGGGTCGCTCAGGCCGTCAAGGAGACCCCGGCTCGTCTCGCTTTTATTTGAGCTTGGATGATCCTTTGATGCGTATTTTTGCGGGTGACCGGGTCAAAGCGATCATGGACCGGCTCAAAATGCCTGAGGGTGAAGCGATTGAGGCGGGCATGGTCTCCAGAAGCATCGAGAGCGCGCAAAGGAAAGTCGAGTCTCGTAACTTTGACATGCGAAAGCAGTTGCTCGAGTATGACGATGTCTCCAACGACCAAAGAAAAGTGATCTATCAGCAAAGAAACGACATCTTGGATGCGAGTGACTTGAGTGCTCAAATTGCATCATTGCGAGAGGGTTGTTTTGCCGATTTGGTCAACATGTATGTGCCCGCTGACACGATGGATGAGCAGTGGGACATCAAGGGGCTAGAGGAGGTGCTCAAGGCCGAGTGGTTGTTGGGTCTGGATTTGTCCTCCAAGGTGAAGTCTTCTGAGACTTTGGTGGATGAGGACATCCAAAACTGGGTGCACCAAGCGGCCAATCACGCTTTTGAGTCCAAGGTCAACGAGGTGGGTCTTGAGCAATTCATGCCTTTCATGCGCGTGGTGCTCTTGCAAAGCATTGATTCACATTGGCGGGATCACCTCTCCGCGCTTGACTATTTGAGGCAAGGCATTCACTTGAGGGGTTATGCACAAAAGCAACCCAAGCAAGAGTACAAACGTGAGGCCTTTGAGCTCTTTGGTCAATTGCTCGACTCGGTCAAGAACGAGGTCACCAAAACATTGATGACGGTGCAAATTCAGTCCAAGGACCAGCTGGAGGAAGCGGCCCAAAGCATGGAGCAAAAGGCCGAGCACATCGCCAATGTCACTTACAGTGCACCCGATGAGAGTGGTGAAGCGCAAACGACCCTGGATGTGGCGCAGCTGCTCTCACAGCCCCAATTGCCCCAAGTTGCCCCTGTTGGACGCAACGAGCCCTGTCCATGTGGCAGTGGCAAGAAGTACAAGTTTTGTCATGGTCGTTTGAGCTGAAGCGTTTCAGCTCAAAGGTTTCAGGACAACACCCTGAGCGTGGAATCTTTGTTCCAGGGTGATGGGGTGTGGAGTGGCGATGGTGGCATGCATCCAAATGGATCAAACGGATCAAACGGATCAAATGCACCAAGTCCTCAACCAGCTTTCAGCGCTGTTTCTGAGTTGGGTGCGATGTGTTTTTAATTTGAGGAGTTCAATCGATGGCTGTTGATTTGGTAGCGCCTGATTTTTCGGCTCTGAGGCCCATCAAAGGCTTGGAGCTCTCTGTCATTGAGGCGGGCATTAAAAAAGCCCATCGCAAAGACCTGACGGTGATGACCTTGGAGCCCGGCTCCGTGGTGGGGGCGGTGTTCACAAAAAACCGTTTTTGTGCGGCTCCGGTTCAAATTTGCAAGACGCACTTGCAAGCGGATCACGGCATTCGTGCATTGCTCATCAACACCGGCAACGCCAATGCGGGCACTGGGGAGGATGGTCTGATGCGAGCGAATGCGACGTGCATTGCGTTGGCCCGACTCCTGGAGGTCTCGCCCGAGCAGGTGCTGCCTTTCTCCACGGGCGTGATCATGGAGTCCTTGCCCCATCAAAAAATCATTGACCATTTGCCCCAAGCGCTCGATCAATTGGGTCAAAGCACCTGGGGGGATGCCGCCACGGGCATCATGACCACCGACACGTTGCCCAAAGCGGCCAGTCTGGGCCTAGAGCTCGCTGGTGTGCCGGTCTCGATCACAGGCATCTCCAAAGGTGCAGGCATGATCAAGCCCAACATGGCGACCATGCTCGGCTTCATGGCCACCGATGCCAACATCACAGCCGATGGCATGAAGTCACTGGCCAAGGCTTTGGCCGATGCCTCCTTCAACCGCATCACGGTGGATGGGGACACCTCAACGAACGACTCCTTTGTGGTCATGGCCACTTGCAAGGCACAGCATGAGCCCATCACGCAATTTGAATCGGGTTTGGGCAAGGCGCTCTACCAAGCGATGGAGGAGGTGGCCATTCGTTTGTGTCAGTCGATCGTTCGAGACGGAGAAGGGGCGACCAAATTCATCACCGTTCAAGTCGAGGGCGGGCAAAGTGATGAAGAGTGCATGAAGGTGGCTTACGCCATCGCGCACTCCCCTTTGGTCAAGACAGCTTTTTTTGCAAGCGACCCCAACTTGGGTCGCATCTTGGCTGCAGTGGGTTACGCGGGCATTGAGGACTTGGATCAGTCTTTGATCGAGTTGTATTTGGATGAGGTGCATGTGGCCACCAAGGGCGGGCGGCACCCTCAGTACTTGGAGGCCGATGGCCAACGTGTCATGTCCAAAGCCGATATCACCGTGAGAGTCCAACTTGGAAGGGGTTCACACAAGCAACACGTTTGGACTTGTGATTTGAGCCATGAGTACGTGAGCATCAATGCAGATTACAGAAGTTAATTGAAATATTTTTATGACGAATTCATTAGACCAATTTTTATCCCGAGCTGAGAAATTGATGGACCAGCTCCAAGCCATTCTCCCCAAGCCCTTGTCTGAGCCCGATTGGAGCAAGAGTGTTGCCTTTCGCTACCGGAAACGTCAAGGTGGACATGGTGTCTTGGAGCCCGTGATGCACGTGGCCAATTTGCGTTTCAGTGACTTGAAGGAAATTGATCTGCAAAAGGAAAAGATCACCCGAAACACGATGCAGTTCCTCGAAGGCAAGGGCGCCAACAATGTGCTCTTGACCGGAGCCAGGGGCACGGGCAAGTCTTCTTTGATCAAGGCGAGTTTGAACGAGTTTTCTCATCTGGGTTTGCGCTTGATTGAGGTCGACAAGGCCGATTTGGTCGATTTGCCCGATTTGGTGGATTTGGTCAGCCAAAGGCCTGAGAAATTCATGATCTTTTGTGACGACTTGAGCTTTGAGGAAGGGGAGTCCAGCTACAAGGCCTTGAAGTCCATTCTCGACGGCACAGTGGCCGCGACCACGCCCAATGTGCTGATTTATGCCACCAGCAACCGTAGACACTTGTTGCCTGAGTACATGAAGGAAAATTTGAGTTATGCACCTTCTGTGGACGGCGAGATTCATCCCGGAGAGGGCATTGAGGAGAAGATCTCTTTGTCGGAGCGCTTTGGTTTGTGGATCAGTTTTTACCCCTTCTCGCAAGACGAGTACTTGAGCGTGGCTTGTCAGTGGCTGCACTTCATGAAAGTGCCGGAGTCTCACTTTGAAGAGGCCAAGCCAGAGGCTTTGTTGTGGGCCTTGGAGAGAGGCTCCAGAAGCGGTCGTGTGGCCTTTCAGTTCGCCAAGGACTATGCGGGTCGGCTGAACCTGAGTGCCTGATGCCGAGTGCAGCTTCGAGCGCTGAGTTGCACGGCAAAAAGGGTCTTTGAACATGAAGAACTCCTCGAGCGCACCTTTGTCCTTTCCAGGGTTGACCCCTGGGGGAGAGGTGATGACGGATCAGGGCATGAGACGTGTATGGATCGCTTCTGCTTCCAACTCTTCGGCTGCGGTGTCTTCCGAGACCGATATGAAGCGCGAACCTTCAAGCGGTCCAGTCGCTCATCAGGGCATCAAAAAACTCATCCAAGTCGCTGTAGGGGTTCTCTTTGATTCCTCAGGACGTTTTTTAATGACCACACGCCCGCCTGGTAAAGTCTATGAGGGCTACTGGGAGTTTCCGGGCGGGAAGTTGGAGGCCAATGAAGACGCCTCAGCGGCCTTGGCTCGGGAGTTGCACGAAGAGCTTGGCATCGAGACCCAGCACATTGAGCCTTGGAGGACCGAATGCATCGATTATCCGCACGGTTTGGTGGAGCTTCATTTTTGCAAAGTCACGCGTTGGCTGGGAGAGCTCACCATGAAAGAGGGGCAGCGCTTTTCTTGGCAACGTTTGCCCGTTGAGGTCTCGCCCGTGCTGCCAGGCACCAGGCCCGTGCTTTATTGGTTGGAAGAGGACCTGGCTTCATAGAAGGGGGTCATTTCGCTTGGCCTCAAACGTCCAAGCTGCCCATGTGCCATCAGTGGATGGGTGGCAAATCCATGTCATCGGGCGGTGTGGGCTCTGGCAAGCGATGCTCCTCATTGGCCCAAGCACCCAGATCGTGATTTTTGCATCGCGCGCAGCAAAAGGGTCTGTAGGGGTTGGTTGAGGCGTAGACACTGTCTCCAGAGCAGCTGGGGCATTTGACGATGCGTACTTTTTCGATGTCACTCATGGGTCGCGAGACTCAAGTTATGCGCACAAAGCCAATTCAAGTGAACAGTCTGTGGGACAGGCTTGTAAGCGTCCGTTTTCATCTTGTTGCATGAGCCGGATGGAGACCATCATGCGGTTGCCGCTGATCTCGGGAATGAGGTTCAGGGAGGGATCGATGAACAATCGCAAGAGTTGAAATTTACCTTGGGGTAAATTTTGTTGGAATTGCCCTTGAGGCGCCATGACTTTTTGTGCAACACCATTGTCTCGCATGAGACCCAAGAGCAGCTCCACACTGCTGTAAAGGGGCGCGAGGGGTTCGGTCCAGCGCTTCATGTCCGCTTGTCTCACCACATTGCTCTTTTGCTGCCAAGAGTGGTAGGCGGGCAAGTCAAATGCACAGGTACCCCCTGGGATGGAGATGCGGTTTCGAATGCTGGCCAAAAAGTCGTTCTCTCCCACCAATTGGTTGATTTTGGCGCCCAGGTTGTTCAAATTGTCAAAACAAGTCTCAATTCGGGTGAGCACGTCCATCAACACATCTTGGTCGACACTCGGGTTGTTTTTGTAACTCGAGAGTTGGATCTTGTGTTTGTCCAAGTCTTTGAGCATGTCTGTTTTGAGATCTGTTCTTCCCCCGACTTCGATGATTTCAAAGAGGGTGGTGAAGCAAAAGTGGTGGTCAACGGGGAGCTCTCTTTGAACGAGGAGATCAAAGCGGCGAAAGAGGTGCTCAAGCCGCAAATAGGTGCGGACTCGCTCGTTAAAGGGATGTTCAAAAAGGATCACAAACTTAGGCTTATAGGAATGACCAAATGATACTCGGGACTGGGCTTGTTTTTATAGAGAAAACCAGTTATTTATCATGAAGAAAAAAAACTAAGGGGTTTTGATTGAAGTCTCAAAGCTTCAAATTACAGGTTCAATGGATCGGATTTTAAAGAAAAACTCATGTTTTTGGTGCGTTGTGGGTTCGATTTTTAAGCCCCATTTTGAAGTGAGCAGTTGCGTGAGCTCTCGCTCTTCTTGGTATGAGGGTAAACAATTAGAGGAGAGCATCAAGGCGCGAGAGGGGTGACCAGTCAGCGGTTCACAGGTGTGCTTGAGGGCTTAGCCCCATGGTCAAAAGATCATCCGTTGCATGTAGCCAGCGCTTTCCTAGGCCCGCGACATCAGGGTTTGAGCGGTTATGCATGGTTTTGACATGCTGGCGCGTTCAATGAAAACGCACCGCTCACTTTCAACGACTGAGGGTGTGAAGTCAAGCCAATCGCAAGGCCTCCTCGTAGAGGTCTTGAACAATGCGTTTGAGCGACTCTAAGCTTTCATGGTCGTTGTCAATGACCCAGTCGGCCACTGCCAAGCGCTCGGCCCTGCTGGCCTGGGCATGGATGATTTTTTCGATTTGCGCCGTGCTCAAGCCACTTCTGGCCTTGACCCTTTCAATTTGCACCTGTTTGGAGCAATCGACCACCAAAACCTTGTCGACTTGAGAGAGCCACTTCTTCGACTCGACCAACAAGGGGATGTCATGCACCAAGACTTGCGTGCCACTTTGTCTTGCCAAGGCGATTTGACGCTCAGACTCCTGCGCAATCATGGGGTGCAGAATGCTCTCAAGGAGTGCCTTTTTAGACGCGTCCGAAAAAACAAGCGCTCTCATGACATCTCGGTTCAATGCCTGATCTGGGGTCAAGACACTGGGACCAAAGTGTTGTTCAATGGCCTTGATGGCGGCCCCGTGGGGTGCGGTCAAAGATCTCGAGACTTGGTCGGCATCGAGCAGCGTGGCTCCCAAATCTTGCCACATTTTGGCCACCGTGCTTTTGCCGCTTCCAATGCCACCTGTCAAACCGATATGAATCATGACTTTAAGCTCTCAAGAGTTGTGGGGTTGGAGGGGGTGGAGGGGGTGGTGGCGAAGGATGAGGAGACAAAGAATGGTGGGATAAACGGTGAAGGGACAAAGGGCGAGTGCATCTAGAGTTTTGAGCCGATTGTGAAGAGGGTCAATGAAAAAAAACAAATTCAAAAAATTTTAAAAACCAATCCCGAAAAGCGCAACCCTTCAGAGGTTGGCCGTGATCTAGTCATGCAGCGATGGGGCACAAATTTTAAGCGCCCAAGCCCAAAAAGTGCAAAACCACCTTGGGGCCCAAAACGAGCAATGCCAATGCTGCAAAA
>CAIZIT010000111.1 GCA_903933115.1 uncultured Burkholderiales bacterium
CTCATGACCAGCTCGCATCCACAGATTGGTCGATGGAAATAAAAATGCGCCCATAAGGCGCATGTTTAATGAAGGTCTGGCGGAAGCGGTGAGATTCGAACTCACGAACGGTTTCCCGTTGCCGGTTTTCAAGACCGGTGCAATCGACCACTCTGCCACGCTTCCGTTGATTTTGAATCCAAGACAATGGATTCTGAAATTTTGCATGTCAATGACCCATGAGGCCAAAGAGAGTGTGATCCTAAAGAATTATAGATTATAGAGCGATCTTGGTCCGAATTTCACAATTCGTGGTCTTCGTTGTTGACTTTGTTCATAAAAAGAGGGACTGAAGGTCATTGAGAAAGTCAAAACCTAGTTCAGTGGGCTGAGCGTGATCGCCTTCAAGGGTGATCAATTTCTTGACTTTTGCCTCTTCCAAGGCTTTTTGAACGCTTGAGAGGGGCAGTCCTGTTCTTTCAGTAAAGGTGCTGAGTTCAAAACCGTTTTTGAGTCTTAAAGCGCCAAGCATGAACTCAAAAGGCAAATTCTTTCGATCGACTTCTTCATGCTTTGCAACGCAATGGCTCTCAGAGGCCTTTTCCATATAGAGTTTGGGCTCTCGAACCCTGATTTGTCGAACGACTCGGTGGGGAAAGCTGAGTTTGCTATGAGCTCCAGCACCAATGCCCAGGTAGTCTCCAAATTGCCAATAATTTAAATTGTGAAAGCATTGGTGGTTTTTTTTAGAAAATGCTGAAACTTCATATCGCGTCAGGCCCTTGTCTTGAGTCTCATGGGTGATCAGGTCGAGCATCTCGTAGGCCATGTCCTCACTGGGCAAATCTTTTGGCGGGTACTTGGCAAAGTAGGTGTTGGGCTCAAGGGTGAGGTGGTAAATGGACAGGTGAGGAGGAGTAAAGGACAAGGCTTGCTTCAAATCCAAGGCCAATGCACTCAAGTCTTGATGGGGCAGGGCGTACATCAAATCGATGTTGAAGGTCTCAAAATGAGTGGCGGCCTCATCAACCGCTTCAATCGCCTGTTGCGCATTGTGCACGCGCCCCAAGGCTTTCAAATTGCTGTCGTTGAAGCTTTGAACGCCAATCGACAAGCGATTGACCCCCGCGTGCTTGAAGGCCTTGAAGCGGTTTTTTTCAAAGGTTCCGGGATTGGCTTCCAAGGTGATTTCGCAGTCAGCGACCAAGGGCAATCGAGCCCTGATTTGAGAGATCAGCTCATCGATGACGGAGGGCTCAAATAAACTGGGTGTGCCTCCGCCAATGAAGATGCTCTGAACTTTACGTCCCCAAATGAGTCCTAGACTTTGATCCAAGTCGGCAAGCAAAGCTTGCACATAGGCCTTTTGGTCATCAGCGCTGAGCACTTGACCATCTGGTCCTTTTTGTTCATGTGAATTGAAGTCGCAGTAGGGGCATTTTTTGATGCACCATGGCAAATGGATGTACAAAGACAGAGGCGGTAGGCTTTGAAGTTGCAGCGTTCCTGCTCGCATCAAGTGCTGAACATCAAAAGGGCTCAAAGCCATCTCTCCCTCATCATCTCGCACATCAAGCGAGCGGCTTGCCCTCTGTGGCTGTATTGGTTCTTGATCTCTGGATCGAGTTCAGCAAAGGTTTTACCAAATTGAGGAATCCACATCACGGGATCAAATCCAAAGCCGTGCTCGCCTTGAGGCACTTTGGTGATTTCACCACTGACCCTTCCTACGGCAATAAGGGGCTCTGGGTCATCGGGGTGTTTGACCGCAACCAAGGTGCTCACCAAAGCCGCCTTTCTGTTGGTGAGGTGCGCCATTTGTTCAAGCAGCGCCCGCACGTTGTTATCGTCTCCTTTGGCGTACCCAAATTGAGTGGCATAAAAAGCAGTTTGCACGCCAGGCGCACCGCCAAAGGCATCCACGCACAGCCCCGCATCATCTGCCAAGGCGGGCAATTGGCTGTGAAGGCTCGCATGTCGGGCCTTGGACAAGGCATTCTCTACAAAGGTGTGAAAAGGCTCTGGGGCCTCTGAGATCCCTAAGCTGGCTTGTCCGATCAACTCAAACCCCAGAGGTGCCATCAGCACTTCCAGTTCGGCCAATTTGCCCTTGTTGTTCGATGCCAAGACGAGGGGTTTATTTTTGCTCATGGATTCTTAGGGTTTCGGTAAGGGCTTGGCCAGGGCAAGCTTTTGCAATTGAATCAACTCGAGGATGCCCTTTTGGGCCAGGTCCAAGAGGGCGTTCATTTGAGCTCGTGTGAAGGCAGCGCCCTCAGCCGTTCCTTGCACTTCGATGAAGTGACCCTCGCCGGTCATCACCACATTCATGTCCGTGTCGCAAACAGAGTCTTCGGTGTACTCCAAGTCCAGCAAGGCGTTGGCGCCCAAGAGTCCGACAGAAATGGCGGCCACGGCTTGGGTGATGGGGCTTTCAGTGATCTTTCCATTTTGAATGAGTTGGTTCACCGCATCTTGTGCCGCGATAAAGGCGCCAGTGATGCTGGCAGTTCGGGTGCCGCCATCGGCTTGTAAAACATCACAATCCAAATGCAATGTGCGTTCTCCAAGTTTTTTCAAATCAAAGACCGCTCTCAGTGAGCGACCAATGAGGCGTTGAATTTCTTGCGTTCGACCCGATTGCTTGCCCTTGGCCGCCTCTCTGTCGCTTCGGGTGTGGGTGGCTCTGGGCAGCATGCCGTATTCAGCGGTCACCCAGCCTTCGCCGGAGCCCTTTTTGTGAGGAGGTACTTTTTCTAAAACGGAGCAAGTGCACAAGACCTGCGTTTGTCCAAACTCAATCAGCACGGAGCCTTCCGCGTGACAAGTAAAGCCTCTGGTGATGCGAACATCGCGAAGTTGATCGTTGGCGCGAGCGCTTCTTGTATAGGGTGTGGAGGAGGTCATGGAGAGGATTCTTGAATAGAGGGGAAACAGTTTTTACAAAGAACGTATTGTCATGTATCCCTGATGTCATTTCGCATGACCCTGACAATTAAAGGCCTGCAAGAGTCTATTTTTGTTTTGTTAACTAAGTTAAAAGCTGCGGCTTGTGATCAGACGGGTTTTGAATAAAATAAATTATTAAGTATTCACTTGTTCGGTGTAAAAGCATGGATTTAAGGGTTTGTACGGTATTTATAGATCGATCGAGGACAGAAATCATATGTTTTTTCGGCGAAGATACTTGGTAATTGGTTATTTGACTAATCAAATTCATATTTTTGAAGTCTTTTCAATGAAAGACTTCAAAATCAATGGGGCCTCATTCATTTGAACTTTCGGAGTGGTTGATCATGGAAACAGTTGAGCAAAATCAAATTTTGACGCAAGTTGGGAAAGGCACTCCCATGGGGGAGCTCATGAGAAGGTATTGGCAGCCCTTTGCCGCGGCCGATGAAATCAAGGACAAATGGACACTCAAAGTGCGCTTGTTGGGTGAGAACTTGGTGCTGTTCAAAGACCGTTCGGGCAAATTGGGTTTGATTGCAGAAAATTGCCCCCACCGGAGGGCCTCTTTTGCACACGGCATTCCCACTGAGCGTGGCATTCGCTGCCCCTACCATGGCTGGGAATACGGCCACAAGGGAGAGTGTTTGAATCAGCCCAACGAACAAGACAATCCCAGTTTTAGGAGTAAAGTCTCCACCGATGCCTATCCTGTCCAAGAGCTTGGAGGCTTGCTTTTTGCCTACATGGGACCCCAACCTCAGCCCCTATTGCCCCGCCTAGATGGTTTTGTTCATCCCGGAACCATTCGCATGCTTGGGCGTTCTTTGCTGCCGATCAATTGGCTCCAAATCATGGAAAACTCATTGGATCCCGTTCATACCGAATGGCTCCATGGCCATCACTATGAGTTCTTAAAGGAGCAAGAAGGTGTGAAGGTTGCCATCAGTGCACATCATCAAAAGATTGACTTCAAGGAATTTGAATACGGCATGACCAAGCACCGACTCCTAGAGGGTCACTCCGAGGATGGAGACGATTGGAAAGTGGGTCACCCCATTATTTTCCCCAACACCTTGGCCGTTGGCAACGGAGATGAGTCACAGCGATATTTCTCCTTCCAAATTCGCGTGCCCGTCGATGATGAGAACACACTGCACCTTTGGTACAACGCTTATGTGCCGCCAGCGGGCAAAAAAGTACCCGCTCATTTGTTGGAGAAGGTTCACCAGTACACCGTGCCCTTCATCGACTCCAAGGGCGAGTACATCGTGGACAATGTCGATGGTCAAGACATCATGGCTTGGATTTCACAAGGCACCATTGCAGACCGCTCAAAAGAAAATTTGGGCTCCACGGACCGTGGTGTCGCCATGTACAGAAGAATGCTCAAGCGAGAGATGAAAAAAATCGAAGACGGCCTCGACCCCATCGCTGTGGTGCGTGACCCTATGAAAAATGAGAGAATTGACTTGCCCAATGAGAAAAAGAAACATCACAACAGTGATGGATTCGCAAGCTTCATGCTCAGAACGCATGCCAAGTACTCACCGATTGCCAAAGACTTGGTGAAGGTGTTTGAGGGCGATAACCACCCTGCCATTGAAGAGGCTGAGGCTGTTCAGGCTGAGCTGATCAAACTCTAAGAGTCGATACTCAAGAGCCGTATTTATTAACCCAAACAACACAGAAAAGCATATTGTGAACAAAGAAGAAATTACCCAAAAATTAATTGCAGCCGGTCGCATTTTGGAGACCAATGGACAAGGTGACTTGACTCGCGGACATGTATCCATTCGAGTGCCTGAGGATCCTCATCACTTTTACATGAAGCCTCACAGCTTTGGGTTTGATGAGATCACGCCCGAGAACATGGTGGTGTGTGATTTGACGGGTGAGAAAATTGCGGGTGGTGGAAGACGCCACAGCGAAGTTTTTATTCACTCAGAGATCTACAAAGTCAGACCCGATGTGATGAGCGTGATCCACACCCATCCCACCTATGCGGTGGCTTTGTCTGCGACTGGTAAAAGTTTGGAATCCATCAGTCAACCCAGCGTGGCCTTTGCTGACGGTTTGCCTTACTTCACCGAAACCATTGATTTGATTCGTTCACCTGAAATGGGGGCCGGTGTTGCCAGAGCGCTTGGCGCATGCAAGGCGGTGTTGATGCGCAATCACGGTGTGGCCGTTGTGGGTCAAACGGTGGAGGAATCCACCATCTTGGCCATCATGCTTGAGAACGCCTGTCAAATTCAACTCCAAGTCATGGCCGCTGGCGGTGTGGGCGAGAAGTTCCCCGACCAAAGTGTGCAAAGACTGCACCACAACATCACGAGGCCTGAGCAGTATGTGGTGAATTTTGAGTACTTGAGAAGAAAAGCCGAACGCTTTTATGGTGTGTAAACATTCAATGAAAGCCCTGAATTCATTGCGCTTTTAAGACCTTCAAAGGAATTTCATGAGTAAACGTTCTACCTTCTCAGCTGTTGCGGGACTTGCTTTGTCCTTCTTTGCCGTGGGTGCTTGGTCTGAAGGTGCAAAGCCCCTGATGACCGCCTCTGAGGCGGCCTTGTACAAGGGCACAGATCGTTATGAGAGGCTGGTCGATGCGGCCAAAAAGGAGGGCGTGGTCTCTGTTTATCACGTCTATCCTGGGCTGCCTGCTTTGCTTGCTGAATTCACCAAGAAGTACGGTATCAAAGTGAAGGTTTGGCGATCTGGTTCAGAAACGGTTTTGCAAAGAATTGTGACGGAAGCGAAGGGCAACAAGTTTGAAGTGGATCTTGTCCAAAACAACTCTCCCGAAAACGAAGCGGCCTACCGTGAAAAACTCCTGCAAGAGGTTCGCTCCCCCTTTCAAGCCGATTTAATCGCCCAGGCCTTGCCAGCTCATCACCAATGGGTGGGCTTGTCGGTGGACGTTTGGGTGGCGGCTTACAACACCAACAAAATCAAAAAAGAAGACCTGCCCAAAACCTATCAAGATTTGATGGATCCCAAATGGAAGGGACTCCTTGGAATTGAGGCCAACAACCAAGCTTGGTTTGGTTCATTGCTTGGTGAGATGGGGGAAGAGGTGGGATTGAAAACCTTCAACGGCATCATGAACGCCAATGGCATGTCCTTTCGAAAGGGCCACTCCTTGCTCACCATGATGGTCTCCTCTGGCGAGGTGCCCCTGGCCTTGACCGTCTACAGCTGGATACCTGAGCAGATGAAGCAAAAGGGCGCACCCATTGAGTATTTTCCTCTGCAGCCTTTGATGGCACAGGCCAGTACCATTGCCATGCTGAAAAAAGCCCCCAACCCCAATGCGGCGGTGCTTCTTTATGACTTTTTGATCAGCGATGGACAAAAGCTCTTGTCCGATGCGGCCTTCATCCCCGTGTCTAAAAAAATCAACAATCCTTTCACTGGCGTCAATATGAAATTTGTCGACCCAGGCCAAGCGATCGATTTGCAAGCCAAGTGGTTGAAAGTTTTTGAAGAGACCATCACCAAAAGAAGCAAATAATGCGTGACAAAGAGGCCTTGAGTCCTGAGCGATTGGCACACCTGGTGAAGGATGTGTTCAGACTCACCTCTGGTGCGCTTCAAAGAAAATTGCGGACCCATCATGTGCATTACAGCCACTGGACGTTGCTTCGGGTGCTGTGGATGGGAGACGGCCTCACCCAACGCCAACTCAGTGAGCAAGCGGGCATCAGTGAGCCCTCCACCTTCGCTGCGCTGCAAGTCATGCAAGCCAAAGGCTACGTCACACGGCAAAAGATGCCCGACAACAAAAAGCAAGTGAGGGTGTTTTTAACCCACGCGGGCTTACAGCTCAAGAGCCTGATGGTGCCAGAAGCGGAGGCGATCAACGACATCGCGCTCGAGGGCATTGATCCGTCTGACATCCAAGCCACCAGACGTACACTGGTCGCCATGGCCCAGAACCTGAGTCAACTGGAGGATGAGCGCGGGCATGAATGAACACCTCACATTGAAAGTGGGCATGGTTGGCTTTGGAGCTGCCGCACAAGCCTTTTTACCCAGTTTTGCAAAGCACAAGGGCTTTCAATGGGTCAGTGTTTGTGATCCCAATGAGGAGGTGCAAGCACAAGTTCAGGCCTTTCAGGGGGTCAAGTATTTCAAGTCATTGACTCAAATGCTTCAACTGCAAACCGACTTGGATGTGCTCTATATCGCTTCCCCCACCGATTTGCATGTGGAGCACACCCTTCATGCCCTCTCCTCTGGGGTCAACGTGTTGGTTGAAAAACCCATGGCCAATACCTTGAGCGATGCACTGAGCATGGTTCAAGCGGCCAAGACGGCGGGCAAGCTTTTGATGGTGGGGCATTCCCACAGTTATGACCGTCCCATCTTGGAGATGAAAAGGTTGATTGATGGGGGGACTTTGGGTGCGGTGCAAATGGTCAATACATGGTGCTACACCGACTGGATGTACAGGCCCAGGAGAGCCGAGGAGTTGATCCACCAATTGGGTGGTGGGGTCACCTACAGGCAAGGGGCCCATCAATTTGACATCATTCGTTACCTCTGTGGCGGCTTGGCGACGAGCGTGAGAGCCAAAACCTTTGACATGGATCCTGATCGAAGAGGGATTGGGGCGCACTCGGTTTTTATTGATTTTGAGGCGGGTGCGAGTGCCACGGCCATCTACAACGGCTATGCAGGCTTCTCAACGATGGAGATAGGCTTTGATATTTCGGAGTGGGGTTTTGAGGAGCCACTGGGGGTGAGAAAGTGGTTACAAAAACCATTGAGCTCGCGCTTGCCCGCAGATGAGCTCAAGGCCAAGAGGGCGAGAGCAGCAGGGGCCATACCCAGCAGTGCGCCTTACCAGCCCTTTTTTGGTGTCACCTTGGTGAGTTGTGAGCGGGGTGACATTCGGCAAACACCAAGGGGCTTGTTGGTGTGCTCACGACACGGCCGTGAAGAGCTCATCTTGTCCAAGGAGGAGAGTCCTCGCGACTTGGTCCTTGCTGAGCTCTACGGTGCCTTGGTGGGTGGTGAGCGGGTGATCCACAGTGGTGAATGGGGGGCTGCGAACTTGGAGTTGTGTTCCGCCGCCATCGAGTCCTCGATTCAGCACCGGGAGTTGCCTTTGAGGCACCAAGTGGCGATCTCTCCTTCGCCGCTCTAGCCTGGCATGGGCGTGACGGAGGTGATTTTGGCGCCTGTTTTTTCGAAATAAGCCTCCCAAAACTCCATCAACGCATCGGTCTGAAACTGCGGGGAGTTGAAGAGCAAATAGAGCTCGACTTGAACGTCCTTCAGATCGATGAAGGTCCGTCTGGCGTAGTCACTGGCTTCGAAGTCCTCAAGGGCAGGGAGTTTTTTATAGAGACTCAATTCGGGCGTGTTGTGCAACAAGTCAGAGACGATCAGGAGGTGCTTCTCACCCTCCATGGGATAGCGCTGAAAGGACTGCAAACTCACCATCTGCAGCATCTCAAAGATGGGTGAGTATTTGGCCGCTTGGGTGCTCACCATCGACTGCATTTGCTGCATCATGGGGTTGATGAATTTTTTGTTGTACTGGCGCTTGAGTTGTTTCAAGTTGGCTGTCAGCTCACTCTTTCCGTCTCCCTTGCCAGGGTTACAGATTTCAACCAAAGGCTTGGAGGCCTCCTTGTAGTCCTCTCCCATCACAAAGACTGAAATCAAGTAGCCTTCGGGTATTTTTCGCTCAACCAAATCCTTCAAGAGCGTCTCCATGGCCGTTTTTTGGGTAAAGGTCATGGGGTCAGTTTTGTCGACCAAGAGGACGTAGTGTCCCTTAGGACCCGTTTGTGGGCACAACGTCTCGGGATCAAAACCTTCTGCGCGATGGGTAAATTGATAGAGTAAAAAGCTGGCGATCAGAGCAATGAGGACCAAAATCAGCGATCCATAAATGAACTCACGCCGTCTCTTGGCTCTCTCTCTTCGACTGAGTCTGGCCATCAGTTGAACCTTTGCTGGAGTGGATCGAGTGTATCGATGGGAACAAAGACCAGTTGATCCAAGTATTTTTGGAAGGTTTGGTGAAGTTTATTCCTGATGTCCTCGGATTGTGAGGTGAGTGTTTGCATCAATCGGGTGTGCAGAATCAGTTGCTGTTCGTCTTGCTCGACCCAGGGGATTTCTAGGTTCTTCAAAGCGGGCAGTTGATCAAAATGCGGGGGCCGCAGCCCATCGGTTCTGGCCAATTCGTTTTCAGACCTGAAGTGTTGAATCAACAGGGTCAACGCTCTGTCGGAGTCGCTCAGAATTTGTTCGAAATGGAGTTTGATGGTTTTTTTCCGGTCAATGAAACTTCTGTAGTTGGAGATGGAGGATTTGGCTTTTTCAATGGATTTCTCCAACTCCATCAAAGCGCTCAGCTTGAACTCCTCCAACTCTTGTCTCACCTCATCGAGCTCTTCAAAGTAATCGTTCAGTGCGGCTTCAGACTTTCGGGCCATTGCACCGTAACCTGGGTAGAGATCATCGATCAAAAGCCCATCCATCATCGCTCCAAAAGCAAAGGAGACGCTGACCGCAAAGAGAAGCCAGGAGAACAAATCAGAGAATTCGAATAAATTGTTTTTGAGCTCCACCAGCGCCATTTTTGCTGGCTCCAAGGATTCGAGCACCAGTTGGTCTCTGATGTGTGCAATCGCAACGGCCATCATCACGACAAAGCAAATGGTCAGGGTGAGTGCGATCAAGCCAGCCAACTTTTGAGGCCATTTTCTGTGGTTGATCAAACGGACCACGCTTTTGCCCAGAAAGAAAGACATCAACACATTGATCGCAGCCAATGAAGCCGCATAGGTGAAGCCGCCCAATAAGCCAGAGCTCAAGCCTTCAGAGAAAAACTCTGCATTGAATAAGGCCTCAATGACAATCAAAAAAACAAGCAAACAGTAGCGCAAAAACTGGCTTGAGCTGCTGGGGTATTCAGGCTCTCTTTGAAGCTGATTTTGTTCTTTAAAGCGATGCAACTCACGAACCTTTTTTTGCGCGTTGCTGGCCAATGAGCGGATGAGTTGGCTTTGTTCGGACACCAATTGAGTGGCCTCTCGCTCGAAGTTGGTCTCGATCAGCCAGACGTTTTGCAAGTCGGGCAATTCATTGAGGTGCGCAATGTCATTTTGAACTTTTTGCAGCTCAAGCATCGTTTGATCGAATTTCTTTTGCCGATGTCGCTCAATGGTTTGAACGATTTGCGTCTCCATGCTCGATAAAGACGAAGATAGCGGGTTGGGTAAATTGGAGCTGCCCAGTTGTCTGGCCGACTCGGTCACGCCCAAATGCTCATCGATCTCCGATACATCCAGCACATCGGAGTTGCTGTTGTACTGTTTCGCGGCCAAGCTGGACTTGGAGGCCCACAAAGAGGAGACGCTTTTTTTCATTAAAAATGACTCAACTTGGTGGTGCTAAGGGTTTGACTAGGGTGAAGAGGGGGGGTGCTCAAGGCTCGCAAGCCATGTGCATCATTTTAAAGGCAACGGAGTCCTCAGCGATCGCGTGCCATTTTCCTGCGAGCAGACTTTTGAAAATGGGTTTTCCTCCTGCCATGTTTTCTTTGTGAGAAGTGAAGGCGATGGTTCTTCTCTCCTTTTCTTCGCAATTGAATTCATTGAGCACTTGGGTGGAGAGGACGCCTCTTTTGTTTTTTTCCTTGAAGTCTGAGAGCATCCAAACCGTTGGAAATTGAGCATTTTTGGCAATGCGCTCGTGATCGATGTAGATCACAGCGGTGGGCGTTTCTTCAAGTTTTTCCCATTCTGCCTTGGTGGACAGAGGTAAAGCGAAGAGCAAGATGAGGCTTAGGATTTTTATCATAATGGAGTCTAATTTTAAGGGCTAACCGCCCAAAAGGGTCCAATGACCCCGTTGCAGTTGGCAATTCCTGCATGGGAGGTGGCTCGGCTAGAGGCTAGGAGCTCAATGACGCTAGGTTGAGCGATGATGAAATTTTGAACTTCAAGCCTCCCTTTGGCCCCATTTTTAATCCAAATGGTTGATTTTTACCCTTGAAGCCTGTAAATAAGATGACTCTAGGGATATGATCTTTTTTTAAAGTGCTCAATTGAGACTGCAATTTAGGAGATGAAATGGACAACATGGATGTGATGGTTTTGCGCTCATTGAGGGATTGGCGTTTGAAGGGACAAAAAGCCTTTTTGGCGACAGTGACCAGAACTTGGGGGTCCTCGCCCAGGCCCATTGGCTCCATCATGGCCATGTGCGAAACAGGGGCTGTGGTCGGTTCAGTCTCAGGCGGTTGTATTGAGGATGATTTGATCTCTCGGTTCTCCTCAGCTTACGCCCATTTGGCCCAGGACCCAGGTGCACCCGCACAAGAGCAACTCGAGGGTGCGCCGCTCAGACTCAAGTACGGAATTTCTGCCGATGAGGCCCATCGGTTTGGCTTGCCGTGTGGGGGGACCTTGGAATTGATTTTAGAGTTCAATCCAGATGCACAAATGCTCGAGTCTTTGGTGAAGGATTTGGAGCGTGGGACATTGGTGACTCGGGTTTTGAATTTGCAAACGGGCGTGGCAGAACAATCCCATGTGAGTGCGCCCAGAGATTTAGAGCTCAGCGAGAGCGAGTTGATCAATACTTTTGGGCCCGAGTACCGTATGCTCATCATTGGTGCAGGTCAAATGTCCGAGTATTTGGCCACCATGGCCCTCTTCAATGGCTTTTCTGTCACCGTCTGTGATCCCAGGCAAGAGTACAAGGGCTCATGGTCCGTGGCGGGTGTTCAGTTGAGCGCGGAGATGCCTGATGATGTTGTGTTGTCCTTTAAGCCAGATCAAAGAAGTTGTGTGATTGCACTCACCCATGATCCGAAGTTGGATGATTTGGCGCTCTTGGAGGCGCTCAAAAGCGAAGCTTTCTACATTGGGGCGATCGGGTCGAGAAAAAACAACCAATCTCGACACCAGCGCATGATCGAGCATTTTGACCAAACGCCAGCGACCTTGGCTCGACTGAGGGGTCCCATTGGACTCTACATTGGCAGCAAAACGCCATCAGAGATTGCGGTGAGCATCATGGCTGAGGTTTTGGCTGTTAAGAACAAGGTGGTTTTGCCCAAAGAGATGGATGTTGCACAAGCCAAGAGCCATCTGGGTTAGGGCGACTTGTTGCGTGGACGGGTTGGGTTGATAGGTTGGGATCATTGCTGCAAGATCATTGCTGCAGTTTTAAGGCCCATGAACGTCAAGATCAAGGAGCCCAGCAGGTGTAAGCTGCTGGCGAAAAGCGCTTTGAGATACTCCTGGGTGGCCATGAAACCCATCACCTCAGCGCTGAAGGTGGAGAAGGTGGTCAAGGCGCCTAAAAAGCCTGTGATCAGCATGTTGCGCCAAACGGGCTCCAATTGGGGTAGGGCTTGAAAGATGCCCACCAAAAGTCCGATCAAATAAGCGCCAACCCAATTGACCATCAAAGTGCCCAAGGGGATGACAAAGATGGGGTTGAGCCACAAACTGACTTGCCAGCGCATCAATGCACCAACGCATGCACCCAGGCAAATGGCAAAAATATCGTAGATCAACTCGCATCTCCTTTAATCGTTCTTGATCAAACAAGGCATGAGTTTACCGTTAAATGCGCAGGGCGCTCCAAAACCAATCAGAGGCTAGACCGGAAAAATCACTGTGCAGGGTCAAGACGCAAGAGGAGAGCTAGACGTTTATAAAATAATAATGATAAGTATTATGAGTTGATTTTATTGAATTAATGGGATTTATTAATGCTTATTATCAAATGGATTATATTAATATAATACCTATATAATCACCCATTAATCCTCTATATCAAGGTGTTTTTACGATGAGCACTCCCTCTATTGCATCTCAGTTGGCCAAGCTTAGAAAAGAGCGTCAAGCCATCGAAAAGAAAGAAAAAGCATTGCTCTCCAAGACCAATGATCAAGCCATCGCTCAAATCAAGGCCATCATCAAGGAGAGTGGTTTGGCGGTGGAGGATTTGTTGTCGGCATTGAAGGTGAGCAAGTCCCAAAAGACAAAGAGCGCCCCGAGTGCCAAGCGCAGCACTGGTGTGAAGGCTGGCTTTAAGGTTCCGATCAAATACAGACATCCTCAAAAGTCCGACTTGGAGTGGACAGGAAGAGGCAAGACGCCCTTATGGATTCAAGATTTGAAAGCCAAGGGGCAGTTGGACCAAGCCTTGGTCGCTTGAGCGCCGCTCAAATAGCCCCTTAAGTTGGGGTTCAATTCAGCTTGATCCTTGAGCTTCGGCTCAGCTGCTGTGGTCTTGGCTCAGCCTTGACTCAGGATCAAGTGGTCGATGTAGGCGCTGACGCCTTGCTCAACATTTTTAAACTCATGAGCGCAACCGATTTGTCGCAATCGTGTGAGATCGGCTTGCGTAAAACATTGGTATTTACCGACCAATGAGGCGGGAAACTCAATGTATTGAATGAGCTCTTCTTTGACGGCAGCGTCTAGGGTCAATGCGCTCTTGGATTGATGGCGGCGGTGAGCGTTCACGACCGATAAGGCCACATCGTTGAAGGGTTGTGCCTGTCCGGAGCCCAAATTGAAGATGCCCGATTTTTCAGGGTGATCGAAAAACCATAGTTTTACAGCCACCAAGTCTTTGATCCAGATGAAATCCCTCATCTGTGCGCCGCTTGCGTAACCCCCATAGGGGCCAAAGAGCTTCACCATGCCCGAGTCGAGGAATTGAAAGTGCTGGTGGTAGGCCACACTGGCCATTCGGGCCTTGTGCTGCTCATGAGGGCCGTAGACATTGAAGTACCTAAACCCAGCGACTTGCTTGTTTTGACGAGTCCAATCGGGGCCGCAGTGGTTTCTGACAATTTGATCAAAGAGCAGTTTCGAGTAACCGTAAACATTCAAAGGGTGCTCGTTTTCTGGCGTTTCGCTGAACGTGCTGCTGGCGCCATAGGTGGCTGCAGACGAGGCGTACAAAAGCCGGGTGCCCTGGGCTTGACAGGCCAAGAGCAGCTCTCTTGACATGTGATAGTTGTTCTCCATCATGTATTGGCCATTGTGCTCCATGGTGTCACTGCAAGCACCCTCATGAAACACCGCTTCGACTTGTCCGAATTCTTGGCGACCAAAGCGTGGATAAAAATCCTTTTTATCCACGTAGTCGGATATTTTCAGTCCGCTCAGATTTTTGAATTTTTCACCTTTGGTCAAATTGTCCACGGCAATGATGTCGTCATACCCTCGCTCATTGAGGGCTTGAACAATGTTTGAGCCAATAAATCCCGCGGCTCCTGTGACGATGATTCTCATGCAATTAATTCCTCAAAACTCAAGGTTGCCGTGCCAAATTTGCCCACCACAATGCCACCAGCCTTGTTGGCCCAAGGCAATGCTTCTCGAATGCTAAAGCCGCAGGCCATCAGACTGGCAAGTGTTGCAATCACGGTGTCTCCTGCACCCGTGACATCAAACACTTCCCGGGCTTGAGCTTTCACATGAAACGCACCCTCCTTGTCAAAAAGGCTCATGCCCTCTTCGCTTCTGGTGACCAAGACGGCGTCCAGTTGAAGCTCTTGCCTCAGCGCGTGGGCTTTTTGCTCGAGCTCCTCTTCAGTGCTCCATGGGCCAACGACCTCTTGCATTTCGCTTTTGTTGGGTGTGATCACGCTCGCACCTTTGTATTTGGAGTAATCCACGCCCTTGGGATCCACCAAAATAGGACAGTTCGCAGCGGCTGCTTTGGAAATCATATCTTGAACGTGGGCCAGTCCGCCTTTGCCGTAGTCAGAAAATAAAATGGCTTGGTGTGAAGGGATCAGTTGAGAGAAGCGAGCTGTTTGAGAGGCCAAAATCTCTCTTTGGGGATGGGCCTCAAAGTCTGCTCTGAGGAGTTGCTGTTGACGGCCAATGATGCGCAGTTTGACCGTTGTCTTGAGGTCAGCGTCCCTGCCAAAATAGGGTTCAATGCCTGTTTTTCTCAATAAGGCTTCAAGTTGTTGGCTGGCCTCGTCCTCCCCCACCACACTCAAAAGAGAGGCTTTGGCACCAAGGCTGAAGACGTTGTAGGCCACATTGGCGCTGCCCCCCAGTCGGTCCTCTTCGCGTTGAACACGAACCACAGGAACGGGTGCTTCTGGACTGATGCGTTCGACTTCTCCGTACCAGTAACGGTCCAGCATCACATCTCCCACCACAAGGACACGGGCATTGGAGAGGGTTGGGTGATCTATGGTCTTCACAATTCTTCCACTCTAAGGTTGGGATAACTGTCCCAAGCTTGACAGCCTGGGCATTGCCAAAAATGTTTTTGTGCCTCAAATCCGCAAGCCGCACATCTGTACCTCTTGAGCGGTGCTGTGGCTCGAAGAAGGGCCTTGTTGAGTGCTGCACGTTGCTCCTCGTGCTCGATTCTCTCATGCTCGAGCCACCAAGAGGCCACCAAGAGAGAGGGGTCGCCTTGCAAGTGTCGACTGAGCAAGTTTTGCTGCTCATTGGTGGAGCTTTGAAGGGAAGAGAGGGCTTTGAGAACATCCAATGAGGCATGCGCTTCATAGGCCTTTTGCAGCAGTTCTTTGAGCTCTTGCTCTTTGCCAAGTGCGCGTGACCAAGACAAGAGTTCTTCGCAAACCAGGGGCAAGGCCTGGGGATTGTTTTGAATCAAGCCCAAAAGCGTTTGATGGGCCTGTGAGATTTGCCCGCACTGGTGCTCCAGTTTGGCCAGGGCAATGGGGGCCCTCGCACTCTGAGGCGCCATTTGTATGGCTTGTTCGAGCAAAGTTCTCGCCTCATGGATCAGTTCTTCAGAGGTGGGGTCAAGGCGCTTGAGAAGTTGATCCACTTGTTCGCACAAGTAGTGAGCTTGTCGGGTCTTGAACTCCCCAAGTCCAGCGTGGTCCAATTCCTGGGCGATCAATTGTGCTTGCTTCCAGTCACGTGTGCGTTCAAATATACTCAATAAAGCCAAAAGCGCCTGAGATTGAAAGGAGGTTTTCAAAAGCTTTCTGTAACTCTCCTCGGCCCGGTCAAGCAAGCCCGCTTTGAGATAGTCTTGAGCAAGTGCCAACTGAGCGCGTTCATGCTCTTTGCTCGATAGATCGTCCCTGGCCAGCAAATGTTGGTGCACACGCACCGAGCGTTCAAACTCACCCCTTCTGCGAAATAAACTGCCCAATGCAAAGTGAAGTTCGGATGTGTCGGGGTCTTGTTGAACGGCTTGAATGAAGGCGTCGATGGCTTGGTCTTGTTGTTCATTCAACAAATAGTTCAAGCCCTTGAAATAGGCTTTGGGGTTTTGCCGGTTCTCGAGCCTGAGTTGGCGCAAATCCATTCTGGAGGCGAGCCAACCCAAGACAAATGCCAGGGGTAAGCCCAGGAGGATCCAACCGAGGTCAAATTCCATGAGGTGCTCCAGAAATGGCGTTGGTCTTGAAGGGTTTGGATGAGGGGGTCAAACCCGTACTCAAATCTTTATTGACGTGCGCGCCTGTGTGGGGCTGGTTGGTGGGGTTCACAAGGGAGGGGGAGGTGTGTGCGCCTTGCATTTTTTGAAGCGCCCTGCGGTGGCGCCACCATTTGGGCAGCATGCCCAATACACCGACCACCACGCCCAAAGTGAAAACGCCAAGCACCATGAGCACCAAAGGACCCGTCCACTGTGTGCCAAAAAAGAAATGCAAGGTGATGTCGCCCGGATTGTTCAACGCAAAGGCAAACAGCGTAAAGAAGATGGCCGCTTTGAGCGACCATTGTAAGAATCGAAGGATCTTTTTCACGTGACGCACTCCATCTTGAACTGTCCCATTCTAATTGGAGAATAGGTGCACGAGGCGCTCAGCATGGACATGTACGTTGGAAAAAAGAAATACTCAAACCCAGCAACAGGCTTCAACGTTTGAGGGGAGGGAATCAAGATTTGTTTTTGTGGACTTCTTGGTCTACGGCTTCCCTGAGCGCTTTGCCAGGCTTGAAGTGAGGGACGCGTTTTTCGGGAATGGAGACGCTTTCTCCGGATCTGGGATTTCTGCCCATGCGTGGGGCACGACGGTTGATGGTAAAGGTGCCAAAGCCACGCAATTCAATTCGGTGACCTTTGATCAAGGCTTCACTCATGGCGTCAAGCAAGGTCTTGACCGCCGACTCCGCGTCGGTGTGTGTGAGTTGCGAGAATTTTGAAGCCAGCTCGCTGACCAAATCACTGCGTGTCATGATGAATAGGGATTGGAGATGAGGAAAAGCCCCCTGGCCTTGTTGACCAGTTGCACATCACACAAAGAGATATGAAACTGGTGCATGAGAAGGCGAGGGGGCCCCGGGGTTGATCAAAGATCAGTTGTTGTCCAATTTGGCTCTGAGCAATGCACCCAAGCTTGTGGTTCCAGCATTTTCTTTGCTGGACTGCTGCGTGAGTGTTGCCATGGCCTCTTGTTGGTCAGCCGCATCTTTGGCTTTGATTGAGAGTTGAATGTTGCGAGTTTTTCTGTCGACATTGACGACAACAGCTGTCACTTCATCACCCTCTTTGAGCACAGAGCGAGCATCTTCAACGCGCTCGCGTGAGATCTCACTGACTCTCAAGTAGCCCATGATGTCTTCACCGAGTTCGATCTCAGCGCCCTTGGCGTCAACGGTCTTGACCTTACCTGTGACGGTTTGGCCTTTGTCGTTGACAGAGACAAAAGCGGTGAAGGGATCAGCGTCCAATTGCTTGATACCCAAGGAGATGCGCTCGCGCTCAACGTCCACGGCCAATACAACAGCCTCAACATCTTGACCTTTCTTGTAATTTCTAACGGCGACTTCGCCGGTTTCATTCCAAGACAAATCAGACAAGTGCACCAAGCCATCAATGCCAGCAGCCAAGCCCACGAAGACGCCGAAATCGGTGATCGATTTGATCGGTCCTTTGACTTTGTCGCCGCGCTTGGTCAACTCTGCAAATTCTTGCCATGGGTTGGCCTTGCATTGCTTCATGCCCAAAGAGATGCGACGCTTGTCTTCATCAATCTCGAGCACCATGACTTCAACTTCGTCTCCCAGTGCAACGATCTTGTTGGGGGCAACGTTCTTGTTGGTCCAGTCCATCTCTGACACGTGCACCAAGCCTTCAATGCCTGGCTCGAGTTCAACGAATGCACCGTAGTCAGCAATGTTGGTGATCTTTCCAAACATGCGAGTGCTTTGTGGGTAGCGTCTGCCAACGCCCATCCAAGGATCGTCGCCCATTTGCTTCAAGCCCAATGAGACACGGTTCTTGTCGGTGTCGAACTTCAGAATTTTTGCTGTGATTTCTTGTCCAGCTTGAACCACTTCGCTTGGATGGCGCACGCGTCTCCAGGCCATGTCAGTGATGTGGAGCAATCCATCGATGCCGCCCAAGTCAACAAACGCACCGTATTCAGTGATGTTCTTGACGACGCCATGCACCACAGAGCCTTCTCTGAGTGTTTCCATGAGTTTGGCGCGCTCTTCGCCCATTGAGGCCTCAACAACAGCACGGCGGCTCAATACGACGTTGTTGCGTTTTCTGTCCAACTTGATGACCTTGAACTCCATGGTCTTGTTCTCATAGGGAGACAAGTCTTTGATGGGGCGTGTATCGATCAATGAGCCAGGCAAAAAGGCGCGAATGCCGTTGACCAAAACGGTCAAGCCACCCTTGACTTTGCCACTGGTTGCACCAGTCACAAATTCGCCAGACTCGAGAGCTTTTTCTAAAGACAACCATGATGCCAAACGCTTGGCAATGTCACGGCTGAGGATGGTGTCACCGTAGCCGTTTTCAACGCTACCGATCGCAACCGACACGAAGTCACCTGCTTGGACTTCAATTTCGCCCTGGTCGTTTTTGAACTCTTCGATGGGCACGTATGCTTCTGACTTCAAGCCAGCGTTGACCACAACGTGATTGTGTTCTACACGGATGACTTCAGCGGTGATCACTTCACCAGTGCGCATTTCAGAGCGTTTGAGGGATTCTTCAAACAGGGCGGCAAAAGATTCTGACATTAATATTTCCTTGGAACTCAAGCGTCGACAAGTCTTTAGCGCGGCACAAAATGTGACGCGAGTCATTCAAGTCGTGATGTTCGAGTTTGAATTGCGGTAAACCGCGGGTTAAATTTTAAAAATCCGACTCACCAATGTGCAAGCTGCACGGCAAGGGGTCAATCGGTCCTCACGAACGCATGAAAGTTCAAGCGTCGTTTTTGCTTTGCCACTTGTTCAAAACCCATTCGACCGATTGTGAAATCGATAAATCTGAGTTGTCCAGTAGCAAAGCATCTGTTGCGGGTTTCAAAGGCGCAACAGCTCGGGACATGTCCCGCTCATCTCTGGCCTTTAAATCTGCATACAGACTGTCGATATTAGCAGGAATACCCATTGAAATCAACTGCTTATGTCTTCTTTTTGCACGCGTCAAGGCATCAGCTGTGAGGTAAATCTTCAGCCTTGAGGTGGGAAAAATCACACTGGCCATGTCGCGACCATCGGCCACCAGGCCTGGCAAACGCCTGAAGCTGCGTTGCAAATCGATCAAAGCCGCCCTCAAGCGAGGCATGGCCGACACCTTCGATGCATTCATGCCCACCTCTTCGCTTCGAATCTTTTGACTGATTTCTTGGCCATCGGCGAATATCAGCGTGCCTTCGAAGCGAAGTGAGAGCTTACTTACCAAGTCGACAATTTGCGATTCGTTGCTCATATCGAGCTCAATGCCTTGATCGGTGGCCACCAAAGCACTTAAACGGTAGAGTGCACCAGAGTCCAAATAATGAAATCCAAGGGTTTTGGCAATCTCAGACGCCAGGGTTCCTTTTCCCGATGCCGTCGGGCCATCTATGCAAATGACAGGTATCACATCCGGTGGTGTTTGAACCAAGTCAAAAAGGGTCTCAAAGTAGTTGGGAAAGGTCTTGGCCACACACTTGGGATCCTCAATGCGCACGGTTTTGCCGCTCGGGTTGAAGGCGGCCAAAGAAAAGCACATGGCCATTCTGTGGTCGTCATAAGTGTGGATGCTGGCGCCTCTCCATTGATCGGCGCTCATGGGCTGGATGCGGATCCAATCCTCCCCTTCTTGCACCTGAGCACCTAATTTTTTGCATTCATTGACCATGGCGCTGATGCGGTCGGTTTCCTTGACCCTCCAGCTGCCAATGTTTCTTAGAACCGTTTCCCCCTTGGCAAAAAGCGCCATCATCACCAAGGTCATTGCTGCATCGGGAATGTGATTGCAGTCCAAATCGATGCCATTCAATGGCTTGGGGCTGGCATGGATGTCCAAGTAATTGGGGCCGGTTGTGATTTGAGCGCCCATCAGCCTGGCCGCTTCTATGAAACGAATATCGCCCTGTATCGAATGCTCACCAAGACCCGATATTCTTAAGGTTCCGTGTCCCTTGGATAGGGCCCCTGCAGCGATGAAGTAGCTCGCCGAAGATGCGTCCGACTCGACATGGATTTCTTGAGGGGAGGTGTACTTGGAGCCCTTGGGGATGGTGAAGGTTCGCCATTCGTCCCTTGTGACATGGACGCCAAATTGAGCGAGCAAGTTCAACGTGATCTCGATATAGGGCTTGGAGATCAATTCCCCCACCACCTTGATTTGGATGTCCGCCTCATGGCTCACCAAAGGCAGGGCCAACAAGAGAGCGGTAAGAAATTGACTCGAAACATCGCCTCGAACTTCAATGGCCGACTGGATGTCAATCTTGGATGGTTGGAGTTTCAGAGGTGGAAAGCCTTCATCTTTTAAATAATCGATCTTGGCGCCAATTTGCTGCAAAGCTTCGACCAAATCTTTGATGGGTCGCTCGTACATCCGGGCCACACCCGTGAGCGTCACGTTGGCGCCCAGCAAAGACAGGGCTGCACACAAGGGGCGCATGGCTGTTCCAGCATTGCCCAAAAAAAGAGTCATTTCAGAGGGGTTATTCAGCACACCGCCAATGCCCGTGATGCCAACACTGCTGCCCTTTCTTTGTAAGTCGCATCCCAATTGCGTCAAAGCGTCCAGCATGACCTGGGTGTCGTCAGAGTCCAGCAAGTCGTGAACCCAGGTTTGACCTTCGCTCAGAGCAGCCAAGAGAAGAACCCTATTGGAGATGCTTTTCGAGCCAGGAAGGCTCACGTGCCCACTTGCACTGAGAAAGGGAGGTAAATCAAGGTATAACTGGGTGAACATGGCAACTCAATGTGGGGTCAAAGTAAGTTGGAGGCGCTGGAAATCTTCAGCTTTTAGGTGGGGAGCCCTTGGGCAGCCATTCTTTTCTGACCGTACTTGCTGACTCGATGAGATCCGTCAGGGCTTGGTTTTCACCGGCTTGAAGAGCGGACTCAAAATCGGAGATGGCCGACTTGAACATCTTGAGTTGATCGAGAACTTCGGCTTGATTGGATAAAAAGATGTCCAACCAAACAGAAGGTGCACTGGCTGCGATACGGGAAAAGTCTCTAAAGCCTGGGCCTGCA
Source organism: uncultured Burkholderiales bacterium (assembly GCA_903933115.1). GTDB lineage: Bacteria > Pseudomonadota > Gammaproteobacteria > Burkholderiales > Burkholderiaceae_C > Limnohabitans. Next base: position 21,378 of record CAIZIT010000111.1, read on the forward strand.
AGCGAGAGAATGAGGTCTCTCTTGGGTTGATCAGCGATCGCATTCACGGCAGCAAATGCGATCAAATGAGGCAAGTGACTCACAGCAGCCAAGGCTTGGTCATGCTCTTGGGGTGACATGATGCTCACACTCGAGCCCACCGCTTGCCAAACTTGCGCGGCCAGATCAATCTTTTGGGGGTCTGTTTGTGCGTTGGGGGTCAAGATCGTTTGGTGGTGGTCAAAGAGTTCTGCCTCAGCGTGCTCCACACCATGGCGCTCCTTTCCTGCAATGGGGTGGGCAGGCACAAAGCATGAAAACCGATCTTTCATCGCGACTTGAGCGGCCTCCATGATTTGAGTTTTGGTCGAGCCGACATCCATCACCAAAACATCCTTTGCCAAGTGCTCTTGGATGCTGGAAAGGCAAGACGCCATGGCGTTTACAGGGACAGCAACCAAGACCAAATCTGCACCTTCAACAGCACTTTGGATGCTTGGAGCCGATTCGTCGATGACGTTCAGAGCAAGTGCTTTTTCTCGACTGCGCTCAGATGCACTGAAGCCACTCACCAAGGCGACACTTTGGGCTCTTTTGAGCGCCAAAGCAAATGAGCCTCCAATGAGTCCGCATCCGATCAAGGCGAGTTTCTTAAAATGCATGGTGGTTCATTCGCTTGCTGGGTAGGAACCCAATATCTTGTAGTAGGCGCAAAGACCTTTCAACTCTTCCAACGCTTTGGCCACATGGGGATCCGTGATGTGGCCTTGTAAGTCGATGTAAAAGAAGTACTCCCACTGACCCGATTTCGCAGGTCTTGACTCAAAACGGGTCATGGACACGCCATGGTTTTTAAGGGGCACGAGCAAATCATGCACTGCACCTGGTTTGTTGGGAACAGAGACCACGAGGGAGGTGCAATCTTTGCCGGAGGCCGGAGGTGTTGCCAAGGTTTGGGGCAAACAAATGATTGCAAAGCGGGTCTTGTTGATGGCTTCGTCTTGAATGGCGTGGGCCACAATGTGGAGTCCAAATTGTCGGGCTGCTCGCTCACCGGCCAAGGCGGCCCAATGGGGGTTGCTTGCTGCCAAACGTGCTCCCTCAGCGTTGCTGCTGACGGCTCGGCGCTCTGCGTTGGGCAAGTGCTTGGAGAGCCATGATTGGCACTGGCCCAAGGCCTGTGGGTGTGCCAACACCACTTGGATGTCGCTCATGGAGTTGTCCATTCGCATGAGATTGTGCTTGACCAGCAAGCTCACCTCACCGATCACATGCACTGGAGAGCGCAAAAAGAGATCCAACGATCTCGCAACGACACCTTCAGAGGTGTTCTCCATGCCCACCACACCGAATTGGGTGGTACCGGCTGCGGTGGCTTGAAAGACTTCGTCAAAGTTTTGGAAATACTCAAGTTGGCAAGAACTGCCAAAAAACTCGATTGCAGCTTCCTCGGTGAAGGTGCCTTGGGGGCCTAAGATGGCAACCCTTTGGGGGGCTTCAAGCGCCAAACAAGATGACATGATTTCTTGCCAAATGTGTCCCACATGTGCGTTTTGTAGAGGGCCTGTGTTGGCCCCTTTGATTTTTTCAATGACTTGTGCGACTCGATCGGGACGGAAGAAGGGGCTCCCCTCTTCGCGTTTGATCTCTCCAACTTTCAGTGCAACTTTGGCTCTGGCGTTCAAGAGCTCCAGCAATTGTTGATCTATTTGATCAATCTCGTGTCTGAGCTTGGCGAGTCCAACAGATTGAATGGGGTTGATCATGGTGATGTGTTATGGGCTAAATTAAATAGGAAACCAAGACGATGGAATGTCGTGAAATGCAGGAGCAGTAAAAAATTGATCGCCTTCAAGCAAAATGGCTTTCAAATTCTTTCAAAAAGGAGATCAAAGCTTGAACACCTTCAAGAGGCATGGCGTTGTAAATGCTCGCTCTCATGCCGCCCACAGACTTGTGACCTTTGAGTTGCAGCAATCCCCGCTCATTGGCCCGTTGGATGAACAAGGCGTCTTTGCTTGGATCTTTCAAGAAAAACGGCACATTCATCAAGGAGCGCGCCTTGGGGCTGACAGGGTTGGAGAAAAAAGCAGAGGCGTCAATCGCTTCGTACAAGAGCTTGGCCTTCAGTGCGTTTCTTTTTTGCAGCGCAAGAACTCCTGTTGAGTCGTCTTCACGTTGCTGCTTGATCCATTCAAAAATAAGGCCCGCCATGTAAATGCCATAGGTGGGCGGAGTGTTGTACATGCTTTGGTTTTTGGCAACCGTTTGGTAATTGAAAGCACTTGGACAAACGGAGAGAGCATGGCCCAATAAATCTTCTCTGACGACCACGATCGTCAGTCCTGCTGGTCCAATGTTTTTTTGTGCTCCAGCAAAGGCCAGTCCCACTTTGGACCAGTCGACAGTTCTTGAGAGGACGTGTGAAGAAAAATCAATCACCAAGGGCGCCTCAGTACCCATGGACTTCAAGTCCGGTAAGGTATTGCACTCAACACCATGGATGGTCTCATTGGTGCACACGTGCACGTATTGTGCTTTGGAGCTCAGTTGCCAAGTGCTTGGATCAGGAAACTCATGAAAGCCACTGGACTGGCTGCTCGCAGCAATTTGCGCTGAACAATACCGAGCGGCTTCCTTGAAGGACTTCTCACTCCAGCTGCCACTCAAAATAAAGTCCACCTCGCCCGCTCGGCTCAAGTTCATCGGCACGATGGCGTTTTCGGCCAGTCCACCGCCTTGCATGAACAAAATTTTGAAGTGCTCAGGAATGCTCAAGAGTTCTCTAAAGAGGGATTCAGCATGTTCATAAATGGAGATGAACTCCTTGCCGCGATGACTCATCTCCATCACACCCATGCCGCACCCATGCCAGTCGCTCATCTCTTTTGCGGCTTGGTTGAGAACTTCTAAAGGAATGGTGGCAGGTCCAGCTGAGAAATTAAAGGGACGCATAAGTCTTTGAGAGTTAAAAAATGCGCAGCCCCTTTGTTGGCTGCGCATTCGAGTTCAAATTGTTATAAAGATGACGGCTCACTAAAAAAAATCACAGCTTGAGAGCTGAAAAAGCCACGTGGTTCAGCTGGGATTGGGCTCAGAGGAGTTGGTGTCGGTATCGTCCCCAAACTCTGCACTTTCCTCATCGCTCGCGTTTTCGCTGGAGTTCATCACGGCATCGTTTTCAACGATTCTTTTCAAACCACTCAATTGTGAGCCTTCATCCAAGGCAATGAGCTTGACCCCTTGTGTCGCACGTCCGAGTTCTCTGATTTCAGAGACCCTGGTGCGAACAATCACACCGCGGTCGGTGATCATCATGATCTCTTCTTCGGCAAGGACCAACGTGGCTGCGACCACTTTGCCGTTTCTCTCCGATTGCTGAATGGCGATCATGCCTTTGGTACCGCGTCCATGTCTGGTGTACTCAGCAATGGAGGTGCGTTTGCCGTAGCCATTTTCAGTGGCGGTGAGAACGCTTTGGCTCTCATCGCCCGCTACCAGCATGGCAATCACGCTTTGGCCTTCTTCGAGCATCATGCCTCGAACTCCGCGGGCGTTTCTTCCCATCGGGCGGACATCGTTTTCATCAAATCGAACCGCTTTTCCACCATCGCTAAAGAGCATCACATCGTGATGTCCGTTGGTCAATGTGGCTCCAATCAGAAAGTCTCCTGGATCCAAGTCGACAGCAATGATGCCTGCTTTTCTGGGGTTGCTGAATTCATCCAATGCGGTTTTCTTGACGGTGCCTTTGGAAGTCGCCATGAAGACGAAGTGGTCAGCCGGAAAGCTCCTCATCTCAGCCGTTAAAGGCAAAACCACATTGATTTTTTCATCATCTTGGAGAGGGAACATGTTGACAATGGGGCGACCTCTGGAGCCTCTCGAGCCCACGGGCACTTCCCAAACCTTGAGCCAATAGAGTCGGCCCTTGTTTGAAAAGCACAAGATGTAGTCGTGGGTATTGGCAATGAAGAGTTGGTCGATCCAGTCGTCATCCTTGGTGGTGGTTGCTTGTTTGCCTCGACCCCCACGTTTTTGAGCACTGTACTCGGACAGGGGTTGGCTCTTGAAGTAGCCGTTATGGGACAACGTCACGACCATGTCGTTGGGTGTGATGAGGTCCTCAGTGCCCAAGTCTTGGGCATTGAGCTCGATCACACTTCTTCGAGCACCCAACTTGGTTTGCCCAAATTCTTGTTTGACTTCGGAGAGCTCCTCAGCAATGATGTTGGAGACCCTTTGGGGTTTTAAGAGAATGTCAACAAAGTCATCAATTTCTGCCATCACATCTTTGTACTCGTTGACGATTTTGTCTTGTTCGAGGCCCGTCAAGCGTTGAAGACGCATTTGCAAGATTTCTTGAGCCTGAGTCTCGCTCAAGCGATAAAGCCCATCTTGGCCCATGCCAAAATGGGGCTCGAGTCCTTCTGGTCTATAGTCTTTGGGATCCACCGCCTGACCGTCAGCACGTGCACGGGTGAGCATTTCGCGAACCAATTGACTGTCCCATGCGAGCGTCATCAACTCGGCCTTTGCAACGGGTGGGGTTGGCGCTTGGCGAATGATTCTGATGAATTCATCGATATTGGCCAAAGCTACGGCCAAGCCTTCAAGCACATGCCCTCTTTCGCGTGCTTTTCTGAGGTTGAAGACCGTGCGACGGGTCACCACTTCACGGCGGTGTTGGAGGAAGATGTCGATGAGTTGCTTTAAATTGCAAAGCCTGGGTTGACCGTCCACCAAGGCCACCATGTTGATGCCAAAGGTGTCTTGGAGTTGAGTTTGCTTGTAGAGATTGTTCAATACAACCTCAGGCACCTCACGAGACTTCAACTCAATGACCAAACGCATGCCCGATTTGTCGGACTCGTCTTGGATGTGGCTGATGCCTTCAATTTTCTTTTCATGAACCAACTCGGCCATGCGTTCTTGAAGCGTCTTCTTGTTGACCTGGTAGGGCAATTCATCGACGATGATGGCCTGGCGCTGACCTTTGTCAATGTCTTCAAAGTGACATTTGGCGCGCATCACAACGCGTCCTCGACCTGTGCGGTAGCCATCCTTCACGCCATTGATGCCGTAAATGATGCCGGCCGTGGGAAAGTCGGGCGCAGGCACAATCGCCATCAAGTCATCCACTGAGGCATCAGGGGTTTTTAGCAAATAAAGACAAGCATCAATGATTTCATTGAGGTTGTGTGGCGGAATGTTGGTGGCCATACCCACCGCAATACCTGCAGAGCCATTGACCAACAAA
>CAIZIT010000112.1 GCA_903933115.1 uncultured Burkholderiales bacterium
AGTGCGACTCGCCTTTTTTGTCCCTGAGACAAAACTCGAAGGGGCAATTGCTCTCTGCCCTTTAAGCCCAGCGTGACCAAAACCTCTTGGGTTTTGAAAAGATCGAATTTCTCACCTCTCAATTGGGCGTTGAATCTCAAATTCTCAAGTGCACTCAACTCCTCCTTCATCCCCAACGAATGTCCCAAATACATCATCTCTTGACGAAGCACTTCGCTATGGGCTTGAGCCTGTTCCCCCTTCCAAAGCACTTGGCCCTCTTCAGGCGTGCCCAAACCACAAAGGATCCTCAAGAGCGTGGTTTTACCCGACCCATTTCCCCCACAGACAAAGAGCCATTGTCCTGGGAGCAACTCAAAATTGAGCTGCTGGAAAAGCGTCAAACGACCTTTTTTAGCCGACAAGTCTTGTGCTCTGAGCATCAGCCTAATACCTTTGAACCCCAAGGCGTACAGCCCATGGCGAGGCAACTGGGGTGGTTGGGGGAGGCGTCATGGATGACAAGGGTGAAAAACATGGGGAAAAAGTGGATCTGAGAAGGGCCATACAGCCTACAAGTAGACAGTTTAATGCATCCACCAATAGACTCTTCGAATTTGGGTCAATCTGGGTGCTTTAAAGGAGAACTTGAGGGCAATGCAGATCGATAGAGGGCCTGAGAGTGCGCGAGAGGAAGTTCGACAGGAAGTTCCAGGGCATTTCAAGGGATGGGGAATCAAAAAAACACTTTCAGCCAAGCACATGCAGCCCCCTTAGGGCGTGGGTCAAGACCTGTGGGCCACCGCATAGGTCTCCCGCATAGGTCTTCTCCCGCATAGGTCTTCTCCCGCATAGGTCTCCCTCAAAGGGACCTCACTCCGCCTTCGCCCCAGACGCTTTCACAATGGGCCCCCACCGAGCGTACTCCACTCGGCTCATCTCCCCCATTTGTTCTGCCGAAGTGGCCAAAACGATATACCCTTGTTCGTTCATCTTTTTGACATATTCAGGCGATTTGGCTGCCTTCACGATTTCTGCATTCAATTTGGAGATCACCTCCTTGGGTGTCGCCAAGGGCGCCATCACACCAAACCAAACACCCGCCTCATACCCTGGCACACCGGCCTCAGCAATCGTTGGCAAATCTGGCAGCGAAGGATCCCTTTTGGCGCCCGTCGTGGCAATGGCTCTCAACTTACCGGATTTGATATGCGGCATGGAAGACGGGATGTTGTCAAACATCATCATCACTTGACCACCCAACAAATCCGTGACCGCTGGCGCACTGCCCTTGTATGGCACGTGAATGACATTGACACCCGTCATGAATTTGAACATCTCCCCAGACATGTGGATGCTGGTCCCACTGCCACTGGAGGCATAGTTCAGCTGGCCGGGTTGCTCGCGAGCCTCTTTGATCAGCTCATTGACGGAATGAATCTTCACATTGGGATTGACCACCAGCACATTGTTCAAAGACACCAACACAGAAACGGGCTGTAAATCCTTGTTGGGATCGAAGGACATTTTGCTGTACAAAAAGGGATTGATCGCTTGAATGCCCGAGGTGGTCATGAGCAAGGTGTAGCCGTCTGGGGTTGCTCGCACCACCTCGGCCGAGCCGATGTTGCCCCCCGCTCCCGGGCGGTTCTCCACCGTGACCGCCAAGTTCAAATTTTTAGACAATTCTTGAGCAATCGCTCGAGCAGCGATGTCCACCGCCCCAGCGGCAGGAAATGGACAAATCAATCGAATGGGTTTAGACGGAAAACTTTGCCCCAAAGCAGGCGACATGAAGACCCAGGCGCAGCCAAGGCCGAGGACAAAGGCTTGAAGTCGTGAATGCATCTGGGTCATGTGGGTTTCCTTTGTTCAAATACAGGGCTCAGGCACACCCCCAAGTGGGCTCAATGATCACTGTGGAGCCATTTTGATCTGAAAATGCGAGCCGATACATGAGGGTAAGCCCAAACGGAGGAACGCTTGAGGCTTGAAACGCCTTAGAGATTGGCACTCATGACGAAGGGGCTCACGCCGATCAGCAACTTGTGGCCCCACCCCATGAAAAGCATCCATGCAATTGTGCCGATGGTCAGCACCAAGCCATTGGCGGCCTTGGAGACGGGTGTCTTTGGAGGAGGAGCCACGCCCGACTCTTCAAAGGCCAACAAGGCCAATCGGTCTCGCCTTTTGGCGGCGCGAAAGCTCAAAACGGCCCAAATTAAAAAAGCGCCAAACAACACGACATGATGGGCCTGTCCATTCACCAACAAATGGGCCAAGGCCCACACTTTGACACCCAAAACCATCGGGTGCCCAACTCGGTCCTTGATGGCGTTGCCATGAATGTACGTGGCAGCCCAAAGGACAAAGGCCACCCACATCAATAAAAACATGATGTGCTTGGCATAAGAAGGAGGGATCCAAACCCATTCGGGCGAGAGCTTGGCTTGTGCAAATCCGGCCACAAGAATCAAAAAACCCAGCAAAGAGAGGAGCGAGTAAATGCCCTTGAATTTTTTCTCCCCCAAACGCTCGATGTAATGCGTGCGTCGCTCGTTACTGAAGATTCTCAAAGAATGAATCCCCAAAAAGACCAACAAGCCCAATATCAATAAACCCATCTTTCACCTCGATCTTAAAAGTCCAACAACAATCTCTCGATGCCCTCTGTGGGCTCAAAACGTCCCGCCCTGAACCACAAACGACTGGGGCCGTAAAGCATTTTATCGGCCACAGGATGGAGCTCATCTCCAGGAAAACACACCACACGCTGACCCTCCACCGAAGTCGAATGGGGTTCAATCTTGGGTGGTTTTTGCGCCCTGGCTTGCTCTAAAACCTCTTGGCTGCTCGAAAATACACTGAGCCCCAAGAGACTCATGATTTGAGGCGCAGCCAATTCAATCTCTTGACGACAATACGATTGGAGCGCCTCTTGGGGCGTGATCCAAACGCTGTGGGTGGTCTCAAAATTGTCATGCAAGGCCACCTGCCCTTTGGGCATCACACCGACGAAAAACCGCGCATCAAATCGTTGATTGCTCACCGTTGGCGTTTTGGGAGTGATCCATCTGGCCCAAGGCACCAAGGCCTGTGTGTCCAGTAAGAGTTTCAACTCCTCGATGGCTTTGGAAAAGGGAAGGCCCCCTTGAATCTTGGCGTTCAAATTCTTTGCAACCTGAAGGAAATCTGGCGATGGCCCGCCCGAGGGCGCTTGGGCAAAAAGCACGCCACACTCCTCAAAGGCCTCCCGGACTGCTGCGACGTAAAGACTGGCAGCGCCCTCAGCACTTTGCTCCGGCTCTTGGAGATGGCGGTGCAAATCGTCTTGGGTTTGTAAGAGTTGATGGGACAACACCACTTGCATGTCATCGGGATCCAATTTCCCACCGGGAAAAACATAGGCCCCACCCAGCACTTTGGAGTTGCTGTGGCGCTTCATCAAAAACACCTCCATGTGCATCGATCCGTTGGCTTTTTCTACGTCTCGTAGCATCAGTAAACTGGCTGCAGGCCTAGGAGGGGTCTCTATGGTCTCATCGTTCAATTTCATGCACGCCATTGTGTCACGATCTCCTCAGACTCGGCTGGCATGGCTTGGGTTTTTTTGACCCTTCAGAACAAAAGGCTTGAAATGAGTGAGAATGTCTTGATGACCGCTACCACCCCATCGACACCATCGGCCCCATCATCACCTTCCACACCTTTCAGCCCCATGACCCCAGATACCCCCAGCGCCAATCACACCCCAAGCACAGATGCGCGCTCGCCAAGCCCCCATGCCAAAACCGACAACAACGCCAAAAAGGGCAGCATCCCTGGTCTCTTGGGCTTGTTGCCCTTCATTCGTCCCTACCGCGTTCAAGTCGTTTGGGCTGGTCTTTTTTTGATCTTGGCCGCGGCCTCGACACTGTGTTTTCCTTATGCACTGAGGCTTTTGATCGATCAAGGCTTGAGCGCCAACAGCTCGCGTTCAGAGCTCACTTGGCATTTCTTTTTGTTGTTTTGGGTCTCGGTGGCCTTGGCTTTTTTCTCATCCGCTCGGTTTTACATGGTCAGCTGGCTAGGAGAGCGCATCACAAGCGATGTGCGTCAAACGGTCTACGCGCATGTTTTAAAGCAAAGCCCCGCCTTCTTTGAGGTCACCCAAACGGGGGAGGTTCTCTCGAGACTGAGTTCAGACACGACACTGGTTCAAACCGTTGTCGGCTCTTCGCTCTCAATGGGGCTGCGCAATTTGGTCATGGGCATTGGCGCACTTTTGATGCTCATTTGGACCAACCCAATGCTGATGCTCCAAGTGATCGTGTTGCTGATCGTGGTGGTTGCACCCAGCGTGGCGCTGGGCAAGCGCGTGCGAAAACTCTCCCGAGCTTCACAAGACAGAGTGGCCGACACCTCGGCCATTGCCCAAGAGGTCTTGAATGCCATTCCTGTGGTGCAAAGCTACACCGCTGAGGTGCGCGAAGCCGAGCGCTATCAAAGTGCAAGTTCACAAGCTTTCTCCACCGCCATCAAACGTGTTCGGGCAAGATCTCTTCTGGTGGCCTTTATCTTGACTACCACGAGTGCCGCCTTGCTTTGGGGCTTGTACCAAGGCGCTTTATCCGTGATGGAAGGCACTTTAAGTGCGGGAGAGCTGGGTCAAACCTTGGTCTACGTGCTCTTGCTGGCGAGCGCCTTTGCCGTACTGGGCGAAGTGTATGGGGATTTGCTCCGAGCAGCAGGTGCGACAGAGCGTCTCATCGAACTCCTCAACACCCGATCCCCCGTGCTTGAGCCCGAGGCGCCCATGGTCATTGTTCGACAAACTGGGGGGGCTCAACTGGAGGTGAAAAACGTCTCTTTCTCCTACCCTTCGCGAGCCGATAAAGAGGCCCTGTCGCAATTGAACTTCACGATCAAGGCGGGCGAGAACGCGGCCTTGCTCGGACCCAGTGGCGCTGGAAAGACAAGTGTCTTTTCTTTGTTGCTGCGCTTTTACGATCCCCAGCAAGGTGAGATTCGACTCAACGGCATTCCCATTCAAAGCATGGCGTTGCGAGATTTGAGACAAGGCATTGGCCTGGTGCCCCAAGAGCCCGTGATTTTCTCCACCAGTGCTTATGAAAACATTCTGTACGGCAACCCCCAAGCCAGCAAAGCGGATGTGTTGAGAGCGGCCAAAGCCGCCTTCGCTGACGAATTCATCGAGCAACTCTCCAACGGTTATGACACCTATTTGGGCGAACGGGGCGTGAGGCTGTCTGGTGGACAAAAGCAACGCATTGCCATTGCCAGAGCCATCCTCAAAAATCCACCCCTGCTGCTTTTGGACGAGGCCACGAGTGCTTTGGACGCCAACAGCGAGCGCATGGTGCAACTCGCTTTGGACAAGGCGATGGAGGACCGAACCACGCTCGTGATTGCACACCGTTTCTCGACCGTTAAGAAATGCAATCCCTTGCTGGTCTTAGAACATGGGAAATTGGTTGAAAGCGGCAACCATGAAGAGCTCTTGGCACTCGGGGGTCTTTATGCCAAGCTCGCCAAGCTCCAATTTCAAACGCCTGAGAAAGCTTGAAAAAGCCAAAGCCCAAAGCCTTTCAGCATGCATGCCCTCTCGCGAGCTCGCTCACGTGTCCTTGGAGATTTTGATCTGCGGAAAGACGGACGAGAAATCCCGGGCCTTGGCCGCGACTTTTAGACCCAAAGCGCGAGCCATTGATTTATAGAGTTGGGCCACCTCACTGTCCGGATGGGCCACAACACTTGGAGCTCCACTGTCGGCTTGCAGCCTGATGCTCATTTGAAGCGGCAAAGCCCCGAGGTAATCGATCTGAAGGGCCTGGGCCATCTTTTGTCCGCCCTCATGGCCAAAGACGTGCTCAAGGTGACCGCATTGGGTACAAATGTGCACCGCCATGTTCTCCACCAAGCCCAAGATGGGCACACCCACTTTGTCAAACATTTTGATGCCCTTTTTGGCGTCCAGCAAGGCGATGTCTTGAGGGGTCGTCACGATCACAGCCCCCGTCAATGGCACGCGTTGGCTCAAGGTCAATTGGATGTCACCCGTGCCGGGTGGCATGTCGACCACCAAATAATCTAAATCTTTCCAATTGGTTTGCCTGAGCAACTGCTCCAAAGCTTGAGTGGCCATGGGGCCTCTCCAAATGGTGGCCTCATCAGAGGGCACCAAAAAACCAATGGACATGACTTGTACGCCATGGTTCTCAAGAGGCTGCATGGTCTTGCCGTCCTCGCTCTCAGGTCGCGCATGAAGGCCCATCATCATGGGTTGACTCGGCCCATAGATGTCTGCATCCAAAATACCCACACGAGCACCCTCTTGGGCCAAGGCCAGCGCCAAGTTCACCGCCGTGGTGCTTTTGCCCACCCCCCCTTTGCCAGAGGCCACTGCAATGATGTTCTTGACTTCGGGCAACAACTGCACCCCACGCTGAGCAGCATGGGCCACAATGTTTGTGCTCACATGAACCGACACCTCTCCAAGACCTGGAAGCTGTTGCAATTCATTTTGAATCAAGGCCGTGAGCATGGGCCATTGGCTCTTTGCGGGGTAACCCAAGACCAAGTCCAAAGAGACATTGGAGCCCTGGATCACCACGTTTTTGATGGCTTTGGCGGCCATGAAGGTTTGCTGCGTGTGGGGATCGATCACATCTTTTAAGGCTTGTAAGACCACTTGCTCGTTGAGCGCCATCGAATTCTCCATTTGATTTTCATTGACCAGACCCCAGAGTCTAACGAATCTTTCTTAACCTTTTAAAATGGTGTCCCGTGTTTCTTTTCCATGAGGACCCAACCCCTTGATGAGGCAAGGCACCCGAAAACTTCAACCCAAGCTTCAGCCAGAGCCAAAAGTGAGCCTGGATGGGATCCGGCATGGGCCAGACATTGGTTTTTTATCGAGCTGGTTTTGGCTTTTGCGTGTGAATTGAGCGCCAAAGCCTTAAACACCTTAAAATCGCGCTCTTGGTTTTAAAAATAAGAGCGCTCCATGTCTGTTCGTCAACTATTCGTCACCACCGCCTTGCCCTATGCCAATGGACACTTCCACATTGGTCACATCATGGAGTACATCCAGGCCGACATTTGGGTGCGTGCTCAACGAATGCTGGGGCACCAAGTGTATTTTGTGGGTGCGGACGATGCCCACGGTGCGCCCATCATGATCGCAGCAGAAAAGGTCGGCAAGACACCCCAGCAATTCGTGGCCGACATTGCCAAAGGCCGTCAACCCTATTTGGACGGTTTTCACATCGCCTTTGACAATTGGCACTCGACGGATGGACCTGAGAACCATGCCTTGGCTCAAGAAATTTTTCTGGAACTGAAGGCTCAAGGACTGATCACCACCAAAACGATTGAGCAGTTCTTTGATCCTGAGAAGTCCATGTTTTTACCCGATCGCTTCATCAAAGGCGAGTGCCCTAAATGCGGCGCACAAGACCAGTATGGCGACTCTTGTGAAAATTGTGGCGCCGTTTACAGCCCCACTGAACTGAAGCATCCCAAATCTTCCCTCTCGGGCGCCACACCTGTGCTCAAAACTTCAGAGCATTATTTCTTCAAACTCTCTGACCCCAAGTGCTTGGCCTTTTTACAAAAATGGACTCAAGACGGCAAACTTCAAAGCGAGGTGGCCAACAAGGTGCGGGAGTGGCTCACCCCCAACGAAGCGGGCGAGAGCGGCCTTGGGGACTGGGACATCAGCCGTGATGCGCCTTACTTTGGCATTGAAATTCCAGGCGCGCCTGGAAAGTACTTCTACGTTTGGCTCGATGCACCCATTGGGTATTTGGCTTCTTTGAAAAATTACTTTGACAAGGGTGGCCCAAAGTCCAGAGGAGACACGAGGAGCTTTGAGGCATACATGAAGGACGAGCAAGTGGAGCAATACCACTTCATCGGTAAAGACATCACGTATTTCCACACCCTTTTTTGGCCCGCCACCCTGCACTTTAGCAACAGGAAAACCCCCAGCAACGTGTTCGTTCACGGCTTCATCACCGTGAGCGGTGAGAAAATGAGTAAAAGTCGCGGCACGGGTATTGACCCCTTGAAGTACCTCTCCTTGGGGATGAATCCCGAGTGGATGCGTTACTACATCGCAGCCAAATTGAACTCTAAAGTTGAAGACATCGACTTCAATCCTGAGGATTTTGTGGCCCGTGTGAATGCAGATTTGATCGGCAAGTTCATCAACATCGCCTCTCGCAGTGCAGGCTTCATTGCCAAACGCTTTGAGGGCCAAATGGGCAGCCTGAGTCCAGAGGGCATGGCCTTGGTTCAAGACTTGCAGCAAAGTGTCTCTCTCGTGGCCAAATCGTTCGAGCAAAGAGAGTTTGGTAAAGTTTTGAGAGACATCATGCTCTTGGCCGACAAGGTCAATGAGCACGTCGACGCCCATAAGCCCTGGGAATTGGCCAAGCATCCCGAGCAAGCCGCACATCTCCACCAAGTGTGCAGCGCTTGCATCGAGAGTTTTCGCTTGCTGAGCATTTACCTCAAACCCGTCTTGCCAGCCTTGGTGGCTGAAGTCGAGACGTTCTTGAAGGTCTCGCCCATGGACTTCTCCAGCGCCTCAACGCTTCTCGGAGCCGGCCACCTCATTGGCAACTACAAGCATTTGATGCAACGCGTGGACCCCTCCTTGATGGACAAACTCTTTGATCTACCAGCATCGCCCGACAAGACACCCACTCCCCCATCCTCTTCATCGCCAGCGACCCCCACAAAAGAGACGGGCCTGAACCCTCAAGCCCCCGGTGGCACCCCCATTGAAGGGCTCATCGGCATTGAAGACTTCAGCAAAGTCGACCTGAGAATTGCAAAGATCATCCATTGCGAGAGCGTGCCTGGCTCCACCAAGCTGCTTCGGTTGGAGCTCGATGTCGGGGAAGAAAAGCCTCGGCAAGTCTTCAGTGGCATTGCAGCCCACTACAAGCCCGAAGATCTCGTGGGCCAACTCACCGTGATGGTCGCCAACTTGGCCCCTCGCAAAATGAAGTTTGGCGTCTCAGAGGGCATGGTCTTGGCCGCCAGCCATGAAGACGAGGGGACACACCCCGGCGTTTTCATTTTGAACCCTTGGCCAGGCGCCCTGCCCGGCATGAGGATCCGCTAACTTCGATGCCTGCAGCCCCGGTTAGGGGCCAAAGGCGGTAAAATGTGTTCTCCTTGCAATTGAGCGGCAAATGGGGCTGAGCCCCGCTCATGCCGCCCTTTTATGCTGCCTTTTATGCCGCCTTTTGGCGTTTTGCGCCCGAGAGCGCTCTCATTGTTTTGATCTTTGACCCTGGATGGCCTCATGTTCTTTTTTAGACGCCCCGATTACCAATCCGAAACCAGCCGTTTCATTGACGACTTGAAGAAAAACAACCCCGAGTTGGAAAAGCAACAACGGCAAGGTCGACTTTTGTTGTGGGACCAGCCCATGAATGCACAACTTTGGGATGAGTTTGCCAAAGCCAAAGTGGCTCAAAAAGCCTATGTTTACCAAACCAATGCTTGAATGATTTCATCCAGCGCTCTCTTGGCTTCAAAAAAAGGACTTGCCCATGAGATGGCTTGATTTGAATGGATCCTCCAGAGCGTCTCAACCCTCCTTATCCCCTAAGCAAAGCGATGTCTGAAGCCTCACCCTCACCCGACGAAGCACCAGAGCAAACGGAGCACATGCGTCGCCCAGAGGTCTCCGAGTCCTCTGAAAGCGGGCATGATGTGCATGAAGCGGATGGCCTCCAAGGCGCTTTGCCCCAGAGCATGCCCACGCCCATCGAGGCACACGCGCATGCCTTGCTCACAGGTGCGTCGGTAGAGGGTGCGCTCGATCAATTGAATGAGGAGCTGGCCAAAGCCGCACCCATCGTCGACCCCAGCATTGAGGCTGAGGCGCACATGCCCACGGTGATCGACAAAGTTGCCTTGGCCAAACTGTATGGAGAGCCTTTGTTCTCCATGCCCCAAGACCTCTACATTCCGCCTGATGCGCTGGAGGTTTTTTTAGAGGCTTTTGAAGGGCCTTTGGATTTCTTGCTTTATTTGATCAGAAAGCAAAACTTCAACATCTTGGACATTCCCATGGCATCACTGACTCGTCAGTACCTGAGCTATGTGGAGGAGATTCGAGAGCGCAATTTGGAGCTCGCTGCGGAGTATTTGTTGATGGCCGCCATGCTGATTGAGATCAAGTCGCGCATGCTCTTGCCGCCCAAACGTGTGGCTGAGGGTGAGGAGGTGCAAGACCCCAGAGCGGAGTTGGTCAAGCGACTGCTGGAGTATGAAAAAATCAAATTGGCAGCGGCTCAACTCAATGAATGGCCTCAAATGGGGCGCGACTACCTGAAGGCCCAGGTCTACATCGAACAGTCCTTGCAACCCCGCTTTCCCGATGTCCACGTCCCCGAGCTGCAACAAGCGTGGGCGGACATCTTAAAGCGCGCCAAGTTGATCCAACACCATCAAATCTCAAGAGAAGAGCTCTCGGTGAGGGAGCACATGAGCTTGGTGCTCAGACAACTCCAAGGCAAGCGTTTTGTGGAGTTTGAGTCGCTCTTTGATTTGGAAAAAGGAGCCCCTGTGTTGGTGGTGACCTTCATCGCTTTGCTGGAGTTGGCCAAAGAGACCTTGATTGAAATCACCCAGGCCGAGGTCTATGCCCCCATTTATGTGCGCTTGTCTTACTCACCGGTGAATTGAGCGCGCCCTGTCCATGACTGGACCCGTTGCGCCCCACGGCGAGACCTCTGAGCTCAAAACTCCAACTTGCTTTGTCTGGCCATCAATGACTTCATGGCCGCTTGGGGCGTCAAGGTTTCCTTGAGCACATGGACCACCATTTGCGTGATGGGCATCTCCACTTGGAGGGCTTGGGCTCTTGTCAAGACCGTCTCGGCACTGTAGACACCCTCTGCCACATGGCCCAAATCTTTGACAATGTCTTCTAAGCGTCGCCCCTTGGCCAATGAAAGCCCCACTTGGCGATTCCTAGACAGGTCACCGGTTGCGGTGAGCACCAAGTCGCCCAGACCACTCAAGCCCATCAGCGTGTCGCTCTTGGCGCCCAAGGCCAAACCGAGCCTGGATATTTCCACCAACCCGCGTGTGATGAGCGCTGCTCTCGCATTGGTGCCCAAGTCAAGGCCATCACAAATCCCGCAGGCTATGGCCATGACGTTTTTGACAGCTCCCCCCACCTCCACACCCACCCAGTCTTCGTTGGCATAAACACGCAACTGAGGCCCGTGAAAAGCTTCGACCATCATGGCCCTCAACGCTGGGTTGGGACTGGCTGCAACCAAAGCCGTGGGCTGACCCAGGGCCACCTCACGCGCGAAGCTGGGGCCCGATAAAACACCCGCCACCAAATGGGGGGCCGCTTGAAGGAGCACTTCGTGGGCCATCAAACCCAAGGGGATGGAGGGATGTGCCCTTTCCAGGCCTTGGCCTTGGGGCTTTGGCGCCTCAAAGCCTTTGCACAACCAAACCACGGGCACATCGCTGCACAAAGAGGCCACAGTCTCGAGCATGCCCCTCAGAGCGGCCATGGGCGTGGCAATGACCAGCAAATCTTCTGAGGCCATCCATTCATCCAAGGGTTTCGCGCTCAAACGCAAAGAGGCAGGAAAAGCAATCCCCGGCAAATAGCGTTCATTGCTGCGAGTGCGCTCTGCCGACTCGAGCCACTTTGCGTCCCGAGCCCAGAGTGTTACCTGATGGGGACTGGGCTCAGCCCCCTGGTCATGGCTCAAGGCAATGGCCAAAGCGGTGCCCCATGCCCCGGCGCCCAAAATTGCGATTTTCATGATTGCAGCTCCAGCGCAAATAAACCTGCTCTAGCCTTGGCAGCCCAGGAAGGGGGCACCCCAAGGGCACCCCTCGCCTTATTGAGTGACTTGCGTGTTTTGAGCAGCGTTTTGTTGTTGCTCATACATCGATTGGAAGTTGATTTCTGCCAAATGCACAGGTGGGAAACCCGCTCTTTGAATGAGGTCGGCCACGTTGCCACGCAAATAGGGGTAGACAATTTGCGGACATGCGATGCCCACAATGGAGCCCAATTGCTCTTGGGGCACATTTCGAATTTCAAAAATACCGGCTTGCTTGGCTTCGACCAAAAAGACGGTTTTGTCTTGGATTTTGGTGCTCACCGTGGCGGTCACTGTGATTTCAAAAATGCCCTCATTGACCGTCTCGGCACCCACTTGGAGTTGGATGTCAACGCTGGGTTGCTCTTGGGAGAGAAGAATGGCTGGGGAATTGGGTTGCTCCAGTGAAATATCTTTCAAATATACACGTTGGATTTGAAATACGGGGTTTTGCTCGTCAGCCATGGAGAAAGGGTCCTAAGAATTGGTGGAGAGGTTTGCATCCAATGGTGTCCCCCATGAAAACACGGCCACCGGGGTTCAGCTCTGGATGCCAACTGCGGCTCATCAAGCTCCATAGCGCTCCACCCAAGGCGCACGGCTCTTTGCAAAGAAAGTGCCGTTGAGCAGGGCGAGTGAAGAACACAAGAACTTGAAGGCGAGATGAATTATCTCTTAAAGTTTTGCACTTGTGACCAAAAGAAGTGCCTAGACAGGAGACGGCGAGTGAAAAAAGCCAGGCCTCGCGTCTTGGCGTGGCTTCAAGCGGTGGCCAATAGAGGGGCCAAGCCACCTTTTGCATCAAGGGCCATCAAATCGTCACAGCCTCCCACATGGGTCTCGCCAATGAAGATTTGAGGCACCGTTCTTCTGCCCGTCAAATCCATCATCGCTTGACGAATTTGAGGATCTGTATCGACACGAACCTCCTCGATGTTTTCAACCCCTTTGGACTTCAAAAATTGTTTGGCCCTCACACAATAGGGACAAACTGCAGTCGTGTACATCTTAACGGGAGGCATAGAAACTCTCTATTTAGAAAAAATCAATGAAACGTGTTGAAGTTCTCTGCCCAGGGCGTTTGTTCGATCACGCACGAAGGCCAAAGCTTGCAAAGAACACGTTCAGTTTAACAAAAACGTCACATGAGCGCGTGCTTTTGAGTGGGAAGCCCTGCCTCTTTCCAGGATTTGAGGCCTCCTGAGAGGCTATGGACTTGTTCGTAACCGAGCTTCTTGGCCACGGCCACCGCTTTTTGGGCACGCGCGCCACTGGCGCACACCATGATGAGGGGCTGCTGTTTGTTTTTCATCGTTTGGCTCAATTTGGCCTCTAACTCCACCAAAGCCAAATGCTCGGCCCCTGAGATGTGCTCATCGTTGTACTCTGGCAAGCTCCTCACATCAAGCAACTGCGCTCTTTCTTTGTTCATCATCTGAACCACCAAAGTGGGGCTGAGCCCCAGGTCCATGGCCCCTTGCAAGACGGGCGTCACCAACAAAAGCCCTGAGACCAAGGCCACACATAAAAGCATCCAATTGTCGATAATAAATTTCAAAACTGATCCTCGGTAAAATAGCTGAACAAGAAGCATTCTAAAATCCATTGATGCCATTTGTGCAAAAGAAGCATTTTTTTTACCAACCCTCACCATCTTTAAAGATCCCACTCCCATGTATAAACTTGTTTTGATTCGTCATGGCGAATCCACTTGGAACCTTGAAAACCGCTTCACGGGCTGGACCGACGTTGACTTGACCCCACTCGGTGTTGAGCAGGCCAAACTTTGTGGCCAAGTCCTGACAGAAAACGGCTATGAATTTGATTTGGCCTACACAAGCGTCTTGCAACGAGCCATTCACACGCTGTGGCACTGCCTTGACGCCATGCAACGCCCCTGGTTGCCCGTGATTCACAGCTGGCGTTTGAATGAGCGCCACTACGGCGCCTTGCAAGGCCTCAACAAGGCTGAGACCGCCAAAAAATACGGTGACGCTCAAGTCTTGGCTTGGCGCAGGAGTTACGATGTGCCCCCACCCGCACTGAGCGAGGATGACGAAAGAACCGAAAAGCACCAAGAGCGTTACGCCAAAATTGATCCCTCCTTGGTGCCCCTGACCGAGTGTCTCAAAGACACGGTGGCTCGGGTTTTGCCCTTTTGGAACGACTCCATTGCACCCGCACTGAAGGCGGGCAAAAAACCGCTGATCGTCGCTCACGGCAACTCGATTCGAGCCTTGATCAAGTATTTGGACCAAATGTCGGACACCGACATCATTGAGCTGAACATTCCCAATGGCGTGCCCTTGGTGTATGAGCTCGATGCAGACCTCAAGCCCATCAAGCA
>CAIZIT010000113.1 GCA_903933115.1 uncultured Burkholderiales bacterium
CCATTTGGTCTCCGTACCGTAGAGCTGAATGTAGTGGCCCTTGCCCCCGGTGCGCTTCCAAGGCATCAGGGGTAGATTTTGCACCTTGCTGATACCCACGCCCCTAAAGACTGGAATGCCCTCCTCTTCCATGAAGGCGTCATAGGGTGTGGGTTGCTTTTTGAACTCGCCAAAACCGGCTTTTTTATTGCCCGCTGGCTCGTGCCAGTGGCTGGTGTCTTTATCGTGGGGCATGAAGTTTCTTTGAAAGTTTAAAAATTGGAGCATGCCGACTTGCGTTCAGCATGAAGGAACATCGTTCTTCCATCATAAATAATTCGCGCTCAAGGGTCAATCAGGACAACCCGCAGTCAGGTGAAAGTGCCCTTGATTTTTCATCCCCCCCAAAAAAAATTCAAACCGAAAAATACTGGCACCGAGCGTTGTCTTTACACAACTTAACAAATCTTTGCGGGAAAACACGAATTTTGCATTTCTTGCAATTTTTGCTTAATACGGAATTGTGAATTTTTAAATGGAACAGCTTTCCATATAAAAGAACAAAAAAACATAAAACAACATCAACCTCTTGGAGATCCTATGAAATTTTCTCGCTGCGCCGTTGCCATTGCTTCTCTGACGCTTATGGGCATTGCTCAACAAGCCTCAGCCATCCAAGTCATTGGAGACAACTTGGAGGTCTATGGCGTTCTTTATCCTGAATTGAACAACACCTCTTACAGCGGAAGCTCCCCCACAGGCACGGCCATGAGCTCCATGACCAAAGGCTTGGTCACACCCGGTACAGGCACCGCCTCTGCTGGCGCCATCACCAAAGACCAAACCAACTGGTCACAGTCCTATGTGGGCGTTAAAGGTGCGAAGACCTATGGCGATGTCAAAATTGGCTACGACTTCCAAGGCGTGCTGGCCCCCAACAAAACCGTTGACTCCTCCATCGCGACAGGCGGCCAACAAAGTTTGTTTGGCGACATGAGAGACGCTTTTGTATCGATCGGGCACAAAAGCATTGGTACTTTCCAATTCGGTCAAATGGACACCATTTACAAAGAATACGGTGACCGCGTTCGCATGCTGGATGTGAGCTCGAGCAACTTCACCTCCACATCCGGTGTACTCTCCGGCGTGGGCTGGAAGGGCGCAACAGGTGCAGGCACCACATCTTTCAACACCCGCATTGGTAGCCAAGTGCGTTGGGAGAGCCCCTCTTACAACAACATCAATGCCGGCATCACCGTTCGCAAAGACCCCAACCGCACAGCCACGCAAGACACCTCTTTGTCTGCAGCAGCATTGCGCTGGACAGACGGCACCTACTACGTTTCTGTTCAACAAGAAACACACAACAATTACCACTCTTTCAGCGGCACAGGCTTGAGCGCTTTGTCCGCCACCACCATTTACAACTTGGCCACGGCCAACTCCAAAGACACTGGACAACGCCTCTCCTTGGGTTACACCAAAGGGGACTTGCGCTTGGCTGCTGACTTTGCAACGCTCAAGTACACCGAGGAAGCCTCTGCAGTAGGCAAGTTCTCCTCTTACACCACCAACACCTACCAAGTCAGCGCGGACTATGCAGCCAATGCCCAGTGGAATTTGGCGGCCAACTTTGCCAGCGGTGCAGCAGGCAGCTGTGAAGTCATGGGCGGCGGTGCTTGCTCCACAGTCGGCCAAGGCGGTACATTGCTCAGCTTGGGTGCGAAATACAACCTTGAGAAAAACGTCGGCATTTTTGCCATGTACGGCTTGAACAAATCCAATGGCAGCGCAACATTTGCCAGCAGCGCCATTGGTGGCAACACCACCAACCTGGGCTTGGGCCTTTTGGTGAAATTCTAAGTTCTAAATCGCAAGTTCTTTAGAACCGCTCTGCCCTAAAGGGTGCCAGTTCAACTGGCACCCTTTTTTTATGCCTTATCCACTTTCCACTTTCCACTTTCCACTTTCCCGCCACTTTGAAAGCCTAAGCCTCCCACCCCCCCCGATCGAGAAACTTTGAGCAAATTCTTGTCAATTGTGATCCAATGATCATTTGCCCACCACCTTCAACATTGGACGCCTCACCACCATGCACCTCATCCTCATCGCTTGGAGATCGCTCCTAAGGGACGCGCGCTCAGGGGAATTGAAGCTCTTGTTTTTTGCGGTCACCTTGGCCGTGACCGCCATGAGCTCGGTCTCTTTCTTGGCCGATCGGCTCGAGAGAGGCTTGGAGCGAGATGCGGGCAAGCTCTTGGGCGGCGATGTGGTGGTGGCCAGTGATCAAGCTACGCCTCTAGAGTTTTCAAACTGGGCTCAAGAAGCGGGCTTCAAAAGCGCTCAAACGGTGAGTTTTCCCACCATGGCCAGGGCTCCGAGTGAAAAAGGTGGCAACACTCGTCTGGTGGCCCTGAAGGCGGTCACGAGCGAGTACCCTCTCAGGGGTGAAATTGAATTGAGAGCCCCATCGGAGCGGTTGAGCCGAACGGTCGAACCGAGCAAATCGAGCGAAGCGCCCAAAGTGAACCCGCTCGAACCCAGCTTGAATCCTAAAACCAAAAATCCCCCACCTGGCCAAGCCTGGGTCGATGTGCAAGTCCTTGAGAGCTTGAACTTGAAGGAGGGAGATGCGCTTCTTTTGGGCGACCAGACCCTCCTCATCACAGGGGTGATTGAAAACGAGCCCGACCGCGGAGCAGGTTTCATGAATTTCGCGCCTCGGGTCATGATCAACCGTGCCGATTTGGAGAGCACCCATCTCATACAACCCGCCAGTCGAATCAATTGGCGACTGGCGGTGACGGGCGAGCCTTTGGCCATACAAGCGTATCAAGAGCGCATCACCCAACGCATCTCGGCTGGACAACTGCGAGGCGTGCGATTAGAGACCCTTCGGCAAGGTCGCCCCGAGATGCGCGTCACCCTTGAACGTGCATCGGAATTTCTCCACTTGGTGGCACTCTTGTGCGCCATGCTCTGTGCGGTCGCGGTGGCTTTGGCAGCCCGTGAGTTTGCACAAAAGAGAACCGATGAATGCGCCATGTACAGAGTTCTTGGGCAAAGCCAAAGAAGCATCGAGCTTGGCTTTTTGTTTGAATTTTTTACAGTGGGTTTGCTCGCCTCTTTGCTCGGGGGTGCTTTGGGCTACAGCATTCATGGGGGGTTCATCTACATTTTGAGGGGCTTGGTGAACACCGATTTACCAAGCCCTTCATGGAGTCCTTTGATCCAAGGCATCGGTGTAGGAGCCACTTTGCTCTTGGCTTTTGGCTGGCCACCGATCATGCAACTGGCCAAAGTTCCCGCACTACGGGTGATGAGAAAAGATCTCGGCCCACAAAAGAAAAGCTCGCTGGGCGTCTTCGCTGCGGGTTTGGTGGGGTTTTCAGCACTCTTGATTGCATACGCTCAAAACCTCAAACTGGGTTTGATGGTGGTGGGCGGCTTCTTTGGGGCACTGGTCTTTTTTGCACTCATCACCTATGGATTGCTGATGCTCTTGAGGCGGCTCTTGGAGCTCAAGACCTTGTCTTTGGGCTTGAATTTGGCATTCAAGCAAATGTGCGCGAGGCCCATTTACACCATGATCCAAGTGAGCGCCTTGTCGGTGGGTCTTTTGGCCATCACGCTCTTGATTCTCATCAGAACCGATTTGATCAACAGTTGGCAAGAAAGCTCTCCAAGCAATGCCCCCAACCGCTTTGTCATCAACATCATGCCCGAGCAAAGTGAGCCCTTCCAACAAAAGTTACATGCGCTGGGTGTGAGCGAATTCGATTGGTACCCGATGATCAGGGGACGACTGATCGAGGTCAATGGTCATCCCATTTCTAGCGAGAACTTCACTGATGAACAAGCCAAACGCATGGTCGATCGAGAGTTCAATTTGTCTTACAGCCCCCAACTGCCTGAGCACAACCGTGTCGTTCAAGGCCAATGGCAGCCCTTGGAGGAGAACGCCTTGAGCATCGAGCAAAACATTGCCAAGACCTTAGGGCTTCATCTTGGGGACCGTTTGCGGTTTGACATCGCAGGCGTCAGCAAGGAGGCGCGCATCACCTCCGTGAGGCAACTGAACTGGACCTCCATGCGAGCGAATTTCTTTGTCATGTACCCCTTGTCTCAAATGGAGCAATTCCCCAGCACCTTCATCGCTGCTTTTAAAGCGCCCCCAAGGACCGGCTTTGACAACGAACTGCTCAACACATTCCCCAACGTCACGAACGTCGACATGAGCAGCACCCTGATCCAAGTTCAATCGGTGCTGTCTCAAGTGAGTGCTGCCATCCAGGGTCTTTTTGTGTTCACACTGGGGGCGGGCATGGTGGTCCTTTTTGCAGCCATCACCCTCACCCGTCAAGAGCGCATGAGAGACCACGCGGTGCTGCGGGCTTTGGGTGCGAGGCAATCGCTCTTGGTGAAGGTTCAACGCATCGAACTCTTGAGCATCGGGGCCATTGCGGGCTTGATGTCGAGCCTCGTGGCCTTGATTCTTGGAGGGGCCTTGGTGAGGTATGTGTTCGAGTTTGCATGGAACCCCAATCCGCTCTTGGTCTTGGAGGCCGCAGCGGCTGGAGCATTGATGGCATGGTGGTGTGGCAACTGGGGCCTGAGAGGCGTGCTGCACCGACCGGTGGTGGAAACGCTCAGGGATGCCACGCAAGCTTGAGCTGATTTTTTTTGATGGCCTTAGGACTGTTCGCCATGGAGCACTTCCCTTGAGGCCAGTGGAAGAAACCCTGTGCGTTGGAACATGCCAACGCCATTCGACGCAGTTGCATTAAACTTGGCTCTGAACCACTTCAATTTTCAAAGCGTCAAAAGACTTGAGCGTTACTTATGATGACCCTCCTCATCCACGCTCGCGACAACAATTTTCCCCATTGAGCCATGAACGCACCCCAAGAGCCCTCCAGCGATTCGACACAAGATGCCAACCGAGCAACTTCAGCCGAGCCAAACCTACAAACATCAACACCAACACCAAACCCTGTCCCAACGACTCCTTATGAACAATTGGGCGGTGAGCGTCGACTGAGAGCGGTCACCACAAGGTTTTACGCCCTGATGGACAGCAAGCCCCAATATCAAGAACTCAGAGCGGCTCACGGAGCGGAGCTGACCAGGGCCGAAGAGCGTCTCTTTTGGTTTTTAAGTGGCTGGCTGGGAGGCCCCTCTCTTTACATTGAAAAAGTAGGCCACCCCATGCTCAGAGCTCGGCACATGCCCTTCTCCATTGGTGAGATCGAGCGAGATCAATGGGTCACATGCATGTACGAAGCAATGATGGTCGAAGGGGTGGATGAGAAAACACGCGACGACTTGGCCCCCCACTTTTACAAAACGGCCGACTGGATGCGCAACAGGGCAGAGACCTCTGGCATGCAAGACGCCAAAGAGGGCTAGACACCCAGCCGTGTCCAATAGGACGAATGGTCCTATCAGCCAAGAAACCGCAGCCCAGAAAAATTCCCTCAAGCAAGGACTCTCGATGAGAAGTCGCGCGACGACTCAAGTCCGGAGAAATGAACTCCAAACCCTCAAGTCGCGCCCTTTAAAAGGACCAACAAAGCCCCAGCCCCCCCTTGATCGGGCTTGGCTTGCACGAAGGCGAGCACTTCGTTTTTTTGAATGAGCCAAGCCAAGGTTTTGGATTTGAGCACCGGCATCTTACCGGGGGAGCCCAGGCCTTTGCCGTGAATGACGCGCACACATCTCCAACCCATCTTCATCGCGTCTCTGATGAATTGCCCAAGCGTCTCGCGTGCCTCATCGCGCCTCAGTCCATGGAGATCAATTTCAGACTGGATGCTCCACCCCCCGGTTCTGAGCTTTTTGGTCACATCCAGGCCAATGCCCGGACGCCTAAAGCTCAATTGATCATCGACATCCAAGAGGGTGGTGGCGTCAAACTCATCGCTCAAGCTCTCTCGCATGACCGCTTCGTCATCGAGCTTTTTTTGCAAAGCCAGGGGCTTGGGGGACTGGCGCTTCAAGGGGACAGGTGCCATGTGTGCAATGGGCTGCACAGCACCGACCGCTCGGGAGAACAGGTTTTTTTCAGCCAACTCCTTTTTCTTGCGCGCCTCAAGCTCCTTTTGTTCTTGAAGGCGTTTTTCATGGGCCAGTGCCAAATCCTTCTTGATTTGGGCCAAGTCTTTGAGGGATTTTGATTTCAAGGGTCGATCCAAGGTACTGGTGAATGAAAAAGAGGGCGTCTAGAGCTTGCACAAAGCCCTTGAGGACCATTGGGATTGAACAGGGCTTGAACTGGGCTTGAACTGGTCTTGGGATGGCCGATCAGGCCAAGCAGTAGAAAAAGGTCATTCGGCAGGCAGATCCCCATCACGCTCGATGTCACAACGGGTGTCTCCAATCTGCATCTCAAGCTCCACACCTGCTGGCCATCTCCCCCCATAAGCCTTTAGCCATCAGGCCACAGGCGAATCTTAACTTTTTTCAGCGAATTTCAATTTCTTTCCGTCCTAAAGCCTTAAGGTGTGCGAGTCATGGGAAAATATTCAATAATCATGGTCTGAAGGTCCTTGGACTTGGGCCCCACCTCAATCACTGCCATTATGTCAACACCCAAAATTGAAAACCACTCCTTTGTGACCTTGCATTATCGGCTTGCTGGCCCCCATGGCGACTTGATCAACACCTTCACCGACAAGCCTGCCACCTTGACCCTTGGCGCGAGCGAACTCTCGCCTGCGCTCGAGAGCGCTTTGGTGGGCCTCGAAGAGGGTTGCCACACGACACTGCACATTGCACCCGCAGAGGCCTTTGGCCCCAGAAATCCAGACATGATCCAGTGGGTCAAGCACACTTTGTTGGCACAATTGAGCGATCCCACTCAAGTCTATCAAGCCGGCGACGTGGTGCAGTTCCCCACCCCCAATGGCGACGGACAGTATGCAGGCACGGTGCTCGAGACAAGCGAGAGCGCCGTTTTGTTTGACTTCAACCACCCCCTGGCTGGACAGGCCGTGACCTTTGAAGTCCAGGTTCTGGGAGTGCTTTGATGCAAGAGCTCACACCCACTCGAGAAATCCTATTGGCCGAGCCCCGCGGGTTTTGCGCAGGCGTTGACCGTGCCATTGAGATCGTTCAAAGGGCCTTGGATAAATTTGGCTCTCCCGTTTACGTTCGCCATGAAATTGTGCACAACACCTACGTGGTCAACGATCTCAAATCCAAGGGCGCCATCTTCATCGAAGATTTGGCAGATGTTCCCGCTGGCGCCACACTGGTCTTCAGCGCCCACGGTGTGCCCAAATCTGTCGAAAAAAATGCCCAAGAACGGGGCTTCAACGTCTTCGATGCCACCTGCCCCTTGGTCACCAAAGTCCATGTCGAAGTCGCCAAATTGTCCAAACTCGGCTACGAGTTCATCATGATTGGACACAAGGGCCACCCCGAGGTCGAGGGCACGATGGGGCAGTTGGAGTTTGGCATCCATTTGGTCGAGGACGTTGAGGACGTTCAAAAAGTCCAGCCCCAACAAACCGAGAAACTGGCTGTCGTGACACAAACGACCCTGTCCATGGACGATGCGGCGGAGATTTTGAGCGCCGTTAAAGCTCGGTTTCCCCTCATTTTGTCGCCCAAGCAGCAAGACATCTGCTACGCGACACAAAATCGCCAAGATGCGGTCAAACTGATGAGCCCTCAAGTGGATTTGGTGATCGTGGTGGGCTCACCCACAAGCTCCAACAGCAACCGATTGAAGGACGTCGCCGCCAAATTTGGAACCCCCAGTTACATGGTGGACGATGACTCAGAGCTGCAAGAGCATTGGTTTCAAGGCAAGTCCAAAGTGGGTCTGACAGCAGGCGCATCGGCCCCTGACGTTTTGGTCCAAGCGGTCATCGCTAGAATCAGATCTTTTGGTGCGGTGAGCGTGAGGCAACTTGATGGCGAGAAAGAGACCATTAAATTTCCTCTGCCCAAAGGGCTCAAGCCTGATGCACCCCAATGAGGTCCTTCAGGTGCTTTCAAGAGCTCCCCAGACCTTCGTGGATTTTTTAAGCGCTCTTGAACACGCGCGCCTAGACCCATCAACATTCATTTTTACCTTCCTTCGCTGCTCCTCCTATGCTTGACATCAACCAACTCCGACGCGAACTCGACACCGTCATCGCTCGACTCGAGACCCGCAAATCTCCCCAGCCCTTTCTCTCCGTGAGCCACTACCAGGCCTTGGAGAGCGAGAGAAAAACCATACAAACTCGCACCGAGCACTTGCAAGCACAGAGAAACGCCTTGTCCAAACAAATTGGACAAATGAAGGCCAAGGGCGAGAGCACCGAGGCCGTGATGGAGCAAGTCTCCCAGATGAAGGCCGAGCTCGAGAGCTCGGCCACTCGACTCGAAAGCATCCAAGTCGAGCTCGAAGCCCTTTTGAGTGCAGTGCCCAATTTGCCCCACCCGAGCGTGCCCCTGGGGTTCGATGAAAGCGGCAATGTGGAGGTCAAACGCTGGAGCCCCAGTGGTCAAGAGCCGACACCGCTTGGCTTTACAGCAAAGGATCACGTGGAATTGGGTGAGGCCTTTGGGCTTGATTTTGAGATGGGTGTGAAACTCACCGGTTCTCGCTTCACCGTGATGAAGGGCCCCATTGCCAAGTTGCACAGAGCGCTCGCTCAATTCATGCTCGACACCCAGACCCAAGAGCACGGCTACACCGAGTGCTACACACCCTACATCGTCAACGCACAGAGCTTAAAAGGCACCGGTCAGCTCCCGAAGTTTGAAGAAGATTTGTTCGCAGCCAAAAAGGGCGGCCAGGGCGAATCCGAGGGCAACGCTGATGCGCCTGCATTGACCGCATCCCAAGCCGAGGCCCAAGCCCTTTACTTGATTCCCACCAGCGAAGTCACCCTGACCAACTTTGTGCGTGACACGGTGTTGAGCGAGAGCGATTTACCGATCAAACTCACCGCACACACCCCTTGTTTTCGCTCCGAAGCGGGCGCACATGGACGAGACACGCGAGGCATGATCAGACAGCACCAGTTCGACAAAGTCGAGATGGTTCAAATCGTGCATCCCGAGACCAGCCAAGAGGCCTTGATGCAGATGACGGGACACGCCGAGGCGATTTTGCAAAAACTCGAACTCCCCTATCGCGTGATGTCGCTGTGCACAGGCGACATGGGCTTTGGGGCCGCGAAGACCTTTGATTTGGAGGTCTGGTTGCCCGCTCAAAACACCTACCGAGAAATCAGCTCGGTCTCCAACTGCGAAGCCTTTCAAGCCCGCCGACTTCAAGCGAGATTCAAGAACGCCCAAGGTAAGAACGAGCTCGTTCACACCTTGAACGGATCAGGTCTTGCGGTTGGACGCACCTTGGTGGCGGTTCTAGAGAACTTCCAACAAGCGGATGGCTCCATCGTGGTACCCAAGGTCTTGAGGCCTTACATGAACGGGCTTGAAGTCATTGCTTAAAAACAATGCGTGTCAGCGACGAAGGGGCTTACAGCGTGGATGACTTCATGACGCAAGAGGGGATCTCTTTGCCATGAGAGTTGACAAATGGCTTTGGGCCGCACGCTTTTTTAAAACCCGCTCCTTGGCCAGCGAAGAAATTCAAAAGGGCCGAGTCAAAATCAACGACATCCCCGCCAAACCGGCCAAGGATGTCAAGCTTGGCGACATTTTGCATTTGCGCCAGGGCGCTTACTTCAAAACCGTGGTGGTCGAGGGCTTGAACCCCACACGGGGCTCGGCCAGTGTGGCGCAGTTGATGTACACCGAAACACCTGAAAGCGTGGCTCTTCGAGAGGCGCAAGCCCTCGCTCACAAAACGTCCCGTGAACCCGCTCTGAGCATCGAGCACGGACGCCCCACCAAAAAGCAAAGACGCAATATCGATCTCGTTCAACACGACTGGAACGATCGTTGGAGTGCATCTGTCGACTGAGATGGGTCGTGTGTCGGGCAACGGCGCTATGAGTGAGCTTGAGAGCGCTTGAGCGGCATTTGACAACCTTGGGTGGCATTGGGCGCCTCCACCCGAGAGTCACCCCCTTTTACCTTCAGATCAAAATGATGAGTGTCACGCCATAAAGTTGTCCATTAACAACAACTTACTTTGACTTACTACTGCAAGTTGTTAATATCCTCAACCCGGCCTTGAATTTTTGATGGGGATCACGTTCAAAGGTCAAACATTCCTTCAAACAGTACAGCGGTACAAAAGTATCCAAGTACTTTGGGTCTTCATGGAGCTAGTCGAACATGGCATTTAAAATTTTGGTGACCAGTCAAAAGGGCGGCGTGGGCAAGAGCACCATCGCAGCCAATTTAAGTGCCTACTTGGCCTACCAGATGGGCTTGTCCACGACCTTGATCGACTGGGATCCCCATGGATCCTCAAGCAACTGGCTGCGACGAGCGCCCAATGTGGGCGTCTTGGTCCAGCACCTGACCCTGCCCATTGAAATGGGCGGTAACCGGCCCGTGTTTGAAGCCCGTATGCACCTCAGACGAGCCACCCAAGGCAGCGACATTGTGGTTGCCGATCTGACCTGGACGGATGCCTTGGCGGGCGAGTTGATGTTTGAATTTGACATGGTCTTGGTCCCCACGTCTGTCTCCGAAATCGAGCTCTCCGCCACCTCTGGTTTTTTAAGCAAGAACCGCTGGGTGTTTGACTCTGCCATTGCCAAAGCTCCCGCACTGCTCGTGTGTCCAACAAGGGTGTTGCCCGAGCAACTGAGCTCGAACATTTTCACCCGTCAGCGTTTTCCCGTGAGCTTCATGTTGGCGCCTCCCATTTTGGAGTCACAAACCGCGCGTGAGATGTACGAACAAGGCTATTTGATGAATTTGTCCAACGCTTGTGGCGAATCTTTTCAATCCTTTGCCCAAGCCGTTGTGGCCGCCAAAGACATTCGCATGAGCATGGTCGCCCAAGAAGCGGCCAACAAGTCCTTGAAGTCGCAAGTCTTACCAAAGAACCCTGGCGTGCTTCAAAGACCGCTGGAGCGCTCACCCTCTGGCTCTTTTCCCAAATCGACATCGCCCAGCTTCAGCGTGGTGCCACCCACGGCGACCTATTCCGTCTTGGGCCGCCATCGCCAAAGAAAGGTTCAAGAAGAGAGCGAACAAAGCAAGGTCTCGACGGGCATCAACATTCCTGAGTTCTTGAAGCGTTTTACCCGTCAATCGACCACCAAGGTCTGAGCGACTTGACTGGGTTGTGCTTTCTATTAAAAAAACCAGCCCAGACCCTTTGACCCATTCAACGCTCATCTTCGCTCCTCATAGCTCCTCATGACACCCGACTTGGAAGACATCATGGATCAAGACAAATTTCTTGCTTTCAAAGGCCTCAAACAGTACTCCCCCGAGTCAGGCTGGGAGTCTGTGGGCCATGCCCACGAGGGTCAAGGCCAAGCTCAAAACCATGACTTGCTCCAAGCCACGCTCAACAGCACCTTGCCCTTGGGTGCACAAACGGGCGGCCCCTATGCCCATGCAAGCACCAAATCCGTCCCAGTCCAGCAAAGCATGAATGCCATGCACACGGCGGATGGACTCCAAACCTTCAAGAACCCCAGACATCATCAAGATGACCCCTTGATCACCGAGCTCTTTGACCAATTGCGTCAACCGGTGGAAGATGAGCTCTCAGCAAGTTGGAAGTTGATCGCGAGCAATGTCAACTTGTTGACCCAGCGCATGGACCAAGAGCGTCTTCTTAAAGCCCAGTTGAAAGCCTTGGAAGAAGAGACCCAGACCCTCAGAGCGCAGATTTTGACCCACTTGGAAGATGTCCAAAAAACAGCGGATCGTCAACTGTCGGTCGCAAGGCTTCGGGTGGAGGTCTCCAACATGGCCAAGAGCAAACTCTCCGACAAGTTGCAAAAGATTTGAAACTGGTTGAAGGTTTCATTCAGTTGTCAAAGTTTGACGATAAAAATCGACTTTAGGGCTCTTGCTTGTGCTCATGCTTAAGCTCGTGCTCGTGTTCGTGGTTTTTTAATCGGTCCATCTTCACTCAGCGCGTGCTAGCATTGCACCATGAAGAACGGCCAGCACACTTGTGTTCCATGCCATGCTTGAAACCTCACAGCCCACCCCTTTGAATGGCCATCCTTCGTAAAAAACTTTTCCTACAAAAACACTTCGTACAGCAACCCTTTACACCGTCACCATTCTTCCCTCCCAACCCAAGGCCTGCCCCCCATGCTTGAACGACTCAATCAACACTACCCCATCCGCTTCACGGTGTTTTTCTTGGCACTTGCTGGACTGAGCGTTTCCTTCATCAAATTCTTCTTGTTCTCTCAAGGGGCCTTGGAGTTGCTGGTCTTTGCCGCATTGACGGGCCTGGGCATTCACGATCTTCAACAAAAGAACCATGCCATCCTCAGGAACTACCCCATCATTGGACACTTGCGCTTTTTGCTTGAATTCATCCGCCCAGAGATTCGTCAATACTTCATTGAAAGCGAAAGCGATGAGGCGCCCTTTTCCAGAGCGCAAAGAACCATCGTCTATCAAAGGGCTAAAAACGAGTCCGACAAGCGCCCTTTTGGCACACAAACCAACATCCATGCATCGGGCTACGAGTGGATCACCCACAGCATTTCCCCCAGCAGCATCGCCCACAGCGACTTTCGCGTCAAGGTTGGGGGGCCCCTTTGCAAAAAACCCTATGACATCAGTTTGTTCAACGTCTCGGCCATGAGCTTTGGCGCACTGAGCGCCAACGCCATCATG
This sequence comes from uncultured Burkholderiales bacterium, assembly GCA_903933115.1. GTDB lineage: Bacteria > Pseudomonadota > Gammaproteobacteria > Burkholderiales > Burkholderiaceae_C > Limnohabitans. The sequence goes on from CAIZIT010000113.1 coordinate 12,715, forward strand.
GCCTTGAACCAAGGTGCCAAATTGGGTGGCTTTGCTCACGACACCGGTGAGGGCTCGATCTCCGAGTACCACCGTGTCCACGGAGGAGATCTCATTTGGGAGGTGGCTTCGGGATACTTCGGCTGTAGGGACGAAGAGGGCCATTTCAGCCCCGAAAAGTTCGTGGTGAACGCCTCCAACGATCAAGTCAAGATGATTGAGATCAAATTGAGCCAAGGCGCTAAACCGGGCCACGGGGGAGTGCTCCTGGGCCCTAAAGTCACGCCCGAAATTGCCAGTGCAAGAGGAGTACCCGCTTGGACCGACTGCGTCTCGCCCAATAGCCACAGCAAATTCTCCAACCCCCTGGAGCTCATGGCATTCATCCAAGAATTGAGGGAGTTGTCTGAAGGCAAGCCCGTGGGATTCAAGCTCTGCATCGGACATCCCTGGGAGTGGTTTGCCATCGCCAAGGCGATGGTGACCACTGGCATCCAACCCGACTTCATCGTGGTCGATGGCTCAGAGGGTGGTACAGGTGCTGCGCCCTTGGAGTTCTCTGACCACATGGGCACCCCCATGCAAGAGGGCTTGCGACTGGTGCACAACACGCTCGTTGGGCTCCATCTGCGGGACAAGATCAAATTGGGCGCCAGTGGCAAAATCATCACCGCCTTTGACATGGCCAGGACTCTGGCCCTGGGCGCCGATTGGTGCAACAGTGCACGAGGCTTTATGTTCTCCATCGGCTGCATTCAGGCGCAGACTTGCCACACCGGTAACTGCCCAACGGGCGTGGCCACCCAAGACCCCAAACGACAAGTGGCCCTGGTGGTGGAGACGAAGGCTGAGCGGGTGAAGAATTTTCACCACAACACCCTGCACTCTTTGCTCGAGCTCACCGAGGCCACAGGCCTCAAAGACCCGAGTGAATTTGATTTGCACCACTTCATGCGTCGCATCAATCAAACCCAATCACACTCTTTGTCCACGCTTATTGCCAGCATGGAGCCCGGCGCATTGCTCACGAGCAAAGGGTTCAAACAAACCGATAAATCTTGGCCAGGCGTCTTTCAAGAGTATTGGTCTCATGCCACTGAGTCGAGCTTTAGTGAGCACAAACCCAAAACGCCTCCCCCTACAGAAAAAGGTTCTAAAGCGCCCACTGTCGCTGAACCACCCGAGAACGCTGCACCGAGCTTGATTTAAAGCGCCTATCTCTTTTTTCTTCTCCCTTGAGCCTTCAAGCGAACGTTTGAAGAAATGAAAGGTACCCAGCCACCAGACCCTTGATGGTTGGGTTTTTAAAACCTCTAGACGTGCCCAACCCACAAAATGCTTGGGTCCTTGGGTCCTTGGGTCCTTGGGTGCTTGGTTTTTCGGGTCCTCCGATCTAACTTTGTTCTCTCTCTTTCTTCCTGAGCGCATCACACGCTCCACATCTCCTCACCCCCATCAGGGCAAGCCTACCCCCTGGCCAGGCTCGAGACCATTCGGACTTGTCCATGGGGCAGGTGTCGGCCGGCCACTCAGCCCTTGAGTACAGTTACGCAGCGTTACGCCGCGTTACAACTTCTTACGCCGATTACCTACTAAAAAGACTCAAGTTTTTTGACTTCGTGATTTAAACTGATTTTTACCCCTCTCCAACAGATGGTTGTATTGACCCATGATCACTGAATCGGACTCACTCTTGAATACTTGAGGGTTGAAGTCAAAAAAATTGAACTTTTTTGCGGGAACATATTTATGAGCACCATCGCCACTGGATCTTCCAACATCAACGCTTTGATCGCGGGCAACGCCATGGCCGCGGCCAACACGGCCATCGCGACCTCCACTCAACGCCTGTCCACCCTCAAAAGAATCAACAGCTCAGCCGACGACCCCTCTGGCATCGGCATGGCCAGCACCCTGAGTGCACAAATATTGGGCTATGCACAAGCCAATAAAAACATCAATCAAGGCATCGCGATGACACAAATCGTGGACACGTCTTTGAGCAATATTCAAACCGCTTTGGCCAGCATGAGAACCCTGGCCTTGTCCTCCGCTTCTACGCTCTCCCCGACTACACTGGCCTCCAACCAGGCCGCCTTCACGCAGTACTTGGCTCAAATCAACACCATCACCTCGCAGGCGAACTACAACGGCTTTAATTTGATGAACGGCTCCCTCACAAGCGCCCCCCTTCAAGTGGGCACGAATGCAGGCAACAGCGTCACCCTCAATTTACCGACCACCACCACGTCAGCCTTGGGACTGGGGACCCCTTTGGCCCTGAGCTCCGTGGGCTCCAGCACCACGGCATTGGCACAAGGCGACCTGGTGATCAACAGCTACGCCATTGGCCCAAGCCTGGCCTCCTACGACACCTTGTCTTACAGCGGGAATGCGGGCAGCGCCATTGCCAAAGCCAACGCGGTGAACTTGCAACAAAACTTAACGGGTGTGACCGCTACTGTTGGTGCGACCACTGTGGGTGGAAGCGCCATGACCTCTTTGCCCGCCTCGGCTGTGACCGGCACGTTCACGCTCAATGGCAAAACCCTGAGCGTGACCTTGGGCTCGACCACCGACTATTCAGTGAACAGGGCCAGTGTGGTCGATGTGATCAATCGAAACAGTGGTGCAACAGGTGTCACCGCAATCGACTCTGGCGACGCCGCACACGGGATCGTTTTGAAGGCTGCCGATGGACGCAACATCAACTTGACGCTCGGCGATGTCAACATCACGTCGGCCAATACAGGCTTGGCCGCAGCGGGGACGTATGTGGGCACTTATTCCCTGTACAGCAACTTGGGCAACGCCATCACCATCGGCACAACGCCTGGGCAAAACTTAAGCAACTCCGATTTCGCCATTGGCACCTATGCGGCCAATTCTGCGCAATTCGCCACCAAGGCGCCTGCAGCTTCGGCCTTGGCCCCCAGCGTGCTCACCAGCAGCGACCTCAAAATCAACGGCTACAGCATCATTGGGGCCTTGTCCAGCGATGACAGCTCCACCTTTGCGACAACCACCTCGGTCACGAAAGCCTCGAGCGCCATCGCAACCGCTGCAGCGATCAACAAAAGCACCGCTGACACGGGCGTGAGTGCCCGAGCCAATGCCAACGTCTTGGTGGGCAATGGCTTTACCACGCCCGTTGGGACGTCCACTTACTCTATGTATTTGAACGGGAGCACTTTTGATCTGACCATCACCACGGGCAGCAGCTTGGCGAGCATTGCCTCTGACATCAACACCTACACTGGCAGCACGGGCGTGGTGGCCAGTGACAACGGCTCAGGTCTCACGCTCACCGCGAGCGATGGAAGAAGCATTTCTCTTGGGGCGCCCACCTCGATCGCTGCGACCAACGTGGGCCTAGGCGGTCTTGGTGTGACCGACAGCAGCAATACCGCTGGCACCGCACTGGGCTATGTGGCCAGTGTCAGCTTGAGCTCCAGCAAACCCTTCACCCTCTCCAGCGGGAGTGCGGGCAACTCCAATTTTGAGAAATTGGGTTTTAAAAATGGAACCTTTGGCGGGACCTCTCAAAACCTTAAACTCTCAAGCGCAGATGTCTCGAGCAATGCGACGGCAACCAAAGCACTCAACATCATCGATGGCGCCATCTCCCAAGTCTCGACGCTTCAGGGCTACACAGGCGCCATGATCAACAGATTGACCTATCAAAACAACCTGGACACCAGCATGGGCACCTACAACACCTCTGCTTATTCGAGCCTCACCAGCGCAGACACAGCGGCCGAGACCACGGCACTGGCCAAAGCGCAAATCATTCAAGCCTCCGCCACCGCCATGTTGGCCCAAGCCAACTTGTCCGATCAAACGGTGTTGAATTTACTGAAATATGAGTTTTTAAGCCACTGATGTCCATCCCCCAACAGCCCATTTTCAACTGCTGATCTCGCCCTGAAATAGGCGTGGTTTAGCAGCGATAGAGCACTGAAAGAGGGTCGATTGAGAACGATACAAGAGGCGCCAAAGAGGCGTTACTCGTTGTTGGGTCTGGGGTAGACGAGCATTTTTTCTCTGGCTGGCTGGAACTGCGGCATGGGTGCTGGAGCCGCTTGAGCGGCGGGGGCTGGTGCAGGCGCAGCCACACTTGCAGCAACTGGGACTGGCGCTGTCTTGGCCTCCACTTTAGGTTCTGATTTTTTTTCAGCCTTGGCTTCAGTGGACGATTTGTTGTCGGCTTTGCTGTCCACTTTACTGTCCAATTTAGGCATGGGCTTGATGTCCTCTTTGGGCTTGGGCACCACCGCAGGCGCTTCACGAGGCGCCTTCAGCGCTGTTTGCTCGAGTTCTTTCTTGAGCTTTTGCAGCTCCGCTGACAATGCCTGCTGGCTCAAGCCAGGTGCAGGTGGAGCGGGCTGGGGTTTGTTGCTCAATGCGACAATCTTTGCATCCAAGGCTTGCATTTGTTTTTCAATGGACGCGAACTTGCCATCCAGCCCCTTGCCCGACTGTTCAGCGATTTGCCCAGGAACAGTGGTGACCGCTTTGGTGACTTCGTCGAACTTTTTCTCAATGCCGCTTTGTGCCTCACTCAGCTTCTCAAGCTTTTCGGTCAACTCATTGAAAGACTGAGTGGACTCGGTGAAGGTGCCCAGGGTCGCATCCAAATCCACCACGCGCTTACCCACCGCCATGGACAAGGCATCGAGTTGAATGATGTTTTGTCTCATCCGGGTAGATATTGCAAAGAATGTCCCCACAGAAATCAAAATGAAAATGAGCATGGCGCCCAGCATGATGCGCGAATGAGAGACACTTCTTTGATGAGCCGCATTGATGCTGGCCATGACTTTTTGCAAGTCACCAGAGACGTCTGCAGCAACTGAGGCCGAGCGTGTCGAAGCCTCTGCTGAATTGAGCACCACGCCGGTCAAATCTTCGAGCTGCCTGGCCAATTCATTGCTGTCCATGGAGACATCTTTCAGATCGTTCAAACCCGACTCAATTTGAGCCAAATCCAAATGCAAATCCGCGCCGTCATTGACCTCGATCTCTGAGTGCTCTTCACTGGGGGCTGTATCTGTACTCATGAGAATTGACTTTATAAATAGGGAGAAAAAGGGATCATGTATAAAGCTGGTGGAGCCTTCAACCTGGCCGGTCATCACCGGGCTCTCAAGTCCGCTTTGAAACTTGGTCAGACTCGTTGACGCTTAAAGGCATCGAGCTTGGCATTCAATTCATCCACCGATTGGCGCAAAGCATCCATTCTTACTTTATATTCTTCATTCCATTTATCGGCATTGAAGAGTGCAACTTTAGCGACAGGCACTTGGGCGTCGTCCATCGACTCCAGCACCTCGGGTTGCTGCATGAGCTCCAGAGCACGCTCATCTCCATCGAGGATTTCGGTACGAATTTGATCGACCACGACCTCAATGTCGTCCAGGGTTTTAACCAACTCTTGACGTTGCGCGCCATCGCTGGCGAGCACAGCATCGCTGTGTGCGGGCTCACCCAAGGGATTGGCAAAAGAAGGAGCAACAGGATGGCCATCATCTTGGTGATTGTGGGTTCCCGTGTTCATCCTGTCGTTCCTTTATCGTGATCCTAAATACATCGACCTGTTGGCGCCCAACTTTAACATTGAATGCCCATTGAAAGATGCATTCAGTCCAATGAACCCCCCCGGGGCCTGCGCCCCATGCAAGCTGTTGTGCGAAGCCAAAAGGTCTCAACAAGGCCCCGCCCTTGCGATCAATTGCCTTTGAACTGTGTCTGGAGGGACTTGGAGGACCTGAGCCAAGCGCCGGATAGCCCAGAGCCCGCAGTCATCAAAGACTGCGCCTCCTCTTTGGAGGAGATGGGCCCTTTGATCAAAATGAAGTACGTTTTACCCGAGGTGGGATTCTTGGTGAACAATATTCGAGCACCCTCAAAAGCCGGTTGTGAGGCTTGAAGCGCTTTCAAATCGGCCTTGCTTGGCATGGCCGCGAGTTGAAGCACCCAAGACTTCTCAGGCAAAGCGTTCACCCAGTCGACATCCGATTTGGGCACCGTGCTGGAGGACTTGGGGCCCGACTCGGCGTCAGAAGGTTTGGGGTTGCCTTTGGCGACTTTCACCTCCTTCACTTCTTTCACGGGTTCTTTCACGGGTTCTTTCACGGGTTCTTTGGCTGGATCCTTCGCAGACTCTTTCAAAGCAGACTTAGAACCCACCCCACTGCTTGGCCCGAGCGGCATGGGATCCTTCAAAATGGGGATCTTCAAGGGCTCCTCTTTGATCGCAGGCTTGATGCTGCTCAGAGAAGGGGGAGCTTTGAGATCAGGCTTATCGGCCAACTTCAAAGAAGGGGAAGAAGAAGGGGAAGAGGGGGGGCTGGATGAGGCAGCGGGCGCGTTGCTGAGGATCTCCAGGCGATCTCGGCTTTGCAACTTGGCCTTGTCCTTCATCTCTTGAGCACTTAAAACGGCCTCCTTGTCAGGAATCAAAGAGTCGTCCAGTTTGATGGGCAGTTTGGTGGTGCTGGACATGCCCACTGAGGGTTGTTTGTCTTTGCCTTTTTCTTTCCCATTGTCTTGAGCTTCAGGCAATGTGGGCTCGCCTTCAACAGTTGAGGTGGAAGCATCCACTGCACCATCCCTTGAAGGGTTCTCGCCTGTCGCAAGGGTGGATGCTGAGGAGCCTTCTGCGGAAGGTTTCTCCTGGGCTTTTTTCTCCCACTTTGGCCCCTCCAAATACTCTTTCATGTGGTCGATTTCTAGGGCAATTTTGTCTTTATAGACAGCACCCAAAACACCCATCGAAACCAATAGGCCAAAGAGCAAGCCCCAACCGAGCCAACTCGTTTTAGAGCTGCTTGGCTGACTCGCCTCATCGGCCGCTTCAAGCGCCAGCGACTCTTGATCCAATTGGTCTTGGACCGATTTCACAGCGGCCATCAACTCTTCGGGCGTCAAAACGGGATCGATTCGACCCAAGTCCTGATCGTGATCGTATTCGTGGCCGTGGCTTTGCAAATTCGCTTCCAGTTGTTTATCCCCTAGAGGACTTTGATTGAGAAAATCGTCTCCACCCTCGGCGCCGAGGAACGCCTTTTGGCGCGCCTTGAAATCCCTGGCACTCATGACCTCTTCTTGGCGATCTTGCCCCCATTCTTTGGCATGAGAGAAATTCTGCTCTTGAGAGGGGTGTTCGCTCTCAAGCACCCATTGAACCAAATTCTTGCCAAAGGACTGCAGCTTTTTTTCGTAGGGCTCACGCTTATTGAAAATAAGCACCACAAAAAGATTGCTGGCCGGCAGGCCATTGATCAATCTGGCCAAGAGCTGGAGCTCAAAGTCTTGGATGAACTGGGTATCGGGAAAGATCAAAAATCGCTTTTGCGGGGTCTTGAGGGATTTGTCCAAGGCCTCATCCAAGGTCAATTCCGACAAAATTTGATTGAACCGCTGCACCAATTTCTCTGCATCTGCAGACAAACACAAATCCACCTGCGCGTTGGGCTCGGCTTTGAGGTGCTCGTAGATCTTCCTGGCGTAAAAGGCCAAGGCCACCTCGTCGTCGCCCAAAATGGCCAAATTCAAGTCCCCCGCACTCAAGGACTTGAGCATCATCTCGAGTCGAAGCTTGTCACTGGGACTTTGGAAAAAATCGGTCAATTCGAGGCCTTCTGAATAAGAGCAGTGGTGTTGAAATACAAGTCCATCATGCTACCGCATTGTCCAGCAAGTAGCCGTTTTCATCAAACCGCATATTTTCCGGTATTTTGGGCTTGGGTTTGACGAATCGAGAGGATTTGGAATAAGCATCGTTCAAACTGAAGACATACGCAATGACCTGCGCCACCGCATGGTACAGCTCCTCTGGAATGATCGATTCCAACTTGGTCGTGAAGTAAAGCGCACGGGCCAATTCCGGCGCCTCAAAGATCTCAACCCCCTCCTCTTTGGCGATTTCACGGATCTTTCTGGCCAATTCATCCGCCCCTTTGGCAATCAAAATCGGCGCACCATCTGAGGTGGGGTCGTATTGCAGGGCCACAGCAAAGTGCTGAGGATTGGTGATCACGACATCCGCATCTTTGACCTTGCTCATCATTTTGTTATTGGCCATCTCTCTTTGACGACGTCGAATTTGAGCCTTGATCTCTGGGCGACCCTCGGAGTCTTTCATCTCATCTTTGACCTCTTGCTTGGTCATTTTGAGCTTTTTATTGACCTGGTAAATTTGAAGAGGCACATCCAGGAGCGCAATGAGCACAAGCCCCATGCTCATCCAAAAACAAGCATCCACAATCATGCTGCCCGCTTGTTTGACCGCCACATTCAGGTCCATTCGGTTCAAATTCAGCAAGGCCTCCATGTTGTGCATCACGGTCAAATACAAAATCACCGTGACAATGGAGAACTTCAAAATGGATTTACCGAGCTCAATGACCGCTTTGATGCCAAAGATCCTGGCCAAACCACTCATGGGATTGAGCTTGGCAAAGTTGGGCATCAGCAACTTGGCCGAAAAGATGAAGCCACCCGTCAAGCCCGTGGACAAAATGGCCAGCACCGCCAAAGTGATCATGATGGGGAAAATGATGACATAGCCGTCCAAGACACTTTGCGCAAAAACAGCTGGCAGCAACTCGGCTTTGTCCATGACTTTACGGTCAAACTGAAGTTGCGAGACAAAGAGTTGGCCCAATTTATCAAACATCCACTGCCCCGAAAAGGTAAAGAACATCGTGGCGGTCACCAAAAGCACAGCCGTGTTGAGTTCGACAGACCTGGCAATCTGTCCCTCCTCGCGCGCCTTTTCTAGGCGCCTGGCCGTCGGCTCTTCTGTCCGTTCTGATGAACTTTCTTCACTCATCTCTTAGCAATCTCTTTCTTTTGATTCATGGGTGGTCTATGAGGACTCCAAAGGTGTCAATACAAGGGTTGCAGATCTTTGCATCATGGGTGCATCATGGCCCGCATTTCATTGAAGGTCTGAACCCACAACCAATCGATTCTGGACAAAATGCTGGGAATGGCCAACCACAGGACCAAAAAGCCTGTGAACATCATGGCTGGAAAACCGACCGAGAAAATATTCAAACTCGGCGCCGCTCGGGTCACAAACCCCAAACCCACGTTGACAAAAAGCAGCGTGATCATGACGGGCAAAGACACCAAGACCGAGCCCACAAACACAATGGAGCTCCAAGAAATCATCTTGCCCATCAAGTCTTGACTGAACATGGTCTTGCCGATTGGAAAGTACTGGAAAGAATCGAGCAAAATCCCAAACACGATCAAATCACCCCCCGTGGAGACAAAGATGAGTGTTCCCAAAATCGTGAAAAACTGAGACGTCAAGGGCACACTGCCCAAGGTGGGATCGATCATGTTGGCGATGGACAGCCCCATGGAGTTCGACACCGCTTGACCGGCCACCACCACAGAGGCCGTGGCCAATTGCATGATGAGTGCCATCGTAAAGCCGATGAAGAGTTGATTGAAAATCTCTCTGAGACCCTCCACCGTCAAGGGATCGATTTTGGGCAAATCAAGCCTCAACTGCAAGACCAAAAAGATCGTGAGCACCAAAGCCAAGGTGATCCTCACGCGCAAATTGACCGCTCGGATGGAGTAAATCGATGCGAACGTTAAAAACGCTGAAATGCGCAGGAGCGGCCAAATCAGCGAATAAAACTGCTCGACCAAATTGGCGGCCAGTAAATTCATCTTGTTTTTAACCAAAAAGTGTCGGAATACGGCCAAATAGCACCTTGGTGTAATCCACCAAGGTGTTGATCATCCAGCCCCCAAAGACACTCAACGTGAGCCCCAAAGCCACCAGCTTGGGGATGAAACTCAGGGTTTGTTCATTGATCGACGTCGCTGCTTGAAAGATCCCCACCAAAAGACCCACCACCAAAGCCACACCCAGCAAAGGCGCACAAATGAGCATGGTCATCCAAAGGGCTTGTCGACCCAAATCCACCACCATGGCTGTATCCATTGAAAACCTCTTTTTGTAAAAATGAAAACCTATCGCCCCTTTTGGAGGACACTCATTTAAAAATAAAACTCGATGCCAGCGACCCCATCAAAAGCGTCCAGCCATCCACCAACACAAAAAGCATCAATTTAAAAGGCATGGAGATGATCATGGGTGAGAGCATCATCATGCCCATCGACATCAGTACACTGGCCACCACCAAATCGATCACCACAAAGGGGATGTAGATCATGAAACCGATCATGAACGCACTCTTGAGCTCAGAGGTGATGAAAGCGGGCATCAAGGTCGTGAAGGGCACATCCTCTGCACTCACCACGTCTCTTTTTTGGGCGATTTGCATGAACATGGTGATGTCGTCCTCACGGGTTTGGAGCATCATGAATTGACGCACTGGCGCCTCCGCTTTGGCCAGCGCCTTTTCAAAGGACATTTTTTCATTCATGTAAGGCGACAAAGCGTTTTGATAGATGTCATCAAACACAGGCGACATGATGAAAAACGTCAAAAACAAGGCCAATCCCACCAAGACGGTGTTGGGTGGCGTTTGCCCCGTACCAAGCGCTTGGCGTAAAAGCGATAAAACGATGATGATTCGCACAAAAGAGGTCATCATCAACAGCATGGAGGGCAGCAAAGTGAGGGTCGTCATCAGGGCCAAGAGCTGTAAGCTCAGGCTGTACTGCTGACCATTTTTGCCGCCTGTCACGTTGACCATCGGGATGCCCTGGGCCAAAGCGCTTTGGGTGGCACCCACCATCAGCGCCACCAAGGTCAAGCCAACGAGCATGTGCAACACCCCTCGAACCCATTGTCGGTCTTCATCCAGTGTTCTTGTCCAGCTGGAGGGGTGTCCCAAGACACCGGTTGGACGTGTTGGAGGTGTTGCGCTTCTTTGGATGGCTGCTCTTTGTGGCATGAAGCCTTTGAGTGCATTCCAAGACCGCTTGATGGAGAAAGAGCTCATGGCTAGGAGGTGCTTTCAAGGTGTTGTGAAGGGGGGGACTCGTGACCAGGGCTCCAGGAAGTGATGGGAGCCTTGGCGTTGGAATTCGCAGGGGCCATGTCTTGCTCTTGGCTTGTGGCGTCTTGAACTTCTCTGCTGGTGCAAGTCCAAGCATGAAGGGTCCGGATGTCTTGGGTGTTCATGCTGAGCAGCATTCTTTGGTCATCGACTTGAACCAACATCATCTTGTTCTTCAGGCCCATGGGGTAGACCTCTAGAATCTGTATCCTTTTGTCCAAATGCTTGGCAAAGGGCAGGCCTCTTTTTTTATTGAGCCACCATAAAAAAGCGCCTAAAAGACCAAAAACCCAAAGTGCACTGAGGGCATAACGGCCTATGTCGTGCAGATCACCCAAAGCAGTCCTCCAAAGTCCAACCCAAGGGGCTGTGTTGAGGAGGGCTTTGAGGTGTCGACCCAAGAGAAGAAATCAAGCTCAATCCTAAAAAAATGACAGGAGTTGGGTAAAAATAGACCTTGCGCGCAAGTCCCTCTCCAATCCCTCAAAGGGGGGATCAAAAAGAAGTACTGCACACGGCCTATTTTAGACCTCTGAATTAAAGGGCATTATCGCCCACGAGAGCAAAAAAGATGAAAATTTTTACACATTTGAGCAATTCCCTGAAGCCAACCGGGTCAGGAGGAAGACACCTGCTCTTGGCCTTAGGGCTTTGCCTTTCATGGAATGCACAGGCTGTTGACTGGCAATCCATGGGCTTGATGGATTTGGGGGTCTTCTACATTGACAAAGACTCCATCACAAGCCCAGAAGCCAGCAACAAGCACATTCGCCAAGTCTGGAGCATGCTCGACTACCGCGAACCCCAAAAAAACGCACTGGGCAAAACCTATCGCTCCAGCCGCTCCTTGATTGAAATCGATTGTGAGGCCAACCGGACCAAAACCGTCTCCCTGAGTTTGCACGCAGGAGCCCGACTGGGCGGGGAGATCTTGACGAGTGAGGGCGTCATTGGGCCTTGGCAAGCCATTCCACCCGATACGCCACTGGTGCACATCAAAAAAGCCATCTGTCCTTGACCCGAGGTCAAGTTGCTTGTATAAAAGAATAGAAAAGCAAAGAACCCCAAGCCAAAAGTCTCCAACGCATTCACCCCAGCCATTCCAACCAGATTCCCCAGTTTCCTCGGTCTCGCCGAACCCACCAACGCCTTGGGCGGCCCGATCACACAACCCCAACCTGTACCCCCCCATGAGCCTCCACCCTTCAGACCCGCCCCCCCAACATGCACTTCGCAGACGTGCATTGCATTGGCTCGGCGATGCAATTCATGCTCAAGAAACGGGCGGATTGTCCTGGCACTGGAGCGCCTTCAGGTCTCGCAAAGCTTGGCAGCCCACCCAAGCAGCCATTGAGCGATTTTTACTCTCTCAAAAGTACCCCTTTGAAGAGTTGCTGTTGATCGGAGGAAGTGCCGGCTGGATGATGTCAAGCGCTTGGCTCCAACAATTCAAATCCATCAAAATCGTTGATATCGATCCTTTGGCGAGCCTATTTTTTAGACTCCTTCATGGCCAAGCGCTCAAGTCGAGCGAGACGAGATGGTCGTTTGAGCGAAGAGATGCGTTGCAAGAATTACCCACTCTTTTAAAAGAGCAGCCCAAAGCACTTGTCTTTTTTGACAATGTGCTGGGTCAGCAATGCTTTCGCCTCAAAGATGAGGAACTGGTCGAGAGACTGCTGCGACAGATCAAAGTGACCTTAAAAGGCCGGTCTTGGGGAAGTGTTCATGATGTCTACTCGGGTCCCATCGATGAGGTGCTCAGCTCACCCAGTATCAAGCCGACTTTGATCACCCCCAGCCAACTGAAGACTTTTTCATGTCAATTTGGTGAAATGAGACGAGACTTGGCTCAAAAGGCTCCTCCAAGTCGCGGTAATGGCACGAGCGCTCAACCCCACTCAGGCTCCCAAAGGGACGGGGAGGCTGAAACCGACACGCACAGCGATACAGACACCAAGCCTGAACACATGATCATCAACGGAGAGCGCAAAAACTTTGACGATGGCGCTCAAATACTGCTCCAAGCGGTCAATGCGACTGGAGAGTGGAAAGATCACTTGAGTGTGGAGGTCTTTGCCCCCGATACTCCGAGCGTCTTGATGCCTTGGTTTTTCAAACCCAATTACTGCCATTGGCTTCAAGCGGCCATGGTCTTTGAGTGAACTGCGGCATTTGAGGCTCAAAAGACTTATCATCCCTTGGACACCTTGAATTTTTCTTGAGGCACCCTTGCATGATGGACGATTCCCACACCGAAAAGACACCCTTTGATCCATCTGCCTACAGCCTCTTGTGCGTGGACGATGAAGCCAATATTTTGTCGGCGCTCAAACGCATGTTGAGCTTCAAGGGCTACCAAGTGAGCACCGCTGAGAGCGCCAAAGAGGCCAAGGAGCTGCTGTCCACCAACACCTTTGACTTGATCGTGACCGATCTTCGCATGCCGGAGATGGACGGCATTGCCCTTTTAAAGGACATCAAAGATCTTTACCCCTCGATGACCCGGATGATGCTCACCGGTAACGCAGACTTGGAGAGTGCAAAAGCCGCCATCAATCAAGGTCAAGTCTTTAAATACCTCAGTAAGCCCTGGGATGAAGATGAGACCTTTGCCCTGATTCAAGAGGCGGTGTTGATGTCGGCCAAGAAAAAAGAAGCTTTGGCATTGAGCGAGACCGTCAATGCTCTAGAGGATCGCATCCACGAGTATTTCGTCACCACCATCAAGATTTTTTCAAATCTCATGGATCTGAGAGCCCCTAAGCTTTTGCTGCACTCCAAAAACGTCGCGCTGCTGAGCAGCCAAGTCGCCAAACTGATGGGTCTGTCCGAAGAGGAGGTTCAAGAAATCTACATCTCAGGCCTTTTGCATGACATTGGGAAAATCGGTTTCAGCGATCGACTCCTTCGCACCTCAAGCCACGATTTGCCGCACAGTGACTTTGATATTTACAGGAAACACCCCATTTTTGGAGCCTCGTGCCTGAAGAATTTAGACCGCATGAAAGGCATTGCGGCCAATATCCGCTCTCACCACGAGCACCTCGATGGAGAGGGTTTCCCCGATGGATTGAAAGGCGCACAAATCCCTTTGGGCGCTCAGATCCTGGGGGTAGTCGAGACCTATTTTGAGCTGATGGAGGGTGAGCTCACGGGCAGCACCATGACCTCCATGCAAGCGATCAAGGCCCTTTACACACAAGGGGAGTCGGCTTTTGATCGAAAAATTCTGGATCAGTTTTTAATTGCCGCCAAAAAAATGGCCGCCAGCATCGAGCAGCAAACCAAAAGCGCCCAAGCCTTGGGGGCGACAGCGTCCGCCTTGCACGCGTCACCAGCCATACCCTCCCCCCCCTCGCCACCAATCTCTGAGTCGAGCCAGAACGCACAGCCCGAGAAAAAATCCAGCTACCGTCCAGGTCGCGGGCAAGACCCTTTGAAAAAAACCTTCACCTATACAATTCTTAATGCCTTGGTCAACACCTACGCTGGCACCAAAATTGACGACCGAAGAGATGAAAAAAATGGCTTTCTTTGGGTTTACTCCGGATCCAAGAGAAGCGAGGACAACCAAAAGCTTGACGATTGGTTGAAGAAAAATGGCTTCATCTACGACAACAAGCTGAGCGGCTGGTACTACCCCTTCGATTGAGGCCCAGCAACCATCGCCTTTCACGAAGAGGTGCCCCTTCGGCTCAAGCTCTGCTTTGCAAGGCAACCGATTTGGTGTTAAAGAGCGTCAAACCGAGCGCGTCCATTTGTTTTTGTTCAAGCTTGCGATGATAGGCTTGAACGGCCAAGAGGTCTTGCTCGACCAAGGTCTGCATCTTCAAGCGCTCTTGCTCAGATTTTTTCAAAGCTTGAAGTGCCACGTCAAGTTGGGACTGCGCTTGACGAATGTCTTTATCCAGTCTCTCACTCAACTGCAGCAGTTGGAGCACGAACTGCCTGGCATTGTTGCTCTCGGTGAGAGATTGTGTGGTCGACTCCTTTTCGCGAATTTTTTGCGAATACTCAGCCGACATCATCACCAGCCTGTCTTTGCTCGCTTGGAGTTTTTCCAAATTTTCACGAGCACTTTTGACCTTTTGCTGATTCAGTGCGACCAAGTCCTCGGCTTTGGTCGCCAGCACACTCCAACACTCACGTGGCTTCATGGCATCCCCCTTTTGAGTTGTATCGTCACTTCAATCATCCCTCTTGAGCCATGAGTTGACGCATCTCTTGTCGAGTGCTTTCATAGTCCTGGGAGATGTGCATGTCTTGTCTTAAAAAATTCACCAACCGCTCATGTAGACGTATGGCCTCATCCAACTCCAAGTTAGAACCCATTTGATAGGCGCCGACTTGAACCAAGTCGATATTTTGTTGATACAAAGACCAAAGCCTCCTGAGCTTATTGGCTTGTTTTAAATCATCTGTGCTCAGTAAAGACTGCATCAACCTTGAAATCGAACCATTGAGTTCGATGGCAGGGTAGTGGGCAGAGTCAGCGAGTTTTCTGGACAACATGACTTGGCCATCCAGGGAGGCGCGAGCGATGTCCACAATAGGATCGGAGGCATCGTCGCCTTCTGCAAGGACGGTGTAGATCGCTGTGATCGACCCCACACCGTGGCGGCCCACCCCTCCTCGTTCGATCAAATTGGGCAGCAATGCAAACACAGAGGGTGGATATCCTTTAGCGGTTGGCGGCTCGCCAATGGCCAGTCCAATTTCCCTTTGCGCATGGGCAACACGGGTCAAACTGTCGCACAACATCAAAACATTCAAACCCTGATCCCTAAAATACTCGGCAATCACATGCGTCATGTGGGTGGCTTTGAGTCGCAAAACAGGAGACACATTGGCTGGCGCAGCAACGACCACCGATTTGGCCAAGCCCTCCTCTCCCAAGGACTCGCTGATGAAGGCTTGAACCTCACGGCCACGCTCTCCAATCAAACCAATCACCACCACATCCGCTTTGGTGAAACGGGTGAGCATGCCCAAAAGTACACTTTTGCCCACACCTGAACCCGCCACCAAACCGATGCGTTGCCCGCGACCAATGGTCAAAACGCCATTGATGGCCTTGACCCCAACATCGAGCACCTCGTGAATGGGACCTCTCTCCATGGGGTTCAAGGGCTTGCCCATCAAAGCCAAAGTGTCTTTGCATTTGGGTGGCGCTTTGCCATCCAAAGGAAAGCCCCTGCCGTCAATCACACGCCCAAGCAACTCTGGCCCCAGAGATACTTGCGAAGACAAGCTCATCACACGGACCATATCACCAGGACCCACGCCCACGGGGTCGTTAAAGGGCATTAAAAATAGGGTCTTGTCGTTGAAACCCACAACCTCGGCCTCGATGCGGTGACCGTGCTGCCCAATCACCTCGCAGCAAGCGCCCAATGGAGCCATCAAGCCACGTGTCTCGAGCGTCATGCCCACCAAGCGCACCAAGGTGCCTGTTCTTTGGGGCTGGGGTGACCTCAGGCGTGAGATGTTGGCATCGACCTCTTGCGCGAAATCCAACACACCATCCAATACAGTTGATTGCATCATAGGACCTTAGAAGGGATCAGCCTTGGATCATCTTTTTCAAGACACCGGCAACTCGACCTTGCTCTTGCTGCACGATCATTTGAACCAGCATCAATTTGTCATCAAAGGAGTTCGCATTGTTCATGAGTTCGGGAGGAATGGTGGGCGGTTTGGCTTTCTTCTTCTCGGCCGCCATTTTGGCTTTCATCGCCTCCATGGAATTGTCCTCTTCCTCATCCTCAAGCGGGGTCTCGGCCTGAAGCTCGGGTGCTGCGGGTTCATCTTTGGGCTTGTCCGCTGCTGCATCTCCAGGAGCGGGAGCCAGCACTTCTTCGGCTTTGGCCACTTGAGCGTCCCCCTCAGGGGCAGCTTGTAGCGAATCCTCAATAGGGGCTTCGATCGGTTGCGCAGGCGACTGAGTCGTCTCCATCTGAGGCTCAGCAAGGGGCAAGGGCTTGCTGAGATCGGGCAACTCCAAATTGGGGTTGGAAGCCATCATCTCTGCATACTCTGGATTGTCGTAGTAGTGACGACCGTGGTGGACTCGCCATGCGTTAAAAGCAGAGTTCACTGAACTCGCCGCTGCATCCTCGATCTCCAAGCGATCGACTTCCTTCCTGCTGAAGGCCAGTAACATCGGGCGAACCACCAAAAGCAAAAAGCCCAGACACATTGCAGTTCTCAATACCGCGTTGACCCAATCAATCATCTTGATCCTCCTCGTGTACATCCACCACCGGTGCAAGACGCTGGCGAACGTCCTCAATATCTGTGTCCCTTTGTGCCAAGGGTTGTTTAAAAAACGGAGACTGCTCACGCCAGAGCTCAGGCTGGGCGAGTAAATTGTTGGCCATGGCCTCGAGTCGGTGGCCAATCAAGTCATCGACTTGCGTATCGTCCGTGATCACACGCACGCTGCCCGGCTGCATGCTTGAGACGGCATGCAGTTGAATGTGGTTGAACATCTCGCCGCTCATCTCTTGAAGCCTGGCTTTGTCTTGTGTGTTGAGCTCGACAGTCACCATTTGATTGCTGTGGCTGTTGAGTTCATCCAGGCATCTTTGAATCAAACGCTCAATGGATGCACCTGATAAATTCAACTCTGCCAACACCAACTGCTCGGCGATATGAATGGCCAGTCGCTTCAAAGGCTCGAACAAGCGCTGCGGATGGTTCACAAAATCATCAAGTTTGGAGGTCACCTCCTCCAAGAGTTTCTTTTGCGCATCGAGCGCCGTCGTATTTTGCGCCCTCAAAGCATCTCGCTCAGCCTCTAGACCAGCACGTTGCTGCTCGAGGGCAAGCGTCAACTCTTCGATTTTCGCTTGCAGCGAAACCTCACTCGCTTGCAAAGCCTGACTTTGATCCAATGCCTTGGCAATTTGTTCTTGAAGATCTCTCCTCTCGGCTTCAAACTCCTCCATAGCCTCTGCATGGGCTTGCTCAATTCCCTTCAAGAGACCAAGTTGATAGCCCTCGTCAAAGCTTGCTGAGCTGTGTACCGATGGCGTTTGCGGCATGCTGGATGCTGCGTCTTGGACAAGCTCATCCGAACCTTGAACGCCTAGGATGGACTCGGCTGACGCGTCCCTTGAGACCGATGAAAGCTCATCCTTGGAAGAACCCATCAATGGTGCTTCTAAAGCCGATGGGTTTGAATCTCCTAAGCGCTGTTGAGTCAGATCTTCGCCTTGTCCGAGATCCTCTTGGAGATCTTCTTCGGCATCCAAAGTGGTGCTCGTATTTGCTTGCTGAGAACCCAAAACCTGCGACAAAGCCACCTTGCCCCCTTCGGCGTCCAGAGGTGGTTGCTCTAGGCCTTTAGCTTCATTTAGAGAATCGGCGCCTGAGCGAGTAGCATGGTCATCCAATTGCGGCCTTGGAGCACCATAGGTTTCCAAAACGAAAGAGCTCGGGTTGGTGACCACTTTGGCCATTCGGGGAGGAGCCAGTTTTCTAAAGAGCGCAGTTTCGTAAGCGACCTTGGGTACACGGTCCCAGTCTTGTCCACTGAACCCGTGGTCTTCACTCTTTTCAGTGAAGAGCATCGGATCCACTGCCCATGAATCGGTCTGGGTTTTGGGATGACTTAAGTTAAACAAAGTCCGCTCCACCCAACATCAACTCGCCAGCATCTGAGAGCTTTCTCGCCAAACGCATGATTTTCTTTTGTGTGTCCTCGACATCGGCCATGCGAACGGGACCCTTGGCTTCCATATCGTCCACGAACATGCCGCGGGCACGCTCGGACATGTTGTCCAAAAAGCGTTGCTTGACTTCGGGGCTTGCGCCCTTCAAAGCCGTCATCAACTGATCGGGCTCCACATTGCGCATGAGCACTTGAATGCCTTTGTTGTCCACAGAGACCAAATTTTCGAAAGTGAACATGTTGTCTTGAATCTTGAGCATGATGTCTGGATCAAGATCAGACAATCCATTCATGATCTCCGCCTCCAAATTGGTCTTCGTCATGTTCATGATTTTGGCTGCTGCCACCACCCCTCCAAAACTGGAAGATTTGGAAGTGGCTGTTTTGGCAAATTGAGCCAACATGATGTTCTCAAGCTCCACCATCGCTGAGGGCTGAACGGTATCCAGACTGGCCACACGTTGAATCACTTCGGGTCTGATTTCTGGGGGCAAGTAAATCATCACATCTGCCGCCACATTGGGCTCCAAAAGCGACAAGATGATAGCGACCACTTGAGGGTGCTCTGTCCTGATCATCTCTGCAATGCCTCTGGCATCCATCCAACTCAAAATATCCAAACCTTTGGTGGCTTGGTTGGGCATGATTCGACCCAAAACAGAGGCGGCTTTGCTCTCTCCAAGGGCCTTTTTCATCACATTTTCTACATAGTCTGAATTGCCCAAACTGAGGGAGGTTTGTTTTTTCAACAAATCCACAAACTCATCGAGCACCACATTGACCGCATCCTGGGAAAGCTCAGCGGCTTGAACCATGGCAGCACCCAAAGCTTGAACCTCCTTCGGGCTCAAATACTTGATGATGTCAGCGGCTTGATCTTCTCCCAGCAAGAGCATCAAAACGGCTGCCCTTTGCGTCGAGGTCATCGCCTCCATCTCAGCTCTGAGAGCTGGAGACCATGTGGCGGATGATAAGGTGTTGAGTTCAGCCATAAAAAGCTCCGAATCCTAAAAATCTATTTTGACGTCTGTTCATTGATCATTTGATCATATTCTTTAAAACACTGGCCATTCTGGCTCTGGTGTTTTCTTCAGAAACAATCATTCGTATTAAAGCAACTTTATCGTCATAAGTGTTCGCTGTGTTGAGCATATCGGCTGAAATTGCGGGCTTTTTCGGCTTCAGGTGTGACATTCTGGCCTTGATTTCTTCCAAAGTCTCACCCTCCTCGATCTCGATCTCGTCTCCTGCCTCTTCAAGAGCCGCCGCTCTTGCCGCTTCCTCTTCTTGCTTGATGCGCTCGGCCTCTTCGGCCTCAAGGCGCAATCTTTCTTCCGTTTCCCTTTGGGCTTGGAGTTTGGCCTCTTCTAGAAGTCTCAACCTCTCCGCCTCGGCTGCCTCTTCGGCTGCGGCACGGTCTGCCACCACTTTGGCTGCCGCTGCTGCAACGGCTTCAGCGATCCTCTCCGCTTTGATTTTCTCGGCTGCAGCCGCTTCTCTGGCTGCTGCTTCGGCCGCTGCGTTGGCCATGGCCACTGCATCAAAGGGTGGCGCTGTCAGTTTTCTCACCATGGGTCTGACCACCACGACCAAGAACAACAGGAACAATACGGCGATCACAGAACTGTTGGCCACGCCTGCAATGGTCTCGTCTTTGTACCAAGGCACGGCATCAGGGTCAATTTGGGGCTCAAAGTGTGTGGAGATGACGGTGACCACATCGCCACGCTCTTCGTTGTAACCCACAGCACCGCGAACCAATTGGTTCAAGCGATCAAGCTCTTCTTGGGTATAGGGAATGGTTGTGGCTGGAGGCGTTCCATCAGCTGGTTTTTCAACCTTCATGCCTGCTGGAATGGGTCTCTCGTTGATCAAAACACCCACACCAATCTTTTGAATGGTGCCCATGGCTGTCTTCGTGTGACGAACGGAACGATCCAACTCGTAATTCTTGGTGCTTCTCGCAATGGTTTGAATGCCTTTTTCAGTCACACCCTTGGTGATGTCTGCTGTTGTGTCTGGTGTGGCTGCAGGATTTTGTGGAGGGTTGGGCGGCGTGTTGGTGAGTGAACCAGGAATACCCACTGCATCTTTGAACGTTGCACGGTCCTCTACATAAAGCTCTGAACGGGTTTTGGGGCCCTTGTCTCTTTGGTCAAAGTCTTCAGTCGTGATTTCTTGCTGGTTAAAGTCCATGGACATGCTCACCTGAGCCGACACATTGGTCTCGCCCACAATTGGTGCCAACAACTGAATCAAACGCGTTCTGTAGAGATCCTCCATTTGTTGCTTTTGTTGCAATTGCGCAGAGGTCAATCCCAAAGGCTGCTCGGTGAGCATTTCGTTCATCAAGCTGCCAAAGTTGTCGATCACGGACACATTCTCTGGTGCCAAATAAGGAACGCTTGAAGCGACCAATTGAATAATGGCGCTGACGTTGGCAGAGGACACGGCCTTACCAGGTGCTCGGGTGATCACCACAGATGCTTTGGTAGGCACTCTGTCTCTGACGAAAACGCTTTGCTTAGGCGCGGCCAAGTGCACGCGGGCACTTTTGATACCAGCAATTTGGGAGATGCTTCTTGCCAACTCTTGCTCCATGGCGTTGTTGTAGCGCACTTGCTCCATGAATTGCGAGGTGGTCATGGCAGGCATGTCTTTCAAACCATCGATGCCTTGAACTTCAGTTCTGGGCAGTCCTTTCGAGGCGATCAACATGCGAGCTTCTTGGTACTTGTTCTCAGGCACCATGATTTGACCAGTGGTCATGTCCAACTCGGGCTTGAATTCAGCCGTTCTCAAGGCCTCCATCGCCACTTGCTTGTCCGCATCTGAGAGCATCATGGTCAAAGGCTTCATCGGTGTGGCTTTCATGTTCATGGATGCCAAAGCAAAGGCCGCCAATACAAACATGATCACAAAGAGGGGTAGCAATTTCTTGACCGTCGGTTGTCTCACCATGTCTTTGACCATGCCCATGGGGTCGGTCAACATTTGGTTGCCAACTGTTCTGGCCAAGTCGCCGGGTTTCAAGAGGCTCGAGCCTGGAGGGGATGTCGGTCCAGGCAAAACGGGAGACGCTCCACCCATTTGAGCTTGACTAGGATCTGTCATTGCAGTGTTCATTGTTGCGCTTGCTGTGGCCATGATGTGTGTACTCTTTCAGCTTTAAACCGGCATGTTCATGATTTCTTCGTAGGCCTTGACCACCTTGTTTCTCACTTGGAGAGTGGCTTCAAAGGACAGAGAGGCTTTTTGCATGCTGAGAACGACATCCGTTAATGGAACGTCCTCACCTCTTTGATAGGCTTCGCCCAAGGCATCCGCCTTGACATCTTGCTCATTGACTTTGTCGACCATGGTCTTGACAGAATCAATGAAACTGGGGGTTTTTGCAGTGTTGACCTTGGTCAATTCACTTTGCGAGGTCAAGGCCTTGGCAAATGCTGACTCTCCTACATTGGCATTGGAGCCAACACCCTTGGCTTGAGTTTGATACTGTCGAATGGTCTCAAGCATCGACTGGATGCTGGAGGCAGAGGTTGCATCAATCATTTATGACTCCTTCAAGGTAGAGAATATTCAATCGGCCAACGAGACGCTCATGCCACGCTCGCGCAATTGAGCGAGCTTGTAGCGCAGAGTGCGTGGGCTGATACCAAGTTTCTCGGCTGCTTCTGTTCGACTGTTGGTCGACTGTAGAACCGCCAAAATGGCTTGGTGCTCAGAGGACTTGACCGCATGTGCCAAATTGATGGGCTCTGCAGAGGTGCTTGCTGAGAATACATAGCCAGCGTTCTGAGTGAAGTTCTGGCTGTTGCTGTGGCTTGTAAATGCTTGTTCACTTGATACCTGTGCGGGCGATGGAGCCTGGAAGTCCATCGAGCTCAAGCCAGAGTGGCTTTGTGCAGATGTAGATACGGGTGGGAAAATGCTTGAAAAGCTGGTTTCAAGTCCAGATGCTGAAGTAGCACTTTGCGGTTGACTCGTCACACCATCTGCACTCATCAAGAAATCGTTGATCTGCCCATTCTCTGTGAGCAAGGGCGCATGAGGATTCATGAGCAACTCTTGGCTTTGCGCCTCATCAAACATCAAGTGGCCTGTAGAGATGGTTTTTCCTGAGCACAGAACCACTGCGCGCTGAACAACGTTCTCCAACTCACGAACATTACCGGGCCAAGGATAGGACTGCAGCGCCATTTCTGCATCAGGCGTTAAGACATAAGGTACTTTGTCCTTGGAGTGCCTTGCAAAGGACTGCATCACCAAAGGAATGATGTCGCCTGGACGTTGAACCAGGGGCAAAATTTTCAATTTGAATGTGCTGATGCGGAAGTACAAGTCTTCTCTGAATTCACGCTCTAAGATGGCTTTCTTCAGATCTTTGTTGGTTGCAGCCACAATCCGGATATCCAAATCGATGCTGCCCTCAGAGCCCAAACGGTTCAATTTCTTTTCTTGCAAGACGCGAAGCAGTTTGGCTTGGAGTTGAATGGGCATTTCACCAATTTCATCCAAAAACACCGTTCCGCCTTGGGCTTGCTCAAACAAGCCCTTGAATTCCTTTTGAGCACCGGTGAAAGCGCCCTTTTCATGACCAAAGAGCATGTCTTCAATCAAATGCTCAGGCATGGCTGCGCAGTTCATCGCCACAAAGGGACCTTTGGCTCTGGGTGAAGACTCGTGAATCACTTTGGCCAAGACTTCCTTGCCTGCACCTGTAGGACCCACCAACAATGCGGCCACATCGGTTTGCGCGACTCTTTGAGCCAAAGCCAATAAATGCTGACTGATGGGGTCTACAAACACATAACTCTTCATTTTGACGTCTGTTGACGTCAAGCCTTTGACCGCTTCTCTCCAAGCCTTGGGATCCCATTCGTCGCTGGGCAACACGTGAAACGCACCCAAGCGCATGGCATCGACCACCACATTCATGCGTCTTCTCTCAACTCGACAAAGAACGGGTACGTTGTGACCCAATTGATTGACCAGCGTCAAAACCTCTTGAAGCAACTCCGAGCTCTCGACCAAACGGATGATGAGAACATGCGCCTTTTTGAGCGCTGCATTGAGCTCCCCCAAGGTGTTGACCATGGATACACTGATATCAGCCAACTCCAATTGCGCGCGCTCTGTGGCGTCAATGGGCTTGAATGGATCAAGCCAAACGGCATGGGTATGATTAATAGAAGAAGAATTCACTTTGATCAGCCTTGTAATGAGGTAAGACTGATTAGCAAAGCCTGTGCCAGGCTTAAAATGAATACTATATATTTATTTTAATATTCTTAAAATACTACTATTTAAATAAAATAGAAGCTCTTGTCGGTAAATTGACAGAGCACTTTCACATCAGACCAACCAACTTCTTGAGCCCACTGGATTGGCACTCAAGGACTTCACCGCGGGCTTAGATGCCCCCCTTGAAGGGTCTGGTGTGCTCACCTTGGAGTCAGCGTTGTTGGGATTTTTGGGATAAAAACACTGGCATGACTGGCCATCGGCTTTAAAAACCTCGCTCGACGGCAAAGATTTGGATTTAAAACCCATGATTCTGCAACTGTAGGGGCGCTGAATGTCCCAACTGATCGCAAAATGCTCGCACTGCCAGCAATTCGGCACCAGAGGATCTGAAGAAGAAGGTTGTGAATGGCTCATGATCAGTGGATAACCCTTTATTTCGAGAGAAATCGAACACCTTTCATCGTTTCAAATCACTCCAGCTCTCGCTTAGACCCTGGCCTTAGGCTTGTAACAGCTTCAATACCGATTGCTGTGAGGTGTTGGCTTGCGCCAAAACCGCTGTCGCAGCTTGCTGCATGATCGAGGTCTTCGCCAATTGAGTACTGGCAGAGGCGTAATCAGCATCCGTGATCGCACTTTGTGAAGTGGTCATGTTCATGGAGGCATTGGTCAAGTTGCTGACCACATGGTCCAATCGATTCATCACCGCACCCATTGTGGCACGGTTTGCATTGACTTGGTTCAAAACATAATCCAACTTGGCAAGTACATCATTGGCACCAGCCTTGGATCCAATGAAGCTGCGCGTCATGGGTTGGCCATTGATGATCGGGTTGCCGTTGGGGTCTTGTTGACCGAGTCGTCCGGCGTAAACGCCATCGGGGGCATTGGCGACAGGTGTCAACACAGGCGAAGCAATCGTGGCACCACTGGCGGATGAGAACTGCAAGTTGCCATTCAAAACCGTCACGGACAAATCGGTATTGCCGTTTTGTGAGTTGATTTGATTTTGAATATCAGCGGCCAAATCATTGACTGTTTTATCGGTTGCAGTCAGATCAATGGTTTTATTGACGCCACCGATGCTCACGCTGAAATTACCGAAGGGGTTAGACTTAGGAACACCTGGGCCCATAGACACACCGATCAAGGTTTGGGGGCCTTTAGGTGCGTTCACGATCGTTCCAGGAGCCAAAGGATCCATGTTCACATCCCAAGTGATTTGTCCTGTGATGGGGCCGTTGGCGCCAAAGTCCGCCAAATCAATGGTCACTGTTTGTTGTGCATTGGCACCCACTTGGAAAGCCAAGCGTCCAGTTCTTGGGGGGCTCATTTTTGCCGTTGCTGCGTTCACCTCACCACCAAAATTACCCTCTTGGAACCCAAGAGTGGTGAAGTTACTGATGTCGGGGTTGTATCCATTGCTTCCAGGGGTCACCACAATGGGTTTACTGGATTTCAAGGTCACACCGCCATACAAGGTATTGGCTGAAGTGTAGGTTGCACCTGCTCCAACATCGCCTTTGACGCCAGGAGGGTCACCTGCCGTAACGCCCAAACCGAACATCGCAGCAGAGAGTGCAACACCGCCACCACCAGGAGGCGTGGTGTCGTACCAAACAGATACATTTCGACCGTCCTCAGATGTCAAGGTGATGCCACCACTCACATTCATCGATGCCAAAATACCGGTGCTGCCCACTTGTGGGTTCACAGCGTTGATCACTGAGTTCAGGCGATCTGTTGAATTGGTCGAGGACAAATCGACGTAAATACCTTGTCCATTGATAAAGAGATTGGGCGTTTTTGTGGCATCAGCGGGTCTGACATTCACCACATCCAATTTGGAGCCAGTGATCACCACAGGGTTGGCTGTAGCTGTGACGCCCGTTTGCTGAGAGCTTGCATTAATCGCGGCTGCAATTGCAATGCCACTGGCTTGCTTGGAGCTGCTGACAGATTGAGTGTTGCTCACAGCGTCGTCGGAAGCCAAAGAGGCTCGAATGGCAATGCCATTCAAAATCAAATCATTGGCACCCAAAGACTTGATGTCAGTGGCATGTGTAAACGTGACGGGACTCGAAGTGGATAGGTTTGCCGTGACGGGTAAACCCAACGTCACCGTGCCACCATTGATGGCTTTCACAGTTTCACCCACAGGAAAACCTGGGCCAGAAATAATGTCACCCACTGCAAGACCAACTGCACTTGCAGGGCTGAAGGTGGTAGCCCCGACAGAGACTGCAGCTGATGGAGTAGTGGTCAAGAAAGGGACCACTGTTGCACGGGGAGAAGTACTCAATGAAGAGTTGATTTGACTTGTGTAATTTGCAATCTGCAGACCTGCATTGGTGATGTCACCTTTGCTGGTGGTGTCCACATTCACGGGCATATTGACCGCACTCTCTAAAGAGTACGAACCAGCCTGAATGCCTTGCTTCAAGCCCGTATTGGCCGAGAAAGCCGCATTGGCACCAGATGTGTTGTCTGCTGTATTGAAAGAAATTTGGATATTACGACCATCTTCGGCCACCAAGCTCACACCTTGAGCATCGCTGTTGGTATCAATGGCTTTGACACCCGTGTATTGAGAGATGAAATTGATGGCTTTGACCACAGCGGCTCTGGATTCACGGGGATTGTTGGGCACAGACGTGATCACTGGGCTGGTATAACCGTTGATGGATACTGTGCCAGAGACCGCCGCATTGCCCAAAGTCATGGATGCTCCAGCCATCAAATTGGGATTGACAACGGCAGATACACCTGTTTGCGGCGTGACCAAATTAATGGCTGCAGCTTTGGCAATTGCGCTGCCCGCCGCATTGAATGGCAATGATTTGCTATCTGTATTCGCAAAGGAAGCACCGACATTGACACCATTGATCACCAAATCATTGGCCGTTAAGGGGTTCAATGTTTGAAAGTTAGAACTTAGAGTGACGGTGTCGTTGTTGAAATCTACAGGCGCTCCGCCGGCTGTTTTTTGAGAAATAGTAATATTGCCTGTTGTGGCAGTAAACACATTGGGCCATGCAACCACTGAAGTATCTATGGTGACCATACCGCCTGTAGCTGTGAAAGGAGCCACTGGGTTTCCTGAGGGATCTTGCAATAGATTTAAAACAGCTCCATCTGGTTTGGTAAAAGTAGCTGAATTAATATCAGTGCCGTTAGATCCGACACTGACAGTCAACTGACCAGCCATACCAAAAGTTAGGGAAGCAGCAGATCCACCAACAGACATGCCGCCAACGGCATTGTTGGTGGTGTTCAAGCCATTGAGATAGGTTCCAGCAGCAAAGGGAGGACTGGATTGATAGTTGATATCAGACACTGTTTTATAAACAGGCTTGATACCCACACGCTCACCAGCTGAACCGTTCAGAATAGGAAAACCGTTCCATTCTGTGTTGTTGGAAATTTGAACAATTTGCTTCTTCAATTGTTGAAACTCCAAATCCAGGTAACTTCTTTGTGAGTCGCTATTGGTATCATTGGCTGCTTGAACGGCCAACTCACGCATGCGCTGGAGCATGTCGGTGATTTCATTGGTTGCACCCTCAGCGGTTTGAATCAGATTGATCGCATCTCCTGAGTTCCTCACCGCTTGGTTCAGACCACGAATCTGGCTGGTCATTCGAGTTGAAATAGCCGCACCAGCAGCATCGTCCCGAGCAGAATTAATTCTTTTGCCGGTTGACAATTGCTGCATGGCAATTGTCGAATTTCTGTCATTCGTTGCCAGTGCCATTTGCGAGTAAATCGCTTTTACGTTCGTATTGATTACAGCCATTTTAAAATCTCCTGACCATCATGGTCGAATTGGTTTGAGTTAGTTAAGCAAACGTTGTGCCAAGTTTTAATTAAATCGATTTCAATATAATATTGAGCAATTTTCTTGATAATCGGCAATTCTTGTTGCAGTGTTTGGCAAGGTTTTGCCGTTTGCCGTTTACTCAATATTTCTGGTTAATGAGCAGACTCAGAAACCATCATTGCGTCAGAAAATCCTTCTAAATCAAGGCTTTCTGCCAATAGTTCTGTATGATCTGGATAATAAGACAAGCCTTCTTTGACAACGGAAAAAGCTTGAGCGGGATCCAAGTTGCAACGCAAAGCGCGAACAAGCATCACATAAGTAAAGGGTTGTGTGTTTTGGCCCTGAAGCGTCTTGAGATCTGTCAATAATTCAACGCCCATGGACCAATCTTGCTTCATGATGGCCAAAAGACCTGTGATAGCAAGAATATCTTCGGATTGGGGATACAAACTCAAACCCGCATCGCCAAGCGCATTGGCCAGATCGATTTGTTCTGAGGCCACCAAAGTCTGAATGGACTCCCTGATTTCTGCAGGTGTGAAGCGCTTAAAGCTAATGGGGTTCAACAAGCTACCTGTTGCAGCTTGATTCATCAATTCTTGAATGAGAGACATGTGTTTGCTCCTAAAGTGTCAAAATGCCGTTTTGTGCACTGTGCAAAAAATCGGATGATCACTTAAAGCAAAACATATGCCAACAAATATTAACTACTTTATATTCAAAAAAATGTAAAAACCGTCCTAAAAACGGCAAAAAATAAAAAAGCCACCAAGCTCAACACTTGGTGGCTGAAAAAAGAACCTATGACTGATGAATTATTTCAACAGAGCCAATACGTTCTGTGCTGACTGGTTAGCTTGAGCTAACATGGCAGTCGCAGCCTGAGAAATGATCTGTGACTTGGCCAAGTTCGTTGTCTCAGTGGAGTAGTCGGTGTCCAAAATACGGCTTCTGGAAGCAGTGATGTTGGTGTTCATTGTGGCCAGGTTGCTGACAACGCTGTCCAAACGGTTCAAATAAGCACCGGCTTTAGATTGATTGAGTGAAACGGTCTTGAGCGCAGCGTCAATGGCAGTGATTGCATCCTGCGCACCTGACTGAGTAGACACGTCCACTGCAGCAATCTTCAGACCGTTGTCTGCACCGCCATAAGTCCCAGTTTGGAAACCCAAGGCATTCAAATTGTCATCACCAGTGGTACCGCTGGCCACAGTAAATTGCTTGTCAGATTGCAATGCAACTTGAGCGTAGGTGGTGATCGCACCAGCACTTGTAGCTGCTGCACCAACACTTGCTGAACTGGTCGCATCACCTAGACCGATCGCTGCAGCGGATGAGGCAGCATCAACACCAAGTGAAATGTTACGTCCATCTGCAGCTGTATAAGTCACACCGGTTCCGTTATCAGAAGCAACCACGCCTGTTTGACTAGAGTATTGGTTAACCAAATTGGCCACATCAGCACGAGTTGAATTCGCACCCAAGCTTGCATTGATGGTCACACCATTCAAGTAAATGCTAGCAACTGCGCCTTGCGTGAAACTACCACCTTGAATGACATTGGCTTTTGCAACAGCGGTTACACCTGTCAAATTGGTCGACTTGTTAATGGCAGCAGCAATTGCAATTGCACTAGCTGCTTTAGTAGAAGAAGCAGCGCTAGTGTCAGAAGAGGTGTCATCTGTGCTCAATGCAGCACCAATCACCACTCCATTCCAACTCGCTCTATAGCTTCGTAATAACAACTCTTGATCTTCACAAAAATAAGGGGCAGG
>CAIZIT010000114.1 GCA_903933115.1 uncultured Burkholderiales bacterium
CCCATCATGAGTGGATGCACCCAGGTGTCAAACAAAACGTTGGCGCCTTCAAAGCCCATTTGTGGTGCGTAGCGGGCGGGGAAGTCTTGCACGTGCATGGGCGCTGAAATCACGGTGCAGGGAATGCCGTGCCGTTTGGCGATGTGGCGCTCCATTTGCGTGCCAAGAATCAACTCGGGGTGAAGTTCTTGAATTTGGTCTTCAACTTCCAGGTAATCATCGGTGATGAGTGCGGTGATGCCGTAGAGTTTGGCGGCCTCTTTGATTTCTCTTGCAAACTCTCTGCTGTAGGTGCCCAGACCCACCACTTGAAAGCCCATCTCCTCTGAGGCCACTCGTGCAGCGGCAATGGCATGGGAAGCATCTCCAAAAATGAAGACCCTCTTATGGGTGAGGTAGGTCGAATCCACGGAGGCCGCGTACCAGGGTGCTCTCGAATTTTTGGCCAATTGGCCAATCAACGCCTCATCCCTGGGCAAATTCGCAAGCGCCAACACCTCATCAATGAATGCCATTGTATTTTTGTAGCCAATGGGGATGGTTTTGGTGAATGGTTGATTCAAGTTTTTCTCCATCCAAACCGCTGCTGTTCTTGCGGTCTCTGGGTAGAGGACGACATTGAAGGAGGCCAGGGGCAAGCGCTCGATATCGCTCACGCTCGCATTCATGGGGGCCACCACATTGACCTCGATGCCTAAATCATTGAGCAATTGGCGAATTTCTTTGACATCATCTCTGTGTCTGAAGCCCAAAGCCGTGGGTCCCAGGATGTTGCATGTGGGGCGTGACGACTTGGTGTTCTCAAAAGACGCCAAGTCCTCAGGGTTTTGTTCTTGGCGCGAGCGGCTGATGATTTGTCGAACCAAATGGTAGAGCGTTTCTGCGCAGCCCCAGTTTTCTTTTCTCTGGTAAGCGGGCAACTCCAGTGGAATGACGGGTGTGGTGAGCTTCAAGCCCAGGGCCAAGCCGCCTGGATCGTCTTGAATGAGTTCGGCGGTGCATGAGGAGCCCACCAAAAGCGCTTTGGGCTTGAAACGCTCATTGGCGTCCAAGAGCGCATCGATAAAAAGTTGGGCCGTGTCGCCGCCAAGATCTCGGGCTTGAAAGGTCGTATAGGTCACGGGTGGGCGCCTGGGTAAGCGCTCGATCATGGTGAAGAGCAAATCGGCATACGTGTCGCCCTGAGGGGCATGAAGCACATAGTGAACATCTTTCATCGATGTTGCGACTCTCATGGCACCAATATGTGGTGGTCCTTCATATGTCCAAAGTGTGAGTTGCATGTTGGTGGTCTTTGGTGTTGAGTGGTATGGACGTTTGGGGGCTCTTAGGCCGCAATCTTCTCTTTTCGAGTCAATGGACGGCTAAAGAGCTCGGCCAAATCTCCCGCTTGGTCAAAGCCTTGTATGGGGGTGAAGACCAATTCAATCGACCACTTTGTGGTGTAACCCTTGGCCTCCAAGGGATTGGCCAGCCCAAGACCACAAACCACGAGGTCGGGTTTCATTTGATCGCAGCGGTCGATTTGGTCCTCTACGTTTTGACCCTCAACGATCACGGTGTCCTTTGCCAACAGCTCCAACTCTTTGGCCAAGTGTTGGCGGTGAACATAGGGAGAGCCGACCTCGCAAAGCGTCATGCCGAGCTCTCTGCTGAGAAATCTCGCCAAGGGGATCTCGAGCTGTGAGTCGGGAAAGAAGAATATTTTTTTGTTTTCCAGCTGCTTGCGGTGCTTTGCAATCGCAATTTGAGCGCGTTGCTGAGGTGCAAAGATTGCTTTTTCATAAACGGCTCTTGGCACTTGGAGCTCCTCAGCGGCCGCTTCAAACCATGCACTGGTGCCCTCAACGCCAAGGGGAAAGGGCGCTGGAATTCTTTTCGCGCCCAGCGCTTCGATCTTTTTAGCGGTATCGGCCAAAAAGGGTTGCGCCAACAAGAAAACCGTGTTGGCATTGATCGAGGGCATGGCGTTGGAATGACGACCTGGGAAAAACTGCACATCTGCAATGCCCATGTCTTTGAAAATTCGCTGCATTTGGTCTTCAACGACATCGGCCAAAGTGCCCACGACCACCAGACTTTTGCCCTCTGGCAAGGGGAGGGCCGGTGTGTCCTTGTGGCTCGCGATGTCATCGACCAAACTTGCAAGACAAGCGTCCTCGCCTTGGGTGAATGTCGTCTCGATGCCAGAGCCTGAGTAATTGAGGACCTTGACGCCAGGGTTGTACTGTTTGCTGAGCCGTTGTGCTGCTCTTGAGAGATCCAATTTGATCACCTCTGAGGGGCAAGATCCCACCAAAAACAGGGTTTTGATGTCCTTTCTTCGTCTGAGCAGTTGAGCAACCACGCGGTCGAGTTCTTCATTGGCATCGGCCAAGCCCGACAAATCTCTGTCGTCAATGATGGCCGTTCCAAATCGGGGTTCGGCAAAAATCATGACCCCTGCTGCAGATTGAATGAGGTGAGCGCATGTGCGAGAACCGATGACCAAAAAGAAGGCATCTTGAATTTTTCTATGAAGCCAAATGATGCCTGTCAAGCCACAGAAAACCTCTCGTTGCCCTCTCTCTTGCCGAATGGCAGGGTGAGCTTCCTTGCTGGGGTGGATGGGTACAACGTTGTTCATACAAATGCTCCAGTTGAGCCGGGGGTTATCGTTTGGGAATCATCTTGGCTCAAGGCGTCCTTCATGAAAGCCTCTTGTCGCCTAGCAGCTCTGAGTTTTAAGATGAACTGAGTGGCATTGATCAAGTAAATGGCATAGGCCGCCAAGATCAGGATCATTTGTTCTTGGAGACTTAAAAAGGGGTAGAAAAGGGAGGTGATGTAGAGCGTGTGGAGCGCAATCACGCCCATGCTCACGACGTCTTCCCAGAAAAAAGCCTTGGCAAACAAATAATGACCAAAAACCACTTTTTCCCAAATGCTGCCCGTGATCATGATGGTGTAGAGGGTGACGGTTTTTAAAACGATCGACCACTTGGCCCACTCGGCACCTTGCTCGGTATAGAGGCAAGTCAGCACCAGGTACAAGCTCCAAAGGAAGACGAAAAATTGAAAGATCGCCAATGCCCCTTGTATAGGCGTCCAAATGGTTTGATCTCTCAAAAGGCGCTGCTCGGGTGTGTAGAGCATCCGAGCATTCGGCTGGGCTTTTTCAGTTGGGGTGGTCAAGCGATCGGTCATGTCCAGACTTTATGCCCGATCCATCAAGTTGTCAACTTAAATTGACGTTAAATTAAAATTACACATTAGGGGTTTATACTAGGTTGATGTCGTAAGTTTTGATGGACACTTTGTGCTCCTGCCGTATTTAGATTGAACTCAAGGTGACCGCCTCGTTCTTTGATTTGAATGCCAATGTCAAACCATGAAGAACCAAGGCAAAGAGAGGGGGTAAATCAATTGAGTCATCAGCATTTGTTGCCCATCGTGTCAACCCTTGCCAGTGAGATCGTGCCCAATTTGGTTCGCGAGCTGGGCCGATTGGCTGAAGACGGGGCCAACGAGTCGAGCATGAGCGTGTCCAAGATGTCAAGCCTGTGCCAGCACGAACCCCTCAAACCCCTCTCCAATGAGCCTCTTGTTGTCCTGTCAGAGCTGTGCATCAAGGCTTGCTTGGAGATGGAGGCCGAGCCCTTGAAAGCCTTTTTTAGAGATTGGATCGCCAAGGGGCTCGATATAGAGTCTTTTTACTTGGATGTGATCCCTCTTGCCATTCGAAGCCTTCATGAGAAATGGGAGGAGGATCAGGTCTCTTTCTTGGACGTCACCCGAGCGACTTGGAGCATCAAGCATTTGCTCTTGGAGCTCAGTCCCGATTTCATCAAGCCCGATGCTCAAAGTTTCGTTCCCCAATTGAACCGTTTTCAAGCGTTCATTTGCACCTCTCCAGGCTCAGAGCACACCCTGGGTCCCTTGTTGGTGTCTCAGTACTTGCAAAGAAAGGGCTGGCTGGTCTGGCCAGGTATTGATCACACGGAAAAAGCCGTTTTAGAGTTGGTGTCTAAAAATTGGGTGGACCTCTTTTGTGTGAGCATCTCTGTGAGCAGTGACATCCCACGCCTGCAATCTTGGATCCAAAAAGTAAGGTCCAAGTCCAAGAACACCTCCATTCAATGTTTCGTTGGAGGACCTTTGATGGCCTTGGAGCCTCAATTGGTCTCCCAAATCGGAGCCGACGCGGGATGCGTGTCTCCACGAGAGTTGCATCTTTTGGGGAGCCAACTGGTCAAAGTGCACCGAAAGGTGCGTAAGCTCAACGCTCAAAGTGTTGAAGCCCTGAGTCAAGTGACAAGTCGTCCAGCAAAGTCCGTCCCCAAGCGAGCATTGTCTCCACTCAGAGGGCGCGCCTCCTTGCAGTCATCGACCTCTAGCGATGTTTTGGGTCCCTCGGGTTTTTCAAGCAGTGAGAGCTCCAACGCAGAATTGTTCAATCCTCAAGGTGCTTCACAAAGCCATCAAAAATCTCGTGGTTGAACAATATAATACTTTATTGACACTTTCAGTCGACAAACTGGGTTTACAATTGTCTGTTGGTTTTAATTTTCTGAGTTCTTCACCGTTCGTGAAAAATTGAAGTGACCCTTCATTGTTGTCCTTCAGTGCACATTTGAAGGTTTGCTTGATCATTGTTTTTGCCCTCTGTGGCGGTAAGACTAACTTGGGTTATTTTCAAATTGAAAAATGATGTCGAAAATGCGGATCAACTGACTTTCTTGGAAGGTCTGATTTATGGGCTTTGCGATTTGGTGGTCCTTTATCACCCCAAGACCCACAAAGTCTTGTCTGTCAAATCCAAAGGGGTTGAACTCGCTCGACTCAAACTCGAGAGTTGGGTGGGTAAAACACTGACCGACTTGACCGAGATCGACTCGACCAATAAGTTGATCAAATTGTTGAAAACACCGACGGATCTTTTGCACTGCAAGGCCAAAGATTTGGAAGAGGATTGGCGTCACATCAACTTCACCTCCTCAGGCACCAACTCCGCACCGTTTCTTGTGAAGTTTTTCAAGCTCAAAAGTGAGGAGCAACTCGTGATGGTTGCTCGCGACTTGGGCTCGATGGCCAAGATGCAGCAAAAGTTGATGGACACGCACCGTTCCATGGAGCGAGACTATTTGCGTTTGAGGCACATGGAGTCTCGCTACAACGCTTTATTTGAGAGCTCCAGTGAGCCCATTGTCATCGTTGACTTGACAACCAAGAAAATCAATCAAGCCAACTCTGCAGCTGCCAAAGCGCTCTTGCTGGACGATCCCAAAAAGATTCTTGGCTCTGATTTCGCTTCTCATTTTTCAGATGAGAACCGTGACGAGTTGGAGTCCTTGCTGGGCATGGCTCAAACCCAAGGCAAAGTGAAGAACCTCAAGGTCAAATCCCTGGCCTCTGATTTGGACTTCAACTTGGTGTCGACTTTGCTCGTACAAGAGGGCGGTGCGCACTTGATGGTTCGCCTGAACGTCAAGAGCACCGCACCGAGCGCCAATTTGAGTCAACTCACCCAAGCTTGGTTCAGCGACGCTTTGGAAAAAGCGCCCTATGGCTTTGTCGTGACGGACGCCTCTGGCATTGTCCTCAGTGCGAACGAAGAGTTCGTGACACTCTCTGGCTCATTTGCTAAAGCGCAAGTTCTCGGCAAACCGCTTGAATCCTGGCTCTCCAGAGGCGGTGTGGACTGGGGCGTGTTGGTCAATAACCTCAAGCAAATGTCTTCACTCAGAAATTTTGCGACGGAGTTGCTCACCCCATCCAGTCTCACGGTCGAGGTTGAGATCAGCGCGTCCACACTGTCTACGGACGAAAAGCGCTATGCTTTCTTTATCCGTGATGTCCATCGTTTGTCACAGACCGATCCTGTGGCCTCGAGCAGCATGGCTGGCTCGGTCTCCCAACTCGCGCAACTCGTTGGTCGCATGCCCATGAAAGACATCGTGGGAGAAACCTCCGATATGATTGAGAAAATGTGCATTCAATCGGCTCTTGAACTCACGCAAAACAACCGCGCCTCTGCTGCGGAGATGTTGGGACTTTCTCGGCAAAGTCTTTACGTGAAGTTGCATCGCTACGGCATGACCGACTCCAGCGACAAGCCCTGATCCAAGGCCCCCATGAAACCCTCCTAGGTTTCAGTCTTTTTCATGATCCGCTCATGGGCTTGGGGCTCCAAGTCATAGGCCTTGACCAAATGCCAGATGTGAGCGGGCAGCATGTGTTTGATGCGAGAGGGGAGCTCTCTTCTCAAGTGGAGCACCGCCTCAATGGCTTTCATCTCCACTCGGGTCCTCGCAAACTCCAAACCCCGTGGGCCGATCCGGGGCATCAACCACGACACCACAGGTCTGAGCCAACGGGGCATCTTCCTCAGGGGCAGCCCGCCGGCTGCGAGCTCTACATTTTTTTTGAACCCCATGACCGCTGAGTGTCTTTTGCCCGCACTTTGGGTGGGTGTGAGCTGGACCTCATCGCCCAACAGATTCAAGAGCTGCTCGCCCCTCGCATTTCTCGCTATGACCCACTGCTCGCCCTCTCCGGCCATGTAACCCACGGTGATGTCGGACAAGGCGTTGGTGTAATCCACACAAGAGCGACACGTCAGCGGAAAGAAGTCTTTGGGCAGGTCCGACAAGGGCAGTTGAAGGAAGGGTATTTCTTGGGTCGGTGCGTTTTTGAATCGAAGCTCAACATGGTAATTGGCCTTGAACTCCAAGTAGGTCACCTCTGAGGGCTCGGGCGCGATCAGTTTTAAAAACTGATGAAAGTTCTCTGTCGTTGTGTTGTCTGAGCAGGGCGTTCCAATCACATAAAGTGCCTCAAGACCCAAGGACTTCTCAAGCGCTCTGAGAGCATAGATTTGGCAAGGGATGCCGATGACGGCCAATTTTCGGTACCCCTTTTGAAGGGCCGGTTCTAAAAGCGACAAAAGGGGCGCGTAGCCCATGCGCATGCCTCGCGCTTGGTGCATGTCCTCGGCCCGGTCGATCAAGATCGGAACAGGACGCCACCGGTCAGAGGCATCGGCCGTGACGGTCAAAACGGCATCGACCAAGCCACTCAGCAGTAACTTTTGCGCCATTCGGGTGGTGATGCCTGTCCACTGCGCACCTTCGAGGGGAACCTTCAATCGAGCTTTGTGCATCTGCAAAAAGGGCCCGAAATGCATTTCATCCTCAACCTCAAGACGCCTGGGTCTGCCGTGAACTTGGGTTTCATACCTCTCGTAGTCGGGCTGTATGAATTGACAAGCCGAGGCGCAAAGCTTGGGGTTGGAGGAGCGAGAGACGCCGCAATCCGTGCACAAGGAGCGGTGAGGAGCGCTCGCGCTCAACGGGACCTCTGGCAAGGTGCTCATAGGGCAGAGGGGATGAGCTGGAGACGGGTCATGGGGAGATTGTATTTTTTTTGAAAAACATTGAAAATAAGTGTCAATTCGTATTGACAATGACTAATGTAATGTAAAAATGACCTGATGCGACTTCCACACCCCAAAGTCATTGCCGAATTGCTCAAGCCCATCACCTGGTTTCCGCCCATGTGGGCTTTTGCGTGTGGGGTGATTTCCTCTGGGGTGCCCTTAGAGACGCATGGGCTCAAGATCCTCGGGGGCATTGTTTTAGCGGGTCCCTTGGTTTGTGCTTGCAGTCAAGCCAGCAACGATTGGTTTGACCGGCATGTGGACGCCATCAATGAGCCGCATCGGCCCATTCCATCGGGTCGTTTGCCAGGCTACTGGGGTTTGTGGCTGGCCATGGTGTGGACGGTTTTGTCTTTGATTTGGGCGTGGGGCCTTGGAACGTGGGCCTTTCGCGCGGCAGCATTGGGACTTGCTTTGGCATGGGCTTATTCAGCACCGCCTTTGAGGTTCAAGCAAAACGGATGGGTGGGCAATGCCGCTTGCGCCTTGAGCTATGAGGGCTTGGCCTGGTTGACGGGCGCTGCAGTGATGCTTGGCAACCAAGTTCCTGGTCCTTGGATTGTGGTATTTGCCTTGCTGTACAGCTTTGGAGCGCACGGCATCATGACGCTCAATGACTTCAAGGCCATTGAAGGTGATAAGTTGATGAAAGTCAATTCACTGCCGGTCTTGATGGGGGAGAAGGGGGCCGCTTGGATGGCATGCTTGATCATGCTCTTTGCGCAATGGGCCGTTGGTCTTTTACTGGCCCATGCGGGTATGACCAAGAGCGCCTTAGCGGTCTTGGCGCTCTCCTTGGGTCAGTTGCCATTGATGTATCGATTTGTCAAAGATCCTGTGGCCAAAGCCCTCAGTGTCAGCGCCTTTGGTGTGCCTTTGTTTGTGAGCGGCATGATGGTGAGCGCTTTTGCATTGAGAGAAATGGTTTGAGAGCTTTGAAGTCCAGATGAAAAAAAACGTCCCATGAACACGCCCCATACCCCCCCTAGCGCTTTAGGTGTTGAATCCAGTGAGCACCAGATGAGCCGTGCCAGTTGGCGAAACATCGCATGTGTGGGTGTTGTCCAAGCTTGCATGGGTGCGGTGGTGGTGACCACCACCACCACCCTCAACCGGGTCATGGTGGTGGAGTTGGCCTTGCCGGCGATGGTGCCAGGGTTTTTGGTCAGTTTGCATTATTTCATTCAAATGATCAGGCCCAGAATGGGTCACGGGGCAGATCAAACTCAAAGAGCCTCGCCGTGGATCTTGGGTGGCATGGCCTTGTTGTCAATGGGCGGAATTTTGGCCGCTTTGGCCACGACTTGGATGGGCAGTCATTTTTGGCCAGGATTCTTGGTGGCCGTGTTGGCTTTTTGCATGATTGGGCTGGGGGTGAGTGCTTGTGGCACCACTTTGCTGGTGTTGCTCTCCAAAGGTGTAGGCGATCAACAAAGGGCGGGGGCCGCAACGGCGGTTTGGTGCATGATGATTTTTGGGTTTGCATTGACAGCGATCATCAGCGGCAAGTTGCTCGACCCTTTCAGCTTTGAACGCCTATTGGCCGTGAGCGTGGGGGTGAGTGGTTTGACCCTGGCTTTGACCGCTTTGAGTCTATGGGGGTTAGAGGCGCGAATGCT
Organism: uncultured Burkholderiales bacterium; assembly: GCA_903933115.1. Taxonomy (GTDB): domain Bacteria; phylum Pseudomonadota; class Gammaproteobacteria; order Burkholderiales; family Burkholderiaceae_C; genus Limnohabitans. The sequence continues at coordinate 9,037 of CAIZIT010000114.1, forward strand.
GGGCAAGAAGCTTTTGGGGAGCTCCTCACCATTGGTTTTGCGTCCCCAAGTGCCGCAGACCCCAGAGGACAAGCAGGCCTCTTCCGCGCGATTCAAAGAGGCTTTGGCTTTGCTTTGGAGAGATGAGCAAGCAAGGCTGTTCACCTTTTTCGTCTTCACCTCGATGCTCGCTTACAGTGCGCAAGATTTGGTCCTTGAGCCCTTTGCCGGTTTCATCTACCACTTCACACCGGGTCAAACCACACAACTCTCGGGCACGCTGCACGCCAGTGTCTTGGGCGGCATGCTGCTGCTCGCCTTGATTGGTGGTCGGTGGGTGAGGGGCCGTCTGGGTTCAGTCTCCTCTTGGATGGTGGGGGGGTGCGTGATTTCTTCTTTGGGCATGGTAGGACTCGCTTACGCCGCTTGGCTAGGCGGGTACGCCAAGCAATTGCCCTTGAACCCTATTTTGTGGGTTTTGGGTTTGGGCAATGGCCTCTTCTCCATTGCCGCCATCAGCACCATGATGCGTTTGGCCACGCAAGAAAAGCGCGAACTTCAACTGGGTTCTCAAAGCGTCAAGCCTGGGATTCGAATGGGATTGTGGGGGGCTGCACAAGCCATCGCGTTTGGACTGGGGGGCGTGCTGGGCACGGCGGCCAGTGATGTGTCCAAGAGGTGGTTTGCTGAACCCTCTTGGGCTTATGCCATTGTTTTTGCCCTTGAGGCGCTCACTTTTTTGCTGGCCGCTTGGATGGCTTGGCGAGTGAAGAACATGAGCGCCGAGCCTTCTCCCACGCCTCAGAGCGATAAATCGTCGTCTATGCAAGCCAAGCGACCCCTGTTTTTAAATGCAACTTAGCAAAGGTGGACTTCAAATGGATACGAATACATACGATGTGGTCGTGATTGGTGGTGGTCCAGCAGGTGCCACCGCTGCTGCTGATTTGGCTGGCAAGGGCAATCGTGTTTTGCTCCTGGACAGGCTCGGTCGGGTCAAGCCTTGTGGAGGGGCCATTCCCCCTCGCTTGATCAAAGACTTTGAGATCCCCGATCATTTGTTGGTGGCGAAATCCAAAAAAGCCCGGATGATTTCCCCCAAGGACAATCGTGTGGACATCCCCATCGAGGGGGGCTTTGTGGGCATGGTCAACCGCAACGAGTTCGATGAGTGGTTGCGTGTTCGGGCCCAAAGTCAAGGTGCCGAGCGTCAACAAGGCACCTTTGAGCGAGTCACCAAGGACATGGACGGTATCAGCCGAGTTCATTTCGAAGTGCGTGAGGGCAAATTCAATCCCTTGCACAGAAGTGTGAGAGCGCGTTTCATCGTGGGTGCAGATGGTGCCAACTCAGAGGTGGCCAAGCAAACCATCAAGGGTGCAGAGAAAACCAAATACGTGTTCGCCTACCATGAAATCGTCAAGTCCCCTGAGAAGGACCCCAACCACGATCCCGATCGTTGTGATGTCTACTACAGGGGGACTTTGTCACCCGATTTTTACGGCTGGGTCTTTCCTCACGGAGACACCATGAGCATTGGAACGGGTAGTGCTGACAAGGGCTACTCCTTAAAGAGCGCAGTGACCCGTTTGCGGGAAACGGCGGGTTTGCAAGATGTGCAAACCCTCAGAAGAGAGGGCGCTCCCATCCCCTTGAAACCGCTGCCCAGATGGGACAATGCACAAGATGTGGTCTTGGCAGGCGACGCCGCTGGCGTGGTCGCACCCTCTTCGGGAGAAGGTATTTACTACGCCATGGTCGGTGGGCGTTTTGCCGCCCAAGCGGTTCAAAGGTGCATCGAGAGTGGGGATGCCAAGTATTTGAAGCAGGCCAGAAAACAATTCATGAAAGCCCATGGCAGGGTCTTTTGGGTCTTGGGCATCATGCAATACTTTTGGTACGTCAACGACAAGAGACGCGAACGGTTTGTCAAAATTTGTGAAGACAAAGATGTTCAAAAGTTGACCTTCGATGCGTACATGAACAAAGAATTGGTGAGAAGCGATCCGATGGCACACGTGCGGATCTTTTTCAAAGATTTGGCCCATTTGTTTGGACTCATCAGAACTTGATCGCACCCACGATTGGGGCGCTAGACGCTCAGCGTCTTCAGTGACCCATTGAGTTGTGGGGCTCTGGCCGTCGGTGAGCGCAGTGAGGGTACTCATTACACTCAGTTCACTCAGTTCACTCAGTTCACTCAGTTCTGGGTCTCTTTGATCATTTGAACGGTTTGGGCCATGCGTTGGCTGTTCGCGTGGGGAAGCGGCACATAGTGTGCGCCCATGGCCAAAGCGATTTCTCTGGCTTGAGGGTCCGCTCTGGCGGAGGTGTCGAGCCAAATGCTTTGCAACTGAAGCGCTCGCCACTGCTTGGCCCACGTCAGGGCTTGGGACTTGGCCACGGCACGAGAGCCTTCACCTTCGAGCGTGACATTGGCCCGGCCATCGCTCAAGACCACCAAAGTGGGTGTCATGCCTTGTCGAGAGGCTTGAAGGGAGGTTTGGGCACAAAGTTTCAATGCGGTAGCCAGCGGTGTCCCCCCCCCACCTGGCAAGGCTTGCAACTCTCTCTTGGCCCTCAGCAGGGACCTGGTGATGGGCAAGTGCACCTTTGCGCTACGGTCCCGAAAGCCAATCACACAAATGTGGTCGCGCCTGGCATAGGAGTCTTTGAGCAGCAACTCGACAGCCCCCTTGGCCTCAGCCAATCTCTCCAGGGCAGCGGAGCCTGACGCATCGATGCAAAAAACGATACAACTCTCGCTTCTTTTTGCAAAGCGTTGAACATGAAAATCTTCACTGCGTATCTGGATTCGTTGGGGCACGTTGATCCCATCCGCAGCGATCGCGTTACCTGGAGAGGCATTCAGTTGTCGAATTTTTTGTCTGGGCGCTGCGTGTCTGAGCGTGGCCAACACGTGAAGACGGTTTCCATTGCTTGGCTGGCCTTTGAGGGGGGGCAAGGGGCGTCCCTTTTGAGAGCCCTTTTGGATGTCGCCCACTCGGCCCGAGGCGTTGCTCTTGGATTTGGACTGACCTTGGGCCAATTGCTTCAAGAGTCCTAGGGGGAGGGTGGCCAATGCCGCTTCCAAGATGGAGGTCTCTAAGGCTTGAACCGTGGAGGGCTCTTTCTCTTGTGGATCCTCATCTTGGTTTTCTTTGGTGTTTTGCTCTGACTCAGAAGTCTCATGCTCTTGCTCGGGTGCCTGAGTCTCATGGGCTTTGTTGTCAGCTTTGTGATCCTCCGCCTCTGGAGTGAAGGGTTCACTCTCGGGCTCTGGTGCCTTTGATTCGGGCTCAGCGGAGGGCTCAGATGATTGATCTTGTTGCGTTTGCTCCTCAACGGCTTCGTCCTTTGCCGATGGCGGCATGCTGATCGCTCTGGGGGTCAGCACCAAGCGAGCCGCTCGGCCCAAGTCATCGGCTTGAATTTGAGGGAAGTCCTTCAAAGCCGCAAATGCTCGGGCCAAACGCATGGCATACCCAGGTGCTCGCAGAGAATCAATCGAGAAGCCATGAGCCAATTCACACACATCGTGAATGTCTTTTTCTTGAAGGTGCAACTCCTGAAGGGCACCCCTGTAGAAGAAGGGGTCGACTTGAAGGTTTCTCTCAACCCTCTCCAGCATCTCCAAGGTCTCATCCCGTGCCGTGTCTTTGTGAGTGGCAAGATTCAAGTCCAGCCAAATGCCCAATTGCTCTCGAAGCGAGGAGGCGATCCCTTTGTCCTCTGTGCTCGATTCATCCAAAGCGATGAGACCAAAGGTGGTGTCTTGACGCCCGTGCGCAAATTGCGAGCTCACTTGTTGTGTGTCAAGCACTTGTGTCAAGATGGAAGAGGAGGACTCCGACAATCTCTCTGCCATGGGGCAAAGGAGAAGTTGCCCGTCGCTTTGCGCCAAAAGTCCCGATTGTTGGATGGCCCGACCCTGTTGCAAGGTCATGGACAGATCCAATCCGCCCAACAATCTTTCCGTATCCACATTGGAGGGCAGTTTGCGTGTCAAAGGCCGCAGTGCGAAAAGCCAGTGAAGCCATTCCTGGGTCACTGGACCGTAACTGGTTCTAAGCCAAATGCCCTTCAGACCACCTGGGTCGATGGACAAGGCGGCCAGTGCCCACAGTGAATCATCCCAAGCCGAGTTCATGGTTCATTCCACGCGGTCGCTCAAATCGCCAGCTCTTCGAGCGCTCGCGCAACCCGAACACTGGAGCCGGTGTCGTCCAAGGGGTCTCTTCTCAGACGATGACACAGTGCCATCGGTGCGATCACCTTCAGGTGCTTGGCCTCCACCTTTTTGTCCCCCATCAGTGCGGCATAGGCCCTGGTGGCTCTCATGAGTGTGAGCTCCGCTCTGAGGCCATCTGTGCCCAGCAGCATGCACAACTTGGAGCACAAGATGAGAAAGCTGTCGTCCATGACAATTTTGTCGAGCCTTTTGCGGGCCTTTAAAATTTGATCTCTGAGTGCATCGTTGGCCTCTTGCCATTTTTCTTTGAATTTCTCGGGATTTTTCTCAAACTCATCGCGTCTTTTGATGACCAAAATTCTTTCCTCAATCTCTTGGGGCGTTTTGATCTCAACACACAAACCAAACCGATCCAACAACTGGGGCCTCAACTCTCCCTCCTCAGGGTTGCCGCTGCCCACCAAAACAAATCGAGCTGGATGTTTGATGCTCAAGCCTTCTCGCTCAACCACATTCTCGCCAGAAGCGGCCACGTCAATCAACAAGTCAACCAAGTGGTCCTCAAGCAAATTCACCTCATCGATGTACAAAAACCCCCTATTGGCCTTGGCCAACAGGCCAGGAGAAAAGGCTTTGATGCCTTGACTCAATGCTTTTTCCAAATCCAAAGCGCCAACCACCCGGTCCTCCGATGCACCCAAGGGCAAGTCGACCACGGGTACAGGCCTTGTTTCGCTGGCCACGGAGGAGGACGTGAGTTTGAGCTTGCCGCAGTCCTCACAAGTGAGACCGCTCTCTTTGGGGTCGCAACCATACTTGCAGTGCTTGACCACTTTGATGGGGGGGAGCAAGTCGGCCAAGGCCCTGACGGCTGTGGACTTTCCAGTTCCCCTGTCTCCCAGGGCCAAAATGCCATTCACACTCGGATCCACTGCCACGATTTGAATAGCAGTTTTCATGTCTTGTTGCCCAACGATGGCGGAAAAAGGAAAGGAGATGCCCATTTGAATTCTTTAATGCTTGAGGAGGTGAGCTGGAGCCCAAAATGATTTAGGGTTAGGGTTGGGGGCCTTGCGCATGAGCCCATGCTTCAAGGCCTGGTGACGGTGTGGATTGCATGCCTTCATTCACCCGCCTAGTACACACCTTCTAGCCTGTCCTCGAGCTCCTCGCTGGCTTGCTTGAGCTGCTCGAGCATCTGTGCATCTGGCGTCCAGTAGTTTCTCTCCGATGCCTCAATGAGCCGATTGGCTAGGCGCATGGATGCGGTTGGATTGAGCTCAGACAGCCTTTGTCGAAGTTCAGGATTCAAGACAAAGGTTTCGGTGATTTGTCTGTACACCCAGGGCTGAACCTGTCCAGTGGTTGCGGACCATCCCATGGTGTTGGTGAGATGAACTTCAATTTGACGAACCCCCTCAAAACCATGTTTGAGCATGCCCTCGTACCACTTGGGGTTCAAGATGCGGGTCCTGGTCTCAAGTGCCACTTGATCAGACAAAGACCTCACGTGACCCTCGCCTTTGGTCTGGTCTCCAATGAGAACGGGTTTTAAAATGCCTCCATTGGCTTGTTGTACGGCTTTGGTGATGCCACCCAGGGTATCAAAGTAGTTGTCAATCGTTGTGACCCCAAGCTCCACGGAGTCTAGGTTTTGATAGGTCAGTTGAACATCTGCAAGAGCGGATTTAAGAATCCCCAGATTCTTGACCGCATGCCCATCCACACCAAAGGCAAACCCTTTTCTTTGTGTGTACGTCTCGCCCAGCTCATTCTCATCGGACCAAGCACCGCTTTCAATCAAATTGTTCACATTTGCACCGTAGGCGCTGTCTGCATTGCCGAACACGCGAAGTGCCGCCGTTTGAAGATCACACCCATGCTCCTTCATGTACTGAAGTGCATGCTTGCGAACGAAGTTGAGCTCCAGGGGCTCTTCTGCGCTGGCGGCCAAGAAGGCCGCTTCGGCCAAAAGTTTGATCTGCAAAGGCAATAAATCGCGAAAGATACCCGAGAGGGAGATCACCACGTCAATGCGTGGTCGCCCCAACTCTTCCAGTGTCATTAAACTCGCACCCACCAAACGACCAAAGCTGTCGAATCGGGGTTTGGCGCCATACATTCTGAGGACTTGAGCGATTTGTGCGCCCTCGGTCTTTAAATTGTCACTTCCCCATAAAACCATTGCAATCGACTCAGGAATGGGCTCACCGCTTTCGCAGTAATGGCTCAAGATCTTTTCCGCCTGCACGGCGCCGTCTTTCACGGCAAAAGCGCTGGGGATCCTGAAGGGATCGAAGCCGTGAAGGTTTCTCCCCGTGGGCAAGATCTCGGGCTTATGGATGATGTCTCCTCCAGGGGCGGGCTTGATGTAGCGTGCATCCAGAGCTCGAACAATGCCTTTGAGCTCGGAATTCTCCTCAAGCAAAGCATTGGACTTGAGCAGTTGCTCGACCTTGGCCACATGGGCCTCTGTCGCGCTCAGTTCGGCCAACTTCAAAACTTGATGCGCATCTTGATGGTCGCAGAGAGCTTGAATGGCTTTGGGGTTCAACGCTTGCTCAAAGCTTGCTTGGGCCATGATTTTGAGAAACTCTTTCTTCTCCTCCTCTTGGGGAGCTTGTCCGAGCACGTGTAAACCATTGGGGATGAGTGCGTATTCAACTTCAAGAATCTTTTTAAGGAGCGCTTGAATGCTTTGATCGGCGTGATCAAAGTCTGCGCTCAGTGGGTTCTCACCCTCCTTGATCCAAGAGGGGTGGAGTGCACACAGCTCCAACTCCGCCGCTTGGGCTTGAATCATGAGCACCAATTCGCTCTTTTCGTAAGAGGGCTCAGCGTCCAAGCTGCGGTAGCGCTCCAAGCTCGCTTTCAAGTCCAAGAGCCCCGTGTAGAGTCCCGACTCGGTCATGGGCGGGGTGAGGTAACTGATCAAGGTGGCGCCCGAGCGTCTCTTGGCAATGGCACCTTCTGAAGGGTTGTTGGCTGCGTAGAGGTAAAAGTTGGGGGTGTCCGAGATCAATCGATCAGGCCAGCATTGTGCAGTCAGACCATTTTGCTTGCCGGGCATGAATTCCAAGGCACCATGGGTCCCAAAGTGCAAAATGGCGTTGCTGCTGAAGTCTTCACGCAAGTAGCGATAAAAGGCAGAAAACGCATGCGTTGGCGCAAATCCTTTTTCAAACAACAGCCTCATGGGATCGCCCTCGTAGCCAAAGGAGGGCTGGATGGCGACCAACAAGTTGCCGTATTGACGCCCGAGAACAAAAATATTGGCGCCATTGTTGAGCTGTTTACCAGGCGCGGGGCCCCATTGGGCTTCAATTTCTTTCAGGTTTTTTTCTCTACGGATGTGGTCTTGAGTCGAGATGAGGGTGTGCACGTTGGCATCGGCACCATATTTTTTGCTGTTGCCCATCAAAATATCTTCCCGCAGCTGATCAACGTCCGCAGGGAGCTCAATGTGATAGCCTTCTTTTTTCAGTTTACCCATCAAGGCAAAGAGGGATTCGAAAACGGAGAGATAGGCTGCAGTGCCAATGTTGCCCGCGTTGGGGGGGAAGTTAAAGAGCACAATGCTCAGCTTTTTCTTCTCGCGTTGGGTGCGTCTGAGGTCGACGAGTTTTGCAACCCTTTGCGCGAGCATGGCCGTTCTCTCCGTGCAAGTGAACATGTCTTGCTCAACTTGCGTTTTCGTGAATGTGCATTCTTTATGGCAGCCTTTGCATGTCACACCCTGTGCACCTGGGCGACCGCCAAAGACCATGGGGACCACCGCGCCATCGAGCTCGGGGATGGCGATCATGATGGTGGACTCCACGGGCAACAGTCCTCTTTGCGACTCTCCCCACTGGTCCAGCGTTTGGAACTCCACAGGATGAGCTGCAATGTAGGGCACATCCAACTGGGTGAGGATTTCCTCCGCAGCATGCGCATCGTTGTAGGCCGGACCTCCCACCAATGAAAAACCCGTCAAGGAGACCACTGCGTCAACGATGGGCGAGCCGTCCTTCATGAAAAACGCATTGATGGCGGGACGCGAATCCAGGCCCGCAGCAAAGGCCGGAATGACCTGGAGTCCCTGGACCTCCAAAGCCGCAATCACCGCGTCGTAATGCTCCGTGTTGTTGGCCAGCAAATAAGAGCGCAACATCAAAACGCCTACGCTCCCTCTTTTTTGATCCTGTTTGATCACGGTGGGTAGTGCGCTGCCCTTGGTTGAAATCCTGGGCTTCATGCGTGGATGATAAACACCCACATCGGGGTATTCAAAGGGTGGGGCGTATTCCAATTTGGAGAAATAGGCCTTGTTTTTGGGGTCTCCCCCGACCCCGTACCTGGATGCCAGATAGAGGGCCATGTTCAGCATGTTGTCCTCAGAGCCGCCGAGCCAGTACTGAATGCATAAAAAATACGCTCTCAGGTCTTGGGCCGTTCCAGGGATAAAGCGCAAAAGCTTGGGCACTCGCCTGAGCATTTTCATTTGACGCTCACCGGAGCTGGCGTCCTTTTTGGAGGTGTCGCCTTTGAGTTTTTTGATGAATGCCATGGGCCCTGAGGCTGGTTTTGACATGTCAAATTTGCCAATTTTGGTGAGTTTGACCACCTCTGCCGCTGAGACGGCACAAATCATGGCATCACAATGCTCCCTCCTGGCTTTGAGGTCATCAAAAATGGGCAAAAATTGGTTTTCCAGAAAAAGCATGCCCACAAAAATAATATCGGCCTTTGCAATTTCCTCCTTGCATCTCTCCAGCGCTTTGGCATCGTTGGTGTATTCTGTGGCAGAGCATATTTTCAAGCTGATTCGAGGCGTTATTTTCTTGAGCGCCTCAATGCTTCTCTTGACCGCACTGTTCAGGTGCGTATCCATCGTCACGATCAATACTCTGATGCCAGACTGGACAACGGGCTGTGAAGTTTTTAAACTCATTGGTGTGCCATCAAGGTTATTGTTGAGACTAAAATAGCGCTGTATGTAAACATATGTTGACATTAGAAACTGTCGTACTTCATTTACTTATAGGGTAAACACTAGGTTTGATGAATATTTTGAGTTTTGTCTTTGAAAACCGGACACTCGTGGAGCGCGTCCATGCAAAGCAGAGATGGGGCAATTCAGGCTTCGTTTTGTTTTTCGTTTTCTTCTTCATCTTCGTCTTGGTCATGGCTGCGAACTTGACTCTTGGGTGCTTCGACCCAAGACACAACAAGCCAAGGGGTTGCGTCCAGTGAGCTGGCTCCCTTGGCCTGCGGTTCAAAAGGTCCGAGCCGCTTTGGGCTCAGCTCTGAAAAAATGGTGCTGGCTGTTTTTTATCGTTACACTGGCTTGCATCATGTTTTTCATCACCCCAGATCTCAGCCGTGAAGCCCTTGAGTCCAAGTACGCTCGCCAGCCCAGTCAATTTGCCCTGATCGACGGCTTGCGTGTCCATTACAGAGATACGGGCCCAAGAAACGCTCCTGTGCTGGTGCTGCTTCACGGTTTTGGCTCCAGCTTACAAACCTGGGATGCCTGGTCGAGCGTTTTAGAGTCGAAATTTCGAGTCCTCCGAATGGATTTGGCTGGCTTTGGACTCACGGGAGCCTCACCCGACGACGATTACAGCGACCCAGCGGATGTTCAAAGGCTGGAGCGCTTTTTAAATGCTCTAGGCGTTCAAGAGTTCACGCTCATTGGACACTCCATGGGGGGTCGCATTGCTTGGAATTACGCCAGTGCTCATCCCGAGAGAGTCAAACGATTGGTGCTGCTCGCTCCCGATGGTTTTCCAACGCCTGGTCAAAAGATCGGCGGCAAGCCCTATGACGTGGGCGCCATTGCAGAGGTCATTCAATTTGTGATGCCCAAATTTTTGGTCAGAAAAAGTCTTGAGCCGGCATTTTTCAATGCCAGTTCAGTCTCTGAAGAGCTTTTGGATCGCTATTACGAACTTCTCAGAGCGCCAACAGTGAGGCAGGCCATTTTGGCCAGGATGAGGCAAACCATCAATTCAGATCCTGTTGAGCGACTCTCAAAAATCACCGCCCCAACACTTTTGCTTTGGGGGGAGGGCGATGCCATGATCCCTTGCAGCAATGCTAAAGATTACGTCAAGGCCTTGGTCCAAGCCCATTCGCAAGTGGAGGTGCTCTCGCGAGCGAGCCACTTGTTGCAAGAGGAGAGCCCTCAAGTGGCTTTGGCCAGGGTCTTGGCCTTCATGAGCGAGCATCAACAATAAGGTATGATGAATGGCCCACTCAGGGTCCCGTGTCTAGGTATTCCATTCATCACCGCACCCTATGAACTTTATTCGTCGTTGGCTTTCTTTAATCACAGCCATTGTGCTGAGCACGGTCTTTGCAAGTGCGGGTGCCTTGTTGACCCAATTGGATGACTGGTACTTCAATTTAAAACAACCCAGTTGGAAGCCGCCAGATGAGGCCTTCGGTATCATTTGGAGTTTGATCTTTGCACTGTGTGCTGCAGCGTCGTGGTTGTCTTGGAACAGCACCCGGCAGGTTCAGCAAAGAAAAACGCTTTTGCTCCTTTATTTGTTCAATGGCGTACTTAATGTGCTGTGGAGTGTTTTGTATTTCCAACTGCATCGACCCGACTGGTCGCTTTGGGAATGTTTGCCTTTGTGGCTGTCTGTCTTGTCGTTGATCTATTATCAATGGCCCCTTTCTCGGTGGGCCTCCTTGATGACAATACCCTATTTGGTTTGGGTATCGATTGCAACGGTTTTGAATGCGCAGACCGTCTTTCTCAACGGATTTTGAAGTCTCCAAGCCGATTGGAAACTTCTCTTGGATCAAACGGGATTCAATTCAATTTGAACAAACTGACCATCCAAGCCAGCGTGAAAAAAGAGCAGAATGCGACAAAAAGAAAACCCACAAACAACAATGCTTTGTTGTCGACGAATTTTTTGACTTTTTCATAGGTCATGAGTGAGTTCATTGGACGTTCCGTTTCAAGTGTGTGTGGATCAAAGGGTTAACAGTCATTTCAATTGCGATCGAAAGGGGCGCATAACATGTTCAAGAAAAATCTCCTCATGGCTGCGGGAGTCGTTTTCATTCTTTTTTTGTTTTACAAAATATGCATGTTTTTAGGCATACCTTTGTACCCCTATGGATTGCTCTTCTTTTTGTTGCCTCTCATGGGGTTGATCCCTTTGTTTCAATACTTTGCGTACAAAGAATTGAAAGGCTACAAGCAGCATTTGATTGCTGCTGGGCTCTTCACCTCTGAACAACTTGATTCAATGACCAGCGAGGAGATTGAGAGAAGTTGGAAAGAGAGCTTGCAGCGCTCTTAAAAAAAAAGAGGCACTCCATTGGATCTCGGTCGATTTCAGTTCTTAAACCGAGGGTTCACTTGAACTGACCGGGATAGTTCCTGCGCAGATTGCTTTTGTGGAATTGGTTCAAAATCCAGAACACACACATCACAACCCAAATGATAAATAAGATTGTTCCAACATGATTTTGCATTTGATTTCCTTGGTTAATTGACGTTGAAGAAAAAATAGAGTATCAGACTGAATGTATTCTAAGTGCTAACGAGAGAAGGTGATTTTCTCAAAAGTGGCATCATGGTCATGATGGTCACCAAGAGCATGCCCACCTCGATCGAATACACCACATCGTAGCCTGACGGTGCTTGGTAAACAGCATCGATGACATCCCTGATCACACCGCCCACGGCAATGGCCGCTCCGGCCGCTGTTGCCTGCACCGCTCCCCAAGCACCCAGTGCCAGTCCACTTTGTCCTTGAGGTGCAAGATTCATGGTGGCGGTGAGGGTCCCATGACCAAACAGTCCTCCGCCAAAACCGATGAGGAAAATGCCGCTCGCAAAAAGCCAACCCGAGTCGATCGATCCCGAATAAATGACACTCAAAAACCCAGGTATGCCGACCATCGCACCCCAAATGGCCATCCGAAAGGGGTCGAATCCTTTGCTCAACACCTTTGACGCCAGGCCAAAACCAAAAAGTCCTCCCATGGCCAAAGTGGCGGTGAGCGCAGTCGTGGCACCCACACTCAGGTGCAGCACCTCACCACCGTAGGGTTCGAGCAAAATGTCTTCCATGCTGAAAGCGATGGTGCCAAGTCCAACAGCGATCAAACGTCGGATGGCTTGACCCCCATGGCTGAATCTTTGCCAGGACTCTTGGAAGCTCTCATTTTTGATTTTTTGTGCAGTCGGTGTCCTTGTTCTGCTTTCTTGCTTCCACAAGGCAACGACATTCAATACGAGCGTCAAAATGGCGGAGGCTTGAATCACTTGAATCAGTCTGCCGGGGGTAAATTCTTTTAAAAATGAACCAAATCCAATGGCGCTCACCATCATACCGATCAAGAGCATGACGTACATGAGACCCACGACTTTGGGTCTGGATTCTTCGGGAGCCAAGTCGGTTGCCAATGCCAGTCCAGCCGTTTGTGTGGTGTGAAGACCCGCACCGACCAATAAGAACGCAACACCTGCGCCCAGATGTCCAACCCAAGAGGGGGCATCCGCGGCATGTCCTTGACCAGAGAGCACCAAGAGCGCAAAGGGCATGATGGCCAAACCACCGAATTGAACCATCGTTCCGCGCCAGATGAAGGGCACTCTCTTCCAGCCCAATTCCGATCGATGGGTGTCTGAGCTAAAGCCAATGATGGCTCTAAAGGGGGCAACAATGATGGGCATCGCCACCATCACTGAAACCCAAGACGCGGGAACATTCAACTCCACAATCATCACGCGATTGAGGGTCCCGATCAGCAAGGCAAGCGCCATGCCGACAGATACTTGGAAAAGCGACAGTCTTAGAAGTCTGCTTAAGGGTAAATCAACAGAAGCTGCATCGGCAAAGGGTAAAAACCTCGTGCCTCTTTGGAGCCATGAATGAAGCAATTTTTGAGAAGATAAACTGTTGCTCATGGAAGATGCATTTCTAATTATGTTGACATCAGCACGGTGCTGTTCATCGACAACATTCAAATTAAAAAAGCACACGGAACAAACATCTCTATTTGCTCCGTGTGCTTATCCATCAGCTATTTTGGAGCTGCTGGAGCAGTGACAGCAACTTTGTCTGCGTTTCCGTTAAGAAATGCTTTAACCCAAGTTGTGTTGTTCAAAATAGCCAAATGCACCGAAAACGATGCAACAGCTACAGCTGCAATAATGAGTGGCACGCCAACTGAGGGCTTAACCACCAACCACATTTTTCCGTAAATCATTTGCGTTACCTCTCGTTTATTTAAGCCAGGGCGAATAAATATAAGCCAGTAGGTGAGCAAAGGCCGCAATCATGCCAAAGAATTGTGTTCCTTGGACGATGTGGCGATGAAGCTCTTCTGACTCAGCTTCGGTCAAACCTGTTGGCCAAACTTTTTGGTCTGTCATGGGTTCTTCTCCAATCAAAGTACAAATTCAGTGCTCAACCTGCACCAAGGTTTTCCACGGCCATCATGGTCATGAATCTTATAACAATCCTATTATTGTGTAAGTATATGTAGACATCTTGAAAAGTCAACAAAAACTTACAGTAATTTTGATGAAAGGTTAAAAAAAGTCAAATTGGTTCTGTTGCAAAGCAATAAATAGCCCCTTCGAAACCCTCTTGACCCTCAACTTCAAAGCGATTCTTTTCCAAAGCGCTTTGCTTAAGAGATCGAAGTCAATGGTGAAGTGTTGTCTTCTAAAGCCATGGCATCTGAGAGGCTTGAAGCGGTGAAAAAAATAGCGCTTTTCCTGATGAAATCTTTAAAAAAATAAGAGACTTCTTGATGAAAAAGATTTTGCAATTGAGCGTTAAGGGTAAACCCTTTATGGATGGGTGTTGAATCCGAACGGAAAGGGTCAAAGATTGCTTTTTTGTACCTCAAAAGGCGTTTCAATATGTTTTTTCCTTACCTGTGAATTGGGCCCCATGTTTTTTTACAGTTAATACCCTTTAAATGATGAAAGTACTCTTGCACGCCCTTGCAACTTGTCATAAATTCAACAATAGATTGCTATTTCGCAATTTCGCGAAACCTTAAACGAGATTGAGCTTCATGAGTCAATTTGTCGCAAAGAGTGACTGGTGGAGACCTCAATCATTGAGGAAACTAACACTGATGGCCAGTTCCATGTTTTCGAAAAATCAAGCCGCTTCCAACGATGATTTTTCAAACACAAGTTCGAATGCATACCTGTCATCAGAATGCAAGACATCGATTTTTTCGATCATCGAATCTGACATCATTCCTAGGCTCTTGAGTTCTCAAAGCTTTGACACGGAGAGCCACAAGGATCTGAAATCCACCCGAGCGCTTCCCACCCCATCCGAGGTGGAAGAGTTTGCATTGCTTTGCACCGAAGAGGATCATCATCCAGCTCAACAATGGATGGATCGCATGATTGGAGAGGGTTTGAGTCGGGAAGATGTGTTCATGGAGCTCATCACCCCTGCCGCCCGCTTCATGGGGGTGCAATGGGAAAATGATTTGATGGATTTTTATCAATTGACGCATGGCCTGGCACGACTGCACACACTCACGCATCAAGTTGGTTTTTCTTATCAAGATGGCCCACTGGTACAAGGAGATGTGAGGCGCATCATGATCGCCTCGGCCCCTGGCTCAGAGCACATGCTCGGGCCCACCATCGTTTCAGAGTTTTTCCGCAAAGATGGCTGGCAAGTGGTGATGGAGATTTCGCCCACTGCAAGGGGATTGATCCAGACCGTTAGCAACGAGCGGTTTGATGCTGTTGGACTTTCCATCAGCATCCAGGCCCAGGTCAAGGATTTGGCGCTATTGATCGCTCAAATCAAGAAACTTTCTAGAAATCGCCATGTGGTGATTCTTTTGGGCGGGCCTATTTTTGGAATTGAGAGCTTCAAAGCCTCTGATTTCGGAGCTGGGGCCATATGTACAGATGCCAGAGAAGCAGTATCCATGGCCTTGGCTTTGATCGCCGATAACTGATCTATGGATTGTTTTTGCATTCAAGCTTAATGACTGAGTTTGAAGTCCGAGTGGTGGATCATTGTTTCAAATCGGACTTCTTGCAAAAAGTTTCTATTTGATTTTCAGACTACAGCACCGAAAGCGAATTTAAACATTTGAAAGCCTTCCTCACATCCCAATATTTTGACTTTTCGCCAATAAGTCGATAAAGTCCAAGAAAAACATAAATTAAAACCAACTTCAATGGAGACAACATGAAGATCGTAGACTCTCATTTTCATTGGTGGCCACGTTCTATCTTTGATGAGC
>CAIZIT010000115.1 GCA_903933115.1 uncultured Burkholderiales bacterium
GTAAGTTTTTAATGAACCTTTTGAAAACACCGTCGATGCGGTTGGCTTTCTTTTGTCTCAACTCGTTTAGAGCCGAGCCCTCGATTATGACACCTTATTTAATAACCTGTCAACCTCTGGGGTCTTTGCCTTCAATTCGTTTCATCCTGTTTTGGAAGAACTTCTCAAAAGCCGAGCCCTCAATTGTAATACTAAAAACATTCACATGTCAAAACTTATTTGTAAATTATTTCAAGACCCCCTTTTTTCTATCCCCCTAGTACGCTCGCTCCTCTCTCATTATCTCCATGCCCTCTTCATGCCCATGGGATCCTTCTCCATTGATAATAGGGCCATGTCATTAATACAACTTCAACGCGCTCAGCTCGCTTTCGGCCACGTCCCTCTTTTAGATCATGTTGATTTCGCCATCGAACCGCAAGAGCGGGTGGGCTTGATTGGCAGAAACGGAACAGGCAAGTCCTCCATGCTCAAAATCATCGCAGGACTTGAACGTCCAGATGACGGCACCCTTCAAATGCAACAAGGCTTAAAGCTGGCCTATGTTGCTCAAGAGCCCATCTTGATCCCCACACAAACGGTTTTTGAGTCGGTCAGTGAAGGCCTGAAGGAAGTACGGGATTTGATCGATCAGTACTCCCTTGGCGAAGGGGACTTGGATGATCTGCAAAATAAAATCGAGCACCGCGATGGCTGGAATTGGTCGCAACGCGTGGACGAGACGATTGCTCGCTTGAAGCTCGACCCCCAAAAAATCGTGGGCACCTTGAGCGGCGGACAATCCAAACGAGTCGCACTTGCCCAAGCTTTGGTGACTTCTCCGGACGTGCTCCTATTGGACGAACCCACCAACCATCTCGACATCGACTCCATCGTTTGGCTGGAAGATCTTTTGATTGCTTTTAAAGGCAGCATCCTCGCCATCACCCATGACCGATTCTTCTTGGACCGTGTTGCCACCCGAATTGTGGAGCTCGACAGAGGTAAATTGCTGTCTTATGAGGGCAACTTTGAGACGTATCAACTTCTTAAACAAGAGCAACTCGCCCAAGAAGCGGTGATCCAAGCCAAGTCCGATAAATTGCTGGCCCAAGAAGAGATCTGGATCAGAAAAGGCGTCGAGGCCAGGCGAACTCGAAGTCAAAGCCGAATTGCACGTCTCGAAGCACTCAGAGCCACTCGCCAAGCCAGACGCGATGTGGTCGGGCAAGTCAAACTGGAGATCGACAAAGGTGCTCCAAGTGGCAAATTGGTGGCTGTCTTGGACAAAGTCTACAAAGCCTACCCCGACACCTCTTCACCTCAAGAAGGTGCGACCAAGGACATTGTGGTCGATTTCAGCGCCACGCTTTTAAGAGGCGACAAAATTGGCATCATCGGGCCTAACGGCGCCGGCAAAACGACACTCCTGAAGCTGATCTTGGGCGAGCTCCAACCGGATCGAGGTGACATCAAACTGGGCACCAAACTGACTGTGGCCTATTTTGACCAACACCGAGAACAACTTGACCTCAACGCCAGTTTGGTGGACTTCATCAGCCCGGGCAGCGAGTGGATTGAAATTGGCACACAAAAAAAACATGTCAAAAGCTACCTGACCGATTTTTTATTCTCGCCTGCCAGGGCCAACTCTCCCGTCAAGAGCCTCTCCGGGGGCGAGCGCAATCGACTTTTGTTGGCCCGACTCTTTGCCAGACCCGCCAATGTTTTGGTGCTCGATGAGCCCACCAACGATTTGGACATTGACACCTTGGAGTTGCTTGAAGAGCTGATTCAAAACTACGACGGCACCGTCTTCATCGTCAGCCACGACCGCGCCTTTATTGACCAAGTCGTCACCAGCACCCTGGTGTATGAGAACTCAGGCCGCTGGAGAGAATATGAAGGGGGTGTTCAAGATTGGCTGATTCAAGCCCAACGGGCCAAAGACTTCAGCGCAGCGGCCCAGAGCAAAGAGGCTGAAAAATCGCCCGCCAAATCACAAGCGCCTTTGGCCTCTGCTCCACCTCCAACCAAAGACAAGAAGTCCTCAGGGGCCAAGCTCTCCTTCAAGGAGCAAAAAGAGTTGGATGAATTGCCCGAATTGATGGCGCAAAAAGAAACTCGGCAAAAGAGCATCCACGACCTCTTGAACGATCCGAGTATTTTTCAAAAAGACCCCCTAAAGGCCAGTGCATTGACCCAAGAATTGAGCGACATCGATGCGCTCTTGGCTCAAATGCTCGAGCGCTGGGAGGCCTTGACCTTGAAACAAGAGGGCCAGTCTTGAAAAAACCCCTAGCGCTTGATGGTGTTGAGGGGCAAACTCAAAATTTCAGTCATCAACTGGGACAAGGCCTGGGCTGCACTTTCAAGCAAGGCTTGCCCCTTGGCTGCACTGGCTTGGCTCAAATCGCCAACCACCCCATGGGCGTTGTAGTCTTGCATCATCCAGCCTAATTTTGCACTTTTGCCATTGCCCAAAATCGGGTATTTTTCTGCACGGCTTTGGGATGAAGAGGTAAAGTTTTGAAAAGCGCGCTCGTCCACCAACTCGGGATGCATGGCCATCACCATGGAGGTCTCTATGGCCCCCCCATGAATGCCAAAGCGGTGTTCAGTGGCATCAAAGAGCGCCATCACCGAGGGCTCCAAGGGCAACTGGTACCAACTTGAGCTGTAGACGATCATCTGGTGCTTGGCCCTGATTTCTCTAGCCGCCACCTCCATCAAACCCTGATGACCACCATGCGCATTAAAGATCAGGAGCTTTTGTACCCCTGTTTTGGCCAAAGCATCAGCGATCTCCATCCAAGTTTTAAGGATCAATTCTGGCGAATGCGTTAAAGTACCCAAAAAACTTTGATGCTCCGTGCTCAAACCAATTTTTTGAGTGGGCAAAATCAAAACAGGGGTTTCTTTTGACAATTTTTTTAGGGCACGGTCCAAGATTTCTTGGACAATCAAGCTGTCCACGGATAAAGGCAAGTGAGGACCATGTTGTTCGGTGGCGCCCAGGGGCAGGACCACCAAAAAGTTCTCTATGCCACAGCGCTCAAATTCGCTTGTCCTTAAATCAGACCAATATCTCGAACCGTTGATCATCCTCAGCTCCTTTTAAGATCACCCTCCATTGCCATGAAACGTTTTATCTCTTCCCTTGCTCAAGCTCTGAGCATGAAACGCCTACGCTTACAAACGGCTTCATGCATTCTAGGAGGTCTCCTGGTGAGCATGTTCATGGCTTCGGCAGGGGCTCAATTGTCCCTGAATGGAACGAAAAAAAACATCCTCGCCTCCAACACCCTTAAAACCGATCAAGTCACTGCAGTTTTGAGTCTGTATGCCCCGATGGGGCTCGAGACAAAATCCAAAGAGCCCAAGCAGTGGCTGGTCTTGGAGATGCGGCATGCGCCTGGATGGCACACCTACTGGAAAAATCCAGGGGATGCGGGTCTCGCCACTCAATTGAGCTGGACCACGCCCGCAGGCATGAAGGTGGGCGCCACCTTGTGGCCCCAACCTGAGCGCATCGTTCTTGGAGAGTTGATCAACTTTGGGTTCACCGACACCAGCGCCCTCTTGGCGCCCCTTGTGCTTGAGCAACCCGTCGAGACAGGGCGAGCAAGAGCGGTGGTGAAATTGCATGCAAGTTGGTTGGTGTGTCGCCAAGAGTGCATTCCTCAAGAAGGTGATTTAGAGCTCGACTTGCTCGCCAAGACACCAGCGAGCTCGAGCTCGAGTGCAATGGGCGTTCAAAAGGTTCTTCAGGACCAAGCTTTGGAGCTGGAGCTCGCTCGAGGACAGGCCACCGCCTCCAACACCCAACGCCCAGGTGAACTCTCCATTCAGCTCAAAGGCCTCCCCCCCTCCCTCCAAGGGCACCGCTTTGATGTCTTCCCTGAGCAAGCCGATTTGCTCAAAACACGACCCCTGGCCGCCATCCAGGCCCAACAAAGCTGGTCCAAGGGGAAATGGACTTTTGAGTCCGCCGTCTCAGAGTTGCGCGCCGAGAGCCCCCAAGCGTGGCCCTTGTTGTTGCTCGATTTGGATGCCTTGCCCAACGCCCCCAAGAGCTACCGCGTTCTCGTGCACATGGATACACCTTGGCCCAGTGCAAGGAGCGATGCAGCTTCCACGGACCAACCATCCACGTCCACAGCGGCAACCACCGCCAGCGCCCCTAAGCCTCCTGACGTTTTGAGTGCCTCCCGCATCAACTCGGCCAGCCGTTTGTCTTTGGGACCCCTCTTGATCGCTCTCGCGAGCGCTTTCTTGGGCGGCTTGATTTTGAATTTGATGCCCTGTGTGTTGCCCGTATTGGCCATCAAAGCGCTCTCTTTCATCCCCAAAGCCCATGAGCATGGTCACACGCGTCGGTTTTTGGCTGAGTTTTATGCCCTGGGCATTTGGGTCACGCTCATCGCATTGGGGGGGCTCATTTTGTTGCTTCGCTCTGGAGGTGCTCAACTCGGTTGGGGCTTTCAACTTCAGTCCCCCTCCTTTGTCGTGTTCTTGAGCGTCCTCTTCACCCTGATCGCTCTGAACCTCTGGGGCGTTTTTGAAATGCGCCAAACCATTCCAGGCTTTTTGGGCGCTCTGGGCTCGAAGAACCCATTGATGGAGTCTTTTTTAAGCGGCGCTTTGTCCGTCTTGATCGCCTCACCCTGCACCGCACCTTTCATGGGCGCCTCCATCGGTCTGGCCTTTAGCATCCCCACTTGGCAAGGTCTGCTGCTCTTTTCCATGCTCGCCTTGGGCCTATCGTTTCCCATTTTGCTCATTGGTTGGTTCCCCAAAGCCATCCAATGGATCCCAAAACCTGGGCCATGGATGATGACTTTTAGGGCCTCTTTGGGTTTCCCCATGGCGCTCACGGTGCTCTGGTTGACATGGGTATTGGCCCAACAAGTGGGCATCACGGCCATGGTTGCGCAAATGATGCTCTTGCTTTTGGTCAGTGCGTGCGCTTGGTGCTTCAATCTCCAACACAAGACCCCAGCACCCAAGACCACATGGTCCACAAAAATGGCTTGGTTGCTCTTGTTGGCCTTTGTCGCACTTCAATCGACTTGGGTGTGGTGGGTCTCCTCGGCCAGCATCTCCCTTTCTGCAACTTCGGGAGCAACTTCGGATGCACCACCCCTTGTTTCTCCAAGGGCAGCCCTCAACGAGCCCCCCCTCGATGGCGAGGGCTTGACCCCTTTGGCCAAGGCGGATACGCCCTTGAAGTGGGGCAAATGGTCCAAAGAGGCCGTGCGCCGTGAACTCGAGCTCGGCAACCCTGTCTTTGTGGACTACACCGCCGCTTGGTGCTTGAGTTGCCAATTCAACAAGCTGACGTTTCAAAAAGAAAGCGTTCAAAACGCTTTTAAAGCGCACCATGTGAGCCTCTTTGAGGCCGACTGGACCCGTCAAGATCCTGCCATCACGCAATCCTTGAACGAAATGGGCAGGAATGGGGTGCCCGTGTACATTTTGCTCAGCAAAACGGCTCCCCCCCGATTTTTATCGGAATTTGTGAGCGAAGATGAAATCTTGAATGCCCTAGGAGCCCTATAGGTCCTTCGGCCTTTGGGGCAAATCGCCCCCATCTGGGAAACTCCCTAAGGTCTTGGCCTGAGAGCCAAATGGGGGTTTTTCAAGTAATATGTCCAGTTGATTTTGTCCCTTCATCCATCTTAAAAAGTTAGAACTTTTATACCCAAGCCACCGTTTTATGTATCCTGCACTTCAAAATGACTCCTTTTTAAAAGCCTGCTGGCGCCAAGCCACAGATCACACCCCCGTTTGGCTCATGAGGCAAGCAGGACGTTATTTGCCAGAATACAGAGCCACACGCGCCAAAGCCGGCAGTTTCATGGGGCTGGCCACGAATGTGGACTACGCAACGGAGGTGACGCTGCAACCCCTGGATCGCTATCCTTTGGATGCAGCGATTCTTTTCAGCGACATCTTGACCGTGCCAGACGCCATGGGTTTGGGCTTGAGTTTTGCCCTGGGAGAGGGCCCTAAATTCGAGAAAGTGGTGCGAGATGAGGCGGCGGTCAACGCCCTTCATGTGCCCGACATGGGCAAATTGAAGTATGTTTTTGATGCCGTCACATCGATCAGAAAAGCCCTCAAGGGTCGCGTGCCTCTCATTGGGTTTTCAGGAAGTCCTTGGACTTTGGCGTGTTACATGGTCGAAGGCGGTGGCTCAGACGACTACAGACACGTTAAAACCTTGATGTACAGCCGTCCTGATTTGATGCACCAACTCTTGGCCACCAATGCAGATGCGGTTGCACTTTATTTGAACACCCAAATTCTGGCCGGTGCACAAGCGGTGATGGTCTTTGACAGCTGGGGGGGGGTCTTGGCCGATGGCGCCTTCCAACATTTCAGCTTGGCGTACACCAAACGGGTGCTCTCACAATTGATCAAAGAGCACGAGGGCGTCAAAATTCCAAGCATTGTCTTCACCAAAGGTGGGGGCATTTGGCTCGATGAGATGAAAGATTTGGATTGTCAGGCTTTGGGACTCGACTGGACGGTCAACTTGGGCAAAGCTCGAAAGGCTGTGGGCGGCAGCGTGGGTGGACCCGGTAAAGCGCTTCAAGGCAATTTGGATCCCAATGTCCTTTTTGCACCTCCCGAACAAATTGAAGTGCAAGTCAAAGCCGTGTTGGACCAATTCGGCACGCCCCATATCGACCCCCACCAGACGGGGCCGACTCAAATTTTCAATCTGGGGCATGGCATCAGCCAGTTCACGCCGGTCGAACACGTCACCGCACTGGTTCAAACCGTTCATGATCACTCCAGGGCCCAGAGAAAATCAGCCGCCCAAGCGGGCTGATCGCTCAAGACCTTGCACACGCCAAG
Organism: uncultured Burkholderiales bacterium; assembly: GCA_903933115.1. Lineage (GTDB taxonomy): Bacteria > Pseudomonadota > Gammaproteobacteria > Burkholderiales > Burkholderiaceae_C > Limnohabitans. The sequence goes on from CAIZIT010000115.1 coordinate 6,847, forward strand.
CGCCAACGCTTGGCGTCACCTGCTGCTCAAGACAAGCGCAGCGCTTTGCTTTTTCAAGTTGCATGCCATGGCGATAAAAAATGGGGTAAAGCGCAAAAAGTCAAGGAAAAATGGATTCGTTTTTGAGACTTATGCACATTTTTTGCCCTGCCTATTTTTCATCTGAGATCCCCTCATTTACATCATTGAGGATATAGGAAAAACTGTAACCAATTGATTTATATAAGATTTTTCAATATTTTGCGGGCCCACATTCACCTCCACCCTAGTGCAAACACCGATCTGTTTGATCATTTTCGGCTCACTATCAACAAAGTTATCCACAGAATTGATCAGACAGACTAAAATCCCTAAAAATCAACAACTTAAGGGTTGTTTCAAATAAATTATTGAGATTTCAAGCGTAAGACACCCCCCTTTTCATGGCTCATCTCCTTCAGATTTTGGTTCCTACACCCGCGCACAGCAATTTGCGCGGACCCCTGAGCTACACGTCTGAAGAGGCCCTGCCTCAGGGCAGCATTGTCAAAGTGCCCTTGGGCAAGAGAGAAGTGCTGGGTGTGGTTTATGGGGAGGCCCAAGTCTTTGAGCCTGAAAGCACGCAGGCCAAAGCCTACAACTACAAGCCCATAGGTGCTCATTTAGAAGGCTTGACGCCCTTGGGCGCAGACTGGATGGACTTGGTGGAATTCACCGCCAACTATTACCAACGCTCCATGGGAGAGGTGGCCATTGCAGCGCTGCCCGCACCTTTGAAGACCTTGACGGGTGCGCAAATCCAAAAGAAGCTGAAAAAGTGGCAAGCACAACAAACCCAAGCCGACCAAGCAGATGCCACTGCCAAGGAGAGCTCGTCCAACAGCCCAGCAGCGCAAGTGCACAGAACGCTCAGCACTGAGCAAGAGCAAGCACTGCAAACCATCCAAAGCCAGGAGGGTCCTTTTTTATTGTTTGGTTCGACAGGAAGTGGCAAAACAGAGGTTTATTTGCAATGCATTGAAGCCTTGCTGGATCAAGACCCCCAGGCACAGGTGTTGATCATGGTGCCTGAGATCAATTTGACGCCGCAGCTCGAACAACGCATTCGTGAACGATTCCGCCGACAACTGCGACCCAGCGCCTTCGTCACACTCCACAGTGAACTCACCCCCGCACAGCGATTGAACGCCTGGCTTGCCGCTCACTTTGACCATGCCCAAATCATTTTGGGCACGAGAATGTCGATCTTTGCATCGATTCCGCGATTAAAGCTGATCGTGGTCGACGAGGAGCATGACGCCAGCTACAAACAACAAGAAGGGGCAAGGTATTCAGCCAGAGACTTGGCGGTCTACAGAGCATCCATCACCCGCAGCAAAGTCATCTTGGGCTCAGCCACGCCTTCTCTTGAGAGCTGGTACCACACCTTGGAGACACGCCCCTCCTCGATTGAGGAAGGCCCGGCCAAAAGCAAAAGAGCACGGTATTTGCGCATCGACATGCCCAGCAGAATAGGCGATGCCCAACTGCCCGAGCTCAACCGGGTGGACATGAATTACCAGCCCAAGTACACCTTGATTTCAGAGCCCCTCTTGAAGGCCATGCGAGAGAAAATCGCCAATAACGAGCAAGTCCTCATCCTCCTCAACCGAAGAGGCTATTCGCCCGTGCTTTACTGCAGTGGATGTGGCTGGAAAAGCCAATGCAAGCATTGCAGCGCCTTCAAAGTTTTCCATAAAGCAGACCGAACCCTGAGGTGCCACCACTGTGGAGACACGCAACGCGTGCCCAGGCAGTGTCCAACTTGCGCCAACCAAGACATCAACATGCTGGGACTGGGAACAGAGAGGCTTGAGGAGACGCTCAAAGAGGCTTTGTCCGATTTGAGCCGCCCGGGTCAAAGCGGCGTAGAGGTTTTGAGGATCGACGCCGACTCCACGAAAACAAAAGACAGCTTGAAAAATCAATTGGAGAGGGTTCATCGTGGTGAAGTGGATGTGCTGATTGGCACACAAATGATCGCCAAAGGACATGACTTTAGGAGGGTGACCCTCGTGGCCGCCCTGGAGGTGGATTCAGCGCTTTTTTCCAACGACTTTCGTGCAACAGAGCGCTTGTTTGCTTTGTTGATGCAAGCCGCGGGACGCTCCGGACGAGATGCCAATTTCAAGCGCGATTCGGCCCCTGAGTTGTGGGTGCAAACCTTCAATCCCCAGCACCCCATGTTTCAATTTTTAAAAACCCATGACTTCCCCGGTTTTGCACAAAGTCAGCTCCTTGAGCGCCAGGGTGCGAACATGCCGCCCTTTTGCTCACAAGCGCTGATCAAGGCCGAGTCGAGAACGCAAGAAAATGCGCAAAGGTTTTTGAATGAAATCAAAGCTTTGTCGCATCAAGTCATCGTTGGGTTGGTGGAACGAGGCCTCTTGGCGAGTGATGAAGATATTTTCATCTACTCGCCCATTCCCATGAGTATGCGCAAAGTGGCCAATGTGGAGAGGGCTCAATTGCTCATGGAGAGCAAGAGTCGAAAACATCTTCAACTCTTTTTAGCTGAACTCAAAGAGGTGATGCACACCAGCAAGTTGAACGCCACGACTGTACAGCGTTGGGTGATCGACATTGATCCGCAATCTCTCTAGCGCTGAGTCAATGCCTCTGCAGTTCCCATCAATTCAAAAGGGGATGGAGCATCAAGCTCGCAAGGTCAAGTGACCATCCGGTTCGCCAACACCTTGAATGCGGTAAAAAAATGCACGTGTAGGATACTTGTAGCGCATTTGAAGCGCATTTCAAGCTCACTTGAAGCTCACGTTGAGTTCAAATGCTGCCCAACTCAAGATCACATGACAGACCGATTGAACACGCATCTCCTTCACCTCGATACCGAGCTCAAAAATTAATTGAAGCGAATGAAATTTCGATCGGCTTTTATCCATCAAACCGATTAACATAGCCCTTTGGGCCGAGCACCCAGCAAGGCCCACCTCATCTGAGACTGTTGCATTTGACATGCCCGGCTCCTCGTTGTGCCCTTGAATCCCAACCCCTTGAAAAGAAAGCTGCCCGCTCGAATCCAAAGATGAGACTGGGCATGGGCTTTCATCTAAAATTTCCACTCTTTTTGTCGACCTCTAACTTCTCAGCTCATTCATGTCATCTGGTTTAAATCCTTCTCA
>CAIZIT010000116.1 GCA_903933115.1 uncultured Burkholderiales bacterium
CTGCTCAGTGCGCAAACACGCATGAGAGATTTGCCCAAGAGGAACTTCAATTTTCATCGTGATCAATTCATGGTGTTTGCGATGTCAATTTAAATGTGACTGTTCCAATTAATGCTGTGAGGCATAGGCTTTGTGCATAAACCCAAGTCAAAGATAGAATCAATTTTGATAAAAAACGTATGTATGAAAATAATATGAAAAATACTTTTCAATTTACTGCTTGGTTGCTTTTGATGAGCAACACTTATGCTTTAAACACTTTTAACGCAAGCAACAATCAACTGAACATACCCAGTGTGAATGTGGGTGGTTTGAGTTACAACAATGTGGTCGTGACGTTGGGCAATGTGGTAAGCATTGGATCGAGTGGACAAGCCAATACAACTGCTGAAGGGTTCTGGTTAGGCTCAACATCAAATGGCTTCTCACTCCGCACCCTTGCGCTGGAAAATAACGAATTTTGGAGCTTCGTTGGTATGCAATCCAACGGTGTTTACACCGTGGCTGGATTTGATCATGGTGCCTTTTTGATGAGTGGAGCCAATGGCCTTAATTTTTTTAAAGAGTATTACGCCGACAACAGCTCTACGCTGGGCTATGGAACGGGCACTGTCATTGAAAATACTTCGATCAACGGTTTTTCGTATGTAGGTACCTCCCCCGTCGTGAGAACAACGCTCGCCCCCATCAACAGTTCTTCATACCTCTACTCAAAAAGCCCAGAACTTGCAGACATTGCGGGCACTTGGACAGCGAGCTCAATTGCTGGTGTGCCAACAACCATCAACATCAATGCTCTTGGTGTCTTGACTGGGAGCATGGCAAATTGCACTTTCAGTGGTTCCTTAAAGGAAAGAGCATCTGGGGAAAACGTGTTTGATGTGATGATCAACAACGGTATGAATTGCAAAGCAAGTGGCTTGAAGCAAACAGGCATTGCCATCAGTTATACGAATTCATACGGTAAGACGCAATTTGTGGCTGCCGTGGTGGATGAGACGCAGAAAATGGGCGAACTCTTTTCGGCGCAAAGATAAAACACTTCTATCCAAATCATTTCACGAGCAAAATCATGATCAATAGTCCTGGTGATGGATTGGGAAAGAATGAGGAGTGCAAAACCCTCTTAGAAAGAGAGACTTCTCCATGAGCTGGTGAGAGGGCGTTTCGTGGAAATCCAATGAGATGAAGTTGCGTATGAGTTCGGGAGTGTCTTGTCCATAAGCGACGACAACCAATAGCAATTGAATGAATCTTTTTCCAAGAGGATAGATTTGTCTTTGTACAACAGAATAAAAATATTGTGGGGATGTTGACTCAAATGAAGTAATCGTGTCATAATTGAGGGCTCGGCTTTTGAGAAGTTCTTCCAAAACAGGATGTAACGAATTGAAGGCAAAGACCCCAGAGGTTGACAGGTTATTAAATAAGGTGTCATAATCGAGGGCTCGGCTCTAAACGAGTTGAGACAAAAGAAAGCCAACCGCATCGACGGTGTTTTCAAAAGGTTCATTAAAAACTTAC
>CAIZIT010000117.1 GCA_903933115.1 uncultured Burkholderiales bacterium
ACGAGAAAGGCCGCGATGTCTACCGCCGCCGGCAAGGGGATGATGGCCACCATTCCTTACGACGCCAATCGCCTTGCTCTATTTGAAAAATTCGCAACACAGTTGCGCTCTTTACCACTGAGGCAACCTGCCGCAGTGGCAAAGAGCGAACGGGCTCGTCTGAATTTCGCTTTCCTCGAGTCTTACTTCAGCAACTTCATCGAAGGCACCGAATTCGATGTCACCGCGGCTCGGGGCTTCGTTTTGGAGGGCAAGCCCATCACTGAACGCCCCAAAGACTCGCACGACATCATTGGTGTCTTCCGACAGGCCATCAATCCAGGATGGGCAAACCAGACGCTCGCCTCAGGTGAGGCTGTCCTGACTCAGCTGCGTGAGCGTCATGTCGACCAGATGAAGGAGCGGCCAGAGCTAGGGCCCGGAGAATTCAAGACGCAGGCCAATCGGGCTGGCAATACGGAGTTCGTGGCTCCCAGATTTGTCCGAGGCACCTTGGTGGAAGGCTCGAAGCTCCTTCCATCCGTTCCCCCAGGCACGGCCAGAGCGCTGATGGCGATGTTCCTCGTCTCCGAAGTCCACCCCTTCACCGATGGCAACGGACGCCTGGCCAGGCTTGTGATGAATGCAGAACTTTCGGTCGTCAACAGTTGCCGAATCATCGTACCAACGCTCTTTCGGGAAGAATACCTGGACTGCCTTCGCGTCCTGACGCGGGAAGGTAATCCCAGTCCCTTTCTCGACGCCATGCAATGGATTTGTCAGTGGACCGCTGACTTTGACTACGAGGACCTGGACAAGGTCATCAGAGATATGCAGTTGTGCCATGCGTTCGAGAAATCACGCGTTCAGCACAAGTTGCTTTCCCCACCGAAGGCTTGAAAGGCGCTTGAGAGGCCGCTGGTGCGGCACGCGAGAAACGCAGTTCAGCCTTGAGCAGTGCAAATGAAGCCCCGTCTCAACGCATCGAATCTCACTGCTCAAACCACGATGCCCTCAACTTTTACAAATGCGAATGCGAATGCGAATGCGTTTATGAATGCGTTGATTAAAGTTCATAGACCTCTGCTTATCGATGGCCTTCGAAATTTTAGGTCAATTGAGCTTGCCCATCATTGGACGAAAGTAGAGATTCGGATTTGGAGATCAGTCTTCTAAAAAGCGATGCGACCTGGGTCCCCACGCCAAACTGAAGTCTTCTTCGTCCAGGGTCAAGTTGGGGTTGTAGAAGGGGTCATCTAAAAGCGCTGGGCCCCACTTCGATTTCATGTACGCCACCTCTTTGGCAAATCGAGCTTTTTTCTCAGGCGTGTCTTCGCTCCCTCGACTAAGCGACTCGAAGTGGTAAAGCTCTGCATAGGGGGTCCACACATTTCTGTAACCCAACGCCCGAACCTTCAGGCAAAAATCAACATCGTTGAAGGCCACCTTCAAATCCTCTTCGTTCATGCCACCCGCTTGCAAGTAGACCTCTTTTTTGACCACCAAACAGGCCGCTGTCACAGCGCTCAAGGCCTGGGGGACCCTCAGTCGCCCAAAGTAGCCATCATGATGCCTGGAGTGCTTGTTGTGTGAATGATTGGCAACGCCTTTGATCCCCAGGATCACACCAGCGTGCTGCAAGGTGTCGTTGGGGTAGTAGAGTTTGGCCCCCACACAACCCACACCCTCTTGAATGCACAAAGAAACCATCTCAGTGAGCCACTCGGGATGGATCACTTCGATGTCGTTGTTGACCAGTCCCACGATCGCGCCATTTGCATGCTCGATACCCAGGTTGTTGATGGCTGAGAAATTAAAGGGCCTCTCGTCTCGAAGCACCCGAACGCGTGCGTCCTCGCTTTGGATGCTTTGAAAGAAACGCAAGGTCTCAGGCTCAACGCTTGCGTTGTCCAAGATGAGTATTTCAAAGTGAGGGTAATCTGTCTTGTCCAATATGCTTTTGACACAAGGCTCAATCAACTCCAAGCGGTCTCGTGTAGGGATCAAAAGGCTCACCAAGGGCTCGGGCTTTTGGATCATGTATTGAATCTTGGCTGTGTTGGCAATCAAGCCAGGGCCCACCTTGACAGGGATGCCGACCGATTCGAAATAATCCTTCAAGGCTTGGTGACGGGCATCATCGGCGTAGGACTTGGCCGAAGCATTCAAAGCCGTGGAGCCCGAAATCGCTCTCCAGTGGTAGAGCACTTTGGGGATGTGGTGGATCGCACTGCTCTCAATTTGGGGCAAACACCTCAGCACCAAATCATGGTCTTGTGATCCCTCAAGGCCTTTGCGAAAGCCACCAATGGACCTCAAGAGCTGGGTGCGGTAAACGCCCAAATGGGAGAGGTAGTTTTGTGTGAAAAAGAGCTCTGGATTCCAGTCGCTCTTGAAGTGGGGGCTGAAGCGCTTGCCCATTTCATCGACCTTGTCCTCATCGCTGTAAATGATCTGAGCTTCAGGGTGGCGATTGATGTGTCTGGCCACAAAGAAGAGCGCATCTTCGGTGAGCAAATCATCGTGATCAAAAAGAGCGACCCACTCTCCACTGGCCAAGTCCAGTGCAGAGTTCGTGGCTTCGGAGATGTGGCCATTCGTCTCTCGAAAACACAGTTTGATGCGAGGCTCAAGCGCACTTCGGGTCTTTAAGAAATCTCGCACCTCAACTTGCGTGGAGCAATCATCTGCGATGCACAACTCCCAAAAGGGGTAGATTTGATTTTCAATGGAATCGATCGCTTGGCGTAAAAACTCCAAAGGCGAGTTGTAGGTGGGCATGACCACACTGATGAGGGGGGTGTGGGTCCAAGTGCTGATTTGCGCTTTGTAGGACAGGCGTTTTTCATCGGTGAGCGTATCGTATTTCTCTACCCAATACGAATAATCGTTTCGGTCATGTCCGTCAGAATTGTGTGCAGCACGGTGATTCTTCGGTGACAAGGCCAAGGTGATTTTAAAAAGAAGGCCGTGGATGCCTTCATTGCTCAGAACCCGAAGAGCCCTTTGACCCAAAGACCAGTACCCTCCTTTGGAGGCAATGAGCTTATGGAGCAGGTAAAACACACGAACGCTTTGTTTGGCGCTTCGCACCAGGCGGCCTAAAAATCTAAAAGGCTTGGTCAACTTCCAACTGAACGATCGGTAGACGGCTTGCAAGGTTTGGTGTGCCGTCTCAAAGTCATGCTTCAAACCGTCAAACTCTTGCGTCTTCAATATCAGGGCTTCATCTCTGGAGGAGATGATGTGCTCTAAGTTGTTGATGTGCTGCAGGGTCAAGGTGCGCTCAAAGCGGTCAATTTGGAATTGACCCAAGGCGGCAAAGGTCAGGCTCAAATCGATTTTGAATGCAGGACTTTCTTTGAGCCAGTCCAGTTCTTCATCGCTTGATGGCGGAGGAATTTGAATCACGCCGAGACCATAAGAGTGGTGCATCTCAAAGTTCAAGGGGTAACGCGCTTTGATCTCTTGCCAAAACCGCCAAACCCCAAAGCCTCCCTCTTTGACTGCCGTGTCGTGGAACAAGACGATGGCCCCAGGTGCGAGTTTGGGAAGCCAAGTTTCAAAGTCGTGTCTGACGGCCTCGTAGGTGTGAAGGCCATCAATGTGCAAGAGGTCTACGCTGCGGTCCTCGATGTCATGGAGTGCATCGTCAAAGGTTTTTTTCAGGAGCGTAGAAAATGAAGCGTAATGCGTTTGGTTGTAGTTGGATACTTTTTCAAAGACGCTGCTCTCGTAGTGACCGGCATGCTCATCTCCTCCCCAGGTGTCCACGGCAAAGCATTGGGTTGGTGCTTGGCACGCCTCAATGGCTTGGCAAAAGGAGAAATACGAACTCCCCCCATGGGTGCCCAGTTCGACCAAAACTTGGGGTCTTTTGCTCAAAATCAGCCATCCGGCAAAGGGCAAGTGTCCGGTCCAAGCAGAATTGTCCAAGAACTTGGGCTGAAATTGGCCGATTTGTGCCAATAAGCTGTTGATGTTGTGCATGGCCAGGGAGTATTTAAATTTAATGAGGTCAATGCCTGAACAATGTTCGACGCTTGATGGTTCTGAGAGCGCCAAGCTGACTTCAAGTCAGCTTGGATGGGCCATTTTAGTGAAGGAAGTGAGGCAGGCCTCGGTTTTTTAGAAAACACCATTTCTAGTTGTCCTCCTCCGGGCATGCCCAGGCAAAACGAAAGTCGTTACGAAAGTCGTATTCCTCATGCATCTCAGTTTTTTCAATTCACCATGGCTGCGCTAAGACCTTGGACTTGAGTATTCGATGGTTTGGAATGAAGACATGCAAATGGGGTATTTGTAATATTAAAGAAACCTTTAGGTTTTTTTAATTTGCATATAATTAACCTTTGAGTTAATATTCGACTGCTATTAAAAACTTAAAGGTTTCCATGGAAAAACAATTCCGTGATCTTCAGCTCCAGCAAATGGACGCACTCCTGCAAACTTGGAGGGTGGCAGAATTCAGCGCACGCCCCAGTGCAGGATGGGTGCGTGCAATTCGTGACTCTTTGGGCATGTCTGCTGTAGCCTTCGCAAAACGCCTCGGCATGACGCCTGTTGGTGTTCGCAAACTGGAAAGCGCAGAGGCGTCAGACGCCATCACTTTGGCCAGCCTGCGTAAGTTGGCTCAGGCCTTGGATTGTGAACTTCAATACGCACTTGTGCCTCGAACACCGTTGGTGAAGCAGGTGAGAGATCGAGCAGAAAAGGTTGCACATGAGCGCTTGCGTCCAATTGCTCATTCCATGGCGCTTGAGGACCAAGCCGTTCAGGGGGCGCAGAACAAGCTTCAGCTTGAGTTGGCCATCAAGGATTTGATTGAAGGTTCGCGTCGTAAGCTGTGGTGAGGTGTTTTACATGGAATTTCATTACGCGCCTGGGGCAACCCCACTGGATCCGGACGAAGCTGCAGCTCTTGTGCCGACGCACATTACCACCCAGGGCGATCTCAACGCATGGGAGCAGGTCAACATTGCTAAGGGGGATCGCTGGGCGGCTCGCCAGAAAAAGCAAGAACTGTTGGTAGAGAGCTTTCTTCGCGAGCTGCATCGCCAGATGTTTGATAAGACCTGGCATTGGGCTGGAACATTCCGTCGCAGCAATAAAAACATTGGAGTTGACTGGACACAGGTGGCGGTGAGTGTGCGCAACTTGCTTGAAAACACAAAATACCAAATCGAGAACCGTGTTTATGATACCGATGAGATGGCTGTGCGCTTTCATCACCAACTGGTTTGGATTCATCCCTTTCCTAACGGCAATGGACGCCATGCGCGTTTGATGGCCGATTGGTTAGCAATCCGACTGGGTCGTCCTCGGCTATCTTGGGGCGAGGGGCAGGTCAACATTCACTCGTTGAAAGAGCTTCGTGTCCAGTACATAGCTGCTTTGCGTGCAGCAGATTTGGGACAATTGAATGACTTAATTGCGTTTGCGCGCAGTTGACTCAAGTCATCCATTTAAAAGATGGAATAGACGGACGTTTAATTTGATGGTTTTGGGGGGGTGGTTGGTAATCGCGTCACCTCATATTTTGCAGAGGTCGTGTCCAACAATAAGGAAGTAAGTAAGCAAGCAAGCAATACAAAGTTCATTCGTGACCGGTTTTATTTTGCCAAGCTGACTTCAATATGTGCCCAAAATAGAAATCTCTTTTTTTATAAGCCTTCTTTCGTCCCCTCAGCTATCTCTTTGAGCATTTGAAGATTTAAAAGTAGAAGATCATTGCCATCTCTTTGTACAACGGCCTTGCTTTGTAGAAGTTGAAAAACCCGTGTCACCGTCTCTCTAGAGGCGTTGATCATGATGGCCAACTCTTGGTGGGTGGGCATCATGGGAATGATGGCGCTGTCGGCTCGTGAGGGAATTTGAACTTGCATCGTCCAGAGCTGGGCGCAAACTTTTTGTAGGGGGTTGGCCAGTCCCAAGATCCTCCTTTGCGTGGAGGCTTGGCGAAGCTTATCGGCCAATTTCAAGGTCAAGCTCTCGGCCATCGCGGGCATGGCCGTCAAAAGTGGGCGAATGGAGGATCTGGGAAGAGCCACCACGGTGGACTTGACCAAGGCGATCACGGTCTCTGGATGTGCCTTGCCGTCCATCACGCCGAGTTCTCCAAAAAAGTCCCCGGGTTCAGCAAAAAAACAACCCACTTCTTTGCCGTCCACGGTAAAGTCTATGCCCTGCAGTCTGCCCTCATAGAGGAACATCAAGTGAGAGGGGGCGGAGCCCTTGTTGAAGACCACCTCTCGCTTATTCAATGCCCGTATCTCCCCTTGTCTGGAGAGTTCATCCAGAGTCAATTTGGGCAGCCCCTTCAAAAGAGGGAGTTGCTGCAAGATGTCGACGGAGACGGTCATGCTTTAGAGATGATGGCTTTGACAAAAAAGAGACATTTTCTCTCAAATTGAGATGAAATCTTAATCAATTCATCAACTTATTGAAAATTGGTGAATTAAAGCTTGAGCTCGATGGTGTCGATTAAACACCATGATTCATGAACAATGTGTGACGGTGGACACATCTTTGATGGTTCAAATTTGATTTAATAAAGTCATGTTACTACAAGCGCGTTCCCCATTGGCCCTCAAAAAAGCGAAGCACACTGGTGTTGCTGTGCTTGGGGCTGCGCTTTTCTTGATGGGGTTTGGCCCAGTTCAGGCTCAGTCACAACAACAAGCCCAGCCTATTGCGCAATCTTCCGGTGGCTCGTCCACGGTCTCCGCCTTGCAAACCGTTGGCAATGTGTCCTTTGTGATTGGTCGCGCCAATGTGCAGCGTGCGGGTGAGCTCCTGCCTTTGAGCGCGGGCTCAGAGCTCAAGGTTGGGGATCAATTGCTCACGCCACTCAATGGACATGTCCATGTGCGCTTTGTCGATGGTGCCTTGGTGAGCTTAAGACCCTCTTCAAGTTTGAAGATTTATGAGTACCGCTTTGATGCGCAAAATCCAGCGGCTTCTTCGGTGAAGTTTGAGCTCGAGCAAGGTGTTGTTCGGGCCATCTCGGGTCAAGCCGCGGAGGCGGCTAAAGATAAATTTCGTTTGAACACCCCTTTGGCCGCCATTGGGGTCAAGGGCACCGATTTCGTGGTCGAGGCGAACAAGTCCAGAGTCAATGCCATTGTCAACCAAGGTGCCATTGTCTTGGCGCCTTTTGATGCACAGTGCCGCATGGATGCGTTCGGTCCTTGTTCAACACGCTTTTCCAAAGAGCTCAATGCCGCCACAAAGGGCATGGCAATCACCTACAGCATGAGCATGCCCTCTCCTCAATTGCTGCCCACTGGGCAATTGAAAGGCAGTGAGTTGCTCAACTTGGTCACGCCCTTGGGTGCAACGGGCGTTAACGCTGGCGCTGCCGTCGCCCAAGACAATGCCAACAACCGTGTTCAGCAAAACCGAGTCGACGCCAAGGCCTACGCAGGACTTGGGGACATTTTGGTCAATGCCTCCACCCAAGACTCCTTGGCCTGGGGTCGTTGGGGATCGCAAAACGTGCAAGACCACTTGACCGTGCCCTTCATCAATGCGCTGCAAGGCAAGTCGGTGACGGTTGGAGATGGTTACTACTTTCTCTTTAGAAATGAATCCAATGTGCCCAACTTGTTGTCCATTCAACAAGGCACTGCCAATTTCAGCCTCTTGAACAGCAACGCTTACTTTTTGGACGCCGGCAACAACGTCTCTGCGGCCAATGTCAACGCGGGCCAGCTGGGAATCAATTTCTCCAATCAAACCTTCAGCACCAATTTGAGCTTGAGCACGACGGCAACGCCAGTCTCGGTGGCTCCTCAAACCTTGCAAGCTTCAGGCAAGATCAATCTGAATTCCGGTATTTTTCTCTCTTCTCCCGTCCCTGGCGCATCGACCAACACGTCTTCCGCGGTGGCGGGAGCGGTCTCTTTGGACACCAAGCAAGCGGGCTATATTTTTACCTTGCCCAGTGCAACGGGTCAATTCAGGGGTGCCACCCTTTGGGGGCGCTGAGTCATGAATAAGACATCACCTGAGAACGCCATGACCCCGATGAATTCCAACCACGATCAAGAGCAGGCCAAAGTGCAGGCCAAGGAGCATGGATTCGGGGCCTTGATGTCATGGGCGACCCTTCACCCTTGGGCTTACAAGTTGATGGGTGTGTTCTTGGCCGCTTTGACGCTCCTCGCTTTGGGTCTTTGGACGCCAAAAACCTTTCAAGGCTTGGATGAAAAGAGCGACGCGCTCACTTGGAACTTGCCCCACGCCGCTCACCCCGAGAGGCGTTTGGTGATTGTGGACATCGATGAAAAGAGTGTTCAAGCCTTGGGTGCTTGGCCTTGGTCCAGATCCACCATGTCTCAGTTGGTCACTGCCTTGAACGACTATGGTGTGGGCTTGAAAGTTTTTGATGTGGTCATGCCCGATGCAAAAGAGGGAGATGTCTTGCTCCAAAACGCTTTGCGCTCGGGAGCACCTTCTGTGGGGGGACAAATTTTCTCCATCGACCCCAGCGTCTCGGTTCAAGGCGGGGTCTTGGCCGGTGCTGAAGCCTCAACGCCTTGTTCTGCCTCCACGCAAAATGCCTTTGGCTTCATTGCCAACGCACCCGGTGTGGCCAATTCGTTTGCATCGGTGGGCCACCTGACCCCTGTGATTGATCCCGATGGCGCTGTGAGGAAGGTGCCCGCTTGGTTGTGCTTTGAGGGTCAAAGTTATCCAGCACTTTCTGTGGCCTCTTTGATGCAATTGGGTCAAGGTGCTGAGGACTTGAAGAAAAGCTCCTCCGGCGCTTACTGGCTCAAAGGCCGTGCTGCGGGTGAAGCACCTTGGACCTTGAAGTTCAAGTCGATGCCTGAGTTTTCGCTCCCCTTGAACGAGCAAGGGCAAATTCGTGTCTCATATCGACTCTCACGCTCAGACTTTGTGTCTTTGTCAGCGGTGGATGTGATCGAGCACAAAGTGCCCAAAGAGTTGCTGGGCGGTGTTTGGGCTTTGGTGGGTTCTACGGCCTTTGGTGCAGGAGACGCCATTCCAACGCCTCACGGCGGTGCAGAAGGGGGCTTGGAAGTTCACGCTCAATTGATTTCGGCCGCTTTGGATGAGGCAACACCCTTCACGCCCATTGGTTCGACCACGCTCCAAGGTTTGGTCTTGGTGGCCTCTTTGCTCTTGATGGTGGCTTTGGCCGGTTTCTCCTCGCCCAAGAAAGTCTCTGGCGAGCAGCAGTGGCATCAACGTGAATGGCTGATCGTGGTCTTGCCCTTTGCGGGACTGGGGTTGGTGCTGGGCTTTTATGCCTTGCATGCCGTTGCTTTGCTGGAGTTCAATTACTGGATTCAGTGGTCTTGGAGCGCTAGTGTGGTCGCTCTCGCCACTTTGGTGCTCAGTGCGGAACATTTGGCTCAGCTTCGTTGGCAGCGCACGCGTCTCTTTGAGAACATGTCTCGCTTCATGAGCGAGTCCGTGGCCCAAGAGGTGGCCTTGAGCGCAGAGAGCGAAGAAGTTTTGGCCAGACAATCCCAAGTGATCGTGATGTCTGCCAATTTGAGAAATTTTGATCGTTTTTGCGCTTCTCAAAGCCCAGAGCTTTCAGCCAAACTGCTGCATCAATATTTGTTCATGATGAACAAAGAGGTTCAGGCCATTGGCGGTGAACTCCAACACATTCAAGGCACTGAGGTGCTGGCTGTTTGGCGTGAGGCGACCGAGGACGCTGTTTTGGCCCGCATTGCGCACTTGCCACAAACCTTGTGGACCCAGTCACAAAACTGGCTCTACGCCTGGGCCCATACGGAAACTGAAAACTTAAGGCTGGAGCAGGCCTCTAAAGCGAACGCAGATCTTTCTTCAGAGGGTTTGGTGCCCACCTCCTTCATCTCTGACACGATTCGCCTTGGGCGGGAGTTGGAGTTGGAAATGGGTATCGAGCAAGGGCTTGCTTTGGTGGGCTCCATGGGACCCAGCCAAAGACGGGTCAATGCCGTTTTGGGCGAACCCGTACAGGTTGCTCATGCCCTTCGTGCCATGTGTTCCGATTTGGCCTATCCCGCCTTGATGGGACCCACACTGGTGAAATGCTTGAGCGATCGCGCTCATTTAGAGGGCGCATTCGAAACGCGCCAATTGATCAAGCTTGGCGACTTCATGTTGTCGGGCTTGACCGAGTCACGAGTGGTCTACGCTTGTGGTGTGGATGTGGAGAGCATACGCTTGCATTTGGTGGATAATGCTCAGCAACGTGTGGCCTGAGAGCCTTTAGGGTCTTGAGTGCCCTGAGTGCCTTGACACTCCTTTCTACAATGGAAGATCAGGCCCCTTGCTATGGACGTCGGTCTTTTTTGGGGTCTCTACCTTCACCAAGCATCTTGAGAAACTAGCCTTGTTCAAAAGATCCATTTGCCCAGGGATCAAGTCCTCTCAAGCTCCATCACCAACCATCTCAGACTTTTATCCTTGATTTCGACGTTGTTCAGAGCCGCTCACACCCCCTTGGATGTATTTCATCAGGGTGCGGGCTTGGCGCAGGAGAGGGTTCGCTCAAGACGCCTCAGGGGGTTCCACTGTGCTTTGTTGTTGTTCCTCCTCCTCATGGTGTGGATGTTGGAGTCCAAAGCCCAAGCACCGGTACAGGTACAGGTACAGGCTCAGCCGACCATCCCCAAGCCTATACAAAACTCAATCCAAGTTCAAACTCAAGATCAAAATCTCGTTGCGAAAGACCTGGGTGCCTCCTCTTTCAAAGAGACAGCGCCTTTACATTTCAGCAAAGGGCCTTGGACTTACAGCTGCGATGATCGAGAACTCACGGGTGCGCGCCCCAATGAGGAGAGTTTCAAGCGGGCCAGCTCTGTCGATCAAGAGGCCTTGCTGAAGGCGCTGAGGTCCGCCGAGCCCTCGTGCTTAAAGAGCGCACCCTATTACGCCTTATTGGGCAATCTGCACTTGTTGGCCCACCAGCCCAAGGAGGCCCTCGAGGCCTTGGAGCGCTCGCTGTTGATCGAGCCCAATCAGCCAGGTGTTCAATTTGACTTTGCCTTGAGTTTGGCCGAGGCAGGGGACGTCGAGTCCGCCAAAGCCTTGATCGACCAAATCATGTTGCGCCCTGATGTGCCTTTGGCCTTGCGACAAAGCATCGCTGGACTCAAAGATCGACAAAAGAAAGACATCGCCGTAGCGGGGAACTTGAACGCACTCTCAAGCTCTCAAGACGCAACTCCAGGATCCCCCTCACTCGATCAAACCTTGAATCCAAAGACCGCATCCAAAACTTGGACGCTGACAGGCAATATCGGGCTGATGCTCGGGCGAGACAGCAACTTGAACAGCGCCTCCTTTGTCAATACCGTCAACTTGACCCTTCCCAATGGGGTGGTTGCTTTGACCCTCGATCCAAGCAGCCTGCCACAAAGTGGGCCCGTGCACCTCGCCACCACTCAGCTGATAGCCCAGCGACCCTGGGGTGACAAAACCCTTTTGTTGAGTGCCTCCTGGATGGGACGCGAGACACCGGGCAACCCAGGACTAGGGTTCAACAACGAGGAGTTCGTGGCGCATTGGAGGCCACAGGGCGACTTGGGTTGGCACCAAAGGGCCGTGGTGAACCACTTTGAGCTGGGAAGCTCCAACTTTTACAACGGTTTGACCTGGTCCAATTGGTGGCAAAGCGATGTGAGCACAAGGCTCAAGCCCTATTTAGGGGAAAACGTCTCGTGCTTTTCTAAGGTAGGTGCGGATCTGGAACGCAGAACCTATGCCCAAGACCCTTCTCAAAACGGGGTCTACTTGGGAGCTCTCTTGGGCGGCTCTTGTCTAAGCCGACAAGACCAGTTCAATTTGACCGTCCAAGATGGCCAAGACTGGGCCAGTGACGCTTTGAGGGCAGGGGGCAATCAAAGACGCCTGGAAGTGAAGTTTCAATGGTTCCATGTGCAAGAAAAAGCTCGTTTTGGCTTTGAGGCAGGACAACAATGGTTAAGAGATTCAACAACTTACAGCGAACTCTTAGGGGGAATTGATAGAATTACGCAACGAAATAGCGTTAGAATGTCATATCAGTATCAATTAATTGATAAATTGAGTATGATGGAGGGATCTTTAGCGTGGGTGACCACTCTAGAGAGACAGAGCTACAGATCGACCATAAGCCTCTTTAACTTGAGGGGTGAGTCCCTTCAAACCGGGCTCAGATGGGAGTTTTGATGCTTTTTTGCAACGGATGGGTATCTTCGTTTTCGTGTGATGCCCGTCACATCGTTGAAGCACAGGTGTCATTTAAACTGACATCTAAGTTCAGTGTAATGGGCAATGAATTCTTCGGTTTTCAGGTGTCCAGTAGATTGAACTGAAGGTGAAATGTGTGAAACCAATCAGAAGCTGAAAAGCAACTGAAACAGTTGAAGCGAAAAAAGGTTCTACGAAGTGAATTTGATCAAACTGGCTCAAACATCGACTTTCAGGGTTACTGAAAGTATGGTTAAGCCCCTTGCTCAAACCCCTCTGAGTCTCTTAAACGCCACATTGCTTGCCAAAACCGGTTTTGCCGGTCTTTGGAAGGTCTCCTCCCCCCTTTTGAACTGCTTTTTGCCAAACGCCTTTATTAAAGGGTTTTTGGTCGAGCGCGGTTTTGCCTGAAAAGGCAAGGTCGGGTTCGGTTTCTTTGCAAAGAAAACTATTTCTTTTAACAAACCTTAAATAAGGAAAAACACAAATGGCTTTATTCCCAACAAATGCAACGCAAATTCAAACATTTGCTACTGCTCTTTACGGCGTTCAAGTGGGTTCAACCACAATGACTCAAGTGAACAATGACATTTTGTCCTCTGGTGGCTTGAACAACGCATTAAATGCTTACTACACAGCTTCTTTCGGATCAGCTACAACTGCTTCAGTTGCTCAAACAATCGCTACTAACGTAGGTTTGGGAACAGACACAAACGCAGTTGCTTTCATCACTGCTCAATTGAACGCTGTTGCTCCTGCTGCACGTGGTGCTGCTGTGATTGCAATGCTCGACAATTTCTTGAACACAACAACAGGTACATACGCTACTGCTGCTGCTGCTTTCAACACCACAGTAGCAACTGCTGTTGCTTACACTGGTGCTGCTAACGTTACTGCTGGTACTGCTAACCCAGTGGTTGCACCTGCTCCTTCAGTTTTTGCGTTAACAAGTGGAATTGATATTCTGACTGGAACATCTGGCGATGACTCTTTTGTTGCAAACGTCGCTAATGACAATTTGGGTGTTGCGACAGTAGAAACATTAACTTCACTGGATAACATTTCTGGTGGTGCAGGTAACGACACATTGACATACGTTACTGTTGGTGCAACTGCATTCCCTGCTGCAACAATATCAGGCGTTGAAACATATAAAATGATTTCAGATGGTGCCGCAACAATGGACTTGTCTGGTACTACTTTCACTGGTGTTACTACAGCCTCAGTTCAAGCAACTGCTGGTGCTGTTGCTGTAACTGGCAAATCAAATCTAACAAGCGTAATTGTAACTGGTACCGCAACGACAGTTGCTGTTGACGATGCGGGAAGTTCAACCACAACTGCCGACAAGATAACTTCAGTTTCAGTGAATGGCAATACCGGTGCGGTAACAATTGGTGGTGTATCTGCTATTGATACCTTAAATACTTTGTCACTAGCAAATACTGCGCAAAGTGCAACCATTACTGCAACAGCAGGTACAAGAGCATTAACAGTAAACCTTGATACAGTAACAGGTGGCACTATCACCGATGCTGAAGCGACTTCTTTAGTTGTTAATACATCAGGAACAGCCTCATCTGGATTTACATTGACTGAAGCAAAGGCAAAAACGGTAACTCTTAATGATGCAGTTAAAACTACCGTTACTGATGTAAATATTGCTGCCGCTACATCACTTACAGTAACTGGAGCTGGAGCCACTAAAATTTCTGCAACTGCAACTGTTACAGCCCTTACTTCAATTGATGCAACAGGTAGCACTGGTGGATTAACAGTAACTCCTGCTATTGGTAATAGCGTAACTTTTACAGGTGGTGCAGGTAAAGACTCTGTAAAGATTGGTGCAACTACCAAGATAATTTCAATGGGTGCTGGTGACGATACCGTAATTATCAATGCCGTTTCTGCATTGGGCGGAGGCTCTGTCAACGGAGGTGATGGTACAGACACTTTAGAGTTCAATACATTTGCAAATGCTGTAACAGCATCAGCAGGCACTACATTTGCACCTACAGTTACAAGTTTTGAAAAGCTCAAGCTGAGTGGAGCTAACGCTGCTGCTGCTGCTGTAGTCGATTTGGATAATTTGAATGCGATTAACTATGTCACTTTCTCAGCTACAAATACAGAAACAATTTCACTTAATAACTTGGGTGATAACGGAACTGTTGCGATTACAGCTTCACAAACTGCTGCAAAACCTTTGACAATTACGATGAAGAACAACACTGCTTCTGATGTGTTGAA
>CAIZIT010000118.1 GCA_903933115.1 uncultured Burkholderiales bacterium
GCTTGGCACACACCCCACAACTTGAGAGCCTTTCTTGAGTTCTGGGGTGTTTTTCATGGAGCGTTCTATCGACCCCAAAAGCTCACCTCGGCTCACCTCGGCTCACCTCGGCTCACCTCGACTCATCTCGGCTCAACTCCACTCTGCTCGGGACCCCAAAACACCCATTGTCAAACCCTGGTTCTTCAACCTGGTTTTTGACCCCTTGTGCTTGGGCCTCTCATTTGGGTCTCCTGCAATCAGAGCACCCTGTTACTCGTCAAAATCCCACATCTGATGCAAGTCCAAACGGATCAATGCCAGCAACTCCAAGGCCTCTAAATTCATGCTCTCAGCCGCACTGAGGCTCTCGCTTGCAAAGCGTGAGATCATGAGCGTTTGTGCCAAATTGCCCTCCCCCAAGGCATACGCCTTCAGCGATTTCTCTGCCGCTTGGGCTTGCCCCTCCCAAGCCAACCTGAGGCTGTCTGATGCGCTTCGTTTGTTTTGGAACTGCAGCCACATGGCATCAAAACTGGCGGCCAATTGCTGCTCAAGGAGTCTCACTTTATCAGCTGCAGCTTGGGCCTCCGCCATGGCCACTTTGCTGTGATAAGTCCGAGAGGAGCCCGCAATGGGCATAGAGAACAACAAGCCAGAAATGCTCTCCGTGCCAGAGCGCTCGCGGGCTGTAAAGACACCGATGGTGGGGTCAGGCATTTGATCCTTTTGAGCCCTTTGCGCCACCAGTTGCAGCCTCTTGGCATCGATGCGCATCATGTTGAGCTCATGATTTTTCTCTAAAAACTCTTGCCTCATGACCTCCATCGATTCTCTCAAGGCCTCCAAAGGCGCTCGCTCATGGGGGCCCAAGGTGAGGGAGACTTGGGAGGGCAAAGCCACATTCGGATACCTTTGGGTGAAGGCTGCACGGGCAGTCTGGACTTGGGCTTTGGCCACGGCATCAGCCGCCCTCACCCGGTTGAGCTCAGCACTGGCGAGTTGGTGATCGAGTTGGGAGACCTCTCCATTTTTGAATTGAATTTGCGTCAATCGATACATCTTTTGCGTCAACTCAAGGTTCGATTGTGCGTTTTTTTGATCCACCAAGGCCTTCAAATGAGAAAACCACAAACGCATCAACTCCCGTGTCCCCTCGTGCATGGCATCGGAGTATTCAATGTCGGCATAAGCCAAGGTTTGTTTGGACAACTCGGCATCGAGCCCTCTTTTCCCCCAAAGCCGAATGGGCCGCTCAATGCTCACCATGGACTCGTGAAGGGGGGTGCCCGTGAGCATTTCTTGTCGGCGTTGGGCTGAGCCACGAAGGGTGAACTCGGCAGGTCCTACATCAATGCCCAGTGCTTTGGCCGAGCCCGCATCGCGCTTGGAGCGCGCCATGTCCATCATGGGACTCGACAGGAGTGCCGACTTCACCTCGGCCTCTGTGGGTAAAAAGGGCACCAAGCTGGGTGGCGTTTGGGCTGAGCAGACCAGGGCATGCAAAAGAACGCATCCCAGTAGCCAGGATTTTTGGACGTCACTCACGGTTTTCTCCCCGCAAAATACCTCTTCATGAAGCCGATCTCTTGGACATCAAGCGCGCCAAAGCGCTCAAACAATTTGGGCAAGAGCAACAAGGTCAAGAGGGTCGAGCTGACCAAGCCCCCCGTCACCACAATGGCCAAGGGCCTTTGAATCTCGGAGCCCGGTCCTGACGCAAAGAGCAAGGGAATCATCCCCAAAGCCGTGATCACAGCGGTCATCAAAACGGGGCGAAGGCGACGCTCGGAGCCTTTTCGAACAACCTCTTGCATGGACTCCCCTTCCATCAACCTTTCATTGAAATGAGTCACCATCACCAACCCGTTGAGCACCGCAATACCCAGTAAGGCAATGAAACCCACAGAAGCCGGAACAGACAAATATTCCCCTGAAACGCTCAAGGCCAAAACACCGCCGACCAAGGCAAATGGGATGTTCAAAAAAATAATCCCCGCTTGAACGACAGAGCCAAAGGTCAGGACCAAGATCGTAAAAATCAAGACCAATGCTGCAGGAATCACCAAGCCCAGTCTTGCTGCTGCACGTTGCTGATTCTCAAACTGCCCGCCCCAAACGATGTGCACATCGCTTGGGAGCTTGAGCTGAGCAACGGCTTGCTGCGCATCCTTCACAAAGCCGGTCAAATCGCGCCCGTCCACCGAGACTTGAACACTGGTAAAGCGCGCACTTTGTTCGTGATCGACCCGAATGGGACCATCGACCAAACGAATATCTGCAAGAGAACTCGCCATCCAGGCGCGTCCATCAGGAGCCAGGAGTTGTAAATTTTTAAAAGCCTCGGTGCTTTGCCGCATGCCCTCTTGGCCTTTCAAAGTCAAAGGAATGCGAACACCGTCTTCGAGCACATACCCCAGTGCCTCGCCCTCCACTTGGTTCTTCAAGGCTTGTTGAATCTCCTCGACACTAAAACCCGCTTGCCCCAAGGCCGTGCGATTGAGGTTCACGCTCACGTACTGTAAGCCCTCGGCTTTGGGGGCAATCACCTCGGAGGCCCCATTGACGGTTCGCACCGCCGCAGAGACCCTTTGAGCCGCGTCATTCAAGTGGGCCAAATCCGTGCCAAAGATCTTGATCGCCACATCGCCCCTGGTGCCGGTGAGCATTTCTGAGACTCGCATCTCAATAGGCTGGGTGAAGCCGTAGACCAAACCCGGAAAGCCCTCCAACACGACCCTCAGCTCGTTGATGATGTCTTCCTTGCTTCCTCGCCATTCGCTTTTAGGTTTGAGCACCAAAAACGTGTCCGTTTCATTGAAACCCATAGGATCTAGCCCCAGCTCGTCTGATCCCACTCGCGCCACGATGGACCTCACCTCGGGAACGGCCTCTAGAATGGCTTGCTGCACGCTCGCATCGATTTGCAATGAAGCCTCGAGCGATATCGAAGGTAATTTTTGCAATTGCACCAAGACGTCTCCCTCATCCAACGTGGGCATGAAGGTCTTGCCAATGAAGCTGTAGAGGACTCCAGCGAGCACCAAGGAGGCGAGAGACAGGCCATAAAGCCATTTGGGTCTGGCCCACACCCGCTCTCTGACGGTCAAATAAAGCGCATGGATGCGCTGCACCAATGCTGGTTCGTGCCCCGCACCCACATGGAGTGCCATCGAGGCCAATGCGGGAATCAGGGTAAAGGCCAAGAGCAAGGAGGACGCCAAGGCCATGACGATCGTGGCCGCCACGGGGGCAAACAACTTGCCCTCCAGACCTTCTAAGCTCAGTAAAGGCAAAAAGACCACCGCAATGATCAACACACCAGAGACCACGGGTTTGACCACTTGGAGAACGGCTTTGAGCAAAATTTCCATCCTCGATAGACCCGCTCCCTTGGCATGCGCGCCAAAGGCGGTCTCGATGTTTTCAACGACCACGACGGCCGCATCGACCAGCATGCCAAGCGCAATGGCCAAGCCCCCAAGGCTCATCAAATTGGCGGTCAATCCAAAGGCGCGCATCAGCACAAAGGTGCTGAGCAAGGACAAGGGCAAGGCCACAGCCACCACCATTGCAGCGCGCAGCCCCCCCAAAAACAAATACAAAGTGATGCACACCAAAATCGATGCTTCTACCAAAGCGTGGATGACCGTGTCGGCAGCCCGGGTGACCAACTCACCCCGGTTGTAAAACGTTTTGACGCTCATGCCCTTGGGTAAACGCTCGCTCAGTTCCATCAATTTGGCATCCACAGCACTCACCAACTGCCTGGCGTTCACGCCCCTCATCCCGAGCACCAAGCCCTCCACGGCTTCGCCTTGTCCGTCATGGGAGACTGCACCGTACCGGGTCAAGGCACCCAGGTTCACTTTGGCGATGTCGTCGAGTTGAACGGTGGTGTTGTGTGAGGTCCTCAGCTTGATCACCCGAAGATCATCAAGGGTCCTCACCGCCCCTTGCACACGCACCACCAAGGCCTCCTCGCCTGCGTTCAAACGGCCTGCACCGTCGTTGCTGTTGTTGGACATAAGCGTTTGGCGCAACTGCGCCATGCTCACGCCTAAAGCGGCCATTTTTGCCGTGTTGGGGATCACCTCAAAGGTCTGGACCTCGCCCCCAAGAGAGTTCACCTCCGCCACGCCGGAGATGGTGCGCAACTCCGGGCGAATCACCCAGTCCAAAACCCGTCGTTTTTCAGCCAAGCTGAACCCCTCACCCTCCAAGGTAAACATGTAAACCTCGCTCAAAGGGGTCGCAATTGGGGCCAGGCCCCCACTCACGCTTTGCGGCAAATCGCGCATGACGGAGCCGAGTCTCTCGGAGACTTGTTGCCGGGCCCAGTAAAGGTCCACGCCTTCTTCAAAATCGATGGTGATGTCTGCAATGCCGTATTTGGACGTCGAGCGAACAATGCGCTTTCTCGGGATGCTCAAAAGCTCTTGCTCAATGGGCTTGACCACCCGCTGCTCCACCTCCTCAGGGGTCATGCCAGGAATTTTCAAGATGACCTTGGCTTGAACGGGGGAGATGTCTGGGAAAGCATCAATGGGAAGATTGAGCCAGGCATAAATGCCAGCAAAAACCAAAAAACCCGAGGCGATAAAAACCAAACCTCGAAAGCGTAAACTCCATCGAACCATCCATTCAAACATCACTCATCCTTTTGGAGCATGGCTCTGAGAGAGGCAACGCCTGTGACAGCCACTCGGGAGCCAGGGGGCAAGGCCGCTTCAACGATGGACATGTCTTCACTCGAAGACGTGACTGTCACACTTTTGGCCTCAAAGCCTTGCTCGTTGGCCATGAAAATCCAATTGAGTCCTTTGTATTGGGTCAAGGCACGAGAGGCGACCAGCCACTGCATGCTGCCTTTGCTGCCCGTCAAGCCCGCCTTGGTCTGAACCGTGACCGAGACCAGTTCACCGGGCTGGAGTGTGCCTCTTTGGGTCACGACCGCACGCGCTTTGGCCAATTGAGAGGCATCAACCGACCTGCTGACCGCCATGATTTTGGCTTTGGTGCCTCTCGTGGGCAGACTCACCTCATCACCCACTTGTATTTGGCTGGCCTTGTCGGAGGAGAGCCTCAAATCGAGCTGCAATTGACTGGCATCGGCCAATTTGAAGAGCACGGCCCCCGCTTCCACCCTTTGGCCCACCGCAGTGAAGGCTTCAAGAACGGTGCCCGTCAAGGGAGCTTTCAAAGTACCTGTGGAGTAGCCGGTGACACCATCAAAGGTGACACCTGAAGCGCTCAATTCTGCCTCACGGGATTGAAGCAAGGCCCAAGCGGCCTCTTGCTTGGACAAACTCAACTGCAGCCTGACTGCTGGAATGATGCCCTCATCGAACATCGCCTGATCCCTTTGAGCTGCGGCTTTTGCGTTTTTGTAGTCAATGGCCGCCTCACTGAGCATTCTGCGAGCGTCCCCCAGCGAGGGACTGGTGAACAAAGCCAAGGGCGCACCGCTCTTGAAACTGTCTCCTACACCCACCATCAACCTAGAAATTTGACCTGCATAAGGGGCTGAGAC
>CAIZIT010000119.1 GCA_903933115.1 uncultured Burkholderiales bacterium
TGCACCAAAAACAACTTGACTCACAGGTGTGAGATCGGTCACTGGGTTATAGGGAAGCTTATCCATGAGATAAGGATTGGTCATTTGAGGACCTGGCGTGGTATATAAAAGGGTATATCCGTCTGCAGGCAGTTTGGCCACAAGATCCGCCGCAAGGGTTCCGCCTCCACCCGGTTTATTCTCTATGACAAGCGGTTGTCCTAACAATGTGGACAAGGGCTGCGATATGCTCCTCGCAACAATATCCGCACCTCCACCAGGCGCAAAAGGGACCACCATTTTGATGGGCTTATTGGGATAATTTTGTGCAGATGTCAGTAAGGGCGTGATACTCACGAAGAGCATCAGTAAAAAATGAAACCGGTCAATCCCTGTTGTGTATTTAACCAATTTCATTGCAGTATTCACACCTTTAATTTTAGACAATTGATTTAGGGTGTTGCTTGGCACTGAAAACACCTTGAGCCGTAGCAATGCAATTGCCTTCGGAGTCTACAATATGTCCTTCACAAAACGCAGTACTTTTTGTAAAACGAACCAAGCGACCCTTGGCAATCAATATGCCTTTACCTGGCGCAATGAAATTAACATTTAAATTAACTGTTCCTCCAGGAACTCGGTCTTGCCCAACACTTCGCCAAGCCAGGCCCATGACTTGATCCAACAAAGTAGAAATCACACCCCCATGTGCCATTCCTAATCTATTGCTTAGCTTTTTCACAACCTCCAGCTCTAAACAGGCATTACCATCTTGCCAAGATATGAGCTTTACACCTAGATCCTCTATAAATTGTGACCCTGCGAGTGGATTGATTGATTCGGTGGACATTGTGATTGTGGCAATTTTTAATGAGTTAATGAAAAACGCTTTACAGCATCGTCTTTCAATTTGTTTTTCTGAACTTTACCGCTAGCTGTCATTCCTAAATTTTCAAAGTTTTCAACAACTGCTAAATATTTTGGAATTTTAAAGTTGGCAATTTTCGATCGCAACCAATCGTTCAACTCGGCAAGTCCAAGTATCCGTCCTTCTTTTAATGTGATGTAGGCGGCACAGACTTCCCCATATTTTTGATCGGGAACACCAATAACTTGCGCAATAGCGATAAAAGGATGGGAGAGTAAAGCCTCTTCAACCTCAGCAGGCGCAACATTTTCGCCACCCACCCTGAAGACATCTTTCAATCTACCAACAAATCGCAGATGACCCTCATCAGTCAAAAAACCTAAATCTCCTGTATGCAACCATCCATTGGAATCTATTGTTTGAGCCGTCAGATCTGCTTTACCGTAATAACCCTTCATGACACTCCAACCCTTAACACAAATCTCTCCTTGCTCTGATGCACTTAGAGAATCACCGGTCGTTGGGTCAATAATTTTTACCTCAATACCAGGAAGTGGCTTGGCCAAGCCATCGATTCTGCCTTGTTGATCGTCTCGGTAATCACTCTTGACAACATTGGGTGAGGCCTCAGACAACCCGTAGGACCAGCAAATATTGTTGATCCCTAGAACGTCAACTATTCTTTGCATTGTTTGTGGGCCTGCAGCAGCCCAGCCACCCCTGAGCTTCAATTTCGAAGCATCAAAATTAGGATGATTCATCAGCAATTGAAAAATAGTTTCGTTACCTGAAATAAAAGTACACTCATGTTGAGCGAGCATATCCAGTGCAGCTCCAGACTCAAAAGTCGGCAGTGTCACCAAACACGATTTCATCTCTAAGCAAGCCAAGAGGGAAAGCGTAGAGCCCGCCACATGGAAAAATGGCCTGCAGTTGAAATACCGATCCTCCTCAGTTAGCCCAATACGATTGCAAACAGCATTGGCATTGTGCAACATATTTTCATGTGTCAACATCACGCCTTTGGGGTAAGCCGTTGTACCTGAGGTGAATTGAATGAGTAAAACATCATCTGGAGTCACAAGATCCATTGATGCTTTCAGTTGATCATCGCTTACCGATGACCCCTTATATAAAAATTTTGATAACGCTATACAACCACTGGGGGCGTGATCAGCAAGAACAACCACCTCTTGTAAAAGCGGCAAGTTCTCACCTGGCAAAAGGTTGTCAATTTGTGGTTCAGCTTCGCGCAACAAATCTAAAAAATTGATTCCTAAAAACTCATCCATTGTGAAAAATATTTTCACATCAGCTTGCTTCAGACAATACTGCAGTTCTGTTGACTTGAAACGGGTATTGACTGGAACAGTAATTGCGCCAATGAGTGCGCAACCAAAAAATACATCAATCCAATGCTCATTGTTCGAGCACATGAGACCGATCAAATCACCCTTTTTAACTCCAGCATGAATCAACGCTTTAGCAAAAATTCGAGACTGCTCTTGGACCTGAGCCCAATTTCTTTTTAATGTCGTTGTGATCAGTGCAATTTCATTTGCACGATCATCAACGCATTTCTGCAAAGCCCAAGACAAACAATGTTTTTTCCAATTCATTTGCTACTCATCAGTAATACCGGCAGACTTGATAACAGTGGACCATCTTGTTTGTTCCGATTGGATTAAACTTTTATACTGACTAGGATTTCCTGGCTGAGTAATGCTGGTTAACTCAGCAAATTTATTGATCACCTCTTGGGTCAATAACGCCTCATTGCCAGCATCGACCAAGCGTTTACTGATATCGATCGGCAAACCTATGGGAGCGACCAAGCCGTAAGCACCATCGGCAATCCATGCAGGCAACCCCACCTCGGGTGCAGAGGGGACTTCTTTTAATGCTACAAGACGCTGGCTATCACTCAATACCAGGCCACGAATTGTGCCAGCCTTAATTTGTCCCACCAAACCAGATACTTCTCCAATCATCAAATCTACATGTCCGCCCATTAAGTCTTGTAGAGCGGGTGCTGCACCCTTATAGGGAACATGAACAAATTTAACTCCAGTGAGTTTTTGAAATAACTCAGCAACCACATGGGCACTGCTGGCAATGCCAGCCGAAGCGTAAGTAAGAACGCCAGGCTGAGCTTTCGCTTTGGTCAAAAGATCTGATAAATTTTTATAGGGCGAATTGGTGTTGACGACAAGCACATTGGGAGTCCTCACGATGGTCGTCAAGAAAGTAAGGCCGTTGATTGGATCAAAAGGCATTTTTTTAGTGATAAACGGTGCGTAAACCATAGCACCCGTCCCAGCCAAACCCAGCGTATATCCATCAGGCTGCGCATTTGCAACATAAGCAACGCCTATCAGCCCACCTGCTCCAATTTTATTTTCAACTACGACGGTAGCTCCAAGCTTGACACCCATCGCATGCGCTAGGGATCGACCCATTGCATCTGCTGGACCACCCGCAGGAAAAGGCACCACAATCACAATTGGCTTATCCGGGTAAGCGGCCCAAGAAATCGCGCATTGAAGAAAAAGGAAAAAAATAAATATCAATCTTTTCATCTCACACTTTCAAGAGCCAATTGGAATTCGAAATCAAGCGTTTTTGGGTAAATCAGGAACCGCAACACCGGCATCAATTGCAGCACACTTCTTTTCCTCTGCGGCCACTACAGCTTTTGCTCTGGCTATAACCTCTGTCGCTTTTGCGATCGGAATGAAGCATACGCCCGTTGAATCAGCAAAAACGATGTCGCCACACGAAACTCTGATGCCCGATATTTGAACGTCTCCATTGATTTCAATTGTTTGAATTCTCCACTTCCCGGTCACAGGCGTTATTTCAGTGGACCAAAAGGGAAACTCAATTGAACGCGAATGTGCTACATCCCTAATACCGCCTTCCACGATCGCTCCAACTTCGCCTTGACGTTTGGCAGTCTGAGAGGAGATGCCACCCATGTTGGAGATGCCTGCAACGCCTTGGATAACGATGAAATCATCCGGCTGAGCTAGGTTGTGCGCTTCAAACTCAGCCATTCCATTGACTTTGGTCTTTGCTGACTCATAAGGGTGACCTCTTAACATGATGTTTCTGACCGTCAAAGCAACACCAACTCGACATGCATTGGGCATGGTGGGTTTTAAAACACTTGCACCAATGACACCCGTGATGCCCAACTCATCCATCACATCGGAGAGAACACCAGAAGCATCTCCCAGAGCTCTGAACTCAGCGAGCATGCCTTGAGGCGCTCGAGGAACGCTCATCTGCTTGATATTTTCTCTCGCTATTTTTCCTGTCAATTTTTTTTCTTGCATGTGATTTCTCAAATTCAATTATCAATTTTTCTCTGTGTCATTATTAATGATAGCAACTGAAGCGTCCTTTTATTTCATCGTTATAAAAACGATTGAAAGATCTAGCACTCATCAGTGCATCGTATTTTTTCTGCTCGACCGCACAATGCTGAAACCAATTGTCTTTGATCTGCACGAGCAAATAGGATTCCTCAGATTTATAACAAGCCTTTTTAATCAAAACACTGTTGGTCTTTGAACAGTTGAAACCCTCAAGTTCAACCTCACCTTTGACATCCACAATGACAGTTTCAGCATGCACATAGCAAATGCCATAAAAAATCACTGCAACAATCGTTTTAATCCATTTGATTTTCATTTTGCTTCAATCTGAGTTGTTGAGCCATCTTAATCCATCGAAGTGACCAATGGTATGGGTAATCCTCCTATGGTCTTGACGAGTCATAGATCTGCCACACTCCCATTGACAAACTTGCAGCTGATAATGGCCACTTTTTTACACATCAGCCGTAACCATCATGATCAGAACTCATCTATAAACTAGGGATTTATGCCCTATACATCCCTCGATTTTTACGTTAAATTTTCTTACCAAATTGTCATTAAAGGGTCTTCAAGTGCCACAAGCCATTGTCAGAAACTTAGTCATCCATTACGAGACCGTTGGCGAGAAGGGTCCTTGGATTGCACTCACACCGGGAAGCAGACGGCCTTACAACGAACTCGTCGAACTCGCTAAAAACATTGCAGCAGCGGGCTACCGAGTCTTGTTACATGACAGAAGGAATTGTGGAGCATCTGAGATTGGCTTTGATTCGAGCGCTTCCGAGCATGAGGTGTGGGCTGATGACCTGTATGAGTTGGCTCTGCAGCTCAGTGCTTTTCCATTGGTCGTTGGGGGCTCTTCAGCAGGTGCTCGTTTGGCCATTCTTTTTGCAATCCGACACCCCAACGCCACCCGAGGGCTCCTTTTGTGGCGCTTAACTGGAGGACAAGAAGCGGTGCAGCATCTGGCCGAGGAGTATTACGGCCAGTACATCCATCTTGCACGCGAGGGAGGAATGCCTGCCGTGGCTCAAAGCGAACACTTCAAGGCATTGATTCAATCACACCCAGCCAATTTAGATAAATTGTTACAAATGTCTACTGATGTGTTCATAGAAGTCATGACACATTGGAGAGAATGCTTTTTGGCCTCATCGAACCTACCCATTGTGGGCGCAACTGAGGAACAGCTTAAAAGCCTTCAAGCGCCTGTTTGTCTGATCGCCGGTAACGATGTGATTCATACACCCATCACTGCCAGAAAGGCCGCACAACTTTTACCCAATTGTGAGATTCATGAAAATGTGGTGACCTTACTCCCCGACGATCAACTCTTGAAAGAGTGGAACCGTCAAGAGTGGAAACTTGCAGAGCCAAGGCTAGCGAGTATTTTCACCTCCTTTTTAAATCTTCACTCGATTCAATAACTTCATATCAACTGTATCAAAGGAAAACCATGAGTTTAAAAATACGACGCGTCGTCACCGGACACAATCAAGAGGGAAAAGCCATTGTGGAAGTGGATGAACTCGTTCAAAATGTCATCTCCAATCGCCCAGGCGCTTCCTCCTCGGTGATTTGGTCTTCAAAAGGCTTTCCAGTGGACAATGACGGATTCAATGATCCCACTAAAGCATCTTTTAAAACGACCGTAGACAATGGCACCGTCTTTAGAGTTGTTCAATTTGAACCCGGCGTCACTCCTCGCAATCACCGCACAGATTCGATTGACTATGCTGTGGTGATCTCTGGTCAAATTGACATGACGCTGGATGACGATGTGATGGTCACCTTAAAAGCAGGTGATGTGTTGGTGCAAAGAGGAACCGTTCACAACTGGTTCAACCGAACCAACGAGCCTTGCATCATAGCGTTTTCGCTGATCAGCTCCAACCCTGTCAAGATCAACGGTCAGCCACTGGACGCTCACGGCTAAAACAACTTTTTTTCGATCAACTGGCTTTCAATCCATAGGGATTGAAAGCACAGCTGAGGGCTCAATACTCTGCACCACCCGAAGCCATCGACTCAAATTTAGTGATCGATTTGAGGAATGTTAATTTCACAACCCCTGTGGGGCCATTTCGGTGCTTGGCAATCAATATTTCAGCAACACCAGGCTCTTTACTGTCTTTGTTGTAATAGTCATCTCTGTAAATGAACATGATGATATCGGCATCTTGCTCAATAGCCCCTGACTCTCGCAAGTCACTCATCATGGGGCGCTTGTCAGTTCTTTGCTCAACGCCACGATTGAGCTGAGACAAAGCAATGACTGGGCACTGAAGTTCCTTGGCCAACATTTTCAAGCCCCTAGAGATCTCTCCCAATTCTGTTGAACGGTTGTCGCTGTCGCTGGAGGAGCCAGACATCAACTGCAAATAATCCACCACGATCAGGCCCAATTTGCCACATTTTTTGGCCAAACGCCTGGCATTGGCCCTTAACTCGGTCGGCGATACACCAGGCGTTTCATCAATATGAAGCGAGATGTTTCTCAAACGCTCAATGGCCTCGGTGAGTTTTGGCCATTCATCGGGAGTGAGTTTTCCCGTTCTCAGATGTCCTTGGTCAATGCGTCCAATGGAGCCCACAATACGAATGGCCAATTGAGAAGCACCCATCTCCATTGAAAAGACCGCTACAGGGAGCTGCTCTTTGATGGCCACGTGCTCGGCAATGTTGATTGCCAGAGCGGTTTTTCCCATGGAGGGTCTGGCGGCCAGAACAATCAAGTCCCCTGGTTGAAGACCACTGGTCATGCGATCAAAATCGTAAAACCCAGTAGGAACACCCGTGATGTCGTTTGGATTTTGCGACATTTCCTCAATTCGGTCCATCAACTCCAGCGCCAAGTTGTCCATATTTTGGAAACCTTGCTTCATGCGCGAGCCTTCTTCACCAATATTGAAGATCTTTTGCTCTGCCTCATCCAAGATTTGATCGACTCGCTTGCCCTTGGGGTTGAAGGCCGATGTGGCAATATCGTCGCTTGCGCTCACCAGCTTTCTAAGTATAGAGCGCTCACGAATGATCTCACCATAGCGCCTAATGTTGGCACTACTGGGAACAAATTGAGCCAAGGAGTTGAGGTATGCCAAACCACCAATTTCCTCTGATTTGCCCTGATTTTGAAGCGTTTCGTAGACCGTGATCACATCCGCCGGCTTGTTGGCATTGATCAAAGACTGGACACAGGCGTAGATGATCCTGTTCTCGTAGCGATAAAAATCGTTCTCCGACAACAAGTCGTCGACTTTGTCCCAAGAGGTGTTGTCTAGAAGCAAGCCCCCAAGAACGCTGGACTCCGCCTCCAGTGAGTGTGGAGGAATCCTCAACTGTGAAACAACTTGATCAGAAAATTGATCGTCTTGCAAACCGGATAAAACTGCTGACATCTCTCACCTTTAAAACACCAATGCTAAACCTTTTTACCCCAGAAGTCATGGGGTAAGTATGTGTATATGCTGGGGACAAGTTGTACAAAAGTATTCTTCAACCATGAAAAAAGCCTCCAAGTTCAACACCAGGAGGCTCTTTCTGCCTGAAAAGCAAAAACTCGAGATGAGTTAAGACTTAGGCTGTCTCTCCATAGACGGAGACTGTGATGTCAATGACGACATCGGTGTGCAAAGAAACGCTGACTGTCGAGTCACCGACGACCTTGATGGGGCCTTTGGGCATACGAACTTGAGCTTTGAGCACTTTGAAACCCATTTTGGTGAGTTCTTCAGCAATATCGAAGTTGGTCACTGAACCGAACAAACGACCATCAACACCAGCTTTTTGTGTGATTTTGACAGTTGCACCAGTCAATTTTTCACCCAATGCTTGGCATTCAGCCAATTTTTCAGCAGCAGCTTTCTCAAGCTCAGCTCTTTTGAGCTCGAATTCTTTGATGGCCACATCTGTTGCTCTGCGAGCACGGCCAGAAGGGATCAAAAAATTACGTGCGTAACCGTCTTTAACGCGGACGATTTCACCCAAATTACCCAAATTTACAACTTTATCTAGCAATATGATTTGCATGTCAACTCCCCTCAGATCTTGTGTTGGTCGCTGTAAGGCAACATGGCTAGAAAACGAGCGCGCTTGATAGCGGTGTTTAACTGGCGTTGAAAAATCGCACGTGTTCCGGTCAGGCGTGCTGGAATGATTTTGCCGTTTTCAGCAATGAAGTCTCTCAATGTATCGATGTCTTTGTAATCGATTTCTTCAACACCGGTAACGGTGAAACGGCAAAAACGCTTGCGTTTAAAAAGCAAGGATTGCGTATTGCGCTTTGGGCGCTTGTCTTTGTTGAATTTTTTAAATGTGGCCATGATTAGGGCCTCCTATGAAATTTGATGAAATTGGGTCAAATGAAAAACAACACTTCTTGAATTCCTCGGGGAAGCTAAAAAACCTTCAAACTCACATCGACTTCCCAAGGGGAGTTTGATTATTTTTTCAGCCAATTCACCCAATGCTCTACCTCTAAGACTTGCTTTCACAAGACGATTTACACCGGCTTCTTGTAACTCAGACTCATGTTCTAGAAAAACATCTGCTGCGCCAAGACCTGCTGGGGTGTAACGAAGAGGAGCGATTTCAACCAACGATGCAGTTAAAACCAGGCGATTCACTCCGTGTCAGCTTAGGTCAATTAAGCTTGGAATTCGGCTTGTTGTGTTTTACGCGCCTCTTCACGCTCAACAGACTTCATCATGGATGAAGGACCTGTTTCAGCTTTTTTCTTCAGCACGGTCAAATGACGCAACACAGCATCATTGAATTTGAAAGCGTGCTCAAGTTCAGCAACGATTTCTTTAGAGGCCTCAATGTTGACGCACAAGTAATGAGCCTTGGCCAACTTGTTGATCATGTATGTCAACTGGCGTCTGCCCCAGTCTTCAATGCGGTGGATGGTGCCGCCGCCATTGGTGATGAGACTTTTGTATCTCTCCATCATGGCTGGGACTTGCTCGCTTTGATCCGGATGGATCATGAGTATGATTTCGTAATGACGCATAAACACTCCTTGTGGTTGTAGCTACCCACGGCGTCTCAGTTGTGGTGTAGCAAGGGAAAACCCAAGATTATAGCCTTCTTTTTGGTGCTGAGGCAAAACGATTGGCTTATGTCCATCTCGGACCAACAACAGGCCCAGCCAATCTGCATAAAAAGAAATGAAAAATGAATTCTTTAGTATCAATTTTATACCTTTTTAAAAGCCTAGAGAAGCACCTTAAAAGCATGGCCGAATGAAACACTTGGACGGTTGAATCAGCACCCGTCACCTTCTCCATGCGCTGAGATGCTCTCTTGGACCCCAGCGACTCCTTGCGAGGGGTCAAACTTCCAGCTGTTTGATGCAAGCAAGACATACAATCCCTTTTTGATTCACGCCTGAAATTCTTCATGAACATCCTTATCTCCAATGACGACGGCTACCGAGCTCCAGGCATCGTGGCACTCTATGAGGCCTTCAAAAGCTTAGGGCATGTAGAAGTCGTCGCGCCCGAGCTCAACAACAGCGCCAAATCCAATGCCTTGACGCTGACCTCTCCTTTGTACGTGCACCAAGGTGACAATGGATTTCGTTATGTGAACGGTACACCTGCAGACTGTGTTCACATCGCTTTGACAGGACTTTTAAATTTTCGACCCGACTTGATCATCTCGGGCATCAACAATGGCGCCAACATGGGGGATGACACCATTTATTCAGGCACTGTTGGAGCAGCCATGGAGGGCTACTTGATGGGCATACCGTCCATTGCCTTCTCACAAGTCGACAAGGGCTGGGCACACCTGGAAGTGGCTGCACAAAGAGCCAGAGCCCTAGTGGATGCTTTTATTCGAAATGGGCTCCTTAAGGCCCATGACCCCAACGAAGCAAGTGATGCGGCTGGAATGCATGAACCCCAGACAGCGCAAGCGCCATGGTTACTGAATGTCAACATCCCCAATTTGCCCGCGTCTGAACAAAAGGGCTTCAAGGTGTGTCGATTGGGACGCAGACATCCGGCTGAAAAAGTCATCACTCAAGTCAATCCTCGAGGTGAGACCATGTATTGGATTGGCGCTGCTGGGCCGGCAAAAGATGTCTCAGAAGGAACTGATTTTTTTGCGACACAACAGGGCTTTACCTCCGTCACGCCCATTCAAATCGATTTGACCGACTATCAAGCAATGGCCCCTTGGGCAGAAAATTTAGCCACAAGTGTTTAAAATTCATTGATGAAAAAAAGACCCACCTTTCCAGCCAAAATGGACTTCGGCAGTGACAAAGCACCGCCGGATGTGCTGCTGTCTGCCACCAAGGTGATGACGCCCTCCAACCAAAGGGGCATGGACAAAACACCCAAGGCCTTTGTTCCCCAAAATACGCCAAGTGGTATCGGCCTGGACTCTAAAGCCGTGCGAGAACGCATGGTTGATAAGTTACTCGCCCAGGGCCTGGACGATGAGATGGTTCTGAACGCCATGAGAAAAGTTGAGCGACATCGGTTTGTCGACACCGCCTTGGTCAATCAAGCCTATGAAGACACGAGTTTGCCCATAGGCTTGGGCCAAACCATCTCCAAGCCCAATGTAGTGGCCAGGATGATTTCACTCCTTCGACAAGGGAGAAATTTGCTGATCACGGGCAAAATGAACCGAGTCATGGAGATTGGAACGGGTTGCGGCTATCAAGCCGCCCTTTTGGCCGAAGTGAGCAAAGAGGTCTATAGCATCGAGCGCCTCAAGGGTCTTTACGACAAGGCATCAAGCAATCTCTCACAACTCGCATTGCCCAATGTGCATTTGATCTTTGGGGACGGCATGTTAGGTCATCCTGCAGCCGGGCCCTACGCAGGCATCATCTCTGCAGCAGGAGGAGACACGCTTCCTCAGGCCTGGATTGATCAATTGGATGTCGGAGGAAGAATCGTGGCGCCTTGGGCGCAAGATGGCTCACAAAGTCTTTTGGTCATCGATAAAACAAACAAGGGACTGGAGAGGCAAATCCTCGAGCCCGTTCACTTTGTTCCCCTAAAATCCGGCATCGCATGAATACATTCGCTCAAAGTAATCAAGGACTTGTTATGCCTCAGTGGATCCATCACACGTCTCAACCCAGACCTCACCTCACACGCGTCCTACTGGCCGTTTTACTGGCCTTGGTGATGCAAGCGTGCTCGAGTCCACGCTCCACCCCCGCCCCAGTAGAAGATAAAAAGGCCATCAACAGTCAAGGTGTTTGGATCAATGGTGGCCTTGCAAGAATGAGCAGCTCAAACGCAACACCCCTTGGCGCAGAAAACGCAGGTAAACCAGGCTATTACACCGTCAAACAAGGCGACACGCTGATCCGCATTGGTCTTGACCAAGGACAAAATTGGCGTGACATTGTGAAATGGAACAACTTGGACAATCCCAACAACATCGAAGTGGGACAAGTGTTGAGAGTTCAGGCCCCCAATGCCCCAGCTCTACCCTCCAAAAGCAATGAACAAGCCGCCTCCGGCGTTGTCGTCAAACCCGTGAGCAGCCCTGCTCTTCAAAGCCCAAGCAATGCAGAGGCTGTAACAGGGCCTTCGCCTTCGCCTATGGCCAAACCGCCTGCAGCTGAGACTGCAAGCGCAGATGAGATCAGCTTCTCTTGGCCCGCCACCGGCAACTTGAATGCTTACTTCGATGAGATCAAAAACAAAGGTCTTGACATCGCAGGCAAAGCAGGTGACCCTGTCTTGGCTGCTGCTGACGGCAAGGTCGTCTACGCCGGCTCCGGGCTTCGTGGCTATGGCAACTTGATCATCATCAAGCACAACAACACCTATTTGAGTGCCTATGCTCACAACCAAACCCTTTTGGTCAAGGAAGATCAAAGTATCAAACGGGGTCAAAAAATTGCAGAAATGGGCAGCACGGATACCGATCAAGTCAAACTGCATTTTGAGGTCAGAAGACAAGGTAAGCCCATTGATCCCTTGAAAATGCTGCCTGCGCGATAATCAACGCTCTCACTCAGTCATTTTTTATGCCTTGAACTCTTGGCCAGACATGGACTTTGTCTTACAGCGACAAAGTCTTGCGTTGGCTCAAGATCCCAACAAGCCATGATTTCATTTTGGGGCACATCAGCTCTCTTTTGAGGGTGTCCATTCATAGAGCACATCACATCCATCAGCCCATCATGTCCAACGAACTGCACCCCCCCATCTTTGAAGACAAGTCCCTCTACATTGAATCCATGGATCTTGATGCGAAAGGGATTGGACACAGGGAGGACGGCAAAGTGGTCTTTGTCGATGGTGCCTTGCCTTTTGAGCGTGTTCGCCCCAATGTTCACCGCAAAAAGAACAATTGGGAAATGGCCTCCTTGCAAGAAATTTACAAAGAGTCTTATTCGAGAGTCACCCCACCTTGTCCACACGCTGGATACCATACAGGATCGTGCGGAGGCTGCAAAATGCAGCATCTCGAACCCAGCGCTCAGATTGCTGTCAAACAAAGAGCACTGGAGGACCTTTTAGAGCACATCGGTCAAGTCGAGCCCCAAAACATCTCTCGACCGATTGAAGGCCCCAACTGGGGCTACCGCTACCGCGCCCGTTTGTCGGTGAGAGATGTGCGCAAAAAAAACATGGTTCTGATTGGCTTTCATGAACGAAAGAGCCGCTATGTGGCAGACATGCAAGTTTGCCCCATCTTGCCCCAACATGTCAGCGATTTGCTCATGCCTCTCAGGCAATTGATCGAGTCTTTGGATGCCAGGGAACACTGTGCTCAAATTGAACTGGCCTGTGGCGACCAAGTCACTGCGATGGTGTTGAGACACATGGTCGATTTGAACGAGGAAGATCAAAGGAAACTCCTGGAATTCGGCAACCAACACCACATTCAATGGTGGCTTCAACCCCAAGGCATTGACAGCGTTCATTTGATGCCGAGCACGCTCGACAACTCACCCACCCATTTTCCAGAGCAAGAAAAAACTCTGGCTTATGCCTTGCCAGAGTTTGGCGTTCAGATGCCCTACAGGCCGACCGATTTCACCCAAGTGAACCCCTATATCAATCAAGTGTTGGTGAGCAAGGCCATTCAACTTCTTGACCCGCAAAAAAGCGAGACGGTCATCGATTGGTTTTGTGGTTTAGGCAACTTTACCCTCCCCTTGGCCACCAGAGCTCAAAAGGTCATTGGCATTGAGGGCAGTGATCAATTGGTTCAACGCGCCAACGAAAACGTTGAGTTCAACTCCAAGTTGAGGAGCCCTAGCGCTAAGACAGCAGAAAGCTCCGGCTCCGGCTCTGTTTTTGCTTTTTGTCCTGTGACCTTTTTAAGTCAAAATCTCTTTGTCATCACCGCTCAACAACTGCTCGATCTTGAACACGCTCATAAATGGCTGATCGACCCCCCCAGAGAAGGTGCCTTTGAACTCGTAAAAGCCTTGGCGCAGTTGATCGAGGATCGCACCTCAGCGTTGATAGCGCCTTCAAAAATCGTCTATGTCAGTTGCAACCCGGCAACGCTTGCCAGAGATGCACAAGTCTTGGTTCAGGCTGGCTACGTGCTCAAGAGTGCAGGGATCATCAACATGTTCCCCCACACGGCTCACGTGGAAAGCATTGCAGTGTTCACGCGCACATGAAAAAGGGACCCCTACGGGGTCCCTGACTGAAAAAAACTTGGATTAAGCTTGGCGCTTGATCAGTCTCTTTCACCACCAAAAATACCCAGCAAAGCCAATAAGCTTTGGAAGACATTGATGATGTCCAGATAGAGGTTCAAGGTGGCACTGATGTAGTTGGTTTCACCGCCGTCGATGATCTCTTTGATGTCATAAAGCATGTATGCGCTAAATATGGCAATCGCAAGCATCGAAATGGCCATCATGCCAGCGCTGGAGCCCACAAAGACGTTGATCAAACTGCCGACCATCAAAACGATCGCACCCACATACAACCACTTGGCCATTCCGCTCAAGTCACGTTTGATAATGGTGGACAAAGAGGCCATCATGAAAAACACACCAGCCGTTCCGCCAAAAGCAGTCATGACCAGCTCCGTTCCATTTCTAAATCCAAGCACCATGGCAATCAAGCGTGAAAGCATGATGCCCATGAAAAAGGTGAAACCGAGGAGAACGGGCACACCAGCGGCTGAATTTTTAGTTCTCTCAATGGCATAGATGAAACCAAAAGCACCCACCAAGAAAACGATCATGCCCAAGCCACCAGACAAAGCGTAGCTCAATCCAGAAGCCACGCCCAGCCAAGCACCCAAAACCGTAGGCACCATGCTGATGGCCAAAAGCCAGTAAGTGTTTCTGAGCACACGATTTCTATCCACCGCATTGGTGTTTAGAAATTGATACTCTAATGATTGCAGGTTGTCGTTCATTTTTGTCTCCCAAGAGTTACTACAAAGTAGATAAGGCCATTCTAGAGAATTTCAAGTCGAAATGTTAGGCAATTGCATCTTTTCTGATGGAATGAGGTTGCAGATCCAAAAATTGTTCACTCAAGAAGAAAAGTACATTGACCCGTGAAAACACCAGCTCAGGGATCTATTACACTCAAATGGTACGATGACAAAATGCGCCCAATGGGTACAACGTCAAATACCCCTCAAATTTGAGGTGTTTTTTAAACTTTTACATTTTCTAACAGACAACAGAACATGAAAACCAAACACGTCCTTGAACTTGCAGATATTAAAAAAATTGCAGCCGCATCTGAGGCTGAAGCCCTCAAGAACAATTGGGCTGTGAGCATCGCCATTGTCGACGATGGCGGTCATTTGATGTGGCTTCAGCGCCTGGACGGTGCTCCCGCCATGAGTTCACACATGGCACCCGCCAAAGCCCATACCGCCGCTTTGGCTCGCAAAGAGACCAAAATTTATGAAGACATCATCAACAACGGTCGTTACTCCTTCCTCAGCGCACCAGACCTGAAGGGTCTCTTGGAAGGTGGCGTACCGATCGTTGCAGACGGCCAAGTCATTGGAGCGGTGGGCGTGAGCGGTGTCAAATCCAGTGACGATGTTTTGATCGCCAAAGCAGGTATTGCAGCACTCGGGCTTTGAGCCAAGTGATTTGTTTATAAAGGCCCAGAGTTTAAAACGTTTGATACCTTCGATACGCTCGACACGTTCAATACGTCAGCGACTCGGGCCTGATTTCTTGCAGAATCGTCGTCGCGATTTCCTCAATGCTTTTGGTGGTCGTGGACAACCAACGTATTCCCTCCCGTCTCATCATAGACTCCGCCTCGGCCACTTCGCTTCTGCAGTTCAGTAAATCTGCATACTTGGAGCCCGGTCTTCTCTCATTTCGGATCTCACTCAGACGATCCGGGTGAATGGTCAAACCAAAAACTTTTCCGATATGGGCTTTCAACGCCGGAGGGAGTTGTTTGCGCTCAAAATCCTCGGGAATGAGGGGATAGTTAGCAGCCTTAAGACCGTGCTGCATCGCCAAATAGAGACTGGTGGGCGTTTTGCCACTGCGACTGACACCGACCAAAATAACGTCAGCCAAAGACAAATCCCGGTTGAGTTGGCCATCGTCGTGCGCCAAGCTGTAGTTGATGGCCTCGATTCGGTCGTGGTACTGCTTGCTCTTGCTGACGTCCGAGAAACGCCCCACTCTATGATGGGACTTGATGCCAAGCTCTTCCTCCAAGGGATTCACAAAGGTGCTGAACATGTCGAGCAACATGCCTCTACACCCATCTTTGATGACCCCAAGAACCTCCATGTCCACCAAAGTCGTGAAAACAATGGGTTTTTGACCCTCAATCTCAGCGGTGTGGTTGATTTGCCGAACCGCCTGGTAGGCTTTGTCCACGGTGTCAATAAAGGGCAAGCGCACATGCCTAGGCTTGAATTCAAATTGGGCCAAAATGGCATTTCCAAAGGTTTCAGCCGTGATGCCGGTGCCATCAGATATAAAAAATACACTTCTATGGGTCATGGACTTCTTTCTTAAAGAACTTATAAATAAGATGGGGCTGAATTCCAGATATGGGCTCGGCTAGACCTAAAATAAGATCATTATCCGGTTAAACCCTAGGTTTGGCAGCTCTCAATCCTTTGGTCCACCTTTCAAACGCTCAAATTCTATCCACCTCTCTAGGAGTTTTCGATCATGTCAGCCCTTTTTGCACCCAATGATTTAGTGGTTCCATTTGAGAACTTGAGAATGAGCGATGTGGACTCCGTGGGTGGCAAAAATGCAAGCCTGGGCGAGATGATCTCCCAACTCCCCGATGGTGTCAGGGTGCCCACTGGTTTTGCCACCACGGCATACGCCTTCAAAGCCTTTTTAAAGCATGAAGACTTGGATCAACGCATCCAAAAAAGACTCAGCACCTTGAACATTGAGGATGTCAAAGCTTTGGCACAAGCGGGGGCAGAAATTCGCTCATGGATCGAGCACCAACCCTTCCCTAAAGATCTTCAAGAAGCCATCCACAGCGCTTTCAAAAAACTCGACGCCAACGCCAAAGAGGGCGCCTCTTACGCGGTTCGCTCTTCAGCCACAGCGGAGGATTTGCCCGATGCGTCATTTGCTGGACAGCAAGAAACTTTCTTGAACGTGTCTGGCATTGACAACATTTTGCTCAAAATGAAGGAAGTCTTTGCTTCACTCTACAACGACCGGGCGATCAGTTACCGAGTGCACAAGGGCTTTGACCACGAGAGCGTTGCGCTGTCAGCTGGCGTTCAACGTATGGTCCGATCCGACTTGGGTGCTGCAGGTGTGATGTTCACCTTGGATACGGAATCGGGCTTTGAAGACATCGTCTTCATCACCTCCAGCCTCGGTCTGGGTGAAACCGTGGTCCAAGGCGCAGTCAATCCTGATGAATTCTATGTTCACAAACCCATGCTTGAAGCCGGACACAAAGCCATCATCAGGAAAACCCTGGGCTCCAAGCTCCAGCAAATGGTTTTTTGCTCCAGCGATGAAATCAAAGAGACGGGCAAATTGGTCAAAACCATCGATGTCCCCACAGAACTAAGGAACAGGTACTCCTTAGAAGACCATGAAGTTCAGGAATTGGCCACCTACGCCTTGGCCATTGAGAAGCACTACGCACGCCCCATGGACATCGAATGGGGCAAGGACGGCAACACGGGCGAGTTGTTCATCCTCCAAGCGCGTCCTGAGACGGTCAAAAGTCAACAAAAAGGTCAAGTCGAGCAGCGCTACAA
The DNA here is from genome assembly GCA_903933115.1 of uncultured Burkholderiales bacterium. GTDB lineage: Bacteria > Pseudomonadota > Gammaproteobacteria > Burkholderiales > Burkholderiaceae_C > Limnohabitans. Next base: position 17,422 of record CAIZIT010000119.1, read on the forward strand.
GCTTCATGGCACAAGCACGGTCTTGGCTGAAGGTCGTGCGATTGGGCAAAAGATCGGCGCTGGACCCGTGCGATTGGTGCAGCACATCTCCGAGATGGACCGTGTGCAAGCAGGTGATGTCTTGGTCACCGATATGACAGACCCCAATTGGGAACCGGTCATGAAAAAAGCCAGTGCGATTGTGACCAATCGGGGAGGTCGAACTTGCCATGCGGCGATCATTGCAAGGGAGCTGGGGATTCCCGCGGTGGTTGGATGTGGCAATGCAACCGATGTCTTGACCGAAGGCACTTTGGTCACTGTCAGCTGCGCTGAGGGGGACACGGGCTTGATTTATGACGGTTTGCTGGAGACAGAGGTGACAGAGGTCACGCGAGGTGAAATGCCAGCGATCAAAACGAAAATCATGATGAATGTGGGCAACCCCCACTTGGCCTTTGACTTTTGCCAATTGCCCAATGAGGGCGTGGGCTTGGCCAGATTGGAGTTCATCATCAACAACAACATTGGCATTCATCCCAAAGCCATTTTGGACTACCCCAACATTGACACAGACTTGAAAAAGGCGGTGGAATCGGTGGCCAGGGGCCACGCTTCTCCCAAAGCGTTTTACGTCGACAAAGTGGCTGAAGGGGTTGCCACCATTGCAGCCGCCTTTTGGCCCAAGCCCGTGATCGTCAGGCTCTCAGATTTCAAATCCAATGAGTACCGTAAACTCATTGGCGGAAGTCGCTATGAGCCTGAGGAGGAAAATCCCATGCTCGGCTTCAGAGGGGCAGCACGCTACTTGAGTGCCGATTTCCATGAAGCCTTTGCCATGGAGTGTGAGGCCATCAAACGCGTTCGCAACGAGATGGGACTCACGAACGTGCAAGTCATGGTGCCTTTTGTCAGGACTTTGAACCAAGCCAAGCGCGTGATTGAACTCTTGGCAGACAATGGTCTAGAGAGAGGTCAAAACAACCTGAAGATCATCATGATGTGTGAGGTGCCCAGCAACGCCATCCTCGCTGAAGACTTCTTAGAGTACTTTGACGGTTTTTCAATCGGCTCGAACGATCTGACACAACTCACCCTGGGCCTCGACAGAGACTCGGGCCTCGAGTTGCTGGCTGCAGATTTTGATGAAAGAGATCCTGCCATCAAGGTCTTGCTCAAGCAAGCCATCAACGCTTGCTTGAAAAAAGGAAAGTACGTCGGAATTTGTGGTCAAGGGCCAAGCGACCATCCCGATTTTGCTCAATGGTTGGTGGATGCGAACATCAGCTCCATCTCGCTCAATCCCGATAGCGTGGTCAGCACTTGGCAAGACATTGCCAAGCACCAGTCAACTTAAGAACTATCGATCGTTGGCTTTTGTCCGTATGTAAGCCCAGAGCAAGTCCATGTCTTGCTCTGTGATCACACCTTTCCAAGGCGGCATTTGATTTTTACCGTTTTGAACGGAGTTTTCAAACCTTGGGCGCTCCGTGACTTTGAGCTTTCTCAAATCAAAACTCTGTCCTGAGTTGACCAAGTCTTCCCCGTGACAGGTGTAGCAATAGTTGTTGTAAATTCTTTCACCCTTTTGAGCCTTTACATCGTCTTGAGCAAAAGAAGAGCTCGACATGACCAGCGATAAAGCACCAAGCGTCCACAGAAGATTGAATTTCATTTTTTGACTTTTAATTTTTAATGCGCGGGCGCAAAGCCCAATTTCGTTAAATACTCGGCAACGTCAAAGCGGCAAACATCAATGGATGCCCGCATATCGGCAGACGTCATGTCGTTCAAAACTTTCACCGAGTCCCAGCCCTCGTGAACCCTCTTTCGGTACTCCTGCCCACTGGAGGTGTTTACATTGGTGATGACATCGATTTCTTTTTTGACCGGTGCAAAATCACAAGTAGCTGCATGAGCAGCATGGATCAAAAACACACTCAACAGCATCCATTTGGGAAGATGTTCGAACGCTGTATATCCTCTCTTTTTCATCACCAGGACAACTTTCATCAGTTTAAAAAAACAAAAAATCCAAACTCCTTCACCGAAGAAGTTGGACGTGATTTCACTTGAAAACATGCACCCCCCAAAATCGTTTCAACGCCTGGTTGAAACCAAGATGAGGGGTGGGGCTAAGGTTTACACCTTACTTATCAAATAAAGCGAAGGTCCAAAGCGTAGCGCCAGGTGCAATTTTCTCCAAATTGGGGTCGCCCGCTCTCAAGGCATAAACGCCGCCAATTCCACTCATGACGGTGATGTATTGGCGGCCATTTTTCTCCCATGTCACAGGCTGAGACAACATGCCTGAATTGGTCTGAAAACTCCAGAGCAATTTGCCGTTGTCTGCATCATAAGCTTGAAACTCGCCAGTCATCACACCCGTGAACACCAAGTTCGATTGGGTCACCAATGTCGATGACCAATTGGGACTCACGAAGGGCACTTCCCATGAAGCTTTCCCAGTCAATGGATCAACGGCTTTCAAATAACCTTTGACGTTGGGATTGTCAAAAACAGTGGTTCTCTTGACCGTTCCAGGACCAGAGGGCTTACCGGGTGTGTACTGATCAGGCTCAGGGGCTTGGTAAGTCATCCCGATGTGCAAGGTGTTCATGTACAACTTTTGAGTCACAGGACTAAAAGACATGTGTTGCCAATTGATACCACCTGAGGTGGAGGGCCAAACGGTCACATTTTTTCCCTCAACGGCACCTTTGAAGACATCGGTGTAATTGGGACGGCCTGTTTTCAGATCAATGCCATCGGCCCAATTGACTTTCTCAAAGGGGTTGGCCGCGATCAACTTGCCTGTCGCTGCATCCAAGACATACAAAAAGCCACCACGGTTGGCTTGCATGACCACTTTTTGAGGCTTTCCGTTGACCTTGATGCTTGCCAAAATTGGGGTTTGAACGGCGTCGTAGTCAAAGGGGTCATTGGGTGAGACTTGATAATGCCAGACCATCTCGCCGGTCTTGGGCTTTAGAGCAAGAATCGAATTGGTGTAGAGGTTATCGCCTTTTCTGCCACGTGGATTCCAAGGCGATGGATTGCCAGTTCCCCAGTAGAGCAAATCTAACTCAGGGTCGTAGCTGCCTGTGACCCAAGAGCTTCCACCACCTGTGACGTTGGAGTCTTTGTCCCATGTCTCAGCGCCCTTCTCTCCTGCAGCAGGAACCGTGTAATGTCTCCACAAGTGCTGCCCTGTGGTCGCATCATAGCCTTCAATGAAGCCACGGTGTCCGTACTCGGCCCCCGCAACACCCACAATGGCGACACCATTGACCACCAAAGGTGCACCCGTCATCGCATACCCGTTTTCAATGCTCGCTGGTGCAGGAGAAGCAGTTCTCCAGATTTCCTTACCGGTCTTGGCATCCAAGGCGATGACCACGTTGTTCATCAGTGAGCGAATGATCTTGCCCTCATAAATCGCAGCGCCACGGTTGACGATGCCGCAGCAAACCACTCTAAGCGTCTCTGGTGGATAGTCATGGGAAACGCGCCAAATGGACTTGCCCGTTAATGCATCCACTGCAGTGGTGGAGTTGTGTGTCGTGGTGTAGATCACGCCATCACGGATCACTGGAAAGGCCTCCGCTCCTCTCATGTCGTTCATGGAGTAGGACCAAATAGGCACCAACTTCTTGACATTGCTTTTGTTGATTTTGTTCAAGCCGCTGAAGCGCTGTGCGTTGTAGCCCATGCCGTAAACCAGCACATCGTTGGGGGTCTTGGTGTCGTTGAGCAAGTCTTGTGTGGTCTGAGCACTCGCAGTGAGCGAGACGGCCCCCAACAATGCGCTCAACACCAAATGGTTTTTGATCGATTTTTTGATGTTCATCTTATGTCTCCTTTTATGCAGGAATTGTAAAGTTCCGTCAAACGGCGATCACTATGATTAACCATTAGGTATAAGCGCCCAATCGGCCACAAGATGGCTCAATCTTTCAAACGACGAACAATCCAGGGCAAAACAACTTGCGTGAATATTTCTTGGTCTTTCAAAGTCTTGGATCGCCCCATGTGTCCACCCTCTGGGTTGATCCAGGCCTCTTTGGCAGAGCCTGAGCGCAGCAAGAGGTACAAGTCCTCAATCGGCACTTGTGTGTCCTTGGCCCCGTTGACCAAAAGCATCGGTGCAGAGGGCTTGTCCAACCAACCCGCATCTTTCAATGACATCTTAGGACCGTAGGCCAAAAAATCATCCAACGTCTTCACGCCATAAATGGCTGAACGGGCCTCAAAAAGACCAAAAATGTATTCTGTGTTGCCCAAGGCTGTTCTTTGCCATTGAGGCTGAAAATACTCATGGACAGGGCCCGCTTGGACAACCACTCCCCTTAGACGCTCTTTTTCTGTAAAGCCCACCCTGGCAGACCAATGCCCTCCCCAGCTGCCTCCAAACACAACGATGCGACTCGCATCGAGATCTGCTCTTTTTTGCAATGCATCAATGGCTGCGCTGAAGACGCCCTCTGCACCGGGCTCGATTTTGATTTTGCTCTCGCCTGTTCCAGGCATGTCCATCGAGAGAAACGCAACGCCGTGCTTCAAATACTCAGCCTCGCGAATGGCATTGTTCTCTTTTCTCGAGTCCAAGCCACCCACCGTGATGACCACGGGAGGCTTTGTAACGCCTTTGGGTTTGCGCAAGTAAGCACTAACCGTTTGCCCCTTGAACTCAAAGGTAAACGATTCAATGATGGGGTCAACCAGCTTGGCGTAGGCCTTGAAAGCTGATTTTGCACTTTCATAAGACTTCACCGTCATGGGTGAATCCTCGACTGGAAAGCGACCAAACAGAAAATACTGCATGCCTTGCTGGTAGGCCTCAGCTGCAGCGTTTTTATCACTGGCTTCAAGCTGCTTGGCCTCAGCCATGTAACGCTCTCCAATGGGCATCCAGGCAAGAGCCCAGTCATCGTGGTTCAAACTCTTCAGGTGACTGAGAGCCTCTTCTACATCTCGTGCTTTGAGCTCGGCCACAGGATAAGCCCCTCTGTTGGCACGCTCTTGAACCTCCACCTTGAGCTGGGTCAAGGTCCGAGGCGGAGCAATTTGCGCATAGCCTCCAAAGGTCCAAACCATGGACAACAAAAAAATTGAGCAACTTTTAATCCAGTGGGCTTGCATCGTCAACTCTCCTTAGAAGAAAATGAGGTGCAAAGGCTCCATGGAAAAAAGCAATTCAACTGCAGGCCAGCACCCCAAACATGGTGATGGGAGCTTAAAGGCAAAGCCGAACGGCCCGTCTACAGGTAAATCCTAGGTCAAGACTCAATAATTGAGACTTCAAGCCGATCTATAGAGTCAGGCTCATTCTATAAGGGAGAAAATATGGTCACTTTCGTCATCTCCATGACCATTTTGACGTTGCTGCTGATTTTTATATTCATGATGGTGGACAAATAAGACCCCACCACCACGCCCATCAACATTTCCCAGGATAAGTGACGCGTCCATCCGTTTCAGGTTTTATTTTGAGGGCCTTGGTCAGTAAGCCGTTGCCATAGTAACTGCTGACCGTTACAGAAATTTCTACGATTTGCTTGGGCGTAAAAAAATGCGAGAACACCTCGAAAGTTGAATCTTTAACATCACCGCCCTGAGCCATTTCATCCACAAAAGCCAACATGGCTTTTTCGGGGTCGGTGAAAAGAGAGGAGACTTTCCAATTTTGTACGGCCATAATTTTATCGTTGGGGTATTTACACGCCTTGGCCAGAGCATAGTGTTGATTGAGCTCATACTCAGAGCCGACAATACCAGCCGTTCGAATGATCACCAACTCTCTCAAGAAACGAGATGTCTCGGCCTCTAGCCGAATCGCTCTGGCCAACCCCAAGGTCCCCTCCATGATCTTGGGTGCATGTCCCGTTGTCAGTTGGAGGTTGATGATGGAGCCACCGGAAGCAGCACGAGACGCCTGCTCTTTGATCAAAATAGGGTCTGTAAAGGGCTCGGGAATATCAGGTAAGCGAGAGTAGGTCCCATCGGCCCAAACTGAACCCCCAAAGAAACACAACCATGCTGCTAACCAAAGCCCTATTCTCATGTTCACTTCCTCCAAATGGGCTTTCTCCGCTAATGCAAGATTGCACAGAGTTGACACCATTTAATGCGACTCTAGCAGAGATTTTTAACAGCAGGCCTAGCAACACTACTTAGTGTTCAGCACCTTCTATAGAAGGCTTCAAAGCGGCTCGATCAAACACAGTCTCACCAACAAATCCTCTAAGATATTTCTTTTGATGGGCTTGGTGCAAAAATCGTTCATCCCGACTTCAAAACCTCTTAGGCGATCTTGCTCTGACAGAGAAGCGGAGAGCGCGACGATTGGAGTGGGATCGAGCCAAGGCGTCAACAACTCCAAGTGGCGCAGTTGTGCAGCAGCTGCGAATCCATCCAAGATGGGCATGTGACAATCCATCAATATCACATCAAACTTCTCTTTCTTAAATGACTCGACAGCCTCTTGACCGTTTTTAGCCAAAACACATTGGCAACCCAATGATTGGATCAACGCACTGTAAACAGCACGGATCATTTCATTGTCATCGACAAGAAGAACCTTCAAATCAACCAGTGAGCGCTTTGGCTTGATGAGTTCTTGATTATCACACTGATCAGGGAGAGCCACTTCACGCTGGCATTCCACAGGCAACGTCACGATGAATTCACTGCCTTTTAAAAGCTCGGAATGCACTTGAATTCTGCCGTCCATCAGCTCAACCAATTTTCTTGTAATGGATAAACCAAGACCCGTTCCACCGTAGGAGCGACTCTCAGAGGAGTCCACTTGGAAAAAAGGTTTAAAAAGATTATCCATCTCTGACTTGGGGATGCCAATGCCCGTATCCTTGAATGAAAAAATCAAAAGTCCGAAATCTTTCTCAGTGGAAGCAAAGTTTAACGATGACCTGACTTGGATGGATCCTACTTGAGTAAACTTGACCGCATTGGCGATCAAGTTGGTCAAGACTTGAATCAATCGAAGTTGATCAACATTGATCAGCATGTCCCCTGGAATCGAAGTCTCATTGACAATGGCAACGCCTTTCGCTTGCGCAAGGGGAATGAAGAGTTCAATGCAGTTGTTCAAAATAGGTGTAATTTTTTCAAACTTTCGATTCAGACTCAATGCTTGCGCCTGGATTTTCGAGTCATCCAAAATGGCATTGAGTAAATTGATCAAGTGCCCACTTGCCGTACTGATCAAATGGATCATTTTTTGTTGATCTGCATTGACACCAGATACATTCAAAATTTCGCACGCTGCCAAAATACCACTTACAGGGGTTCGCAACTCATGACTCATGTTGGCTACAAATTTTGCATGCATCTCTGCATCCACCTTACTCATGTGTTCACGTATAGAGCCCCGCGTTTGCTTTTTATAGATGGCCTGGATCAGCACGGCTCCAGCAATCAAGCACGCAATTCCAATGGCAATGGCGATGATCAGAATAAAAAGTGATCTTGTCCAAAACAAACTGCTCTCAAACAAATAAAAGGACGTCCTAGCAATCAAGTCCAAATTCACCGATTTATTTTCTACATGTTCCTTGCTGTAGGATTTGAATTGACTCTTTGCAACATCATTGGCTTCAAGGGAAGTGATTTCGCAATCGCTCCAAATCAGAGATAGTCTCATGCCGTAAGACTTGAAAATATCCTGTGTCAACTCATCAACCCAACTCGAATCTATGACGCCAATGACTGCTCCCAAATACTGTCCGTTGTCCAAATGCACAGCCAATACTCTAGCTGCAAGGGTGCGCTCACCTTTGACAACCGTGGTCGATACAGGAATATCAAAGACAGACTTCTTTGCAACCTCAACTGCCTGATCAAAGGACATGGGAAGATCTAAACTGGGTGAATAGGCAACAGGGGTTGCATTTTGATCAAGGACAATGATGTTTCTGATGGCTGTATTTTTGAAGGAGTAATTTTTTAGCAATTCAAAAGTATTGATGCTTTGAAGACTGTTAGCTGATCGGACTATGTTTCTTGCTGCCTCAAGTCGCTCATCCAAGTAAAGCACTTGGCCTTCAAAATTGGACAACACCATTCGCTCGACAGCCTGCGATCCAATGAACTTGTTGCTGATTTCTTGCTGATGCAAGATGGCAATGTAACTGCCCGCCATCCCCAGCATAGACGCAATGATCAAAGTTAAAGTGATCCACAGGACGCGAATCTTGAACTTTTCCTTTTTAAAAAGACGTGCCTCAATCGAATCAACTTTTTTCATATCACTTTGCTTAAATACCCCGCCTTGAGCATGATCTCTCTCACATTAGGCACCACGTTCAAAAGTGCATCCCTAGATTCCTCTTTATGGATAATGGCTGCATAAATGGCTCTGCCCAAAAACTCTACATTGATTTGATCCCATTGCGCAA